>NZ_BOMA01000002.1:0-587375 GCF_016861935.1 Pseudomonas sp. 008 | reverse complement strand
GACCTGACCATCGCCAACGGTACGCTCACGGCGGTGAGCAGCAGCGACGGCGGCATCACCTGGACCGCGACCTTCACCCCGAGCGCCAGCATCAACGACACCACCAACCTGATCACCCTGGACAACACCGGGATCAGCGATTTGGCGGGCAACGTCGGCAGTGGCACCACCGATTCCAATAACTACGCCATCGACACGGTGCGCCCGACCGCCACGATAGTGCTGGCCGACACTACCCTGAGTGCCGGTGAAACCTCGCTGGTGACCATTACCTTCAGCGAAGCGGTCAGCGGCTTCACCAACGCGGACCTGAGCATCGCCAACGGTACGCTCACGGCGGTGAGCAGCAGCGACGGCGGTATCACCTGGACCGCGACCTTCACCCCGACCGTCGGCGTGAATGATTCGAGCAACGTCATCACCCTGAACAATACCGGGGTCAGCGATCTGGCGGGCAACACCGGCAGCGGCACCACCAACTCCGGCAACTACACCATCGATACGGTGCTGCCGACGGCGACCATCGTGGTGGCCGACAATGCGCTGAAAATCGGTGAAACCTCACTGGTGACGATCACCTTCAGCGAAGCGGTGAGCGGTTTCACCAACGCCGACCTGACCATCGCCAACGGTACACTGAGCGCGGTGAGCAGCAGCGACGGCGGCATCACCTGGACGGCCACGTTCACCCCGACCAGCGCCATCACCGACACCAGCAACGTCATCACCCTGGATAACAGCGGTGTGACCAACGCCTCGGGCAACGCCGGTAGCGGCACCACCAATTCCAACAACTACGCCATCGATACCGTGCGTCCGACGGCCACCATCGTGGTCGCGGACTCGGCGCTGGCGGTGGGTCAGACTTCGGTAGTGACCATCACCTTCTCCGAGGCGGTGACCGGCTTCAGCCTCGCCGACCTGACGGTGAGCAACGGTACCCTGAGCAGTCTGAGCACCAGCGATAACATCACCTACACCGCCACCCTGACACCGGCGGCGAGCATCACCGATGCGACCAATCTGATTACCCTGGACAACACCGGGGTGACCGATGGGGCCGGCAACACCGGCAGCGGCACCACCGACTCCAACAACTACGCCGTCGACAGCCAACGCCCGACGGCCACCATCGTCCTGGCGGACGCCACCCTGAGTGCCGGAGAAACGTCGTTGGTGACGATCACCTTCTCCGAGGCGGTGACGGGTTTCGACAACAGTGACTTGAGCATCGCCAACGGTACGCTCACGGCGGTGAGCAGCAGCGATGGTGGCATCACCTGGACCGCGACCTTCACCCCAACCGCCGGCGTGAATGACACGAGCAACGTCATCACCCTGAACAATACCGGTGTGACCGATGTGGCCGGCAACACCGGCAGCGGCACCACCAACTCAGGCAACTACACCATCGATACGGTGCTGCCGACGGCCACCATCGTGGTCGCCGACAACGCGCTGAAAATCGGTGAAACGTCGCTGGTGACCATTACCTTCAGCGAAGCGGTGAGTGGTTTCAGCAATGCCGACCTGACCATCGCCAACGGTACGCTCACGGCGGTGAGCAGCAGCGATGGCGGCATCACCTGGACGGCAACGTTCACCCCGACCACCAGCATCACCGACGCGACTAACCTGATCACCCTGGACAACACCGGCGTGCAGGCGGCCGCCTCCGGTAACGTGGGCAGCGGCACCACCGATTCCAACAACTATGCCATCGACACCGTGCGCCCGACGGCCACCATCGTGGTTGCGGACACAGCGCTGCAAATCGGCGAAACCTCGCTGGTGACCATCACCTTCAGCGAAGCGGTGAGCGGGTTCACCAACGCCGACCTGACCATCGCCAACGGTACGCTGAGTGCGGTGAGCAGCAGCGATGGCGGCATCACCTGGACGGCGACCTTCACGCCTTCGGCGGGCATCACCGACACCACCAACCTGATCACCCTGGACAACACCGGGATCAGCGACCTGGCGGGCAACGCCGGCAGCGGCACCACTGATTCCAACAACTACGCCATCGACAGCCAGCGTCCGACGGCGACCATCGTGTTGAGCGATTCGACCCTGAAACCGGGGGAAACCGCCCTGGTGACCATCACCTTCAGCGAAGCGGTGACGGGTTTCGACAACAGTGACTTGAGCGTCGCCAACGGTACCTTGAGCGCGGTCAGCAGCAGCGACGGCGGCATCACCTGGACCGCGACCTTCACCCCGACTGCCGGGGTTACCGACGCCAGCAACCTCATTACCCTGAACAACAGCGGCGTGTCGGACGTGGCTGGCAACACTGGGGCAGGCACCACCAACTCGGCCAATTATGTAGTGGAAACCCAGGTGCCGACCGCCACCATCGTAGTTGCCGACAGTGCCCTCAAGGCCGGCGAAACATCGCTGGTGACCATTACCTTCAGCGAAGCGGTGAGCGGTTTCACCAACGCTGACCTGACCGTTGCCAACGGCACCCTCAGCAGCGTTTCGTCCAGCGATGGCGGCGTGACCTGGACGGCGACTTTCACGCCTGCCGCCAGCGTCACGGACACCACTAACCTGATCCGCCTGGACAACAGCGGTGTGACCAACGTGTCGGGCAACAGCGGCGTCGGCGTGACCGACTCCAACAACTACGCCATCGACACCGTGCGCCCGACCGCGACCATTGTGGTCGCGGACAATAAACTGGGTATCGGCGAGACGACCACGGTGACCGTTACCTTCAGTGAAGCGGTATCCGGTTTCGACCTGTCCGACCTCAGCGTGGCCAACGGCGTGTTGTCCAACCTGGCCAGCAGCGACGGTGGTGTGACCTGGACCGCGACATTCACGCCGACCGCGAGTATCAACGACACGACCAACCTGATCCTGCTCGACACCGGCAATGTGCTCGACGCCGCGGGCAATGCCGGCGCCAGCATCGCTATCTCCAACAACTATGCGCTCGATGCGACCCGCCCGACCGCCACCATCGTGGTTGCCAATCCGGTGTTGGGAATTGGCCAGACGACACTGGTGACCTTCACGTTCAGCGAAGCGGTCAGCAACTTCGACTTGTCGGACCTGAGCGTGACCAACGGTGAACTGACCAATCTGGCCAGCAGCGACGGCGGCAAGACCTGGACCGGCACTTTCACGCCCACCGCGAACATTACCGACCCGAGCAACTTCATTGCGCTGGACACCAGCAATGTGACGGACCTGGCGGGCAACCTGGGCGCCAGCGTCGCGGTGTCCAACAACTACACGATCGACACCGTACCGACGCCGCCGCCCTTGGTGTTGACACCGGTGGTCGTGGCCGATCCACCGAACGTGCCATTGCAACCGATCATCTTCACCCCACCCACTGGCGATCTCGGCTCGCCACTGACCTTTGCCCCGTTGTTTGAACAACGGGTGATGGGCAATGGCATTCGGCCTCTGGGTGACATTTTCATAAACCACGGGGCGCTGACGCCGAGTTTTATTGCCCAGGTATTCACCAGCAGCGACAACGGTGGCGATGGCTCAGGCCACGGCTTCCTCGGCTTTGGCGGGGGCGATGGCGGGGTCTTCGGCAGCAGCACGCTGTCGAGCCTGTTCAATCAGGCCACCAGTAGCGAGGGGGATTCGCTGAACACCTTTGGTAATCAGTCAATCAAAGCGGGGGATGCTTCCCAAGGGCTGCGCGGCGTGTTTGGCGCACCGAGTCTTGGCCAGCAATTACAACAGCTCAAAGACACCGAGCAACGGCAGGTCGACAGCTTGGCCGCGGCTTTGCAACAGGTCGGTATCAGTGAAATGCAGGCCTGAAAAAATCATTAAAGCAGTGCGGCACCGGGGGCAATACAAGGATGAAAAGAAGTCATAAGTTGTTCGGCGCCAGCCTGCTGGCGCTGGCGATCAGCGGATGTGCAGTCACCAGTCAACCGATCGAACGCAGCGTCAGCCAACAGCGCGCCAAAAGCGATCTGCAAAACATGTACAAGGGTCAGGAGCCCCTCAGCGGCCCGCTGACCCTGCACCAGGCCATGGCCCGCGCGGTGAAATACAACCTCGAAGGCCGGCTCAAGATCATGGAAGAAGCCCTGGCCAAGCGCCAACTCGACCTCGCCAGTTTCGACATGCTGCCGCGCATGGCGCTGGATGCCGGTTACGTGGGGCGCAACAACGTCAACGCCTCCAGCAGCCAGAGCGTGCGCACCGGCACCCAGTCTCTGGAACCATCGACCTCCCAGGACCGCGACCGTGACGTGGCGGACCTGACCATGGTCTGGAACGTGCTCGACTTCGGTGTCAGCTACATCAGCGCCAAACAGCAGGGCGATCAGCGGCTGATCGTGCAGGAACGTCGGCGCAAGGTGATCAACACCATCGTCCAGGACGTGCGCTCGGCCTATTGGCGAGCCGTGGCCGCCGAACGTTTGCTCAAGCAAATCGACAGCCTCATGGCCCGGGTCGATACCGCCCGTGAGAATAGTCAGAGCATGAGCCAACAGCGTATCGGCGATCCGATCCAGTCGTTGGCTTATCAGCGCTCGCTGATCGAAGCCACCCGGCAACTGGAAGAGCAACGCCGCGCGCTGTCGCTGGCAAAAACCGAGTTGGCGACCCTGATCAACCTGCCACTGAATACCGAGCTGACGCTGGCGACTCAGGACGATTACGTCATTCCGGAACTCAAGGTCGACCTCGCCAGCCTGGAGCAGGAAGCCCTGACCAGTCGGCCAGAGTTGCGCGAGCAGGATTACCAGACCCGCATCAGCGCCGCCGAAACCCGCAAAGCCATGCTGCGCCTGTTACCAGGGCTGGAGTTCTCCGCTGGCGGGCATTACGACAGCAACTCGTTTTTGGTGGAACAGAGCTGGGCGGATTACGGGGTGAAAGTCACCTGGAACCTGTTCAATGTGATTTCCGCACCCGCCGCGATCGACGTCGCCAAGGCCGGCGAAGAAGTCGCCACGGCACGTCGTCAGGCGATGTCCATCGCAGTGTTGGCCCAGCTCTACGTGGCCAACGCCAACTACCGCGAAGCACTGCGGCAGTTCCAGACCAATCAGCAGTTGTCGAACATCGACGGGCAAATCATCGGCCAGCTGCGCAACCGCTATCAGGCGGCCGGGCTGGGCGAACTGGATCTGATCCAGGGCGAACTGAACACGTTGCAGGCCGATCTGCGTCGCGACCTGTCCTACGCTGACCTGCGCAACGCTTACGGGCAAATCTTCGCCAGCGCCGGTCTCGATCCGCTGCCGGACGAAGTGCAATCTACCGAAGTCCAGTCCATCGCTACCGCACTGGCCAATCGCGAAGAGGCGTGGGCGGCGGGCAACATCTCAGTACCGCCGGTGGCCCATGCCCCGGTCCACTAACCTGCTGGCGCCGACGGCGAGCATCAGCCGTGCCCAACGGGAGGCCCGCAACGGCCATCGCGGCACGGCGATTCTGCTGACCGGTTTACCGGCGGCGGGCAAGTCGACATTGGCCCAGGCACTGCACGCCGAGCTGTTCGAACATGGCATACAGAGTGTGGTGCTCGATGGCGATGGACTGCGGGTCGGGCTCAATCGCGATCTGGGGTTCACCGACAGTGATCGCCTGGAAAACATCCGCCGCGCCAGCGAACTGGCGGCGCTGTTGGTCGAGAATGGGCAGATTGTCATTCTCGCGATGATCGCGCCCTTGGTGGAGTTGCGTGAACTGTTTGCCCGACGGCTGGGCGAGGATTACCGCGAAGTCTGGTGTAGCGCCTCTTTGGCGGTGTGTGAGCAGCGTGATCCCAAAGGTCATTACGCCAGGGCTCGACGGGGTGAGTTGGCTGGGTTCACTGGTGTCTCCGCGCCTTACGAACCACCGCCGTGTGCGTCGCTGGTGCTCGATACGGGCGCGCAATCGGTCGAGGCCTGTCTTGACCGTTTGCTGACCTGGCTCGGCGAATGTGCGGTGCTGCCAAAACGATGAGCCGACCGGCATTCTCCCGATTGCCGGTGACGGTGGATTTGCCGTTGCTGTTGCAGGCGCTGGCGGCGATCGGTGAGGACGACTGGCACGGTCATTTCAACAGCGCTTACTACACCGGCGACTGGAGCGGTGTGGCGCTGATTTCCGCGGCCGATGCCTTGACCGAGCTGGCACCCGGAATCGGTGAGCCTCGATTGCGCGAACCCTGGCGACGGGATGGTCGATGGCAGCAAGGGCTGCGGGATCTGCCGCTGGAGATTGTCTGTGCGCGCCTGTTGCGACTTGGCCCGGGCGGGCGTATCCATGAGCATCGTGACTATGACCTGGGCGAGCCGGATGCGGACTTGCGTCTGCACATCCCGCTGCTCAGCCCCCCTCAAGTGGACTTCATGCTGGACGGCCAACGCATGCCGATGGCCGCTGGCGAGTGCTGGTACCTCGACCTGGCGCGACCTCATCGCGTGGACAATCGCGATACCCAGACGCGGATTCATCTGGTGCTCGATTGCCGGCCCGGTGCCTGGCTGGAGCAGGCGATTATCGATGGGGGGGCAACCACGCCGTCGCCGCTAGTCGGTGATCAAGCTTTAGAGCAATTCAAGGCACTGCTGGCCAGCGATCCGCAGCTGTGCAAGACCTTGCAGGGATTGCGGGACAATGAAGCCTTTGTCGCCCGCACTCTGGAGCTGGCCGCCGAGCATGGCCTTGTGTTCACCCGCGAAGAATTACGTGCGGCGATGCGCGATGGTCGCCGCCAGTGGACTGAACAATGGAGCGCCTGAACCTCGATGGCTGGTTGCCGATTCGCGTGTGGCAAGAGGCTGGGCAATGGCAAGTCGATTGGTGCTGGTTCGGTGACACGCGGCTGCATCAGCCGTTTTTTCGTGACGCCGTGGAGGATGCGCTGCGACTGCAGTTCAATCAGGCATTTCGCCGAAAAACGGCATTGTCGACCCTCGCTGACTGGCAGGCTTGCAGTCCCGGCCTGACGCCGAGCGCCTTTATCTTTCACGCCTCCCGCTGTGGCTCGACCCTGGTCAGCCAGATGCTGGCGCAACTCGACAACCACATTGTCATCAGCGAACCTCCGCCACTGGACGCGTTGCTACGCAGCGATTTGCCTGCTGTCGAGCGCCGTGCGGCGATCAAAGGGTTACTGTCGGCCTACGGACAATGTCGGCGCGGCGTGGAGCAACGGCTGGTGATCAAGCTCGACGCCTGGAACATCGGTGAACTGCCGTTGCTGCGTGAATGCTTCCCTGAAACACCGTGGCTGTTTCTTTATCGCGACCCGCTGGAAATTGCTGTCTCGCATCTGCGTCGCCCGGGCGTGCACATGGTGCCGGGGATGATTGGCGCCAGTGTGCTGGATGACGAATTCCCGTTCAGCGGCCGTGAGGATTACATCGCTCGGCGGTTGGGGCGGTTGCTGGCAACGGGGTTGGCGCAATGCCAGGCATTTGGCGGCTGGGCGGTGAATTACAGCGAACTGCCGCAGGCGATGGCGGGGCGGTTGGCGGCGTTCTTTGCGTTGGACATCGAGCAGCGCCGGCAAGTGTTTGCAGCGGTGGGGCAACATGCCAAGCAGCCGTCGCAGGTGTTTGTCGGCGACAGCGATGACAAGCATCGCGAAGCCTCAACATTGCTTCGTGAACGGGTGGAACGTTGGGTGCGGGAACCGTATGAGGCGTTGGAAAAAGCTCGCAGCCCACAGATTATTTCCTCAGGGTTTTGACGACAAATCCGCCATCCCCTTGAGCAATTCGATCGGCAGCGGGAAGACGATGGTCGAACTCTTGTCACCGGCAATCGAACTCAGCGTCTGCATGTAGCGCAACTGCATGGCCCCCGGCTGACGCCCGAGCATTTCGGCAGCCTGCATGAGTTTTTCCGAGGCCTGCAATTCGCCTTCGGCGTGGATCACCTTGGCCCGGCGTTCCCGTTCGGCTTCGGCCTGTTTGGCGATGGCGCGAATCATCGATTCGTTGAGGTCCACGTGCTTGATCTCGACGGTGGCCACCTTGATGCCCCAGGCATCGGTCTGGGCATCGAGCACTTGCTGGACGTCGACGTTCAGCCGTTCCCGTTCGGCCAGCAATTCATCGAGTTCATGTTTACCGAGCACCGCCCGCAACGTGGTCTGGGCCAGTTGGCTGGTGGCCATGAGAAAGTCCTCGACCTGAATGATCGCCCGTTGCGGGTCGAGCACGCGGAAATACAGCACTGCATTGACCTTGACCGAGACGTTGTCACGGGTGATCACGTCTTGTGGCGGTATGTCGAGCACCACGGTTCGCAGATCGACACGAACCATTTGTTGAACCGCCGGAATCAGCAGGATCAGACCCGGGCCCTTGACCTGCCAGAAGCGTCCGAGCTGGAACACCACGCCGCGTTCGTATTCGCGCAGAATGCGGAAAGTCGACCCCGCCAGTGCAATCAGCAATAACAGCAGCGCGGCAAAACCCAATTGCAGACCCATGACTATTCTCCACCCGGTGCCGCGTCAGTCGCGGCCACTTGCAGCAGTAGACCCTTGCGTGCCACCACCCGGACCTGTTGTCCCGGTTTCAGCGGTGTGGCACTCATGACTTGCCATTGTTCGCCTTGCAGGTGCACCCAGCCGACATAAGCATTGCCAGCCTGCAACGACGTTATCGGCGTCACGCTGCCCAGCAATTCGGCGTCGCCACTGAAGTTGCGGCGCGGTCGGGTTTTCAAGGCGCGGATCAGCAGGAAAATCAACAGAAGCCCACTGATCAGCCCCAGGCCGATGATCAAGGGAACAGGCACTTCGGCATTGGTCAGAATCACCGCGCCGATCACAAACATCACAATGCCGCCCAATCCGACCACGCCAAAATTGGGCAAGGCCGCCTCGGCGATCATAAACACAATGCCGAAGGTGATCAGCCAGATCCCGATCGGGTCAGGAACCAGCACTACAACGGTGTCCGCTGCGAAAACCGGTCCGCTCAGGGCCAGCAGCAGCGCAATTACACAGCAACGAATGTTCACTTGACCCTCCGGGAGAGTCATCCGTCCGCGAGCCGTTCGTGGCTCTGTGTACAAGTCTAGTTGAGCCTGTGGCTGTATGAATTTTGACCAGTTGTTGACCGCATCCGACGGGCGGATTTCCCGCCGAATTCCACCCGCGGGCCTAGACTTTTAATGGAGAGAAAAAATTCTAACCATCGTCCGCCATTCGTTGTCGCGGACACCGAGGTGCATCATGCGTATGGCAAAAACCGTGCAGACCAGCCTGGACAAGGCGCACTGCGAATATGACATCGTTTCCCATCCGCACTCGGCCAGCAGCCTTGAAACGGCGCGGCTCGCAGGCATTCCTGCTGAACGGGTGGCCAAATCGGTGATCCTCGACGATCGCCACGGGCATTACTTGATGGCCGTGCTGCCCGCCAGCCGTCACCTGGACCTGAGCAAAGTCCGTGGCAGCAGCGAATGGCAAGTCACCCGGGAAAGCAACCTGCCGCACCTGTTCGACGATTGCGAACGCGGCGCCGTGCCTGCATTGGGCGAATCCTATGGCCTGGACATGGTCATCGACCCATTGCTGACCCGGCAGCAAGACATCTACCTCGAAGCCGGCAACCACAACAACCTGGTACACATGAGCGTGCCTGAATATCTGAAAATGGTGCCGCATGCCGAGGTCTGCGAGTTGAGTCTGTCGGCCTAGTGTCGACATAACTGCCGTCATCGCGGGCAAGCCTCGCTCCTACATTCGACCGCGCGTCCCTGTAGGAGCGAGGCTTGCCCGCGAATGGCCGCGCCACAGTCACCCATCCAATACGCGATCACAAAGGAGCCCGACATGGAATCCCCCACCCACAGCCTCCCGGCCCTGTTCAAACAACTCGGCCTGCCTGACGACGCCGAAAGCATCGATAAATTCATCGCCACCCATTCACCGCTAAAACCCGAACTGCACCTCGCGGACGCGTTCTTCTGGAGCGAGAGCCAGGCAGAGTTACTGCGTGAGGAAATTCTGGATGACGCGGATTGGGCGGAGGTGGTGGATCAGTTGGATGTAATGCTGAGGAAGGGGCGGGGGGTGTAAAAAAATCTGGAGAGAAATGGCGAAATGTAAAAAAAACTGGTGAGTGGTAAAAAAAACTGGGCAGAAACTGAGTTTGTTAGCTTTTTCCGCGTCTGGCCGTTGCTCGCCAATTTGTTTCAAAACTTGACCAACTTTCCCCTCGAATGCCATATTGATAGTTAGCAAACTAACAGTGTGTGCATTCCCTCGTGCCAAAGAACCTCGCCGCTCTCCAGATGAACATCAGCAGCTCCATGGTGGTGGCCGCCAGGCATTGGCGGAAGATCTGCCAGACCACGCTGGTCAACTATGGGATCTCCGAAGCCTGCGCCGCCCCGCTATTGATGATCGGGCGCTTGGGCGAGGGTGTGCGGCAGGTGACGGTCGCGCAGGCGGCCGGGATGGAGAGTCCGTCGCTGGTGCGGTTGCTGGATCAGCTGTGTCATGCCGGTTACGTCTGCCGTACCGAAGACGCTCATGACCGGCGCGCCAAATGCCTGAGCCTGACCGCGACTGGTCGCGAGTTGGTGCAGGCGGTCGAAGCTGAGTTGGTGCGTTTGCGCCAGGAGGTGCTCGAAGGCATCGACCAGAGTGATCTGGAAGCGGCGCTACGGGTACTCAAAGCCTTTGAAGCGGCCAATCATCTGCCGGTGGTTCAGCCTTGAGCGGTTTTTTCACCGGCGTGCCCCCGGCGCGGGACTGGTTCTACGGTGTGCGCACGTTCGCGGCCTCGATGATTGCGCTGTACATCGCCATGCTCATGCAAATGCCTCGTCCGTATTGGGCGATGGCCACGGTGTACATCGTTTCCAGCCCGTTCCTCGGCCCTACCAGCTCCAAGGCGTTGTATCGCGCGGCGGGTACCTTGCTCGGTGCGGCGGCGGCGGTGTTGTTTGTGCCGATGTTCGTTCAGAGCCCTTATGTGCTGGTGGTGGTCATCGCGCTGTGGACCGGGATTTTGCTGTTCCTGTCCTTGCACCTGCGCACCGCCAACAACTACGCCTTGATGCTCGCCGGTTACACCTTGCCGCTGATCGCCTTGCCGGTGGTGGCTAACCCTTTGGCGGTGTGGGACGTGGCCGAGGCGCGGACCGAAGAGATCTTTCTCGGCATCGCCTGCGCGGCGGTCGTCGGCGCCATGTTCTGGCCACGGCGGCTGGCGCCGGTGTTCAACGACTCGGTGAACAAATGGTTTGCCGATGCTTCAACCTACAGCCTGCGTTTCCTTAGCCGCAATGTGCAGCCGGAGGAAGTCAGCGCCTTGCGCTCATCGATGGTGGCGAACTTCAACAGCCTGGAATTGATGATCGGTCAGCTGCCCCACGAGGGCGCGCGAGCGCAAACGGTGCGCAACACCAAGGAGCTGCGCGGTCGGATGATTCATCTGTTGCCGGTGATCGACGCCCTCGACGATGCGCTTTATGCCCTCGAGCGGCGCACGCCGGAGCTTGTGGATAAGTTCGCGCCACTGCTGACCGCCACCAGCGAATGGCTTGACCACAAAGACGCTGACCTCGGCCGCTGGCAGGCCCTGAAAAACCGGCTCGAAGCGCTGCAACCCAGTGCCGAGGCGCTGGACGATCGCAAGCAGTTGCTGTTTTCCAATGCGCTGTATCGCCTCGGCGAGTGGATCGACCTGTGGCAAGACTGTCGCAGTCTGCAACACGCCATTCAGTGCGAGAGTCAGGACAACTGGCGCGCGGTGTATCGGCACTGGCGCCTGGGGCGACTGTCACCGTTTCTCGACCGTGGCTTGATGCTCTATTCAGCGGCTTCTACGGTCACCGCGATCATCGTCGCCTCGGTGCTGTGGATTCTGCTCGGCTGGACCGACGGCGGCAGCGCGGTGATCCTGGCGGCGGTGGCGTGCAGTTTCTTTGCGTCGATGGACGACCCGGCGCCGCAGATCTACCGGTTCTTTTTCTGGACCGCGATGTCGGTGCTGTTCGCCGGCCTTTATCTGTTTCTGATCCTGCCGAACCTGCATGACTTCCCGATGCTGGTGCTGGCGTTCGCCATCCCGTTCATTTGCGTCGGCACCCTGACAGTGCAGCCGCGTTTTTATCTGGGGATGTTGCTGACCATCGTCAACACCTCGTCCTTCATCAGCATTCAGGGCGCCTACGACGCGGATTTTCTCAGTTTCACCAACTCCAACCTGGCCGGGCCCATGGGGTTACTGTTCGCGTTCATCTGGACCCTGATCGCCCGGCCATTCGGGGCGGAACTGGCGGCCAAGCGCCTGACCCGTTTCAGCTGGCGCGATATCGTCGGCCTGACCGAGCCGGCCACGCTGGCCGAACACCGGCATATGGGCGTGCAGATGCTCGATCGCCTGATGCAGCATTTGCCGCGGCTGGCCATGACCGGCCAGGACACTGGCATCGCCCTGCGCGAAGTGCGCGTGGCCCTGAACCTGCTGGACCTGCTCGCCTATTCGCCGCGAGTGCCCGGTGCGCCGCAAGCGCTGCTGCGCCAGGTGGTGGCTGAAGTCGGCGAGTACTTCAAGGCCTGCCTCAAGGCTGGCGAACGCCTGCCGGCGCCGAGTCCGTTGCTGATGACCCTCGATCGCACCCGCCGCGCCCTCGGCGGCCAAGGTGATGACGAAACCCGTCTGCATCTGCTGCACGCCTTGAGCGGCCTGCGTCTGGCGCTGTTGCCGGGCGTCGAGTTTGTCGGCACGGGCGAACTCGAAGAACCGCTTCCCCATGGCATCGATGGAGCGCCTTTATGATCGGTGATCTGGATATCAGCGGGGTGTTCCTGCCCACGCTGCTGGTGCTGATGGGCATTACCTATGTGTTGTTCCTGTTGGTGCACGGGGTGCTGACGCGCCTGCACTTTTACCGTCTGGTCTGGCACCGGGCATTGTTCAACGTGGCTCTCTACGCTGTGCTGCTCGGCGCCGTGGACTCACTCAGTCGATACCTGATGACATGAAAAAACCTTTATTGACCCTCGGCCGTGTGGTCCTGACATTGTTGATCGTGAGCTTCGCCATTGTCGTGGTCTGGCGCATGGTCATGTATTACATGTTCGCGCCCTGGACCCGGGACGGGCACATCCGTGCCGACATCGTGCAGATTGCCCCGGATGTATCGGGGCTGATCCAGCAAGTGGAGGTGCGCGACAACCAGTGGGTGAAACGCGGCCAAGTGCTGTTCAGCATCGATCAGGACCGCTTCAAGCTGGCCCTGCGCCAAGCCAAAGCGGCGGTCGCCGACCGTCAGGAAACCTTGGCCCAGGCCCAGCGCGAGGCCAAGCGTAACCGTGGCTTGGGCAATCTGGTCCCGGCCGAGCAACTGGAAGAAAGCCAGTCCCGGGTGGCGCGCGCCGAAGTGGCGTTGATGGAAGCGCAAGTGACGGTGGACAGCGCCCAGCTCAACCTCGACCGCTCGGTGATCCGCAGCCCGGTGGATGGCTACGTCAACGACCGGGCGCCGCGCTCTCAGGAGTTCGTCAGCGCCGGGCGCCCGGTGTTGTCGGTGGTCGACAGTAATTCCTTCCACATCGACGGCTATTTCGAAGAAACCAAACTGGACGGCATTCATGTCGGCCAGAGCGTCGACATTCGGGTGATCGGCGACCGTGCGCGCCTGCGCGGGCATGTCGAAAGCATCGTCGCCGGCATCGAAGACCGTGACCGCAGCAGCGGCAGCAACCTGTTGCCCAACGTCAATCCGGCGTTCAGTTGGGTGCGGTTGGCCCAGCGGATTCCGGTGCGAATCGCTTTCGATGAGGTGCCGGAAGATTTCCGCATGATTGCGGGGCGTACGGCCACCGTGTCGATCATCGACGATCAACCCGGGGGGCCGGCGAAATGAGCAGGGCCTCGGGTTTGGCGGTTGCCGGATTGGGCTTGTTGCTGTCGGCCTGCCAGGTGGTGGGGCCGGATTATCACCTGCCGGATGAGGCGGCCGTGCACCGTGAAGACTTTCAGGGCGACCTGGCGGTGAACGGCAAACATGTCGTCTCGGCACCGGTGCCCGCCGATTGGTGGCGGTTGTATCAGGATCCGCGTCTGGACCAATTGGTGCAGCAGGCCATGGCCTCCAACACCGATTTGCGGGTGGCGGCGGCGAATCTTTCGCGGGCTCGCGCTCAGGTCGACGAAGCGCAGGCGGCGGGCGGTTGGAGCGGCGGCGTGAAGGTCGGCGCCCAGCGTTTGCAGGAGTCCGGCGAAGCGTTCTTGATACCGGAAAAAGTGCCCGTGGCCAACGTCGGCGATAT
Source organism: Pseudomonas sp. 008 (assembly GCF_016861935.1). Classification (NCBI taxonomy): domain Bacteria; kingdom Pseudomonadati; phylum Pseudomonadota; class Gammaproteobacteria; order Pseudomonadales; family Pseudomonadaceae; genus Pseudomonas; species Pseudomonas sp. 008. Next base: position 573,142 of record NZ_BOMA01000002.1, on the reverse strand, counting down.
CGGCATCACGACTTCGTATCAGTTCGACTTGTTCGGCACCTTGCAGCGTGGCATCGAAGCGGCCAAGGCCAATGCCGATGCGACCCAGGCGGCAGCGGACACCGCGCGCATCACCCTGGTGGCCGATGTGGTGCGGGCTTACACCCAGGTTTGTGCGGCCAACGAAGAGCGGGAGATCGCGCAGCATTCCCTCGACCTGCAAGCCCAGAGCACCTCCCTGACCCAGCGCTTGCGCGATGCCGGGCGCGGCGATGAAACTCAGGTCACCCGCTCGCAAACCCAATTCAAATCCTTGCGCGCCGAATTACCGCGTTATGAAGCCGCACGTCAGGCCGGGTTGTTCCGCTTGTCGATGCTGCTGGCCAAACCGGTCGAGCAACTGCCGGCGGGCACCAGCGACTGCGCCGAGCTGCCGAAAGTTACCCAATTGTTGCCGGTGGGTGACGGCGCCGCGCTGCTCAAACGCCGGCCAGACGTGCGCCAGGCAGAGCGCAAGTTGGCGGCGGCCACTGCCGGCATCGGCATTGCCACCGGTGAGTTGTACCCGGACATCAGCATCGGCGCGACCGTGGGCACGGTCGGCATCCTGGAAAACCTCGGCAAACCATCGACCAATCGCTGGGGCTTCGGTCCGTTGCTGACCTGGACCGTACCGTCCAACGGCTCCCGCGCGCGAATCCGTGAGGCCGAGTTCGCTACCCAAGGCGCGTTGGCGCATTTCGATGGCGTGGTACTCAACGCCATCCGCGAGACTCAGACCGGCCTGGCGCAATATTCCGCGCAACTTCAGCGTCGCGATGCGTTGGCGGACGCCGAACAGTCGGCGCAATTGGCGGCAGACCAGACCCACCGCTTCTTCCAGGCCGGTCGCGCGTCGTTCCTGGCGGACTTGCAAGCCACCCGCACCTACACCGATGCACGGGCGCAACTGGCCTCGGCCAACACCCAGGTCGCCATGAGCCAGATCGATTTGTTCCTCGCCTTGGGCGGCGGCTGGGAAAGCGGACGAACGCAAGGCTCACAACCCGGCAAACCCTGAGGCCGTTGCTATGCTTTGATTTGATGGGGTCGCGCGGCGAACCCGTCGATCAAGGCTTGCGTTGGTCATGGGGATCTAATAATGAAAAACCCTTACGCTCCCGGCTTCTGGTGCGCCATTGCGGCATTGGTTTTGCTGTCGGCCACCTATTTCTATGGCGTCATGCTGGCCCACCAGATCGACAAGGCGCTGATCTTCCTCGACAGCGCGGCGGCACTGATCGCCGTGATGGCCATCGTGGTGGTCGCCTGGGCTTCGCTCCAGAACCAGCGCATCAAGAAACGACAACTCGAACAAGGCAAAACCCTGGTACTGATCTGGGACACCAAGGTGGCTTTGCGTCGGGTAGAAACGGTGTTCGACCGATATTTCTGGGGCAGTTACTGGCAACCGGGGCGCACGTTTCAGGAAGTCATGGGCGAACTTACCGGCACGCCGCTGGAAAAAAGCCTCGAAACCTTGAAGAAGCAATGCCAGGCGCTGGACAAGCAAGTGGCCGACGAGGGCTGGCACTGGCTCAACAATGCCCGAGAACTGTCCGATGTCGCCAACGCCATGGCCCGCGAACGCTATCAACTGGATTTCTGTGACCCACGCGCGGAGGTAACTGGCGGGGCGGTGATCAATCGGGATTTTGAAGTGCTGGTGTATACGTGGACCGCGCGGCTAAAAAGTTTTGATCATCAGCTTGATGAGATCGAGGTTCAGTATTCGTAAGGTTGTATTGGCAGGGCTGCTCGCGAAGGCGATTGAACGATCGCCGAAACTCTCCCCTGCCAGTTGTCCACAGGCAGCCGCAGCCCATGGACACTCTTTCACCTTTAATCATTGGGCCGTCCCACGGCGCAAATGCTAATCTCCTCGCCACTTTCAGCGCAGTCGTGACCGCGACCCGTTATGGGTTCAGGGAAGACGACCAGACTTTCAACAATGGACATTGATCGGGTACTTCATGAATAAATCAGCAGGCGTGCTTCTAGGAATTGTCGTGGCCATCGGTGCAATCAGCGCGGGCGGCGCCTGGTACACCGGCAGCAAACTCGATGGGGTGCTGAACAGCTCGATCGCCGACGCCAACAAAGAACTGCAAGCCGCGCTGGCAGGCTCCAACGGCACGGCGTCGCTGGAGCTGGTGTCGCTGGAGCGTCATGTGTTCAGCAGCACCGCGCACTACCGCCTCAAGGGCGAGGGCGAGATGTTTGGTGAAGCGCCGATGGAGATGCTGTTCGTCGACCGCATCGAACACGGCCCGCTGCCGTTCTCGCGCCTGGTATCGTTCAAGTGGTTGCCAGTCCTGGCCACCAGTCACTACGAGCTGGAAAAAACCCCGCTGACCGAAAAGTGGTTCGCCGCCGCCAAGGACAAATCCCCGGTCAAGGGTGTGGTCAACATCGGCTACGACAACTCCACCAAGGGCTCGCTCGAATTCCTGCCGCTGGAAGCGGCACTGGATGACAAGTCCAACCTGACGTTCTCCGGGTTGAAACTCGACGTGGCCGCCAGCGCCCAGGCGCAAAAGGTCAAGGCCGACGGTTACATGGACAGCCTGAAGCTGACCACTGTGGCTGAAGACCAGACGCCGGTGCAGGTCGAGCTCAACGGCTTGACCCTGGCCAGCAACCTGAACAAAAGCACCTACGGCTATTACGTCGGTGACAACACCCTTGAGCTGACAAACAGCAAAACCACCTTTGGCCCCAAGCAATCGGTACTCGGTTTCAAGAACTTTGAAATGAAGAACCAAACCGGGGAATCAGGCACCAACGCTTCGGGGCGTGCCGATTACAAGGTCGGTGAAGTGTCCTTGAACGGCAAGGTTATCGGGTCTGCGCAGATGGCCATGAGCCTGAAAAACCTCGACATCCCGTCGACGATGTCGCTGATGCAGATCTACCAGACCAAACTGCAACCGTACGAGCGGGCCGCCGCCGAAGCCACTGCCGCCGGCCTGCCGGCGCCGCAGCTGAACCTGACCCCGGCCGAAGAGGCACAGGTCAAGACCGGTCTGGAGAAACTGCTGGCCGCAGGTCCCCAGGTGGCCCTGGAAAACCTGTCGTTCAACACCAGCAACGGCGAAAGCCGCGCCAACCTGGTGCTGGACCTGACCAAACCGCAATCCATGGACCTGCCGCCGGACCAATTGGTCAAGCAGTTGATCGCGTTGCTGGAACTCAACGTACTGGTGTCCAAGCCAATGCTCATTGATTTGCTCACCGTGCAGTCGCAAATCGACGGTCAGACCGATGCCAAGCTCATCGCCGATCAGGCGAGCGCAACCGCCGACATGTTCAGCAGCATGGCGGTCGGTACGCAACTGGCAAAACTGGACGGTAATAACGTCGTCACCAAGTTGCATTACGCCAACAATCAGGTGGACTTCAACGGCCAGAAAATGACCCTCGAAGAGTTTGTCGGTTTTGTGATGAGTAAGCTCGGCGGCACTGGCGACGTCACCATCCAGTAAAACCGCAGGCTTCAGCGCAACGCCCGGCCTCTGCAACACGCAGACGCCGGGCGTTTTGCTGTCTGGGGTTCCGAAACGGGGTGAGGGGAGGCCGGCCACGAATCTGAAGAAATATTGTGTCTTGAATTATTGACTACGCTTGCATGCAAGACTGCTTCGATAAAGCTTGGCCGGGTCTTTCGATCCGGCTTTCCGTTACGAGTGGGCAAGGGGCATTGCGACCCGGCTGGCCATGTAAGGATGCTGACGAATGCCGCGTATTGCTGGTCCCTTTATTCATCGTGGGCTGCGCCCCTTGTTTCGCGTTGCGTTGTGCGGCCAATTGTTGTGGCCGGTGCTGGCGCTCGCCGATACCCCTTACGATCAAATGGTTCGCGATGCGCGGGCCGGCAACTACACGCCTGCGCTGACGGTGTTGCGCCAGGTGCCGGTAAGCCAGGCCTCCACTGGCCAGATCAGCGATCACTTGCAGATCGCCAGTTGGGCCGGTCTGGATGCCGAAGTGGTACAGGTCTATGAAACCCAGGGACGTGATCGAGCGTTGCCGGCCCAGGCCCTGACTGCCACCGCGCGGGCCTATCGCAACCTCAAGCGTTGGGACTCGGCGACCCAGGTGTACAACAAGGCCCTGGCCCTTGAACCGCAAAATGCCGACCTGCAGCTGGGCCTGGCGATGACCCAGGCCGACGCCGGTAAACCTGACGAGGCGGTTGCCCGCGCCAGGGCTCTGGTGGCGGCGAAACCGGATGATCCTGGCCGCCGTCTGGCTTTGGCCTACGCCTTGACCCGCGCCGGTGCCACTTACGATGCGTTGTTTGAGTACGACCAGGCCTTCACCCGCGCCGGCAGCAAACCCGAAGTCGCTCGGGAATACGTGATTGCCCTGCAACGCGCTCGTTTGCCGGAGCCGGCCTTGCGCCTGGCGCGTCAGCGGCCGGGGTTGATTGATCCGGTCACGCAACGCCGTCTCGAAGGTGACCTGGCCGCCGAACGCGTGCGCCTGGCCGAACTCGCCACCCGCAGCGAAAAAGAACGTTATGTGATCGCCGATCGGGCCCTGGCCGATTACGACCAGTTGCTGGCGACCTGGACGCCGGACCCTGCGGCCCACGATGACGTCATCCGCTGGCGAATCGACCGCATGGGCGCCCTCAAGGCCCGTGCACGCACCGCCGATGTGATCACCGAATACCAGAAGCTGCTCGCCGAAGGCGTGAAGATTCCGACCTATGCCCTGCGTTGGGTGGCGTCGTCCTATCTGGATCAGCGTCAGCCGGAAATCGCCACCGATTTGTATCGCCAGGTGCTGGTGGCGCCGGATGCCGATGTCGGCGATCGCCTGGAAGACAGCACCGCGCTCTATTACGCCCTACTCGAAAGCGACAAGGCCGATGACGCGCGCAAGGTCGCCGAAGACCTGGCCAAGACCCAGAAACCACGGATCGAGCTCAAGGGCCTGCCGGTGGGCAATCCCAACGATGAATGGATGGACGCGCAGCAACTTGCCGCCCAGGCCGGCACCTACGGCGCCGATTTGCCGTCGGGCGAGCAGCGTTTACAGACGTTGGTCGATCAGGCTCCGGGCAACATCGGCCTGCGCCTGGCCCAGGCCGATCTGTACCTGGCCCGGGACTGGCCACGACGCGCCGAGAATCAACTCAAGGAAACCGAGAGCATGGCCCCGCGGGATATCGGGCTGGAAATCGCTCAGGGCCACACGGCTATGGATCTGCAGGAATGGCGGCAGATGGATGCGCTGACCGACGATGTGGTCGCACGTTTTCCGGACAACCGTCAGGTGCAGCGTTTGCAGCGTCAGCGTGCGGTCCATGACATGGCCGAGCTGCGAGTTCAGGCCTACGGCGGCAAGAGTTATGGCGGCGGCAACGGCGATGTCGGGGCGGTCAACGGCAGCCGCGATTTCGGCATCGAAACCACGCTGTACAGCCCGCCCATCGATGAAGACTGGCGCCTGTTCGCCGGTGCCGGCTACGCCACTGGCGATTTCCAGGAAGGTACTGGTCACCATCGCTTCCAGCGTGTCGGGCTCGAACGTCGGACTCGCGACATGTCCCTGGAAGCGGAAGTCTCCAACCATTCCTACGGCTTTGGCGATAAACAGGGCGCGCGCCTGGCGATTGCCCGAGACATCGACGACCACTGGCAGTACGGCGGCAGCCTCGAATATCTGTCGGCACAAACGCCGTTGCGAGCGTTGAACAGCGACATCACGGCCAACGGCGGCAGCGGCTTTATCCGCTGGCGCGCCAATGAAAGCCGTGAGTGGAGACTGGCGGTCAGCCCCTCGCATTTCAGCGACGGCAACAACCGTGTCGAAGCCGTACTCACCGGTCGCGAGGGCGTTTATCGCGCGCCGGGGTTGCAAGTCGACCTCGGTCTGGAAGTCGGCAGCAGCCATAACTCCAAGTCCGACGACGTGCCGTACTTCAACCCCAAATCCGACTTCAGCGTGCTGCCGACGGTGAACGTCAATCACGTGCTCTACCACCGCTACGAAACCTCCTGGAGCCAGCAGTTCCAGGCCGGTGCGGGCACCTACAGCCAGCGCGATCACGGCACCGGCGGTATCGCCCTGCTGGGTTATGGCCAGCGCTACAGCTGGAACGACGTGTTCGAGGTGGGCGGCCTGCTGAGCGTGATCAACCGGCCATTTGACGGTGACCGGGAAACCGATCTGCGCCTGCTCGTCGACCTTACTTACCGCTTCTAGAAGAGTTTGAAGATGCCTTTTATTTCGCGTTTCATCCTCCTGCTGGGAGTGCTGTTGATCAGCGCCTGTGCCCAGCAAGCCCCAGCCTTCGCGCCGCCGTCCGAACGCCCGATGCCGGCCAATGAAAAGCCGTGGCCGAAAAACCATGTGCTGGGGATCGCATACCACGATGTCGAAGACCGCGACCCCGATCAGGCGGTGGTGGCCGTGCGCACCGAGCGCCTGCTCGAGCAACTGGCGTGGCTGCGGGAGAACAACTACACACCGGTCACCGTCGATCAGGTCATGGCCGCTCGCAACGGCGGTCCCGAGCTGCCGCCACGGGCGATCATGCTGAGTTTCGATGATGGTTATTCGAGCTTCTACACCCGCGTAATGCCGGTGCTGCGCGCCTATAACTGGCACGCCTTGCTGGCGCCGGTCGGGGTGTGGATCGACACGCCGCAGAACCAGCCAGTGGATTTCGCCGGTACACCGCGCAAGCGATCGGATTTCCTGACCTGGGAGCAGATCCGCGAGATTTCCCGGTCCGGCCTGGTGGAAATCGCCGCCCACACCGACGCCAGCCACAAAGGCGTGTTGGCCAACCCGCAAGGCAACCTGCAACCGGCAGCCGCGACCCGGCGCTATGACGCCGCCACCGGTCGCTACGAAACTGAAGCCCAATTCCAGGCCCGGATGCGCGCCGACGTAGCGGCCATCTCGGAGAAGATCCGCAAGGTCACTGGCTACAAACCGCGAGTCTGGGTCTGGCCGTACGGCGTGGCGGATGGCACCTCGCTGCAAGTGATCAACGACCAGGGTTATCAGATGGCCCTGACTCTGGACGACGGCCTCGATGCCCTCGACAACCTGATGAGCGGCCCGCGCTTTCTGGTGGCCTCGGACCCGGATGGCGAACACTTCGCCAACAGCGTCGTCGCGGTGCAGGCCGAATCGCCGATGCGCGTGGTGCATGTGGATCTGGACAACGTCTACGACCCGGACCCGGCCCAACAGGAAATCAACCTCGGCAAACTGATCCAGCGCATGGCCGACATGGGTGCCAACACGGTGTTCCTGCAAGCCTTCGCGGATCCCGCGGGCGATGGCCTGGTGCATTCGCTGTACTTCCCCAACCGCCACCTGCCGATGCGCGCCGATATCTTCGATCGCGTGGCCTGGCAGTTGCGCACCCGGGCTCACGTCAAAGTCTATGCCTGGATGCCGGTGCTGAGTTTTGCCCTGGATTCGAAGTTGCCGCGAGTCACTCGCTGGGACCCGAAAACCGGCACCACGTCGATCGATCCGGACCAATACAAGCGCTTGTCGCCGTTCGACCCGAACGTGCGGCGCATCATCGGTGAAATCTACGAAGACGTGGCACGCCTGACCTCGGTCGACGGCATCCTTTATCACGATGACGCGGTGCTGTCGGACTTCGAAGACGCCGGCCCCGAAGCCCTGAAAGTCTATGCCGCCAACGGCCTGCCCGGTTCGATTGCCGCCCTGCGCGAGGATCCGGCCACCCTGCAACGCTGGACGCGGTTCAAGAGCCGCTACCTGATCGATTTCACCCATGAGCTGACCGCCAAGGTTCGCGCCATTCGCGGCCCGCAAGTGAAGACGGCGCGCAATATTTTCGCCGAGCCGATGCTCAACCCCGAGAGCGAAGCCTGGTTTGCACAGAACCTCGACGACTTCCTGGGCGCCTACGACTGGACGGCACCGATGGCCATGCCGCTGATGGAAAAACAGAGCCATCAGCAATCCGGCCCCTGGCTTGAAGCACTGGTGGCGACGGTCAAATCGCGCCCCGGCGCACTCGACCGCACGGTGTTCGAATTGCAGGCCCGCGACTGGACGAAAAATAAACACGCCGACATCGACGGCGGGCAGTTGGCTGACTGGATGGGCCGCCTCAAGCGTCAGGGCGCCACCAGTTTCGGCTACTACCCAGACAACTTCCTCGAGAACCAGCCGGACCTGAAAGCCGTGCGGCCCGCGCTCTCCAACAAGTGGAATCCATAACATGCTGGACAGACTTCTGGCCCTGTTGGTTCTGGCGATCGTCCTGGGGGTTCCCCTCGGGCTGATCTTTCTGGTCACCGGGCAATTCCTGATGGACTTCGTATTCTTCTACCCACTGTTCATGTCGGGGCTGTGGATCGCCGGCGGCCTGTATTTCTGGCTGCACTGGGAGCGGCACTGGCCGTGGCAGGACGACACCTTGCCGCCACCATTGGCCGGCGAACCGCTGATCTCGATCCTGATCCCTTGCTACAACGAAGGCGACAACGCCGCCGATACCATCCACGCGGCGCTGGCCCAGCATTACCCGAACATCGAAGTGATCGCGATCAACGACGGCTCCAAGGACAACACCGCCGCGGTGCTCGACGCACTGGCGGCGCAGGATCCGCGTTTGCGGGTGCTGCACCTGGCGGAGAACCAGGGCAAAGCCGTGGCCCTGCGCATGGGCGCCATCGCGGCGCGCAGCGAGTACCTGGTGTGCATCGACGGTGACGCGCTGCTGGCGCCGAACACCGCGGCCTATCTGGTGGCGCCGATGCTCGACAACGCACGACTGGGCGCTGTGACCGGCAACCCGCGAATCCGCACCCGTTCGACCCTGATCGGCCGGGTACAGGTCGGCGAGTTCTCCTCGATCATCGGCCTGATCAAGCGTACCCAGCGGGTGTTCGGGCGGATCTTCACCGTCTCCGGGGTGATCGTCGCCTTCCGTCGTACGGCCCTGAACCGGGTCGGCTACTGGAGCCCGGACATGATCACCGAAGACATCGACATCAGTTGGAAGCTGCAACTGGATCACTGGAGCATTTTCTACGAGCCCCGCGCGTTGTGCTGGATCCTCATGCCCGAAACCCTCGGCGGCCTGTGGAAGCAGCGCTTGCGCTGGGCCCAGGGCGGCGCCGAGGTGTTGTTCAAGAACATCCGTGGCATCTGGCAATACCGCCATCGTTACCTCTGGCCGTTGCTGTTCGAATACTGCCTGTCCACCGGTTGGGCCTTCACCTTCCTGTTGTCGGTGATCTTCTGGGGCGTCGGAAAGTTCGTCGAAATGCCGCCTGCCATTGCTGTCCATCACCTGATGCCACCGGCCTTTACCGGGCTGCTGTTGGCGGTGGTCTGCCTGGTGCAATTTGCGGTCAGCATCATGATCGACCGACGTTACGAAAAGGGACTCGGCAGGACCATGTTCTGGGTGGTCTGGTACCCGCTGGTGTTCTGGTTCATCAGCCTGCTCACCACCCTGGTCAGCTTCCCCAAAGTGCTGTTTGGCCAACATCAGAAGCGCGCGCGCTGGGTCAGTCCGGACCGGGGCATCAAGCCGCTGGATGACGATGAAGAGGAGGTCATCAAATGAAAATCATCAGAACCCGGCAGCGGCCCTTTTTGGTCGTTCTCGATGTTTTCTTCACCGTGCTGGCCTGGATCGGGCTGCTGTATTTACTGGCGCGGGGTCTGTGGCCGTTGATCGATACCCATGACGGGCCGCGCATCGATGCATCTTTTTTCGACGCCCTCGGTACGTTGCAGATTTACCTGTGGGTGGCGCTGGTGAACGCGGTGATCCTGATTGGCTGGGCGCGTTATCAACAACGCAAAAGCAAGAGCTTCGCCCAGCGCCGTTTGCCGGCGCCGGTGGTGGACGATCAGGGGCTGAGCAAAAGCTTCAAGTTGACCGGCGACCGACTGGCGAAACTGCGCACGCCGGGCTCAATGACCATTCACAACGATCAGGAAGGCGATGTCAGCCATGTCGTTACGCACTTCACCCCGGTCGACCCGTCCCAACTGCCGCCGCCCTTGGCGCCATTGGAGCATCCATTGGTGATCCGCCTGCCGGCCGAAGATGACGACAACCGCGAGCCGATGAGCCACGTCTGAACCTGACGCCTTGAAAAAGTGCGTCAGGCAAAATCCCGGATCAGGCGCCACGCCTCGTCCACCGACAGCGGTTGTTTCATCCGTTCGGCGAGCATTGCCATCGCCCGTTCCTGATCACACGCAACCGCTGCCGCCACCACGCCGTTTTTACCGAACAGGCCAATAAACGGCGGATTTTCTGGGTCGCCTTTGAACTCAACCTCGTCCCAGGTCTCGGCGTGTCCGAGATAGTCGTAGTTTTTGCCGAAGTGCCAGGTCCAGAAATACGGCACGTCGAGGTAGCGCTCGTCGCCGCCGAGCATATTTGCCGCCGCAATCCGCGCCTGTTGCTGGGCCAGGCGCCAGTGTTCGATCCGTTGGGGCTGGCCATTGAGCGGGAAGGTCGCGATATCGCCGACGGCCCAGAGCCCGTCGGTCACGCGCATGCCGCCGTCGACCCTCAATGACTGATCTTTTTCCTTCGGCAGATCGGTAAACGGAGTGGTCGCCGGGGTGACGCCAATGCCGACCAGCACCAGATCCGCCGGCAAGCGCTGGCCGTTGTCCAGCAGCACCGCTTCGACTTTGCCTGTGCCTTCGATCTTCGCCACTTCGCCATCGGTATGAAACACCACACTATTGGCCTCGTGCAGGGCACGAATCGCTTTGCCGACGGCCTCGCCGAATTGCGCCTCGAAAGGGATGGCATGGCGCGTCAGGACGGTAACATCGAGGCCGTATTGACGCAGGGATGAAGCGGATTCCAGACCAATGAAGCTGCCGCCGACAATCACTGCCCTTTGACCCGGTTTTGCGGTGGTCAGAATCTGCTGCGCCTGCGCCTTCGAGCGCAACACGAACACCTGCGGCAGATCGGCGCCTGGCAGCGACAGGGATTTTGGTATGCCGCCGGTGGCAATCACCGCGGCGTCATAGCTCAACGATTGACCATCGGCCAGGCGCAGGGTCCGGTTCGGTGCATCCAGGCCCATCACATCGCTGTTTATCCGTTCAATGCGCTGTTCACGATAAAAGTCCTCATCGCGCAGCGGCGGAACTTCGTCCGGTGGCATTTCCCCGGCAATCACGAATTTGCTCAATGCCGTACGGTCGTATCCGGCTTCGGGCTCACGGTCGATCAGTAGCACCCGACCGCCGAAGCCTTTCTCCCGCAGCGCCGCCGCGCAGGCTGTCCCCGCTGCACCGGCGCCGATGATCGCAAAGGTCCGCTTATCATCCTCCGGCGGGGTGCTGGGGCCGGGCATCGGCTGGTCGTCGACCCAGACCTCATCGTCGCGCAACTCCAGCGGATAGCGCCGCAGACTGTCCATGGAAGGTGGCTCGCACAGCGCTCCGTCTTCGAGCCGATAAGCCGCCTTGTGCCACGGGCAGATCAGCCGGCCCTCACACAGGGCACCTTTGGCCAAGGGAGCCCCGGCGTGGGGGCATCTGCCCTGATAGGCGCGCAATTGATCGCCGACCCGCAGCAAGACGATTTTCATCTTGTCGATCCGGACTTCAAGGCCACGGTCGAGGGGCACATCGGCGAAACGGGCGACGCGGTGCAGTGCCATGATCGATCTCCAGGCAGGTATTTCACTTAGGAGTTTGGCGCTTATTCCCAGGTTCAGCCAATTCCCACTGCCACCGCACGAACGGTCCGGCTATAGTTTGCGTGCCGACGACGGCCCCACCCCGCACAAGGTGCTCCGGTATGACCCGATTGACCTCTTTGAACCCTTGGCTGGCGGCCGTTGCAGTCGCCCTTTGCGTGCAATTGCCGGCGCAGGCCCAGGAGCGTTTCACCCTCAGCATCCCCGGCGTTTCGGACAATCGGCTGTTCACGTCGGCGGAGGCCAGCGATGCCAGCGGTTGCGGCGGCAAGAACCAGTCCCCGGCCCTGAGCTGGAACGCCGGCCCCCAGGGCACCCTCAGCTACGCCATCGTCATGCACGACCCGGACGGCCAGAAAGGCCTGGGCGTCGATCACTGGATTCGTTACGGCATCAAGGCCACGACGCGGCAGATCCCGGCCGGTGTCGGCACTAAATCCACCCTCGAAGGCGTGGGTGGCACCAACATCAAAGGCACCACTACCTACATCGGCCCGTGCCCGCCCATCGGTGACAGCATCCATCACTACATCATCCAGATCTACGCCCTGGACCTGGCGCCAGAAGCCCTGCCTGCCGGCCTGACTCGCGCGCAGCTGATGGACCAGATCAAAGGCCATGTGCTGAAAAACAGCAGTGTGGTGCGGCGTTACCACCGCTGAAGACTTTTCACTTCGGCTTAACCCGAATCTGGCGGGCTGTCCGTCTCAGAGGATGAATGAGTCAATTTCCTCCTGAGGTCAGCCCCCATGTCACTTCCTCTGCATGTCCTCCGCCCGGCCGCCCAGGGTTTCGCCGTCGGGTTACTGCTGGCCGTTGCCGGCTGCGGCGGTTCATCCACACCAGCCTCTGAGACGGGCAACCCGGCAGCGGTTGCGCCCCCAGCTCAAAATGCGCCGAAAACCGAAGCATTGGTGCGCGAAGCGGCCATGGCGGACACCGCGATGGCCAAGCGCAGCGCACGACCGGGCCCGCTGGTCGCTTTCGCGCCGGTGCCCGCCGGTGAAACTTATCCACAGGGCTACCGGGATGAACAGCGCGAGCAATATCAGGCGCTGGCCGATAACCCGATTCACAGCGTGGCCGAAGCGCCGGTCTCGACCTTCAGCGCCGATGTCGATACCGGCGCGTACGCCAATGTCCGGCGCTTGCTCAATCAGGGGCGTTTACCGCCGGAAGGGGCGGTGCGGCTGGAAGAGATGGTCAATTATTTCCCCTACGATTACGCCTTGCCCACCGACGGCTCGCCATTTGGCGTGACCACCGAACTGGCGCCGTCACCCTGGAACCCGCATACCCGATTGCTGCGTATCGGCATCAAGGCCTCCGATCGCGCGGTGGCGACGCTGGCCCCAGCGAACCTGGTATTTCTGGTGGACGTGTCCGGTTCCATGGACCGTCGCGAAGGCCTGCCTCTGGTCAAAAGCACCCTGAAATTGCTGGTCGATCAATTGCGCGAGCAGGACCGGGTTTCGCTGGTGGTCTACGCCGGAGAATCCCGTGTGGTGCTGGAGCCGACTTCCGGACGGGAAAAAGCGAAAATTCGTACCGCCATCGAGCAATTGACGGCGGGCGGTTCGACGGCCGGCGCGTCGGGTATCGAACTGGCTTACCAAATGGCGCAACAGGCGTTTATCCCCAAAGGCATCAACCGCATCCTGCTAGCCACCGACGGTGACTTCAACGTCGGCATCAGCGACTTCGACAGCCTCAAGCAAATGGCTGTGGATAAACGCAAGACTGGCGTGTCCCTGACCACCCTGGGTTTTGGTGTGGATAACTACAATGAACACCTGATGGAACAACTGGCCGACGCCGGCGACGGTAACTACGCCTACATCGACAACCTGCGCGAAGCGCGCAAAGTGCTGGTAGATCAACTCGGCTCAACCCTCGCAGTAGTGGCGAAAAACGTGAAGCTGCAGGTGGAGTTCAACCCGGCTCAGGTCAGCGAATATCGGCTGTTGGGTTATGAGAACCGCGCCTTGAAGCGTGAGGATTTCAGCAACGACAAAGTCGACGCCGGAGAAATCGGCGCAGGGCACACGGTGACCGCGCTGTACGAAATTGTGCCCAAGGGCGAGAAGGGCTGGCTGGAGCCGTTGCGCTACGGCAATTCCGGGGCAGAAGTTTCCGCAAAAACCGGAGAATTGGCGATGCTGCGGGTGCGTTATCAGTTGCCGGAAGGTGGGAACAGTCGCTTGATCGAACGACCAATCCTGAAGAGTGAGACCGGTAAAATCTCGGCCGCCAGCGATGACCTGCGCTTTGCCGCCGCCGTCGCTGCGTTTTCCCAGCAGCTCAAGGATGGGCGTTACACCGGTGATTTCAGCCTGAAAGACACCGAAGCCCTGGCCCGTGGCGCACGGGCTGATGACCCGTTTGGCCTGCGCGGTGAGTTCGTGCAATTGGTGGAGTTGGCGCAGAGCCTGCGAGCCTCCACCGCCTCCAATCAACCGCCCAACGACAACCGGATAGAGTGAAAGCTGACATGTCCGATCCTGCAATCAGCTCAACCGCCAGCAGCGATGAATCGCTGCTGGCGCGCTACCGCTCTGGCGACGGGCCGGCGTTCGAAGTTTTGTACGCTCGCCACCGCCAGGGCCTGTATCGATTCCTCCTCGGCCTCAGCGGCAAACCCGAACTGGCCGAAGAGGTGTACCAGGAAACCTGGCTGAGCCTGATCCGCAGCACCAGTCAGCCACAAGGCCGGGCGAACTTTCGTACCTGGCTCTACCAGATTGCCCGCAACCGACTGATCGATCACTGGCGCAAACATGGCATCCACAACCCCTTACACGACAGCTATGACGAACAGACCCACGCCCTGATCGACGACGCAGCCGACCCTGAACAACTGCTGAGCCTGAGCCGCGACGGTGAACGCCTCGAAACCGCTCTGCAAACCCTGCCCGCCGACCAGCGCGAAGTGTTCCTGCTGCGCGCCCACGGCGACCTCGACCTGCCGCAGATCGCCACCCTCACCGAAACACCGCTGGAAACCGTTAAAAGCCGCTTGCGCTACGCCCAGCAAAAACTGCGTCGGCTGCTGGCCGAGGAGGTACTGACATGACTGACGCCAAACAAACACCGTCATCGCCCGACGATGAAATGCTCAAGCATTTTCGCGATCACAGCAGCGGCGAACCACCGGCGCACCTCGACGCCTTCATCCTCGCCGCCGCCCACCGAGAAGCCCCCGCGCCGAAGCCGAACCTGTGGCAACGCTGGCTCCGCGCCTGCCAACAACCCCGCTGGCAAGTGGCATTCGCCAGCCTCGTCGGTGTCGCGCTAATGCTGGCATTGGTGCAACGCACGCCCGAGCAACTGCCGAGATACGACTTCGCACCTGCGCCCAAAGCCTCCGCACCGCTCGCCAAACCGGAAGCCGCAGCGCGCTCCCAGGCCGCACCGACCGAGGCTTTGTCCGCGCCCGCACCGGCTGCGCCGATGGCGGATTTTGCTGCACCGATGCAGCGCGAGTCGATCAACAGAGAAATGGCCGACGAAGCCAAACTCAGCAAACGCGCCGCCGCGCCGGCCAAGTCACTGGATGATCAATTACGTGAAGTGATGCGCCTGCAAGACGCCGGACAAACCCAAGCCGCCGAGGCGCTGATGACGACATTGCACAAGCGCTTTCCCAATGAAAATCTGGCAGCCAAACTCAAGGAAATGCAGAAAAAATGAGCTGAACAGCGGTCGACAATTTGGCAACCACACCCGAAAGCGCGCACTATCGGCCTATAGCCGATGCGTTGGAGGATGCCGTGGCCCAAAAAATCGACCGCATCGCCCAAATGCTCAACTGCCCGGTGAAGGGTGAGGAACTGCGGCGAGCAGTGACTGAGAGTCGTAAGGAGTTTCTTCTGGCAAAGCAGGCAGAAGATGAACTTGAGGAAGACGTTCTTGATGATGAGATGATCGAGGATGAAGAAGATGATGAATACGACGAGTTTGACTGGACGACAGAATGAAAAAACCGCTTTGGCGGCATGTTGCCGTTCTCAACCATAGCCATCCTGCTGCTCACTCTTTGCCGGACGCTGCTTATCAGCAAATACGTGAGTCTATAGGCGTCAGCCGTAATGACCCACGTCCGGCTATTCCTGCCGAAACACTATTTGCCGAGCTTGATGCACTCATTGATGAGGTTGAAGCAGAGCGTAGCCGCCCCTGAAAACACTCACCCCAAAATGGCAGGCCCCGAAAAATCGGGGCGCATTTCAAGGGTGAGTGGTCGCTATTCTGCGGTTTGTGGCGTTGCCGTCTGGGGAGGTTGCGTCAGAACTTTCACCACATCATCAACCACCGCCTTACCCATGGCCGTCAAATAGTGCGCGGCCCAGGCGTGGCGGTCGGTGTCTTTTGAGGTGGAGTTAGCCATTGCTGCTTGGTTGGGTAAAACATATGCCCCAGAGATGTGAAGCACCCTCAGTGACGATTTTTTTGTGAAATATTACGCAATGCCTCAATTCCTAATCCTTCACCTTCTGCCTCTTTCAAGTATCGACGCTGTTCGGCATAGAGTTCATATTCCGTCCGCGCTTTTTCCTCTGCGGCCTGTTTACTGATTTGCCCCGCACCTTGCAGAACCTCGCGACTGTTGAACTCCAGAAACTGGTCCAGCTTCTCCTGCCAGTCCCGCAGAAAAACCTGCTTGCGCATCAATGCCTGATCTTCTGCGAAATCCAGCCACATAGTAACGATACGATTTAGAGCACTGATTTCTTCTTGATTGAGGTAGTTCTTGGCGATCGTCACATCGCTTTTGCGTACTTCATCCCCTTTGAAACTAGTCAAGCCCATATTCATCTTGGTAGCGTCAACCCGTTGGGCGATCAACTCGGCCGCTGTCAGGCCGGTGCTGGCGAAGTGAAGTTTGTTTTGGATGATTTGGAAGAACGCGGTGGTCTCCCTGTTCGATGGCGCGTAATCGGCGGCCATTGCGAAGATATCTTTTACCCTTAAATAGACCCGCCGCTCGCTAGCGCGAATATCTCGAATGCGTTCAAGCAACTCATCGAAATAATCGGGTACTTGCGAGTGACCCACGGGCGGATTTTTCAACCGTTCGTCATCCATCACGAAGCCTTTCACCAGGTACTCCTGAAGTACCTGTGTGGCCCACTGACGGAACTGAGCGCCGCGTTTGGAGCGGACCCGGTAGCCCACCGCGAGAATCAGCGGCAGATTGAAATATTTGACGTTGTAAGGTTTGTTGTCGGCGGCAGTTGTTCGGTAAAACCGAACAACTGAATCTTCCACTAGCTCGCCCTCGGCGAAGATGTGGCTGATATGTTCGCTGATGGTGGCTTTGGCCTTTCCGTACAGCTCACAGATCATCGATTGGGAGAGCCAAAGCGTATCGGCCCCGAAGCGACACTCCAGACGTACCTGACCGTCAATGCTCTGGAATAGCAATAACTCGCCTTGAGGGGGCGAAGGAAGGTCGGCGTGGTTCTGATCAGTCATCTGGGCGCTCCAGGATCAGCTCTGATTAGTCTTTGCGTTGGCTGGAAAAGAGTTCAAGGTGGTTTGACATAGTGTGTCGGAAATCCACCATCATCATGAACCCGATTGTCGTGAGTTTATGTTTCAAGTGCAGTCGCTTCATTGATTTCGAAGTGCACAAAAAAGCCCCAGACCCTACGGTCTGAGGCTTTTTCATTTCTACATATGGTGCACCAGGCGGGATTCGAACCCACGACCCCTGCCTTCGGAGGGCAGTACTCTATCCAGCTGAGCTACTGGTGCAATGCGGGCGCCATGATACTCATATGCGCTGCGGGCGTCCATGCCGCTGAATCGCCTGCGTTTTTCCAAAGCGTAACCGGCGTTTGCTACGTTGATCAGAAAAAATAAGCAAATGCGGCGTTTTCGTTCTTTTTTTCGAACAGCCTATTGTCCTTTACCCCCTTTGATCCTAGGATTCGTTTGAGATTTCAAACGCTCTTGTCTGGGTGCTGAACCGCACGAGTTCGATCAGTGCGCTATTTATGTGCTTCAGCCCGGTGAATGATTTCCCTGACGGCAGCCTATAAGGCGCCTTTCTACAATCATAATTCGCTCCGCGCTGGCCGCGGTGCTGTTAAGGAAAGCCGACATGCAGCTTAAAGACACCCAGTTGTTCCGCCAGCAAGCCTTTATCGATGGCGCTTGGGTCGATGCGGACAACGGTCAGACGATCAAGGTCAATAACCCGGCAACGGGCGAAATTCTGGGCACTGTGCCGAAAATGGGCGCTGCCGAAACCCGCCGGGCGATTGAAGCTGCTGATAAAGCGCTGCCGGCCTGGCGTGCACTGACCGCCAAGGAGCGCGCGAACAAGCTGCGTCGCTGGTTCGAGCTGATCATCGAGAACCAGGACGACCTGGCTCGCCTGATGACCCTGGAGCAGGGCAAGCCATTGGCTGAAGCCAAGGGCGAGATCGTTTACGCCGCTTCCTTTATCGAGTGGTTCGCTGAAGAGGCCAAGCGCGTCTACGGTGACGTGATTCCGGGTCACCAGCCAGACAAGCGCCTGATCGTGATCAAGCAGCCGATCGGCGTGACCGCTGCGATTACTCCGTGGAACTTCCCGGCTGCAATGATCACCCGTAAAGCCGGCCCGGCCCTGGCCGCCGGTTGCACCATGGTGCTCAAGCCTGCATCGCAAACTCCGTTCTCTGCATTCGCTCTGGCTGAACTGGCTCAGCGTGCCGGTATTCCGAACGGCGTGTTCAGTGTGGTGACCGGCAGCGCTGGCGACATCGGCAGCGAGCTGACCGGCAACCCGATCGTGCGCAAGCTGTCGTTCACCGGTTCGACCGAAATCGGTCGTCAGCTGATGACCGAGTGCGCCAAGGACATCAAGAAAGTCTCGCTGGAACTGGGCGGCAACGCGCCGTTCATCGTGTTCGACGACGCGGATCTGGATAAGGCTGTCGAAGGCGCGATCATTTCCAAGTACCGCAACAACGGCCAGACCTGCGTCTGCGCCAACCGTCTGTACATTCAGGATTCGGTCTACGACGCGTTCGCCGAGAAGCTGAAAGTCGCCGTGGCCAAACTCAAGATCGGCAACGGTCTGGAAGACGGCACCACCACTGGCCCGCTGATCGACGAAAAAGCCGTGGCCAAGGTTCAAGAGCACATTGCTGACGCAGTCGGCAAAGGCGCCACCGTGCTGGCGGGTGGCAAGAGCATGCAAGGCAACTTCTTCGAACCGACCATCCTGACCAACGTGCCGAACAACGCTGCCGTGGCCAAGGAAGAAACCTTCGGTCCGTTGGCGCCACTGTTCCGCTTCAAAGACGAAGCCGACGTGATTGCGATGTCCAACGACACCGAGTTCGGTCTGGCCTCGTACTTCTATGCGCGTGACCTGGGGCGTGTGTTCCGTGTGGCTGAAGCCCTGGAATACGGCATGGTCGGCGTCAACACCGGGTTGATCTCCAACGAAGTCGCGCCGTTCGGCGGCATCAAGGCGTCGGGCCTGGGCCGTGAAGGCTCCAAGTACGGCATCGAAGATTACCTGGAAATCAAATACCTCTGCCTGGGCATCTAAGCCCGAAGGGATAAGCCCGGCAAGGCATTGCTTCAAACGCAAAGGGCACGAGAGCGCTGTCCCTTTGCGCGCTTCAAACGGAATTTTCTCTGTGGCCGGGAACGCTGTGGCAGTCGATCATCGCATGCTGCCGTAGTTGCTTCCCCGCCGCTTAATCCTTGAACCACGCCGACCGATGAGCGGCGAATGAGGAATGTATGAGCAAGACTAACGCTGATTTGATGGCCCGCCGCACTGCTGCTGTACCCCGTGGTGTTGGCCAGATTCACCCGATCTTCGCCGACCACGCGAAGAACGCCACCGTAACCGACGTTGAAGGTCGTGAGTTCATCGACTTCGCCGGCGGTATCGCCGTGCTGAACACCGGTCACGTGCACCCGAAAATCATCGCCGCCGTCACCGAACAACTGAACAAGCTGACCCACACCTGCTTCCAGGTGCTGGCCTACGAGCCGTACGTGGAAGTGTGCGAAAAAATCAACGCCAAGGTGCCGGGTGATTTCGCCAAGAAAACCCTGCTGGTGACCACCGGCTCCGAAGCTGTGGAAAACTCCATCAAGATCGCCCGCGCCGCCACTGGCCGTGCCGGCGTGATCGCGTTCACCGGCGCTTACCACGGTCGCACCATGATGACCCTGGGCCTGACCGGTAAAGTCGTGCCTTATTCGGCCGGCATGGGCCTGATGCCAGGCGGCATCTTCCGCGCGCTGTACCCGAACGAACTGCACGGTGTGAGCATCGACGATTCGATCGCCAGCATCGAGCGCATCTTCAAGAACGACGCTGAGCCGCGTGACATCGCTGCGATCATCATCGAGCCGGTGCAGGGCGAAGGCGGTTTCTACGTCGCGCCTAAAGAGTTCATGAAGCGTCTGCGCGCTTTGTGCGACCAGCACGGCATTCTGTTGATCGCTGACGAAGTGCAGACGGGCGCTGGCCGTACCGGCACCTTCTTCGCCATGGAACAGATGGGTGTTGCCGCCGACCTGACCACCTTCGCCAAATCCATCGCTGGCGGCTTCCCGCTGGCCGGTGTGTGTGGCAAAGCCGAATACATGGACGCCATCGCTCCAGGCGGCCTGGGCGGCACTTACGCCGGTAGCCCGATCGCTTGCGCCGCGGCCCTGGCCGTGATGGAAGTGTTCGAAGAAGAGCACCTGCTGGACCGTTGCAAAGCGGTTGGCGAGCGTCTGGTGACTGGTCTGAAAGCCATTCAGGCCAAATACCCGGTGATCGGCGACGTGCGTGCCCTGGGTGCGATGATCGCTGTCGAGCTGTTTGAAAACGGCGACAGCCACAAGCCGAACCCGGCTGCTGTAGCCGCCGTTGTGGCCAAGGCTCGCGACAAGGGCCTGATCCTGCTGTCGTGCGGCACCTACGGCAACGTTCTGCGCGTGCTGGTACCGCTGACCGCGCCGGACGAGCAACTGGACAAAGGCCTGGCGATCATCGAAGAGTGCTTCGCCGAGCTCTGATCCGTTTGTGAACTGATCGACAAAAAACCCGCTTCGGCGGGTTTTTTTATGTCCCTTGAAACACATCAGGAGCAATTGGGCTGTATCGAATGGCCAGCATTGACTAAGGTGCAAGCATTGCCGTTGGAGTGTGCAGATGACTGCTGTGGTATTACCCGCTGTACCGCGAGTGCTGATTGCCGAGGCGGACCCTTGGTCCCGCGACCTGCTCAAGCAGGTGTTGTTGAATGTGCGCTGCGATGCGCGGCTGGACCTGTGTGCCGATGGCCAGGAAACGCTGCAGCTGTTGGCGGAAAATCCTTATGACCTGGTGATCGTCGACTGGGAGTTGCCCGGCGTCGATGGCCTGAATGTGTTGCGCAGTGTTCGTCAGCGCAAACGTAATCCGCCGTTGCCGTTCATTCTGATGAGCAGCCGCAACGACAGCGCCAGCGTGCGTGAAGCTTTGCCTCTGGCGCCCACGGCGTACCTGACCAAACCCCTGGACATGGAAAACCTGACCCAGCGTCTGCAGGATTTGCTGTTGAACGCTGGTGAAGAGGTGTCTTGCGAGGTGCCGTCATTGGCGCCGGGCATGACCTTGTCGGTGTATCTGGAACGGCGGCGTGAACTGGCGGACGGTGCACCGCTGATGACCGATGTGCAGGTGGCGATCAAACGTAGCCTCAATCCCGATGGCCTCGACCTGACGCGGCTGGAAGACGAAATCCGCACCGACCCGCAAGTCACCGCCGTGCTGATTGCCGCCGCCAACAGCGCGGCCCAGCATCATGGCGCCGCCGTGCAAACCCTGTCCCAGGCGCTGCATCGCTTGGGCACCGGGCAAAGCATGAACCTGATTCTGGGGCTTGCCCTCAAACGCAGTGCCCGGCTCAATGATTCGCAACTGGCGGACTATGCCGAGCGCTATTGGGAACTGTCCCTGCACACCGCTGAATACGCGCGAACGCTGGCGCGCTTGCTGGATCTGGATCAGGAGCGCTGTTATTGCGCGGGCATGCTGCATCGCCTCGGCGACCTGGCGTTGCTGCGCTGTTTGCAGGAGTGGAAGCAGGCCGGTGGTGAGCTGGATGAATGGGAGGAAGTCGGCGATGCCCTGGCCGAATTCGGCGCGGCCTACGGTTCGGCGCTGCGCACCCGCTGGCGGCTGCCGCTGGAGCTGCGTGAGCTGATTGCGGCGGTTTATCAGCTCGGTGGCGGGGTTTACTCCCGCGAAGCGCTGGTGATGAACATGGCCGCGCAACTGGCGCGCCTGACCGAGCATGAGGGGATCGAGGCATTGGCCAAGAGCCGCACGGCGCGGTTGCTCAAGATCGGATTGCCGGAGCTGATGCGCTTGCGCAAAAAATAAGCCAGACGCCAATCTTGTAGGAGCGAGGCTCTGTGGCTTCAGTGCCAGACAGTTCTCAGCTGGAGATTATCCGGTTCTTGCCCTGGCGCTTGGCCTGGTACATCGCCGCATCTGCGCGGGCGAACAGGCTGTCGAGGTTTTCATCCTCGGGCGTGAGGCTGGTCAGGCCCTGGCTGACGGTGATGCCGAACGTCTGGTCGTCATGGCTGAAACTCAACCGTTGAATCTCCCGGTGCAGGCGCTCGGCCACTTGCATGGCCATGTCCGGTGCACAACCGGGGAACACGGCGGCGAATTCCTCACCGCCGATCCGCCCGAACAGATCACCACGCCGCAGGGCCGCGCGACCGCTCTCAGCGATGCGTTGCAGCACCTTGTCGCCTTCCGGATGGCCGTAGGTGTCGTTGATCACTTTAAAGTCATCGATGTCCAGCAGCAGGAAGGCCAGCGGCTTGCCTTGCTGGCGTGCCTGCTCGAACTCGTGATTGGCACATTCGAAGAAGTGTCGGCGGTTGCTGCTTTGGGTCAGTACGTCGGTGGTGGCCAGGCGGTGGAGCTCGGTTTCCATCTGCTTCTTTTCGGTGATGTCTTCGGCAATACCAACGATGATCACCGGTTGACCCGGCTCGGCCTGGCGGTTGATGAAGCACTTGTCGCTGAGCCAGCGCACTTGGCCGTCGGCGGCGATGATGCGGTATTCGCGGTCTTCAACGGCGCCGTTGACCAGCACTTGCGCCAGGCTGCGCTCGGCGTAGTCCAGATCGTCGGGATAAACACTGTCACGCCAGTGGTTGTAGTCGGACAGCAACAGGCCGGCGGGGCGGCCGAAGATCCGGTCATAGGCCGGGCTGACGTAGAGCACCTGACGGGTTTCCCAGTTGAATGCCCAAAGCACGGCGTTGACGCTGACCAGCAGCGAGCTGAACAGCTGTTCGCGTTCGCTCAGGCGCGCCACTTCACCCTGCGCATGCATCAGCGCCATCAGCGTTTGCGCGGCCTCGGGCCACTGTGGAAGGGATGTGTCTTGTAGGTTTTTATTGACCATCGGCACAAGTCTCAAAGGGCGTGCCGCTATTTCGACAGCGGCCAACACAAAGCCCGCCGGGGTGGCGAAGTGTCTTTGAGATAGGAGAATTGGGGCGAAGTTCCCGCTTTATTTGGCGAGGGCACTTGCTCCCGCCGGGCGGTACTGGCGACGCGTTTGTAGGAGCTGCCGCAGGCTGCGATCTTTTGATTTTGCTCTTTCAAGATCAAAGGATCGCAGCCTGCGGCAGCTCCTACAGGTCAGATGGCGGGGCGCAGGGAGTAGGTTTTCAGTTGGTCGGCGAAGTCGCGCAGGGATTGAATCCCGCTGGCTTCGGCCTCGTGTACCCAATCCTTGATGGCGGCCAGCATGTCGTGACCATTTGAGCTGGTCTTGACCCAGATCTGCTGCAAGGCCAGGCGTTTCTCGTAAATTACCTTCAGCGCCTGGCTGTGCTCGAGCATGGTCTGGATGCGCATGTGGTGCTTGTCGTCCAGCAGGCTGGTTTCCCGCGAGAGCAGGCGTTTGGCCCGGTGGAACTGGTGGCGGACCGAGTGATCGACCTTTTCCAGCTCTTGCTTGACCAGTGGCGCGATCACCAGCTTGCGGTACTGGGCCATGATCTGGAAGCGGTTGTTGAGGATCGCCATGGCGGTGTCCATGTCCAGGTTGCCTTTGCCTTCGACACGGTGGGCGATCGGCGCAACCCGCTGGACCTTGGCCAGGCGCAGGAAGCTGAAGACCTGGATCCAGGCCCAGCCGAGGTCGAATTCCCACTTCTTCACCGACAGTTTGGCCGAGTTAGGGTAGGTGTGATGGTTGTTATGCAGTTCTTCGCCGCCGATCAGGATGCCCCAGGGCACCAGATTGGTCGCCGCATCGCGGCATTCGAAGTTGCGGTAGCCGATGGCATGGCCCAAGCCATTGACCACGCCGGCGGCCCAGACCGGGATCCACATCATCTGGATGGCCCAGATGGTGATGCCGATGGTGCCGAACAGCAGCAGGTCGATGACGCCCATGATCGCCACGCCCAGCAGCGGGAAACGGCTGTAGAGGTTGCGTTCGATCCAGTCTTCGGGGCAGTTCTTGCCGTAGATGCGCAGGGTCTCGGGGTTTTCCGCTTCGGCGCGGTACAGCTCGGCACCTTTGCGCAGAACGGTGGACAAGCCCTTGATGACCGGGCTGTGCGGGTCATCGACGGTTTCGCATTTGGCGTGATGCTTGCGGTGGATAGCTGTCCACTCGCGGGTGTTCTGCGCCGTGGTCAACCACAGCCAGAAGCGGAAGAAATGTTTCAGGCCGGCATTGAGCTCAAGCGAGCGATGGGCTGAATAGCGATGCAGATAGACTGTGACGCCGACGATTGTGACGTGGGTCATCAGCAGGGTGACTGCCACCAGTGACCAGGGCGATAAGCCAAGAAAACCTTCGTACCACATAGCCTATAGGACCCTCGATAAAGAAAAAAACAGCCGTCGCATTATCACTTAGCCCACAGATAAAACCAGTCGCCCTTTCAGATAAGAGTGGCGGGATGTTTCTTTAATCTATAATTCCAGCCTTTTTTGTAGGGACATGGACGCTCGAATGTCAGCCACATATCGCGATGCCTTGCGTGCAGCGCTACTTTACCTGGTGCTTTCCGTAGTCTGGCTGCAGTTCAGTGGTTATTTATTGAACAGTTTCTTCGATAACTCCACCGACCTGCTGCGCTGGCAACTGATCAACGGTTATGCCTGGGTGGCCTTCAGTGCCGGGCTGATTTTCATCGCGCGTGCACGTTTGTTTCGCTGCCTGGGCGTCGGCGCCAAATTGCGGGAACGTAATGCCGACCGGGAGCGTTTGCGACAGGCGGCCGCGGTGTTCGATTGCACCCGCGAAGGGGTACTGGTCACCAACAGCAACGGGCTGATCGTCCATGTGAACCGGGCGTTCATGGAAATCACCGGCTACCAGTGTGAGGAAGTGCTGGGTCAGCGACCGAGCATGTTCAAGTCGGGCCATCACCCGCCGGGTTTCTACCAGGCGATGTTCGCGACACTCGAAAGCCTGGGTGAGTGGAGCGGGGAAATCTGGAATCGTCGCAAAAGCGGCGAGATTTACCCGCAATGGCAGACGATCCGCCTCGTTCATGACGATCAGGGGCGGCTCAGCCAGTACGTTGCGGTGTTTTCCGACATCAGTGCGATCAAGAACTCCGAGCATGAACTGACGCACCTGGCCCACCACGATCCGCTGACCAATCTGCCCAATCGCCTGCTGTTTACCGACCGTGCCGGGCAGGCTGTGGCCTCGGCGCAGGCCCATAAGCGCGGTTGTGCGTTGCTGATGATCGACCTCGATCACTTCAAATTGATCAACGACAGCCTCGGTCACAGTGTTGGTGATCAATTGCTCAAGGGCGTGGCTGAGCGTCTGAATACCTTGTTCGGCCCGGGCATCACCCTGGCGCGGCTCAGTGGCGACGAATTTGCCCTATTGGCTGAAAATTGCCCGCAACCGGGGCATGCCGCGGCGCTGGCCCAGCGGGTCATCGATGGTCTCAAGGAGCGGTTTCAGATTGACGGGCATTCGTTGTTCATCAACGCCAGTGTCGGCATCAGCCTGTTCCCCAGCGATGCGTTGAGCGCCGAGCAACTGTTGCGCAATGCCGACTCGGCACTGTTCAAGGCCAAGAGCGCCGGTCGCGACAGCTATGCCCTCTACACCGAAGAGCTGACCGCGCATGCCCAGCAACGTGTCGAGATTGCGTTCGAGTTGCGCCGAGCACTGGAACAGCAGGAGTTGCGGGTTTATTACCAACCCGTGCACGACCTCAAGACCAGTCGTCTGATTGGCGTTGAGGCCCTGGTGCGCTGGGAGCATCCACAGCGCGGACTGGTGTCACCGGCTGAGTTCATCCCCATTGCCGAACGCACCGGGTTGATTGCCGAGATCGATGCCTGGGTCATGCGCCAGGCCTGTCAGCAAATGTGCCAGTGGCAAGCCGGGGGCGTGGTGTTGTCGTTTGTTGCGGTGAACGTTTCTTCGCGCCTGTTCGCTCGCCGTGAGTTGTACCAACAGGTGGCTCAGGTGCTCCACGACACCGGGCTGGATCCGGCGTATCTGGAGCTGGAAGTCACCGAAAGCGCGGTGATGGAAGATCCGGAAGTGGCGCTGGAGCAGATGCATCGCTTGCGTGAGTTGGGCGTGCGGTTGGCCATCGATGACTTCGGCACGGGCTATTCGTCGTTGCTGCGACTCAAGCGTTTACCGGTGCAAAAACTCAAGATCGATCAGGGATTCGTCGCAGGCTTGCCGGGTGATGAGGATGACGCGGCGATCGCGCGGGTGATCGTTGCGTTGGCGCAAAGCATGGGAATGCAGGTGCATGCCGAGGGGATCGAGCAGGTCGAGCAGGCGGCTTTCCTGCTCGAGCACGATTGCGATCTGGGGCAGGGGTACTGGTTTGGGCGACCTGTACCGGCGGCGTCCTTGGATTGGGTTCGGGCGCCGGTGATTGGATGAGTGCCTGAACTGCTTCTTGTGGCGAGGGGGCTTGTCGGAACGCCGCACCGCCCCGTTCGGCTGCGCAGCAGACGCAAAAATTTGGGGCCGCTACGGCGACCCAACGGGGGGCAAGCCCCCTCGCCACAGGGTTTTGTGTGGCCCTGAAAATAGTAGATCCCCCGCAATCCCTTGTCCCATCAAATAATTCATTTTGGTTATATAAACATTCTTAAATAGTATTTTTAAGAATATCTGCGCCTATCTACTATTGCTCTCACGCCGTACGCAGTGCCCGCCACTGCCAGGCATATCTCATTAAAGGAGCAGCACCATGAGCGCATCCCTACGCAGTGTTGACGGGCAGGACGAAGCTACCATTTTGCGTGAGATCCAGAGCGCGTTGCGCGATCTGCGCTTTGGCGCGGTGGAAATCACCGTGCACAACGCCCAGGTGGTACAGATCGAACGCAAAGAGAAATTCCGTTTGCAGCATCCGGGCAACAAGTCGAGCTGAAGCAAAGATCAAAAGATCGCAGCCTTCGGCGGCTCCTACGGGAGCGTCGAAGGCTTCGATCCTTGAGTCAGGCAACCCGTTCCAGACCATAAGAAAAAGCCACCACACCAAGAATTCCAGGAGCTTTCACCATGTCGTCGATTCGCCATTTTGCGTTGGCCGCCCTGGCCAGTGCCCTTTTTGCTGGTTCCGCGGTTGCCAAGGATTACGAACTGCTCAACGTGTCGTATGACCCGACCCGTGAGCTGTATCAGGACTACAACGCCGAGTTCATCAACTTCTGGAAGAAAGACCACGCTGGCGACAACGTGAAGATCCAGCAGTCCCACGGTGGCTCAGGCAAGCAGGGCCGGGCGGTGATCGACGGTCTGCGGGCCGACGTGGTGACCCTGGCCCTGGCCGGTGACATCGACGAAATCGCCAAGCTTGGCAAGAGCCTGCCGGCTGACTGGCAGAAGCGTCTGCCGGAAGCGAGCACGCCTTACACCTCGACCATCGTGTTCCTGGTGCGCAAGGGCAACCCGAAAGGCATCAAGGACTGGGGTGACCTGACCAAAAACGGCGTGGAGGTCATCACCCCGAACCCGAAAACCTCCGGCGGTGCACGCTGGAACTTCCTCGCGGCCTGGGCCTATGGCCTGAAAGCCAATGGCGGTAACGAAGCCAAGGCCAAAGAGTATGTGCAGACCCTGTTCAAGCACGTGCCTGTGCTGGACACCGGTGCTCGCGGTTCGACCATCACCTTCGTCAACAACGGCCAGGGCGACGTGTTGCTGGCCTGGGAAAACGAAGCTTTCCTGGCCTTGAAAGAAGACGGCGGCGCCGACAAGTTCGACATCGTCGTGCCTTCGCTGTCGATCCTTGCCGAGCCACCGGTGGCTGTGGTCGACAAGAACGCCGAGAAGAAGGGCAATACGGAAATCGCCGAAGCGTACCTCAAGCACCTGTACAGCCCGGCCGGCCAGGAAATTGCGGCGAAAAACTTCTATCGTCCACGTGACAAGGACGTAGCCGCCAAGTACGCCAAACAGTTCCCGACCCTGGAGCTGGTGACCATCGACAAGAATTTCGGCGGCTGGAAAACCGCCCAACCGAAGTTCTTCAATGACGGTGGCGTGTTCGACCAGATTTACCAGGCGCAGTAGCCTGAAATAGATCTGCCAACGGGCCCCGATCTTGCCGTCGGGGCTTAGTGCGTTCTCAACCAAGGACTTTTATGTCGCGTCGTATCTCCCCCGTCATACCCGGCTTCGGGCTGACGCTGGGCTACACCTTGGTGTACCTCAGCCTGATTGTGCTCATTCCACTGGCGGCGATGTTCGTGCATGCCGCTCAACTGACCTGGGACCAGTTCTGGGCAATCATCTCGGCACCTCGGGTGCTGGCCGCGTTGAAGCTGAGCTTCGGCACCGCGTTGTACGCCGCGATCATCAACGGCGTGATCGGCACGCTGCTGGCCTGGGTGCTGGTGCGCTACACCTTCCCGGGGCGCAAAGTCATCGATGCGATGATCGATCTGCCCTTCGCATTGCCCACTGCCGTGGCCGGTATTGCGTTGACCGCGCTGTACACCCCCACCGGCCTGGTGGGTCAGTTCGCGGCGGACCTGGGTTTCAAGATCGCGTATACCCCCCTCGGCATCACCCTGGCGCTGACTTTTGTAACACTTCCATTCGTAGTACGTACGGTACAGCCTGTACTGGCCGATATCCCCCGTGAAGTGGAGGAGGCGGCGGCGTGCCTGGGGGCAAATCCGTTGCAGGTTTTCCGCCATATTCTGATGCCGGCGCTGCTCCCGGCCTGGCTGACCGGTTTCGCTTTGGCCTTTGCCCGTGGGGTCGGCGAGTACGGTTCGGTGATTTTCATCGCTGGCAACATGCCAATGAAAACCGAAATTCTGCCGCTGCTGATCATGGTCAAACTCGACCAGTACGATTACACCGGCGCCACCTCCATTGGTGTACTGATGCTGGTGGTTTCCTTTGTCCTGTTGCTGCTGATCAACTTGTTGCAGCGGCGCATCGAAACCCCATAAGGAGGCGCGAAAAATGTCCCAATCGTCTATTGCAGCGGCCTCCTCGAACGCCGCCCGCCGTGGCAGTGCTGCTTCGCGGCGAATCCTCATTGGCCTCGGCTGGCTGATTTTTGCGCTGTTTCTGTTACTGCCGCTGTTCATCGTGGTGTCCCAGGGCCTGAAGCTGGGCCTGGGGGCGTTCTTCACCGCGATCTTTGAGCCGGACGCGTTGTCGGCCCTGAAACTCACGGTGATTGCGGTGTTGATTTCGGTGCCGCTGAACCTGGTGTTCGGTGTCAGCGCGGCGTGGTGCGTGAGCAAATACTCGTTCCGCGGCAAGAGCATGCTGGTGACCCTGATCGACTTGCCGTTCTCGGTGTCGCCGGTGATCGCAGGTCTGGTCTACGTGCTGATGTTCGGCGCCCAGGGGCTGTTCGGCCCGTGGTTGCAGGACCATGACATTCAGATCGTCTTCGCCTTGCCGGGCATTGTGCTGGCGACGATTTTCGTCACCGTGCCGTTCGTGGCCCGTGAGCTGATCCCGCTGATGCAGGAACAAGGTACCCAGGAGGAAGAGGCCGCGCGTTTGCTTGGCGCCAATGGCTGGCAGATGTTCTGGCACGTCACCGTGCCGAACATCAAATGGGGCCTGATCTATGGCGTGGTGCTGTGTACCGCGCGGGCCATGGGTGAGTTCGGGGCGGTGTCGGTGGTGTCCGGGCACATTCGCGGGGTGACCAACACTTTGCCGCTGCACGTCGAGATTCTCTACAACGAATACAACCACGTGGCCGCGTTCGCCGTGGCGAGCCTGTTGCTGATCCTGGCGCTCTTCATCCTGCTGCTCAAGCAGTGGAGCGAAAACCGTATTAACCGCCTGCGCGCCAGCGCCGCGGAGGAATAAGTCATGTCGATCGAAGTGCGTAACGTCAGCAAGAACTTCCACGCGTTCAAGGCGCTGGACAACATCAGCCTGGACATTCAAAGCGGCGAACTCGTGGCGCTGCTGGGGCCGTCCGGCTGCGGCAAGACCACATTGCTGCGAATCATCGCCGGCCTGGAAACCCCGGATCAGGGCAACATCGTGTTCCACGGCGAAGATGTTTCCGGCCACGACGTGCGTGATCGCAACGTCGGTTTCGTGTTCCAGCACTACGCCTTGTTCCGCCATATGACGGTGTTCGACAACGTTGCGTTCGGCCTGCGTATGAAGCCGAAAAACCAGCGTCCGAACGAAAGCCAGATCGCGGTGAAAGTCCACGAACTGCTGAACATGGTGCAACTGGACTGGTTGGCCGATCGCTACCCGGAACAACTCTCCGGCGGCCAGCGTCAGCGCATCGCGTTGGCCCGCGCCCTGGCGGTGGAGCCGAAAGTGCTGCTGCTCGACGAGCCTTTTGGTGCACTCGATGCCAAGGTCCGTAAAGAACTGCGTCGCTGGCTCGCGCGGCTGCACGAAGACATCAACCTGACTTCGGTATTCGTGACCCACGACCAGGAAGAGGCGATGGAAGTTGCCGACCGGATCGTGGTGATGAACAAGGGGGTGATCGAGCAGATCGGGTCACCGGGCGACGTCTACGAAAATCCGGCCAGCGATTTCGTCTATCACTTCCTCGGCGATTCGAACCGTCTGCATTTGGGCGAAGACCGGCACGTACTGTTCCGTCCACACGAAGTGTCGCTGTCGCGGCATGAACTGGAAGACCACCACGCCGCTGAAGTGCGGGATATTCGTCCATTGGGCGCCACCACGCGGGTGACGCTGAAGGTCGAAGGCCAGAGCGAGTTGATTGAAGCTGAAGTGGTGAAGGATCACGACAGCCTGGTTGGATTGACGAAGGGTGAGACGTTGTTCTTCAAACCCAAGGTCTGGCAGAAAGTCGCCAACATTTAAGGGCCAAAGCATCGCGAGCAGGCTCGTTCCAGCAGTGGATTGGTGTTGACCACAAACTCTGTCGGCAACCCAAAGTCCTTGCTCGCGATGGCGTCTCCAAGCACACCTCGCCCAATCTGTAATAACACCAACCGACCTTGCTTCGATCGGTTCTACCCCCGTGATTTTTTTGCCTCAAACCCTACCTAGACTCTGACTTGCCAGGAGGCAGTGAGAGTCCATGACGGACCGGTGTTATCTCCTGGCGCCCTGATGCCAAGGAGATAAAACATGAGAATG
Organism: Pseudomonas sp. 008; assembly: GCF_016861935.1. NCBI lineage: Bacteria > Pseudomonadati > Pseudomonadota > Gammaproteobacteria > Pseudomonadales > Pseudomonadaceae > Pseudomonas > Pseudomonas sp. 008. The sequence goes on along the minus strand of NZ_BOMA01000002.1, from coordinate 541,830 downwards.
GAAGTCAGTCGGCATGGCCCGTTTGGCTGTGCCTTGTTGAGCGCTTTGTTGGGCTCGTCCGCCATTGCCGCCCCCTCGCTGTCGCCGCAGATACCCTTTGATGTCACGGTTACCCAACCGGTTTCTCTGCCTAGCCTGCAGGCCGATTTCGATGACTTGTCGTGGCAGACCTTCATCGCCCTGAGCTGGCCGGCGCTGGACAATGGCGATCCAAATACCGGCACCCCCATCGGCAAGCAGGATGGGGCCACGGTGTGGGAAAGCTGGAAAGAGAGCTACCAGATATTCCGGGCCAAGGGACAGACACCGCTGCCCTGGGATGCGCCGGCTACCCTCCCCGAAGTGTGCAAGTCACTCAAGCCTGGCCGCCTGTTGCAACAGATGGGCAAGGTGCCCGATGTGCTGGATGAGTTTATTCAGCCTTTCGAGAGCGGCCCGCTGGTGGATCAGAACGGCGTCTATACGCGCAACGAAATCGTGGTCAACCAATCGATGTTCGACGGGATCGTCAACAACGGGCTGTACAGCATCGAAGGCCAGCAGAAGTTTTTCGCCGCGAGCCCGAGCAACGCCGTGGCTTTCAGCTGTGGCTCGGCTGAGACGAAGCAGGTCGGTGCGGTGATGGTGAAGGCGTCGTGGAAAGTACTGGGCCCCAATGACCGCAGGCAGGATTTCCACACCGTCGATGCACTGGTCTATACGCCGGGCAACAACGATCCGAGTCATGGGCCGATTGTCGAGGAGTCGTGCGTATCCGAGCCGGTCGGGCTGGTGGGGTTGCACATCGTTCATAAGACCGCCAATGCGGCGCAGTGGGTGTGGTCAACCTTCGAACATGTGAAAAACGTACCGGAGAAATCCACACCTCCTGAGCAGCGGGTGGGCCCGTACCTGTTCTACAACGTCAACAGCAAGAGCGACGTCAACCAGCCTCCGCCACGGCCGTGGAACCCGGCAGTCAAGGCGACGCCCTCGCAGATCGAGCGTGACGCGCCGCTGACCGACGCCACCAAAAAGCTGAACACCACGTACCAGGCCCTGCTGCGGACGGTCAATCCGCAGAGCGTCTGGGCGAACTATCAATTGATCAGCACCCAGTGGCCGTCTGCCCCTCCACAGCCCAATTGCCAGATATCGGCGACCAACCCACTGGGCAGTCCCGCGCCCTTGTTCCTGGCCAACGCCACGCTGGAAACCTATATCCAGGGCACCGTACCCCAGGCGTCTTCCAGTTGCATGGCGTGCCACGGCAATGCGGCCACCCATGTCACCGAATCCCCGCGCACCAGCTTCGCGGATTTCACCTACCTGCTTGAACGCGCACAGTCCACGGGTGGACAAGGAGTCAGCCATGAGCAGTGATCTGCAAAACTTCATTGGCCTTTCATCGGCCCTCACCGGCATTCCCGCTGATCGACTGGCGCCGGCCATCGACCAGGTGGGCTTGCCGCCGATCTTTCTCGAGTTCATCACGCCGCGCATCACGCCTGATGTGCTCAACGCCTTGCTGACTCAGTACGCCACGATGGCGGCGGACCTTGAGCCTCCGGACCGGATCGCCCAGGCGGTACTGATGGATGGGGCGCAACCGGCGACTACGCAAACCGCCCGAGCAGCGCGTTCGATCATGAAACTGTGGTTGTTGGGTGTCTGGTATCAGCCCTATGCCACCGGGAGCTACAAATCGACCGATTCGATGGTGGTGTCCGATCAGGCCTACATCAACAGCTGGGCCTGGAAAATTGCCCAGGCCCATCCCATGGGCTACAGCGAGATGTTTTTCGGCTATTGGAACACCACACCGCCGAGCCTTGAGGATTACACCGGGGTACCCGCCAGCGGACAGCAAGGAGCCTTGTCATGAGTACCGAACAAGCGGACGTAGTGATCGTTGGCGCGGGGCTGGCCGGCAGCATCATCGCTTATCAACTGGGCATGGCCGGGGTGGATGTGCTGGTGCTCGAATCAGGCCCGGAAATCCCGGCCAACCGTGCTCAATACCTGGAGCGCTTCTATACGGCCACGCTGAAAACCCCCGAAGCCCCTTACCCACCGGTGACGAGCCTGGACACGCCCCGTGATCCGACCAACGAGAACGCCCCACGTGCGACCATCGCCGATTTGATCCTGGGCTGGGACAAGCCGGCGATCAGCTATCTGGTACAGAAAGGCCCGATGCCCTTCACCAGCACCTATGAACGGGTCGGCGGCGGCACCACCTGGCATTGGGTCGGGACATGTCTGCGCATGGTGCCGAACGATTTTCGCCTGAAATCAAAATACGGCGTCGGGGTGGACTGGCCTATCGGCTATGACGATCTGCAAAGTGCCTACTGCCGGGCCGAGGCGGAAATCGGCGTGGCGGCCAATGTCGCCGACCAGGCCTATCTGGGCATGACCTTTCCCGAAGGTTATTCATTCCCGATGCATAGCATTCCGTTGTCGCTGGTCGATGGCAGTTTTGTCACGGCCGTGACGGGGCAGATGTTCGACGGCTTGCCGCTGGTGGTCAGTCCGACGCCCGCCGGGCGCAATTCCCAACCTTACGCGGGGCGCCGGGTGTGTGCCGGCAACACCAACTGCACACCGATCTGTCCGATCCAGGCCAAGTACGATGCGACAGTGACAATGAACAAGGCCCTGGCCACCGGCAAGGTCAAGGTGTTGTACCGAACCGTGGCGAGCAAAGTGACCGTCGGGGCGGACAGCAATATCAACGGTATCGAATTCATTCAGTATCAGCTTGGCGACGGCCCGGTCACTGGAACCGGCGTCGCTATCGGGCAGCGTTATGTGATCGCCGCCCATGCCATCGAGACACCCAAGCTATTACTGAACTCCACGAGTCCGGCCTGGCCCAAAGGTGTGGCCAACAGCAGTGGGCAGGTGGGACGCAGCCTGGCCGATCACCCGATCTACCTGGCATGGGGGCTGATGCCTGAAGGCAAGGCGGTTTTTCCGTACCGGGGTCCTCTGTCCACGGCGGGCATCGAGAGTTTGCGTGACGGTGACTTTCGCAAATCTCGAGCGGCGTGGCGCATCGAAATCGGTAACGAGGGCTGGAACTGGCCGGCCACCGATCCTTACACCACCGTGGCTGACTTCATCGACGGGGCGAATCACAGTCAAACCAACCCGCTACCGCCGGCCTTGAAACCACAGCAAGTGCTCTATGGGACAGCGTTGGTTCAAAAGCTCAACGACTTGTTCATCCGTCAGTTCCGGATCGCGTTTCTGGTGGAGCAGGTCGAGGACGATCCCGATCACCCCACGTGTTACATCGTGCCGTCGACCGAGTACAAGGACCGGCTCGGCATTCCCCGGCCGGAAATTCACTATGACCTGTCCAAATACACCAAGGAGGGCTTCAAGCAGGCGAAGAAGTTGGCGACTCACATCATCACCGAACTGCTCGGCGCGGTGGAGCTGACGAAGCCTCTCACGCCCGGAACGTTCACCTACGACAATGAGCCTTACAGTTTCCAGGGCGCCGGGCACCTGATGGGGACCTATCGCATGGGCGATGATCCAACCAAATCGGTCGTCGACAAATACCAGCGCAGTTGGGACCACAAGAACCTGTTCCTGGTGGGCGATGGCGTCTTCCCCAGCACCGGCACTTCGAACCCGAGCCTGACGATTGCCGCGTTGTCGTTCCAGGCCGGGGATACGCTGGCCAACGACCTGAAGGCTGCGACGGTGGAGGTTCTGGCCAATCTGCCCTGGCAGGGCACCGGTGTACAGATCAACGGTCTGGTTCCACGTCTGGCTCGTTGTGTCCTTGGCTTATGGTGTGCCAGCCCGGAGGGTAATTGGGTGGATGGAAAGGGCAATCCGAACTACATCGCCAAGTTCGGCTATACGCTGATGGGGGCCGCCGAAGGTGCTTTGATCGGCCGTGTTGGTGACTTTGGCATTCCCTTCCTGATCGGTGATCTGGCGCAGATTCCGGCCGGCCAGCAAGGCGAGCTGCAGTTGTGTATCAATGATGACCTGCTAGGCCTCTACGGAGCGGGTTTGAAGGACAACCTCGGTGCACTGACGGTTCGGGTCGAGTTCGGCACGCTGTGAAACCTTGAGCGGTAACGGCATCAATCCGTTACCGCTCTTTTTCTCAGGCGGCTGAGCGTTGATTGCGCAAGACCACTGGCCCGGCGCGTTCTTCGATGGCCCGTTTCAGTTCGCTCCGAAGCCCCAGCAGGAAGCCTGCTTCCACCACCACAAACAATGGCCCGACAATCAACCCCGTCACATCATCGACAAACGCCGGTTTGCGCCCCTCGTAATGATGACCGACAAACTGAATCGCCCAACCCACCACAAACATCCCGATGCCGCTGGTAAGCCAGAGGAACGTGCTCTGCTGCGCCAGCACATTCCCCAGCCAGACCGACAGGCCCAGCAATACCGTCATCAGCACCCCCAGCCGCAGTTCCAGGCGCAGGTAAAACCATGCCGACACCAGTGACACCAGCACTGCCGGTGACAGCCAGCCCCCAGCCCATTGCGGACGCGACAGCAACACCGCGACCGCCACGACGATCAGGGGAATGCCCACGAAGTGGCTGGCGATATTGCGCGGATCACGGTGGTAGGCGGCGTATTGACTGAGATGGTCAACGAGGCTTTTCATTGTTATTCCTCCTGTAGGGTGATTGATGATGCCCCGGGTTCATCTCTCGCTCTGTCAGCCAGGCGACAATCTCCAGGAGTTTTCATGGACATGCAGGTTTGGCGTTCGCGCCTGGATACGGGGCAATGGTTCAGTCATGTACCTGTTTCCTTACAGGATAGTCTGCTGGCAATCGCCCGGATTCGGCGCCTATCGCCGGGGCAACTGCTGTTCAAACGCGGTGATCCCCCGTGCGGGTTGTATGCGGTGCTTGAAGGTTCGGTGCGCATTGGCGCGGTGAATGAGCAGGGCAAGGAAGCGCTGCTGAGTCTGGTGGAGCCGCCGCACTGGTTCGGCGAAATCTGCCTGTTCGATAGTCAGCCGCGAACCCATGATGCCTACGCCGTGGGCCAGTGCATTCTGTTGCACATCCCGCAAACAGCGCTGCTGGCGTTGCTCGACGAACACCCGGTGTACTGGCGGCAACTGGCATTGCTGATGAGCCACAAACTGCGCCTGACCTTCATCAACCTCGAACAGCTGAGCCTGATGCCGGCCCCGGCGCGCCTGGCCCATCGCTTGCTGATGATCGCCGAGGGTTATGGTGAAATCGACCTGCCGCGCCGCGTTCTGCAACTGCCGCAGGAGCAACTGGCGTCGATGCTGTCGCTGTCGCGCCAGACCACCAACCAGATCCTCAAGGACTTGCAGGGGCAGGGGATTCTGAATCTCAGGTATGGCGAGATCGAGATTCTGGATGCGCAGCGGTTGCGGGCGTTGGCGGTGGTTTGATGTGCACTTGCAGGCGCTGTCGATTTTATTGATGGGCTTTGTCCATGAACGCGCCTAGCCTGTGAAGACGACAATCGAGGTGTGCCATGCGTGTGCTGTTAGTGGAAGACGAACCCGAGACCGCCAGCCTCCTGGCCAAAGGCCTGAGCGAAGCGAGTTATGCGGTGGATGTAGCGCTCAATGGCATGGACGGCCGACGCTTTATCGAATCTGGCGAATATGAATTGATTATCCTCGACGTGATGCTGCCGGGGCTCAACGGCTGGCAGTTGCTGCAGCAGATCCGCAAGCTCGGCGATACACCGGTGCTGTTGCTCACCACCACGGACGGCATCGAGGACCGGCTGCGCGGGTTGGAGTTGCATGAGGATGATTACCTGCTCAAGCCGTTTACCGTCAGCGAGCTGGTGAAGCGGGTGCGCAAGCTGTTGCGGCGAGATCGGGGGCGGTAGCAGTAGCGGTTTCAGTGGTGCTTGAGAAATTGCGATGGGGCCGGAAATCTCAACGCACCTTGCGAATCTATTACCGCAACCCATCCCGAAACTGCCCCGGCGTCATCCCTGTCCAGCGCTTGAACGCGCGGCTGAAGCTGCTGGTGTCGGCGAATCCCAATAGATAACTGACCTCGCTCAACGAGCATTGCGGGTCGCGCAGGTGCAGCAGCGCCAGGTTTTCCCGACTTTCGTTGAGCAGCGTATCGAATCGACAACCTTCGTCCGCCAGGTGCCGTTGCAGGCTGCGCAAGCTCAAGTGCAGTGCTTCGGCGATGCGATCGGCCGACGGTTCGCCCTCAGGCAGTTGCTCTTCAATGGCGTCGCGAACCTTGCGCTCCCAGGTCAGGGGCTTGAGTTGTGCCAGGGTGCGTTTGAGCACGGTTTCGTTGTGTTCGGCCAGTTCCGGGTTGGCGTCGTCCAGGTGGCTGTCGAAATCCACCAGGGCGAATTCCAGTCGGTCTTCCTCGGCGGCGAAATACACCGGCGAACGGAACACTTTGTGCCATTGATGCGGGTCGGCAGGTTCCGGACGGCGCAGATAAACCGCCAGCGGCGCGTAGTCACGGCCCAGCCGATTACGGCAGGTGCGCACGTAAATCGCCGCGAAGGCGTCAATGGCTTCGAAGGCTGGCGCGGGGTTGCCTTGGGGGATTTTCAGGCGGAAGCGATAGCGATCCTCGGCGCGGGTCAACTCCAGGTCCAGCGCATCGCTGACCACCTGGTGATAACGCACGATGCGCTCGAACACTTCCCGCAAGCTGCCGCTGGCCACCAACGCATACCCGAGCGCATGAAACGTGGTCGGGCTGACAAACCGCGACACCCGCAAGCCAATCGCCGGGTCGCCACTGACCTGTACCGCGATTTCCCACAGGCGTGTGGTGCCGGACAACGGGTAACGGGCGTTCGGGTCGTCCATCAACTGCGGATCGAGCCCCGCCTGTCGGCACAGGGCGGTGCTGTCGAGGCCCAGCGCATCGAGCTGCTTGCGCAGGGCGCGGGTCCAGCTGGCGAGGGAGGTCGGTTCAGTCATGTCGATTGGCGCGTCCGGTCAACAGGTTGGCGTTCACGGCTACCGTTCAGTTAAGCATCACAGGGCAGGATGCGAACATCAATAACCAGAGGATGGAAGCATGGACGGTACTTCTGCAAGTCCCCAGCGACTGAATGCAGCACAGCGATCAGCGCATATTCGCCAAGTGGTATTGGCCAAAGGCGTCGAACTGCGTCAGCGCTACCCGATTCTCAATCATCAGGACGCCTTGGGCGCGGGTATTCTGGCCTTCGCCCTGGCCGGGATGATCGGTTCGGCAGTGCTCTACATCAACGGATATATGGCTTGGTGGGCATGCCTGTTGCTCAACGCGTTCTTCGCCTCGTTGACCCATGAACTTGAGCATGACTTGATTCACAGCATGTATTTTCGCAAGCAGCGGGTGCCGCACAATCTGATGATGGGCCTGGTGTGGCTGGCGCGGCCGAGCACCATCAATCCGTGGATCCGCCGCCATTTGCACCTCAACCACCACAAGGTGTCCGGCACTGAAGCCGACATGGAAGAGCGGGCGATCACCAACGGTGAGCGCTGGGGTTTTGCGCGGCTGTTGATGGTTGGCGACAACGTGATGTCGGCGTTTATCCGCATGCTGCGGGCCAAGACCTGGGCGCACAAGTTCAGCATCCTCAAACGCTCCCTGAAAGTTTACGCACCGCTGGCGCTGATGCATTGGGGGGCGTGGTATGTGTTCCTCGGTTTTCACGCCGTCAACGGCATCGTGCATCTGTTGGCTGTGCCCATCGAATGGTCGGCGACGACATTGGCGGTGATGCAAGTGATCGACATAGCTGTCGTGGTGATCATCGGTCCGAACGTGTTGCGCACGTTCTGCCTGCACTTTGTCAGCTCGAACATGCACTACTACGGTGACGTCGAGCCGGGGAATGTGATTCAGCAGACTCAGGTCTTGAACCCTTGGTGGCTGTGGCCATTGCAGGCGTTCTGCTTCAACTTCGGCAGCAGCCACGGGATCCATCACTTTGTGGTGAAGGAGCCGTTTTACATCCGCCAGATGACGGTGCCGGTGGCGCATGAGGTGATGCGCGAGATGGGTGTGCGGTTCAATGATTTCGGGACGTTTGCACGGGCGAACCGATTTGCGCACAAGGCGACCACAGAACCCCGTCAGGTGCATGCCGCCCAGGTTTGAGCAAGGCACCCGGAAACTCAAAGGCGAAAAGCGCTCGTCATCAATTTGACCCAAAGGGACGCTACGTTGTGACGCAAGCAGCGAGGGGTCGGCGATTGCCGAAGATGATTCGTATATGCGATTTAGGCCTAATAAAGTAATTAAATATTCCTTTATTGGATAACCGATTTCGCCAATCATCGGCTTCAGGATTGTTGATCAGCGCAAACAGATTTTGAGTTTCCGGGGCCGTCTCCTTGGCAGGGTGCGGCCCCTTTTTTATTTCGGGCAAACGTATATTCGATATTGGTCTTAATAAATAGCTTCTTATTCCTTAGCGAATATAACTCTCCTCCCTATACTCGATCAGGAACAGACACACAGCAGGAGAGCTCCCCCATGCGCAACGAATCAATTCGCTACCTGATTGTGCCGGGCTGGCAAGGATCGCCAGAAGATCATTGGCAAACCCACTGGCAGAACAGCCTGCCAAACAGCGCGCGGGTGGAGCAGGCCGATTGGCTGACGCCTCGTCGCGAAGACTGGGTCGCGGCGTTGGCCGAGGCGATTGCCGCCGACAGCACGCCTGTGATCCTGATCGCCCATAGCCTGGGTTGCATCACCGTCGCCCATTGGGCGGCCACCGCGCCATTGCAATTTTTGCGTCAAGTACGCGGCGCCTTGCTGGTCGCGCCGGCGGACGTCGAGCGCCCCGCGTGCTCGCCGGCGCTGCGTAACTTCGCCCCGATTCCAACCAGCCTGCTGCCGTTCCCGAGCCAGGTGGTCAGCTCCGACAACGACAGCGCCGTGAGTGCGCCGCGAGCCCTTGAGCTGGCCCGCAACTGGGGTGCGGAGGCGGGGATTTTGTCGGGTGCCGGGCATATCAATGTGAAGTCCGGTCACCAGCGCTGGGAGCAGGGTTTTGCCTATCTCTATCGCCTGCAAAACCGTATGGAACACCACGCCCTGCGACGTGCGTAACCCTTTTTCTTGTTAAACGCCCCCGTCTCCCGGCGGCTTTGGGCGGGAGTCTGCCATGAGTTTGCATGAAACCTTCGGTCAGCCATTGCTGACCTTTCCCGATGCGGAGAAAAGCCCGCTGAGCATCCGTGCCAAGGCGCTGGTGTTTGTCGATCCGCGTTCCCGGCAGTTGCGTCAGGAGCTGGAACAGCTGGCGCCACGTTCGATCTCGGTGTTGATTCGCGGTGAAACCGGCAGCGGTAAAGAACTGCTGGCGCGGCACATCCATCGCGCCAGTGATCGTGGCGGGTTGTTCGTGTCCGTCAATTGCGGCGCGATCAGCCCGACTTACGCCGATGCTGAACTGTTCGGCTATGCCGCCGGCAGTTACAGCGGTTCGGCCAGCAGTCGTGCCGGCTGGTTCGGCTCGGCCAACGGCGGCACCTTGTATCTGGACGAGATCGGCGACCTGCCGCTGCCGATCCAGATCAAGTTGCTAGCAGCCCTGGAAAACCACGAAGTCACCCGCGTCGGTGCGCACCAGCCGAGCCCGGTGGACGTGCGTCTGGTGGCGGCCACCAGCATCGATCTGGCGCAAGCGGTGGCGGCCGGAAAATTCCATGAGCGGCTTTATCACTACCTCAGCGAGGGCCAGCTCGAACTGCCGGCCTTGCGTGAGCGGGTGGGCGATATTTTGTCGCTGGCCGAATACTTCCTCGGCATCTACAGCCAACGCCTCGACCTGCCGGTGCCACTGATCAGCGAAGCCGCGCAGCATCTGCTGGAGCAACACAGTTGGCCGGGCAACACCCGAGAGCTGGAGAACGTCATTCACTTTGCGCTGCTGGTGAGTACTGGTGATGAGATTTTGCCGGAGCATTTGAATCTGCCCGAGGCGCCGGCATCGTTGCTACAGATCGAGCAGCAACTGAAAAAAATCCTCGGCAGCGGCTCCGCCGCCGAAAAAGAGGCCTTGAAAGACCTGCTCAAAACCACGGGGCTTCTGTAGGAGCGAAGCTTGCTCGCGACAGCGGTGTGCCAGGCAATATTGATGTCGGCTGACACTCCCTCTTCGCGGGCAAGCCTCGCTTCTACAGGGTCGTTCGTGGATTGGACTGTATGAATAAAATGGAATATGAAAGTGAATAAAAGATATTGTTCGGGAATAAAAAATCCCGGTATTGTCCGCGTCACGCCAGCGATAGCACTTCACTGGCACCTAAACATTTAGCCGTCGTCGATGACGACCGTGATTTTCGATAAGGACACTGCATGAAAAAGGTTCTGTTGTTCACCGCATTGGCGGCTGCCTTGACCGCGGGCCTGGCCCAGGCTGGCGAGAAACTGGTGGTTGCGGCGACGCCGATTCCACATGCCGAGATTCTTGAACTGATCAAGCCAACCCTCGCCAAAGAAGGCGTGGACCTGGAGATCAAAGTCTTCACCGACTACGTTCAGCCGAACGTGCAGGTCGACCAGAAGCGTCTGGACGCCAACTACTTCCAGACCCTGCCGTACCTGAAAAGCTTCAACGAAGGCAAAGGCACGAACCTGGTGACTGTGATCGGCGTGCACGTCGAACCGTTCGGCGGCTACTCGAAGAAAGTCAAAACCCTGGCTGAGCTGAAGGACGGCGCAACCATCGCCATCCCGAACGAAGGCAGCAACAGCGGCCGTGCCCTGATCCTGCTGCAGAAGGCTGGCCTGATCGAGTTGAAAGACCCGAAAAACGCTTTGGCCACCCCGAAAGACATCGCCAAGAACCCGCACAATTTCAAGTTCAAGGAACTGGAATCGGCCATGCTGCCGCGTGTTCTGGACCAGGTCGATCTGGACATGATCAACACCAACTACGCGCTGGACGCGGGCCTCAACCCGGCTAAAGACGCGCTGGTGATCGAAGGTGCCGATTCGCCTTACGTGAACTTCCTGGTGGCACGTCCGGACAACAAGGACAGCGTTGCCATCCAGAAACTGGCCAAGGCCCTGACCAGCCCGGAAGTGAAGGCGTTCATCGACAAGAAATACAGTGGCGCTGTACTGCCGGCGTTCTGATTCACCGCCGTCTCGAACCCCTTCAAGGTTTCAAACGCCGACGGCTACTACAGCGTCGGCGTTTTTTATTGCGCCAAGATCAAAAGATTTCAGGCCACCCGCGCCTTCAACGCCCTGCGCAGCGCCACCAGCAATTTCACGATGTCCTGCGGATCCAGCCGCGGCGGCACTTTTACGTCAGCCATGTTCTCTTCCTTGTGATGGTTCGGCCGGGGGAGTCTGGCCAAAAGCTGCACGTCCTTGGAGGGGCATTTTGAAAAAAAGATCCTTCCTACAGCGCAAAGGAAAATAGCCGTCTCCCGCTGCCGTCGCAAATCCACAGGATAGTTTTTTGTGTGATATCAATATGCTTTATCGGTATTTAAATTACTCTTTTTATACCTTTAAAGTCGGTGCCTGCCGGGTGGTTATCCACTGCCCATGGACTGCGCCATCGTCGCTTACCGAGTGGCTTACAGGATGTTCAATGACCTTCGACTACGCATTTATCCTCGGCACCCTGCCGGCGTTTCTCAAAGCCGTTGGCGTGACGCTGCAGGTCGGCTTCATCGCCATCGGCACTTCATTGCTGGTGGCGCTGGTCAACGCGACGATTCTGGTGTTTCGCACGCCTTACCTGCAGCGTCTGGTCGGGCTGTATGTGGAGTTGGCGCGCAACACGCCATTGCTGATCCAGTTGTTCTTCGTCTACTTCGCCTTGCCGGCCCTGGGCATCAAAGTCTCGGGCTTCGCCGCAGCGATCATCACCATGACCTTTCTCGGCGGAGCCTACCTCACCGAAGTCCTGCGTGCCGGCGTGGATGCCGTGCCCCAGGCGCAACTTGAGTCCGGTCGTTCAATTGGCTTGTCCCACGGGCAATTGCTGCGCTACGTGATCTTGCCGCAGGCCGGCATTCTCAGCCTGCCGTCGCTATTCGCCAATTTCATATTCCTGCTCAAGGAAACCACGGTGGTCTCGGCGGTGGCGGTGCCGGAGATTCTCTACACCACCAAGAGCTACATCGCGCTCTATTACAAAACCTACGAAATGCTCGCCGTGCTGACGTTGATCTGCGTGCTGTTGTTTTTGCCGTTGTCGCTGCTGCTCAGCCGTCTGGAAAGGAGGCTCCAGCATGGCCAGTTCGGGTCTTGAGTTGCTCATGGTGTCGTTGCCGCAATTGGGCAAGGGCGCTGCGCAAACCTTGTCGATTTCTTTTCTGAGCATCGCCTTCAGCACCGTCGGCGGCGTGCTCTACGGCGTGTTGCGCACGCTGAATTCGAAGTGGCTGAACGTCATTTTGCGGGTCTATCTGGAATTGTTCCGGGCGATCCCGGTGCTGGTCTGGTTGTATTTGCTGTTCTTCGGCCTGCCGATTTTTTTCGGCCTGAGCATTCCGAGCTTCTGGTGCGCGGTGCTGGTGCTGTCGCTGTGGGGCGCCAGCGAAGTCGGGGAAGTGGTGCGCGGCGCCTTGCATTCGTTACCGCGCGGCCAGCGAGAAGCGGGATTGTCGATTGGCTTGAACGGCCCGCAACTCTACGGCTACGTACTGCTGCCCCAGGCGCTGAAACGTATGACGCCGCCGACCATCAACGTCTACACGCGGATCATCAAGACCAGCTCCCTGGCGGTGCTGATCGGCGTGGTGGACGTGATCAAGGTCGGCCAGCAGATCATCGAGCGCACCTACGAATCGGTACTGATCTATGGCGCGCTGTTTCTGTTTTTCTTTTTCATCTGCTACCCGCTGTCGGCCGCTTCCCGCGTGCTGGAGCGGCGCTGGACGCAAGCATGAGCGCATTGATCGAGTTCAAGGGTTTCAACAAGTTTTTCGACGAGCAGCAGGTGCTCAACGGCATCGACCTGAAGGTGAAACCGGGCGAAGTGATCGTCATCCTCGGCCCCAGCGGCTGTGGCAAAAGCACCTTGCTGCGCTGCCTCAACGGCCTGGAAGTCGCTCACAGCGGCAGCTTGAATTTTGCCGGGCGTGAGTTGCTGGGCAAGGGCACCGACTGGCGCGAAGTGCGTCAGCAGATCGGCATGGTATTCCAGAGTTATCACCTGTTCCCGCACATGAGTGTGCTCGATAACGTGCTGCTTGGCCCGGTGAAAGTGCAGAAGCGCGACCGCCGCGAAGCCCGTACCCAGGCCGAAGCCTTGCTGGAGCGCGTAGGCCTGTTGGACAAGCGCGACGCGTTCCCGCGTCAGCTCTCCGGTGGTCAGCAGCAACGCATCGCCATCGTCCGTTCGCTGTGCATGAATCCCCAGGTCATGCTCTTTGACGAAGTCACCGCCGCCCTCGACCCGGAGATGGTCAAGGAGGTACTCGAAGTGATTCAGGGCCTGGCCCGCGAGGGCATGACCCTGCTGATTGTCACCCACGAAATGGCCTTCGCCCGCGCCGTGGCCGACCGCATCGTGTTCATGGACGCCGGGCGCATCCTTGAGCAACAACCCCCCGAGATTTTCTTTACGAACCCGCAAACCGCACGAGCGCAGCAGTTCCTGGAGAAGTTCTCCTTCGTCGCCGCACTACCTAAAACGACTCAAATAAAGGAATTGGAACTGCCATGAAAACTGCCAAGTATTCTCTGCTGCTACTCCCGCTGCTCGGCCTGGCGCTGCTGGCCGGCTGCAACAAAACCGAAGAACCGGCCAAGCCGAAAGTCGCCAGCGTCAGCAGCGCACCGGCCGGATACCTGGAAAAGATCAAAGCCCGGGACAAGCTGATTGTCGGGGTGTTCACCGACAAACCGCCGTTCGGTTTTGTCGATGAAGCCGGGCGCTACGTGGGGTTCGATACCGACATTGGTCGCCAATTCGCCAAGGATCTATTGGGCGATGAAAACAAAGTCGAGTTCGTGGCGGTGGAGCCGGCGAGCCGGATTCCATTCCTGCAAAGCGACAAGGTCGACCTGATCCTGGCCAACATGACCGTCACCCCGGAGCGCAAGGAAGCGGTGGACTTCACCAACCCGAACCTCAAGGTGGCGGTGCAGGCGCTGGTGCCGCAGGCCAGTTCAGTGAAGAACCTTGATGACTTGGCGACCCGCACGACTATCGTGACCACGGGCACCACAGCCGATGTCTGGCTGACCAAAAATCACCCGGACTGGAAACTGCTGAAGTTCGAGAAAAACTCTGAGTCCCTGCAAGCCCTGGCCAATGGTCGCGGCGACGCTTATGCGCAGGACAATCTGGTGCTGTTCAGCTGGGCCAAACAAAACCCGGGCTACCGCTTACTGGAGCAGAAGTTGGGCGCCGAAGCACCGATCGCCCCGGCGGTAAAGAAGGGCAACATCGAACTGCGTGATTGGGTGAATGCGGAGTTGGCGAAGCTGGGTGAGGATAAATTTTTGCTCAAGCTGTACGACCAGTATGTGCGCAAAGAGCTGAGCGACGACACCAGGCCTGAAAGCGTGATTGTCGAGGGTGGGAAGTGGCAGGGGTGATTTGCTTCAGATGATCGTTCCCACCTGTGGCGAGGGAGCTTGCTCCCTCGCCACAGAGCGTGGGAACGATCAGTGTGTCTCAGTCAGGCCAATACCACACCGGCTCATCCAGCATCCGCTGCCCGACCATCCCGGTCTGACCGAAATCTTTTTCCAGCACAATGCAATTGCACTCCGGGTCTTGCTGCAATGCCGAGATCAAGCGCCGCGCATGGGACACCACCCACACCTGGCACTGTTCGGACGCTCGAATAATCAACCGCGCCAATGCCGGCAACAAGTCCGGATGCAGACTGGTTTCCGGCTCATTCAGCACCATCAGCGTCGGCGGCCGGGGTGTCAGCAATGCCGCGACCAGCAACAGATAGCGCAACGTCCCGTCCGACAGCTCGGCGGCGGACAGTGGCCGCAACAACCCTTCCTGATAAAACTCGATTGCAAATCGGCCACCTTGCAGCAGTGCGATGTTCAGCGTCGCGCCGGGGAACGCATCGCTGATCGCCGCCTGCAAGGCTTCGGGATCGCCGATTTCGCGGATGGTCTGTAATGCCGCCGCGAGGTCGCGACCGTCGTGGTGCAACACCGGCGTGCGAGTGCCCAGTTGTGGTTGTCGCGCCGGAGCTTCGGCATCGCTGCGAAAGTGATCGTAGAAGCGCCAGCGGCGGATGAATTCACGCAGCTGCAAGACTTCCGGCGAGGTACGCAAGCTACCAACCTGATCGAACAGGCTGTCGAAATTCGGCGTGTGCTGGGACAGCACCTCCCAGCCGCGCCCGACCCGGGCGCGGATCATCGGGCCGTTGCGATCCACCAGCAGGCTGGCCGGGCGATAGAACGGCCCGGACCAGATGCATTCCTTTTTGATTTCCGGGTCCAGAGAAAACGCGGAAAGACTCGGTTCCGCAAGGCCCAGCGCGATCGAGTAGCTGAAGTCTTCACCGGCAAACCCCAGGCGCAGGCGCTTGACGCCGTGTCGCATGGTTGCCTGGACCGGGATTTCACCCTTGCGCATGCGCTGGGTGATGGTTTCCGGCCCGGCCCAGAAGGTCGAATCCAGCCCACCCTCGCGTGCCAAGCCATTGACCACGCCACCCTGAGCGGTTTCCGCCAGCAGGCGCAAGGCGCGGTAGAGATTGGATTTACCGCTGCCGTTGGGGCCGGTGATCAGGTTCAGCCGTTCGAGCGGAATCACCAATTTATTGATCGAGCGGTAGTTGGCCACCGCGAGGGCTTTGAGCATGGGGAGCTTCCTGCTGCAGGGTCAGCCATTCTGCCTTATTGTCAGCAACACGGTGATCCCTGTGGCGAGGGGGCTTGCCCCCGTTGGGTTGCGAAGCAGCCCTTAAACCAGTCACCGCGTTTCTTTCAGGATCACTGTGTTAGCCGGCTTACGACTGCTGCGCAGTCGAACGGGGGCAAGCCCCCTCGCCACAGTCAAGCCCCTCGCCACAGGGAATGCAGCAAACCCGTGCACCTGTTGAACCCTGTTCTAAGCTCACAGTCGTATCGTCACTGGCACGTACGTACAACGCAAAGGAGTCTGCATGGCGGGTCCCGGATTGAAATTAATGGTTGGCCTGAGCCTCTTCGCCCTGCTGACCGCTTGTGGCGAGAAAAAGCCCGTCGAGAAGGACCGTCCGCGAGTCTTCGTGCAAGAGGTCAAGCCAACCGATTACGCCGCCGCGGTGACACTCACCGGCGATGTCCAGGCCCGAGTCCAGACCGAGTTGTCGTTCCGCGTGGGCGGCAAGATCATCCAGCGCATGGTCGACGTCGGTGATCGGGTTTCAGCCAAACAAGTGCTGGCCAGGCTCGACCCCAAAGACCTGCAAACCAATGTCGATTCGGCCCAGGCCCAGGTCGTTGCCGAACAGGCGCGGGTCAAACAGACAGCGGCAGCCTTCGTTCGTCAGCAAAAACTCCTGCCCAAGGGCTACACCAGCCAGAGCGAATACGACTCCGCCCAAGCGGCCTTGCGCAGCAGCCAGAGCGCATTGAGCGCGGCTCAAGCGCAATTGGCCAACGCCCGCGATCAACTGAGCTACACCGCGTTGATTGCCGATGCGCCAGGCGTGATTACCGCGCGCCAGGCCGAAGTCGGCCAGGTGGTACAAGCCACGGTGCCGATTTTCAGCCTGGCCCGGGATGGCGAGCGTGACGCGGTGTTCAACGTTTACGAATCGCTGCTGGCCGAGCCGCCATCGGACAGATCAATTGTGGTCAGCCTGCTCGACAATCCGAAAATCAAGACCACGGGCACCGTTCGCGAAGTCACGCCAGCGGTGTCCGCGCAGACCGGCACGGTGCAAGTCAAAGTCAGCCTCGACGGTCTCCCTGAAGGCATGCAGCTCGGCTCGGTGGTGAGCGCCACCGCCAAGCCTGTGGGCAAAACCGCGGTGGAGCTGCCTTGGGCTGCCCTGACCAAAAACCTCAGCGACCCTGCCGTGTGGTTAGTGGACGCCGAGGGCAAGGCGCAGTTGCACACCGTCACCGTTGGCCGTTACCTGACCGGCAAAGTCATTGTCAGCGCCGGCCTCACCGGTGGCGAAAAAGTCGTCACTGCGGGCGGCCAGTTGCTGCACCCGGGCGTACGGGTGGAGGTCGTCGAAAATACCGATCAGACCCCAACCACAGGAGCCCAACCATGAAGCACCTGTTGCTGTTGTCCGCCGCTGTACTGCTGGTCGCCTGTTCCAAGGAAGAAGCGCCGCCAGAACCGGTGCGGCCGGTGTTGTCTGTGGAAGTGAAAGCGCTCCATCAAGAAAACCTCGGCCGGTTCGCCGGCAGCATTCAGGCCCGTTACGAAAGCAATGTCGGTTTCCGGGTGCCGGGGCGTATCGCCAGCCGCAATGTCGATGTCGGCGCCGAAGTCCAGAAAGGCGCCTTGCTCGCCACCCTCGACCCCACCGATCAGCAGAACCAGTTGCGCTCGGCCCAGGGTGACCTGGCGCGTGTTCAGGCGCAGCTCATCAACGCCCAGGCCAACGCCCGGCGTCAGCAGGAACTGTTCAATCGCGGGGTCGGTGCCCAGGCACAACTGGACATCGCCCAGACCGAACTGAAAACCACCCAGGCGTCCCTCGATCAAGCCAGGGCCGCCGTCAACCAGGCGCAGGACCAACTCAACTACGTCGAGCTGCGCACCGATCACAAAGCCATTGTCACCGCGTGGAATGCCGAAGCCGGGCAAGTGGTGACCGCCGGCCAGCAAGTGGTGACCCTGGCGCAGCCGGACATCAAGGAAGCGGTGATCGACTTGCCCGACACCCTGGTCGATGATTTGCCGGCCGACGTGGTGTTCCAGGTCGCCTCGCAGCTGGACCCGAGCATCACCAGCACCGCCATCGTGCGTGAAATCGAACCCCAGGCCCAAAGCGCGACCCGTACCCGTCGCGCCCGCCTGAGCCTGACCGATACGCCGCCGGGTTTTCATCTCGGCACGGCGATCAGCGTGACCCTCAGCTCTGAAATCAAACCACGCCTCGAACTGCCGGCGAGCGCATTGCAGGAGGTCGATGGGAAAACACGGATCTGGGTCGTCGATCCACAGACGCAAACCGTTGCCCCAAGGGAGGTCAGCCTGGTCAGCCGGACCGACGACACAGTAGTCGTGGCCAACGGAGTGAAGTCCGGCGAGCGGGTGGTCAGTGCCGGTGTGAATAGCCTCAAACCGGGGCAGAAAGTGAGAATTGACGAGGGCAGCCCGCAATGAAAGGGAGTTTCAACTTATCCGAGTGGGCCCTCAAGCATCAGTCGTTTGTCTGGTATTTGATGTTCGTCGCGCTGTTGATGGGCGTGTTCTCCTACCTGAACCTGGGCCGCGAAGAAGACCCGTCGTTCACCATCAAAACCATGGTGATCCAGACCCGTTGGCCCGGCGCGACCCAGGAAGAAACCCTCAAGCAGGTCACTGACCGGATCGAGAAAAAACTCGAAGAACTCGACTCGCTCGATTACGTGAAAAGCTACACCCGACCCGGTGAATCAACGGTTTTCGTGAACCTGCTCGACACCACCAGCGCCAAGGACATTCCGCAAATCTGGTACCAGGTGCGCAAGAAGATCAACGACATCCGCGGCGACTTCCCGCAAGGCCTGCAAGGGCCGGGCTTCAACGATGAGTTCGGTGATGTGTTCGGTTCGGTGTATGCCTTTACCTCTGACGGCCTGTCGATGCGCCAGCTACGCGATTACGTGGAACAGGTGCGTGCCGAAATCCGTGAAGTGCCAGGATTGGGCAAGGTCGAAATGATCGGCGAGCAGGATGAAGTGCTGTACCTGAACTTCTCCACCCGCAAACTCGCCGCCCTCGGCATCGATCAGCGCCAGGTGGTGCAGAGCCTGCAATCACAGAATGCCGTGACCCCGGCGGGAGTGATCGAGGCCGGCCCGGAGCGGATTTCGGTGCGGACCTCGGGGCAGTTTGCCTCTGAGAAAGACCTGGCCAACGTCAATCTGAAGCTCAACGACCGCTTCTACCGCCTGGCCGACATCGCCGATATCAGTCGTGGCTATGTCGATCCTGCCACCCCGGAGTTTCGTTTCAACGGCCAGCCGGCCATCGGCCTGGCAATCGCCATGAAGAAGGGCGGCAACATCCAGGCATTTGGCAAGGCGCTGCATCTGCGCATGAACGAGCTGACGGCCGACCTGCCGGTGGGCGTTGGCGTGCACAACGTTTCCGATCAGGCCGAAGTGGTGGAAGAAGCTGTCGGCGGTTTCACCAGTGCGTTGTTCGAGGCCGTGGTGATCGTGCTGATCGTCAGCTTCGTCAGCCTTGGCGTGCGCGCCGGGCTGGTGGTGGCATGTTCGATTCCGTTGGTGCTGGCGATGGTCTTCCTCTTCATGGAATACAGCGGCATCACCATGCAGCGGATTTCCCTCGGTGCATTGATCATCGCCCTCGGCCTGCTGGTGGACGACGCGATGATCACGGTGGAGATGATGGTCACGCGCCTGGAAATGGGTGAAACCAAAGAGCAAGCGGCCACCTTCGCCTACACCTCGACCGCGTTCCCGATGCTCACCGGCACGCTGGTCACTGTCGCCGGTTTCGTGCCGATCGGCTTGAACGCCAGCTCCGCCGGTGAGTACACCTTCACCCTGTTCGCGGTGATCGCGGTGGCCATGTTGGTGTCATGGGTCGTCGCCGTGCTGTTCGCCCCGGTGCTTGGGGTGCATATCCTGAGCGCCAAGGTGAAACCTCACGACACCGAGCCTGGGCGCATCGGTCGGGCATTCAATGGTGGCCTGCTCTGGGCCATGCGCAATCGCTGGTGGGCTATCGGCATTACCGTAGTGCTGTTCGTGCTCTCGGTGTTTTCCATGCAGTTTGTGCAGAACCAGTTCTTCCCGTCCTCGGACCGCCCGGAAATTCTCGTCGACCTGAACCTGCCGCAAAACGCCTCGATCGCCGAAACCCGCAAAGCCGTGGACAAGCTCGAAGCAACGCTCAAGGGCGACCCGGACATCGTGCGCTGGAGCACCTACATCGGCGAGGGCGCGATCCGTTTCTACCTGCCCCTCGACCAGCAATTGCAGAACCCGTACTACGCGCAACTGGTGATCGTCAGCAAAGGCCTGGAGTCACGCACGGCGCTGACCGCTCGTTTGCAAAAGCGCTTGCGTGAAGAGTTCGTCGGCATCGGCAGTTACGTCCAGGCCCTGGAAATGGGCCCGCCGGTGGGGCGGCCGATTCAGTACCGGGTCAGCGGCAAGGACATCGATCAGGTGCGCAAACACGCGATCGCCCTGGCCACTGAGCTGGATAAAAATCCGCACATCGGCGAGATCATTTACGACTGGAACGAGCCGGGTAAAGTGCTGCGCATCGACATCGCGCAAGACAAGGCGCGGCAACTGGGGCTGTCGTCGGAAGACGTGGCGAACCTGATGAACAGCATCGTCGTCGGCTCGCCGGTGACGCAGGTCGATGATGACATCTACCTGATCGACGTGGTCGGCCGCGCTGAAGATGCCGAGCGCGGCAGTCCGGAAACCTTGCAGAATTTGCAGATCGTCACTCCCGGCGGCACGTCGATTCCGCTGCTGGCGTTTGCCACGGTGCGCTACGAACTGGAGCAGCCGCTGGTGTGGCGTCGTGATCGCAAACCGACCATCACCATCAAGGCTGCGGTGCGCGACGAGATTCAGCCGACCGACCTGGTGAAGCAGTTGCAACCGGATATCGACAAGTTTGCCGCCGGTTTGCCGGTGGGCTACAAAGTCGCCACCGGCGGTACGGTGGAGGAAAGCGGCAAGGCCCAGGGGCCGATTGCCAAGGTGGTGCCGTTGATGCTGTTTTTGATGGCGACCTTCCTGATGATCCAGTTGCACAGCGTGCAGAAGCTGTTCCTGGTGGCCAGCGTCGCGCCGCTCGGGCTGATCGGCGTGGTGCTGGCGCTGATCCCGACGGGCACGCCGATGGGCTTCGTGGCGATCCTCGGGATTCTGGCGCTGATCGGCATCATCATCCGCAACTCGGTGATCTTGGTGACCCAGATCGACGCCCTCGAGAAGGACGGCTATACGCCGTGGGACGCGGTGCTGCACGCCACGGAACACCGTCGCCGACCGATTCTGTTGACGGCCGCGGCGGCGAGCATGGGGATGATCCCGATTGCCCGGGAAGTGTTCTGGGGGCCGATGGCCTACGCAATGATTGGCGGGATCATCATCGCCACCTTGCTGACGCTGCTGTTTTTGCCGGCGCTGTATGTGGCCTGGTACAAGGTACGCGAGCCGAAGAAACAAGCGCCGTAACGATCAGTCGGCTCGACGCCAAACGCTGGCCAACCAAGGCTGCTGCTCCCGCGGCAGCCCCGCCGGCCGGTAGTAATGCTCAAGCTCCACAAACCCCGCCTCGGACAGCATTTGTTGCCACGCCGCTAGGTCGTAATACGCCCCATACCGTGATCCGTTCCAGCCTTCCTGATTCTCGCCACGGGGATTGGAACTGAACAACACACCGCCCGGCTTCAACGCCGCGCGCAGTTGCTTCAACACCCTGGGCAACTCCTGACTCGGGACATGAAACAGCACCGCATTGGCAAAAATCCCGTCGAAGCGCTCGGCCGGCAGATCGAGTTTCAGGAAGTCCTGCTGCCAGACCTCACACCCGCTGTCGTCCCGGGCCATCTGCGCAAGCTTTTCCGAACCGTCGAGCCCGATGGCGATGTGGCCCAGGCGGGTGAAGGTTTTCAGGTCGCGGCCAGGACCGCAGCCAAAGTCGAGAATGCTGAAGGGCGCCTTACCCAGAATATGCCGCAGCAGGGCATCGATGTTCTGGCTGACATCGTGATCGCGAGTGCCTTCACGGAAGTCTTCAGCCACCGCGTTGTAATGGCCCAGAGTGGTGGAGGTGATCTGCTCCAGGTCGGTGGGAGTCTGTTTCATGGTCGGCTGCACAGAAAAAGAGAGAAGCGCTGACTATAAGCGCTTTCGCACTTTTGATCTTGATTCAGCGCTTATTCAACCCCCGCGCCAGCCGATCCCCACCCAACTGAATCACCGCCACCAACACCACCAGCAACACAATCACCGTCAACATGATCTGGCTGTCAAAGCGCTGATACCCATACCGATACGCAATGTCCCCCAACCCGCCAGCGCCAATCGCCCCGGCCATGGCCGACGAATTGATCATGGTCACCAGCGTAATGGTGAAGCCGCCGACAATTCCCGGCAGCGCCTCGGGCAACAGCACATGCCAGACGATATGCCAGCGCCGGCACCCCATCGCTTGCGCCGCTTCGATCAACCCGTGGTCGACTTCCCGCAGGCTGACTTCGGCGATGCGTGCGAAGAACGGCGTAGCGGCAATAGTCAGCGGCACCACCGCTGCCCAAACGCCATAAGTGGTGCCGACGATCAACCGGGTGAACGGAATCAGCGCCACCATCAAAATCAGAAACGGAATCGAGCGGAACAGGTTCACGAACGCGCCCAGTGCGCGGTTCAGCGCCGGTGCTTCGTAGATCCCGCCTTTGGTGCTGGTGACCAGGATCACCGCCAGCGGAATACCCACCAACAGCGCGATCAGTGACGACACGCCGACCATCAGGAAGGTGTCGATGAAGCCTTGCAGCAATCGATCAAACCACATAACCCAGCACCTCCACCTGTTGCGCCCAATGACTGGCGCGCTGACGCAATTCCTCGGCACCGAGGGACGAACCGGTCACCGCCAGCAGTAATTGCCCCAGCGCATGGCCCTGAATCCGTTCCACGCCCCCTTGCAGCAAACGCACGCGGCCACCGAGGGCGCTGAAAAGCGCCGCCAGGTCTGGCTCGTCGCGTGTATTGCCGGTGAATTGCAAGCGCAGGACCACGGCAGCGTCCGAAGACTGCGGCTGTGCCCGCAAGCGGCTTTGCAGTTCATCCGGCAGGCCGTGTTGCAGCGGCGCGAGCAAGGTCTTGCTGACCTCATGTTGCGGGTTGCCGAAGACTTCCCAGACTGGCCCTTGCTCGACGATTCGCCCGTGCTCCAACACCACGACCCGATCGCAGATATCGCGGATCACCGCCATCTCGTGGGTGATCAGCACGATGGTCAGGCCCAGTCGCTGGTTGATCTCGCGCAACAGGCCGAGGATCGATTGGGTGGTCTCCGGATCGAGGGCCGAAGTGGCCTCGTCGCACAGCAGAATTTCCGGGTCATGCACCAACGCACGGGCGATGCCGACACGTTGTTTCTGCCCGCCGGAAAGCTGCGCCGGATAAGCTTTGTGTTTACCTTGCAGGCCGACCAGTTCGAGCAATTCACGGACCTTCTGCTCGCGTTTTTCCTTGGGCACACCGGCGACTTTCAGCGGCAACTCGACGTTCTGCCAAACCGTCTTGGCCGACATCAGATTGAAGTGCTGGAAGATCATGCCGATCCGTCGGCGCAGCGCCACCAGACGGTCTTCATCGAACTCGCCGATGTCCACCTGATCGATCAGCACTCGCCCGCTGCTCGGTTGTTCGAGGCGGTTGATGGTACGGATCAGAGACGACTTGCCGGCACCGCTGCGCCCGATGATGCCGAACACTTCGCCGCGCTGGATTGCCAGGTCGATACCGTGCAGGGCCGCCACCGGACCTTGCTGGCCATTGTAGGTTTTACCCAGGCCGATGAAGCGCACGTGGGCGCGGTTCAGCTCGGGGTGGAGCTCGGTGCGTTCAGCACTGTGTGGCTCTGGAGTCTCCAGTCGCCGTTGGATGGCGGCCGTCATGCTCAGCTTTCCCAGCCAGCTTGATAGAGCTTGCCGTGGGCTTTATCCAGCGCTGCGCGAACCGCTGGCGAGTGCTGATAGATGTCGACGAATTTGATCAGCCGTGGGTCGGTTTTGCTTTTCGGCTGGATCACGAACTGGATTACGTATTCCTTGTGATCGAGACCGTCGAACAGCAGCGCGGAGCTGGCATCGAAGGTTTTCGACAGGCGAATGTAGGCCGGATAACCCTGGACCAGATCGGCGTCGTCGTAGGCGCGTACCAGTTGCACGGCTTCGACCTGAAGGATTTTGATTTTCTTCGGGTTGGCGATGATGTCCTCTTCGGTGGCCTTGTAGCCGACGCCCGGTTTGAGCGTGATTAACCCGGCCTTGGCCAACAGTTGCAGGCCGCGACCGCTGTTGATCGGGTCGTTGGCGATGGCCACGCTGGCGCCTTCTGGCAACTCGGCGAAGCTTTTGTATTTCTTCGAATAGAGGCCGACGTTGTTGATGATGCCCGGGGCGAACGGCACCAGATCAAAGCCGGCCGCGGCCTTGGCGTTTTCCAGGAACGGGATGTGCTGGAAATAGTTCACGTCGATGTCGCCCGAGGCGAGGCTGACGTTGGGAGCGATCCAGTCGCTGAACTCCACGAGTTCGACTTTCAGGCCTTGTTTGCTGGCTTCCTCTACGGCGGCTTCCAGCGGAATGGCGAAGGCGGCGGTGGTGCCGACTTTCAGCGGCGCGTCGGCGGCGAAGGTGATGGAGCTGAAGAGGCCGAGGGCCAGGGCCAGTGCTTTGACTGGGTGGGATAAGAGTTTTTTGGTCATGAGTAGTTTCCAGTCAATTGTTTAATCGGTGCACAAATTTGTGGCGAGGGGGCTTGCCCCCGTTGGGCCGCGAAGCGGCCCCAAAACCATGCAATGAGGTGTGTCAGGTAAAACCGGTCCGCAGGTTTGCGACTGCTGCGCAGCCGAACGGGGCGATGCGGCGTTCCGACAAGCCCCCTCGCCACAGGATTAGCGGCGGAACGCAGAGCCTGTGTGTTGCTCAGGCAAATGCGCATCACGCTGAAACAGCTTTTCCCGCAGACTGCCGTCGTCGTAAGCGGTCTTGTACGAGCCCCTGCGTTGCAACTCGGGAATCACCAGCTCAATGAAATCCACATAGCTTTCCGGGGTGACGATCCGTGTCAGGTTGAAGCCGTCGAGGCCGGTTTCGGCGATCCATGATTCCAGCTCATCCGCCACTTGCTCAGGCGAGCCGACCACGGTGATGTAGCGGCCGCCGAGGGCGTGTTGTTCCAGCAGTTTGCGGCGGGTCCAGTCGTTGTTTTGCAGGTTCTTGGTGGCGGACTGGATGGCGTTGCTCTTCACGTACTGAATCGGTTCGTCGAGTTCGTACTCGGAAAAATCTATCCCGGTGGACGCCGAAAAGTGCGCCACGCCGGCCTCGGCGCTGGCGTAGCTCAGGTACTCGGCATGCTTGGCCCAGGCCAGCGCTTCGGTGGCGCCGACGATCACGTTTAAACCCATGAACACCTTGATGTCCCAAGGATTGCGCCCGGCCTCGACGGCGCTGGCACGAACCTTGTCCACTTGAGCCCGGGTCGCCGGTTTGTTCTGGCCGCTGATGAACACGCACTCGGCATGCCGACCGGCGAACAGCAAGCCGCGATCGGAGCTGCCGGCCTGGAACAGCACCGGCGTGCGTTGCGGCGACGGCTCGCAGAGGTGATAACCCTCGACCTGATAGAACTCGCCCTTGTGCTCGACCTTGTGCACTTTGTCTGGCTGGGCGTAGATCCGTTGCTCGCGGTCGTTGAGCACCGCGCCGTTTTCCCAGCTGCCTTCCCAGAGTTTGTAGAGCACTTGCAGGTATTCGTCGGCCTGGTCGTAACGTCGGTCGTGTTCCGCCTGTTCGCTGAGACCCATGGCTTTGGCGGCGCTGTCCAGATAGCCGGTGACGATGTTCCAGCCGACGCGGCCGCGACTCAGATGATCAAGCGTCGATAGGCGTCGGGCGAACAGATACGGCGGCTCGTAGGTCAGGTTGGCGGTCAGGCCGAAGCCGAGGTTTTTGGTGACCGCGGCCATGGCCGAGACCAGCAGCAGCGGGTCGTTGACCGGCAACTGGATCGACTCTTTGAGCGGCACGTCCACCGAGTTCTGATAGACGTCGTACACACCGACGATGTCGGCGATGAACAGACCGTCGAACAGCCCGCGCTCCAGCAGTTGCGCCAGTTCGGTCCAGTATTCGATCGTCTTGTACTGGGTGGACGTGTCCCGTGGATGGGTCCACAGACCATGGTTGATGTGCCCGATGCAGTTCATGTTGAACGCGTTGAGCAGGATCTTCTTTTTGCTCATCAAATGGTCCCCCGCAACGGCGGGTTTTCATCGTTGAGGTAGTAATTGCCCACCGCGTGGTATTTCCAGCGCACCGGGTCGTGCAGGGTGTGCACCCGGGCGTTGCGCCAGTGGCGATCGAGGCCGTGCTCAATCAGGGTCGCCTGGCTACCAGCCAGTTCGAACAGCGTGCTGCCGGCGGCGAGGGAGATCTCGGTGCTGATGGCCCGGGCTTCGGCAACCGCAATCGACGCGGCGGCGACGGTCTCGGCATTGGTGTCGGCCTGGGCCTGGTCAAGGAATTCGCCGGAGCGCTCCAGCAAGGCTTCGGTGGCGTGCAGGCGAATGCTCAAGTGGCCGAAGCTCTTGATGGTCAGTGGGTCTTCGGTGGCTGTTTCATGCGTGGCGTCGATCCACGGCCGGGTTTTGGTCCGCACGAAATGCAATGCATCTTCATAGGCTGCGCGGGCAATGCCGGTGTCGATCGCGGCGTGGAGAATCTGCGCCAATGGGCCGACAGTGGTCGGGCGTTCGAATGCGCTTTGAAATGGAATCACGTCCTCGGCGGCAACGTAGACATCCTCGAACACCACCGAACCGCTGCCGGTGGTGCGCTGGCCGAAGCCGCTCCAGTCGTCGATGACCGTCAGGCCTTTGCTGTTGTGCGGGACGAAGGCCAGCTGTTGCACGCCGTTTTCATCCACTACTGAGGTGGGGATGCGCTGGGCGTAAATGGCGCCGGTGGCGTAGAACTTGCGGCCGTTGATGCGATAGCCGTCACCGTCGCGGGTCAGGCGGGTGACGCGGTCATGGGCGGTTTTGGTGCCCAGTTCCGCCAGTGCATTGCCGAAACGCTGGCCGGCCAGCACTTCGGCATACAGGCGTTTTTTCTGCTCATGGCTGCCGTTCACACGGAGCACTTCGAGGGCGTAGAAATGGTTCTGCGGGATCTGCCCCAGGGAGCCGTCAGCCTGGGCGATCAAAGCGATCACTTTGGCCAGGGTGACGTTGGAAACCCCGGCGCCGCCGTATTCCTTTGGCACGCTGATGCCCCAAAGACCCGAACGGGAAAACACTTCCAGTTCCGGGTGCGGCAAACGACGTTCGCGGTCGCGCAGGGCGCTGTCGCGTTTGAAGTCGTCGGCCAGGTCTCCGGCGACGATCAGGGCTTGCTCATCGCTGGTAATGACCGCGACGTTTCGAGAAAGAGACATGTGTTTCTCCAGCGATCTGGTCGTTAAATCCAGGAGTGGCGAGCCGGCAACGTGCCGTTCAAGTGATAAGCGCCAACCGCGTGATACTTCCAGCGCACCGGGTCGTGCAGCGTGTGCACCCGGGCATTGCGCCAGTGGCGGTCGAGGTTGAACTCGGCGAGGGTGGCGCGGCTGCCGGCCAGTTCGAAGAGTTTTTCGCTGGCCAGCAGCGAGATCTCGGTGGTCAGCACTTTGGCCTCGGCAACGGCAATTGAGGCGCGTGCCGCAGACTCGGCGGTGAGCGGCGCGGCGTTGACCTGATCGAGCACTTGCCCGGCCTTGCGCAGCAGCGCTTCGGCGGCGTGCAGTTCGATTTTCAGCTTGCCGATATCGGCGATCACGTAGAGGTCGTCGCTGGCCCGGTCGACCTTGGCGTCGATCCAGGGCCGGGCACGGGTTTTCACGAATTCGATGGCGTCATCGATAGCGCCCCGGGCGATGCCGGCGTCGATGGCCGCTTGAATCAGTTGCGACACGGCGCCCTGAGTGTTCGGGCTGTCGTTGATCCTCCAGTTATCCACCACCAGCTCGGCGTCGACCCGCACGTTGTTGAGCAATATGGTGCCGCTGGCGGTGGTGCGCTGGCCGAAACCCGACCAGTCATCGACGATGCGCAGGCCCGGGGTGCCACGACGAACGAAGGCCAACACTTGCTTGCCGTCATCGTTCAGCGCCTTGACGGCCACCCAGTGGGCGAACAAGGCGCCGGTGGAGTAGAACTTCTGCCCGTTGATGACGAAGCCGTCGCCGTCGGCAGTGATTCGCGCCTTGAGCTCCAGGGTATTTTTGGTACCGCGCTCAGGGCCTGCGTTACCGATCCGCCAGCCTTCGAGCACGCTTTTGAACAGCTGTTTTTTCTGCGACTCGGTGGCACTGCCCAGTATCAGGTTGAGAATCCCGAACTGGTTCTGCGGGATCTGCCCCAAGGCCGGGTCGGCTGCGGAAATGATCGCGAAGACTTCGGCAACGGTGACGAATGAAACCTGTGGGCCGCCGTACTCACGCGGGATGGCAATGCTGCCCAAGCCGCTGCGGGTGAACTGTTCGATTTCCGACCAGGGCAACTTGCGCTGCTGGTCACGTTTGGCGGCTTGCAGGCGCGCGACTTGCGCCAGCTCTTGGGCAGCCTTGATGGCTTGTGCGTCGTTGCGCAAGATCTGCGCGGGCAACAACAATGGGGCGATGTCCAGATCACTCTGAACGATTGCATCTGCCAGACTGGACATCAGTGCCGCTCCTTGGCTGCACGCAATGCCCTGGCGATTTGCACTGGGGTGATTGTGTTCCGGACCATACCTACCTCACATCTCATGAAAACGCCGCAGGTGTTGCGGCGAACGAAAAACACGAATGTCCGGTGGTCCGGTGCATATACCCTAAACGCGTATAAATAATTTATGAACTAACTTTTAGGAATATAGATAGAAGAGGTATCAGTCTCTTCCCTGTAGCAGCTGGCTTCGCCAGCTGCTACAGGGCCTCACCGCTTTCTGGGTTCTGCGGCTTTGAGCACTTCTTTGGGCGGCACTTTCAGGTAAGGATTGGCACAGCCGATTTTCAGTGTGCGTGCCGGTGCCCAGCGCGAGTTGTTACCCACCCGGTCAAGGATGCAGTAGGTCACTTCCAGTCGAAGGTCTTCGCCGGCTTCGAGAATGATTGCCGGTGGCACCCAGACGTGGATCGGCTGACCCACATCGTCGGCCTTGAGTTTGGGCAGGTCCATGCGCACATCGCCCCAGCGCAGGGTGATTTCGTCGTCGGCGGCCATGTTCAGGTAGGGTTCGATGGTCAATGGCACACCGCGCTTGACCTGGTTCGGATTGACCCCCTGACGGCGAATGGTCTCGGGAATGAACACCGGCGCCAGGCTCTGGTTTTCCTCATCGCAAAGGGGCGAGGGTAGGCCGCCGGGGCAATCGAGTTTGATCTGGACGCGCGCCGCCGGTGATATCGCTGGCCCTTGCCCGATCTGCATGACCTTGTAATGGACGCGAGCAGAACCGTTGGCAATGAAGCTTTCCGGCACCCGCAGGCTCACCGCTTTGCCGCCATGGTCAGTCCCCACCAGGCTGGAGGCCACGTAGCAGTTGTTCCAGAACAGCTCGATCAGGTCGCCTTCGTCCATGCCTGGATAAGGCGGCACGTCGATCATTAGATGAGCGGCCGAGGTGATGCTGATGCCGGCCTTGTGAGTTTGCGCCAGGGTCGGGGCTGCAAGGTCGGGTTTGTTCGAAGTGCTTGTCATGGGGTTCTCTCCTTGAAGCCTTACCGCGAAGTCCGTTTCTGAAAGATCGAAAGGCGTGAATTACCAGGCAACAAAACGATTCACTTTTTGTGTATTTGAAGAGTGATCGAGTTTGATGAAAGTCGCTTGTTGGAGACTAGATAAGAGTGGGTTCGAATAGGTGTCAATAGTGTTTATTGGTTAAAGGTTGGTTCTTGGGTTATTCAGAAATCTCCTACGCAGTGCAGTTAATAAACCCCAATGCTCTGTCGAATTTAGTCCAATATTTGATGGGCTGCACGCCTTGGAGGTAGCAACCCATTGACTGTGGGTGGCGAGGGTTTTTATGGATTTTAAGCGAGATGAATCTGTTGCAGGACATATATATGTACCGCATGGGAGGGTGGGAAGTTATCTACGATTTGGAATTAATCAAGGCAGTTGTTGAAGACGAATGCAGGATTTTATAAGTCGGAGAAAGTGTCACTTCCATCCATGGAAGTTGACAGTTTTGAGTGGGAATTGAATTAAGCGTTGTTAAGGAACTTGCTGAGAAACTGCTTCGTCCGTTCTTCTTTCGGGTTGGCAAAGAGCGCCTTGGCTTCGCCCTGTTCGACAATCACACCCTTGTCGAAAAACACCACACGGTTGGCCACGTCCCGAGCAAACCCCATCTCGTGGGTGACGATCACCATGGTGCGTTTCTCTTCAGCCAGGCCGCGGATGGTCGCCAATACTTCGCCCACCAATTCCGGGTCCAGCGCCGAGGTCGGTTCATCGAACAGGATCACTTCCGGTTCCATCGCCAGCGCCCGGGCAATCGCCACACGCTGTTGCTGACCGCCGGAGAGGCGTCGCGGGTAAGCGTCTTCCTTGCCCGCCAGGCCGACCTTGGCCAACAGCTTTTTACCCAAGGCAACGGCGTCGGCTCGTGGGATTTTTTTCACCACGATCGGGCCTTCGATGACGTTTTCCAAGGCTGTGCGATGGGGGAACAGATTGAAGTTCTGGAACACAAAACCCACGTGCTGGCGAAGGCGTCGTACCAGGCTCTGCTGCTGGTTCAGGGGACGGCTGCCATCGATCTCGATGTCGCCGACCTTGATCCGGCCGCTGGTGGGTTCTTCCAGAAAATTCAGGCAACGCAGGAACGTGGTCTTGCCCGAGCCGCTGGGGCCGATGATTGCCACCACCTCGCCTTCCTTCACCTGCAGATCGATGCCGTTGAGCACCACCTGACCCTTGAACTGCTTTGTCAGTTTTTCCACGACAATCATTGGGTCAGGACTCCTGGTCGTGCCGATTGACCCGCTCTTCCAACTTGTTCTGCAGGTGCGAAAGCACCGTGGCCAGAACCCAGTAGATCAGCGCGGCGGCAAGATACATGGTGAAAATTTCGAAGGTACGGGCGGTGATCAGCTGCGCCTGGCGGAACAGCTCCGGCACCTGAATGGTGGCCGCCAGCGCGGTGTCCTTGACCAGCGAGATGAAGCTGTTGCCCAACGGTGGCAGGGCCGTGCGCATCGCTTGCGGCAGAATGGCCCGGCGCAGGGTTTGCGCGCGGGTCATGCCGATACTGGCCGCAGCTTCCCATTGGCCGCGCTCGATGGAGCTGATCGCGGCACGCAGGATTTCGCAGGCGTAGGCTGCCATGTTCAGCGAGAAGCCGATCAGGGCGGCCGGCAGCGGATCAAGTTCGATGCCCAATTGCGGCAAGCCGTAATAGATCACGAACAGTTGCACCAGCAACGGCGTGCCGCGAAAGAACGACACGTAGATGCGGGAAATCCAGCTCACCAGTTTGAAGCGCGACAGGCGCATCAATGCCAGGCCGAAGCCCATCAGCAGGCCGAAAAACATCCCGCCCAGGCTCAGGATGACCGTGTAGTACGCGCCCTTGAGCAGGAAGGGCGCGGAGTCCAGCGCGAGTTGGAAAGCTTCTCCCATTATTGAGTGACGTCAGCGCTGAAGTATTTTTCCGAAAGCTTTTTCAGCGTACCGTCGGCACGCAGCTTGTCGATGGCTTTGTTCACCGCGGCCAGCAGTTCAGGCTCGCCTTTGCGCAGGGCAATACCGGCCTCTTGGCGGGAGAACGCTTCGCCGGCGGCGGCAGTGTCCTTGGCCTTCCTGGCGTATTCCAGCGCGGCCAGGCGGTCGATCAGAATGGCGTCGATGCGGCCGACGCGCAGATCCTGGAACTTGCTCGGGTCATCTTCGTAGGTGCGGACGTCAGCCTTAGGCACATTCTCTTTCACCCACTGCTCGTAGTTGGTGCCCAGGCCTACGCCGACTTTCTTGCCGGCCAGATCGGCGGCGGTCTTGATGGTGTCTTTGTTTTTGGTCAGGGTCAGGGCCTGAATCCCGGAAACAGTGTACGGCTCGGAGAAGTCGTACTTCTTCTTGCGCTCTTCGGTGATGGTCACCTGGTTGATCACCGCGTCCAGACGTTTGGATTCCAGGGCCGCGAGGATGCCTTCCCATTTGGTCGGCTGCAGTTTGACCTTCACGCCCAGCTCTTTGGCCAAGGCTTCGGAGAACTCGACTTCGAAGCCGCTCAGTTTGCCGGCCTCGTCGACGAAGCTGAACGGTGGATAAGTGCCTTCCAGGCCGACGTTGATCACGCCCGCGTCCTTGATCTTTTGCAGTTGCTCTCCGGCAACCGCTTGCCCGAGCAGGCCGGCGCTCAGCGCCAGGCCCAACGAGCCCACCAGCAGATTTCTACGTAGTGCGGAAAAATTCATGACAAGCCCCTGTGTTTTCTTATGGAAGACGCTTAAGGAAAGTTGGCAAATTCGGGATTTGAACGACTGCGATATCCTGCCCTAAAGCAGCTTATGCGTCTCGCTGCAAATTCGCCTGCGGCGCGACTATATGATGTCGTCTTTAGATAGGAAAATAATAAATATTAAGTTTGTTATTCTTTAAATGAATATTTGAGGATTGCATTCCTGTGGCGAGGGGGCTTGCCCCCGTTCGGCTGCGAAGCAGTCGTAATGTCTGCTGACTCGATATGACTGCCGGACACAAGGGGCCGCTGCGCGACCCAACGGGGGCAAGCCCCCTCGCCACAGGACTATCGGCTATAAAAAGTCTTTGTAGGCAAACAACGCCGGCGCCCCGCCGGTGTGCAGGAAGATGATCGGGCCGTCATCGAAGCGCTGGCGCCCGATGCCGTCGAGCAAACCGGCCATGGCCTTGCCGGTATACACCGGGTCCAGCAACAACCCTTCCTGGCTCGCCAACAGCTTCACCGCCGCCAGCGTCCCGGCATTCGGCTCGCCATAACGCGGGCCGAAATATTCGTCCCACAGTTCTACTTTGAAACTCGCCGGCAGACCCACGCCCAACAGCTCGGCAGTGCGTTCGGCGAGGCCCTGGACTTTCGGTCGTTGAGCTTCATCGCTACGGGAAACGGTCACGCCGATGACTGGCAAATCCGGCAGTACTTCGCTCAATGCCAGCGCCAGCCCGCTATGGGTGCCGGCACTGCCGGAAGCCAGGACTACGGCGGCGAATTGCAGCCCGGTGTCCTTGATCTGCTCGGCCAGTTCCAGACCCGCACGGACATAACCCAACGCGCCCACCGCATTGGAGCCACCAATCGGCACCAGATAGGGTTTCTTGCCATTGCTGCGCAGACGTGCGGCCAGCGCTTGCAATTGCTCGTCAGCGTTGTCGAGGTTTTCCACCAGTTCGACCTTGGCATCGAACAGGTCCAGCAACAGCCGATTGCCATTGCCGAGGTAGTTGCTATCGTCAGTCCCGAGCGGGTTCTCCAGCAGCGCCACGCAGCCCAGGCCAAGCTTGGCCGCAATGGCGGCGGTTTGGCGCACGTGGTTGGATTGGATCGCGCCAGCGGTGATCAGTGTATCGGCGCCCTGAGCCAGGGCATCGGCGGCGAGGTATTCGAGTTTGCGCAGCTTGTTGCCGCCCAGTGCCAATGGCGTCAGGTCATCGCGTTTGACGTACACATCGCGGCCCAGCCAGGTCGACAGACGTTCGAGTTTTTCCAACGGGGTAGGGTGACCGAGCAGGTCGAGGCGGTTAAAACGGGCAAGCTGTTGTTTGATCATGGGTCCGTACTGGCGGAGGAAGATGTCAGGACTATAGGCACGGGTATTTAGTGGGGCAACTGCCAATCGCTTATAGCCAAAAGTATTGTTAACAGCACTATTGGTTCTTAATTCGGCTGCAAGTCGTTGCCGTAAAGTAATCGCCGTCAGTGCGGCCAGACAGTCCGGCCGCCCGTGAGGAGTTTTTACCGTGAGCGAGCGTTCCAGCCATTGGCAATTGCAGACCATCGTCAGCCAACTGCGTACGGCGCGCGACCAGTGGCGCGCACAAAACGGCCGCGCCAGCACCGAGCAGGGCGGTCGCGAGTTGCCGTCCCGAGCGGCCATGGCGGACATTCTCGAAGCCTTGTGCGGTGCGTTGTTTCCGATGCGTCTGGGGCCGGTGGATTTGCGCGAGGAGAGTGAGGACTTCTACGTCGGCCACACACTCGACGTGGCGTTGAATGCATTGCTGGCTCAGGCGCGGCTCGAATTGCGCTACGTCGCTCGTCACAGTGCCGGGGGCGATTCTGAAGTCGAAGCCAAGGCCATCCGGATCATTCAGGACTTCGCCCTCGCTCTGCCGGAATTGCGCAGCCTGTTGGACACCGATGTGCTGGCGGCCTATCACGGCGATCCGGCGGCTCGCAGTGTCGATGAAGTGTTGCTGTGCTACCCGGGAATCCTGGCGGTGATTCACCATCGCCTGGCCCACCATTTGTACCGCGCCGGGTTGCCGTTGCTGGCGCGGATCAGCGCGGAAATCGCCCACTCGGCCACCGGTATCGACATCCACCCTGGCGCGCAGATCGGTCGCAGTTTCTTCATCGACCACGGCACGGGTGTGGTGATCGGCGAGACTGCAATCATTGGCGAGCGTGTGCGGATTTATCAGGCGGTGACCTTGGGTGCCAAGCGCTTCCCGGCGGACGAAGACGGTCAGTTGCAGAAAGGCCATCCGCGGCATCCGATCGTCGAGGACGACGTGGTGATCTATGCCGGCGCGACGATTCTGGGACGGATCACCATCGGCAAGGGCTCGACGATTGGTGGCAACGTCTGGCTGACCCGCAGCGTGCCAGCGGGGTGCAACCTGACCCAGGCGAATCTGCAGCATGATGACGGGACGCAGAAGTAAGGCTCCCTGATATTTGCTGACTGACATGCAGTCTTCGCGGGCAAGCCTCGCTCCTACATCAGTGTCGATCGGGGACTTGGCGACCGACACAAAATCTGTAGGAGCGAGGCTTGCCCGCGAATGGTTTCAAGCCAAACCGAGATAATGGCATCCAGCTAATTTTCCACAGAACAAATCCCGTAAACCCCGCGTCATACCCTTCCTTGCACTCGCGCAGAAAAGCGACCGCCGAGCCCTGCGATTAGTCCTTAGCACCCTATTCATGTTTAACTTGAACGTTCATTCAAGTTAAACCGGTGGTTCGCCGCCCGCTCACAACAGGAGGCTTGCCTTTGCTGAGTCCGATTTTTACAGCCACGTTTTCCCCCCTCGAGGTGCACCTTTCGTGAGTGCATCGTCCATCCCCGCAAGCGGCCAGGTCCGCATGAATCCGCCGGTGTTTTATTTCGCGGCGACCTTCATTTTGTTGTTCGCCGTCGTGGTCATGGCGATCCCCGAACAGGCCGGTGCCTGGCTGTTGCAAGCGCAAAACTGGGCGGCCAATACGGTCGGCTGGTACTACATGCTCGCGATGACGCTGTATCTGGTCTTCGTGGTGGTCACCGCCTTGTCCGGCTACGGCAAGATCAAGCTCGGTGCCGACCACGACGAGCCCGAATTCAGTTACTTGTCCTGGGCCGGCATGCTGTTCGCCGCCGGGATCAGCATCACGCTGTTTTTCTTTTGCGTGTCCGAACCACTTACGCATTTGGTGCAACCACCGCAAGGCGAGGCCGGTACGGCGGAGGCGGCGCGTCAGGCGATGCAGATTCTGTTTCTGCACTGGGGCCTGCACGGCTGGGGCGTGTTCGCCTTCGTCGGCATGGCGCTGGCCTATTTCGCCTATCGACATAACCTGCCGCTGGCCCTGCGTTCGGCGCTGTACCCGCTGATCGGCAAGCGCATCAACGGGCCCATCGGTTACGCAGTGGACGGCTTCGGCATCATCGCCACGGTGTTCGGCCTCGGTGCCGACATGGGCTTTGGCGTATTGCACCTCAACTCCGGCCTGGACTACCTGTTCGGCATCGCCCACACCCAGTGGATTCAGGTGGGCCTGATCACGCTGATGATGGGCGCGGCGATCATCGTCGCGGTGTCTGGCGTCGATAAAGGCGTGCGGGTGATGTCCGACATCAACATGCTGTTGGCCTGTGCGCTGCTGCTGTTCGTGTTGTTCGCCGGCCCCACCCAGCACTTGCTCAATACCCTGATCCAGAACCTCGGCGATTACCTCGGCGCCTTGCCGATGAAGAGCTTCGACCTCTACGCCTATGACAAACCCAGCGACTGGCTGGGCGGCTGGACGGTGTTCTACTGGGCCTGGTGGATTGCATGGTCGCCGTTCGTGGGCCTGTTCATTGCGCGGATTTCCCGTGGCCGGACCATCCGCGAATTCGTCTTCGGCGTGCTGCTGATCCCGCTCGGTTTCACCCTGGCGTGGATGTCGATCTTCGGCAACAGCGCCATCGATCAGGTGCTCAACCACGGCATGAGCGCGCTCGGCATGTCGGCCATCGACAACCCGTCGATGACGCTTTACCTGTTGCTGGAGACCTACCCGTGGAGCAAAACCGTGATCGCGGTCACGGTGTTCATCAGCTTCGTGTTCTTCGTCACCTCCGCCGACTCCGGCACCGTGGTGTTGTCGACCTTGTCCGCCAAGGGTGGCAATCCCGATGAGGACGGGCCGAAATGGCTGCGAGTGTTCTGGGGCGCGATGACGGCACTGGTGACCAGCGCACTGCTGTTCTCCGGCAGCATCGACGCCTTGAAGTCGGCGGTGGTGCTGACGTCGTTACCGTTCTCGATGATTTTGCTGCTGATGATGTGGGGCCTGCACAAGGCGTTTTATCTGGAGTCGCAGAAGCAGATCGCGCAACTGCAT
Source organism: Pseudomonas sp. 008 (assembly GCF_016861935.1). Taxonomy (NCBI): domain Bacteria; kingdom Pseudomonadati; phylum Pseudomonadota; class Gammaproteobacteria; order Pseudomonadales; family Pseudomonadaceae; genus Pseudomonas; species Pseudomonas sp. 008. Next base: position 505,160 of record NZ_BOMA01000002.1, on the reverse strand, counting down.
TCCCTGGCGCCGGTGTCCGGTTCGCGACGCGGTGGATGGCGTCAGCGCTTGAGTCAGGCGGTGCATTTTCCGTCTCGGGATGAGGTCTATCGCTTCCTAGATACCACGGTGCGCCCGGCGATCGAGGAAGTGACGGCGGTGTTTGTCGAGAAGGGGTTGCACGTGGTCACTCAGCCCGACCCAGCCAACGACAACGTCAGCCTGGAAATCGGTCACGGCGAGTTGCATCCGTTCATTTATCAGGTGCAGATGCGCGGTTACTTCACCCCGTCTTTCGCCCGGGGTGGCATGGGTTCCAAGCAACTCAACAACCGTCGCTACCACCGTGCCGAAGTGCATTTGCGCGAGGGCAGTCAGGACTACGATCTGGTGGGTTACACCAAGGATCAGGTGATCAACGACATCCTCGACCAGTACGAACGGCACATGCAGTTTTTGCATTTGGTGCGTTGATCGACCGGTGGCGCTCAGGTCTCGCTGCTCAACACCATGAACAGCACCAGTGCCGCCACCGGTACGCCGAACACCGCGCTGCCCACCACCAGTTCCGCACTCAACGGTTGGCCGGCGATGACCATGCCGACTGCGCTGTTGATCAAGGTCAACGCCAGCCACAGCACGACAAAACTGTAGGCCAGGGTCTGACGGGAGAAACCGATTTTCTCGCCGATGAACAGCATCAGTGCCAGCAGGACCAGGCCGAAGAAGATGATGATCGTGGTGTGCATGATGCGTTCCGCCCTTCAGATGTGTGCTGCCTTACGGATTCAGCCCAATACATCGAGCATAGTTAAACCAACCCGCCGTTAACGCGCAGGATTTGCCCGTTGACCCAGGCCGAATCCGGGCCGACCAGGAAGGACACGACGCGGGAGATGTCTTCTGGCTGAGCCAGGCGTTCCAGCGGTGGCATCTTGGCGAAGGTCTGGATCTGTTCTTCGCTCTTGCCGTGCAGGAACAGGTCGGTGGCGACCGGGCCCGGGGCCACGGCGTTGACGGTGATGTTGCGACCGCGCATTTCCTTGGCGAACACCTGGGTCAGGGATTCCACTGCCGCCTTGCTGGCAATGTACACCGCATAGCCCGGCAGGTTCATGCCGACGGTGCTGCTGGAGAAGTTGATGATCCGGCCACCGCTGTTCAGGCGCGTTGCCGCTTCACGCAGAGTGTTGAAAGTGCCGCGAGCGTGGATGTTGAAGTTCTGGTCGAACAGTTCGTCGCTGTGTTGCGCCAGCGGCAGCACTTTGAGGATGCCGGCGTTATTGACCAGCACGTCGACCTTGCCCAGTTGGGTTTCGGCTTCGTCGAACAGCCGGCGTACATCGTCGGCGTTGGCCACATCAGCCTTGATCGCTATGGCCCGGTGACCGGCCTGACGTAGTTTTACCACCAGTGCCGACGCCTCGGTGGCGCTGTTAGCGTAGTTGATGGCGACGGCGAAACCTTGGGCGGCCAGTTGCTGGGCGATCACGGCACCAATGCCGCGGGAGGCGCCGGTCACGATGGCAACTTTCGAAGTTTGAGTAGTCATGGCGTTGATTCCTTGGAGTGGGGGGGTGTGGAGCCAGATTCACATGTTTACTCAGGGCGATAAATGCACGAGAGTTGCCTTGACTGTTCAATAATCGCCAACAATCGATCGTCAGGAGCGCCGTATGGATCAAGTCAAGGCGATGAAGGTTTTCGTGCGGATCTACGAGCGCAGCAGCTTCACGCTGGCGGCCGATGACCTGAACCTGCCGCGTGCCACCCTGACCCATACGCTGAATCAGTTCGAAGCCTGGCTCGGTACCCGTTTACTGGAGCGCAGCACGCGCAAGGTCCGTCCTACGCTGGATGGCGAGGCGTACTACTTGCGTTGCGTGCAGTTGTTGGCAGAACTGGAAGAAGCCGAACTGGCATTTCGCGGCGTTGCGCCGAAAGGCCGATTACGGGTGGATCTGCATGGCACGTTGGCCAAGCACTTTGTAATCCCGGCGTTGCCGCAATTCATGTCGCGCTACCCGGACATCGAATTGTCCATCAGCGAAGCCGACCGCTTCGTCGACCTGATCGCCGAAGGCGTTGATTGCGTGTTGCGCGCCGGCACCTTGGGCGATTCGGCGCTAATCGGTAAACGTGTCGCCAACCTGCGCCAGATCACCTGCGCCAGCCCGGCTTACCTGCGCAAATACGGCGAACCGAAAAACCTCGAAGACCTGAAAAACCACCGCGCGGTGAACTACGTTTCGCGCACCACGGCCAAGCTGTTTCCATTCGAGTTCATGGTGGATGGCGAGCTGAAAGAAGTGGCCATCGAGGGAGCGTTGTCGGTGTTCGGCGCGGAGATTTATGCGGCCTCGGCAATTGCCGGATTGGGGCTGATTCAGTGCCCGCATTACCGAATGGAAGCGCAGATTGGCCAAGGGTTGGTGCAGGAAATCCTCACCGACACACCGCCGCCATCGATGCCGGTTTCGGTGTTGTATCCGCATAACCGACACATGTCGCCACGGGTTCGAGTGTTTGTGAATTGGTTGGGGGAGGTGTTTGCGGGTGCCGTTTGATGGCGATCTTTGCAAGATGTGTATGGTGTGTATGCGTGTTGGTTTCTGTTTTACAGTCCAATCTCTGTCAACAGAGAAGTCATCGAAATGAAATTCCCGGTCGTTCTGCACAAGGATGCCGACTCAGAATACGGAGTGATTATCCCGGACGTGCCGGGATGCTTCTCCGCAGGCGCTACAGTGGCGCAGGCATTTGAAAACGTGAAAGAAGCGTTGGCTTTGCACTACGAAGGTCTGGTCGCCGATGGTGATCCACTTCCGCAGGTGCGTGAAATTGACGCTCATCTTGATAACCCTGATTACGCTGGCGGTGTGTGGGGTGTGGTCGAATTCGATATCACACCCTATTTCGGCAAGTCGGTGCGCTTCAATGCCACGCTTCCTGAGCAGTTGCTTGAGCGTATCGATCAGACGGTCAGACGAGATCAGCGATATAGCTCAAGGTCTGGCTTTTTGGCGGCTGCCGCGCTACGTGAGTTGTCGGCGTAAGCGTTGGGTGTGGATATCGACTCTATGGGGGGAGCTCAGTTTTTAATAATCTATGAAACGTTTCAGCAATTAGTCGAATCCGGGGTTTCCTGGCGTTTGTCTGGGCGTATGCTGGGCCGCTTGCAAAGCAGTCGATACCCCATTCAAGACCCACAAGAGAGGATTCGATGACCTACACCGCTGCCGAAAACCGCTACGACTCTATCCCTTACCGCCGCGTAGGTCGCAGCGGACTGGTGCTGCCGGCACTGTCGCTGGGCCTGTGGCACAACTTCGGCGACAGCACGCCGATCGACATACAGCGCTCGTTGCTGCGCACGGCGTTCGATCTGGGCATCAACCACTTCGACCTGGCCAACAACTATGGCCCGCCGTACGGCAGCGCCGAGATCAACTTCGGTCGTTTGCTGCGCGAAGACTTCAAGCAGTACCGCGATGAGCTGATCATCTCCAGCAAGGCCGGTTGGGACATGTGGCCCGGCCCTTACGGCCAGGGCGGCGGGTCGCGCAAATATGTGCTGGCCAGCCTCGACCAGAGCCTGCAACGCCTGGGCCTCGATTACGTGGACATCTTCTATTCCCACCGTTTTGACCCGGACACCCCGCTGGAAGAAACTGCCAGCGCACTGGCCACGGCCGTGCAACAGGGCAAGGCGTTGTACATTGGCATCTCGTCTTACTCCGGGGTGAAAACCCGGGAAATGGCCGCGTTGCTCAAGGAGTGGAAAGTCCCGCTGTTGATCCACCAGCCGGCCTACAACCTGCTCAATCGCTGGGTGGAAAAGGACCTGCTGGATGTCACCGACGAACTCGGTACCGGCGTGATCGCCTTCACGCCGTTGGCTCAGGGCCTGCTGACCGACAAATACCTCAATGGCATTCCGAAGGATGCACGGGTCAATCGCCCGGGCGGTGATTCATTGCAGTCCTCTCACCTGTCCGAAGCCAACATCGCCCAAGTGCGGGCGCTCAATGAAATCGCCAAGCGTCGTGGTCAGAGCCTGGCGCAACTGGCGTTGGCCTGGACCCTGCGCGATCCACGGGTGACCTCGGCGCTGATCGGCGCGAGCCGGCCGGAGCAGATCATCGAGAACGTCGGTGCGCTGAAGAACCTGAGTTTTAGCGTGGAAGAACTGGCGGAGATTGATCGATTTGCCCAGGAGGGCGGGATCAATTTGTGGGAGAAGCCTTCGATGGCTGAGTAACTGAGTACTGCTCGTTCCCACGCAGCGTGGGAACGAGCAGGAACTGGCGGATCAGCGAAAAAACGGCACATCCCCCAACACCGTCGCTCGCTGCATCACCCGCCGTGCCGGGCGGTAATCATCCACCGCGTAATGCTGGGTCACGCGGTTGTCCCAGAACGCGATGTCGTCTTTCTGCCAGCGCCAGCGGATGGTGAAATCCGGCCGTGTGGCGTGGGCGAACAAAAACTTCAGGAGCGCTTCGCTCTCGGTTTCCGACAGTTCGTTGATCTTCGATGTGAAGCCCTCATTGACGAATAACGACCGGCGCCCGCTCACCGGGTGCGTGCGAATTACCGGGTGTGACAGCGGCGGGTTCTTGCGCCTGGCTTCTTCCCACTGGGCCAGCGCCTCCGGCGTGTTGCCATAGCGCTCCAGTGGAAACGAACGGGTGAAATCGTGAGTGGCGGTCAGCCCTTCGAGCAAGGTTTTCATCGGCGCGGACAACGCTTCATACGCCGCAATGCCGCTGGCCCACAGGGTGTCGCCGCCAAACTCCGGCAGCAACTTGGCGCTGAGCACCGCGCCCATCGCCGGGGTCGGCAGGAACGTCACATCGGTGTGCCAGATCGCGTTGTCCCGCACGTCGGTGATGGCGGTGTCGAGGATCAGCACTTCCGGTTGTTCCGGCACGTTCGGGTAGATCGGATGGATATGCAGGTCGCCGAAATAAGCGGCGAATCGCGCCTGTTGCTGTGGTTCGATCGGCTGGTTACGGAAGAACAGCACCTGATACTTGAGCAGCGCCTGTTCGATGGCGTCGCGTTGTTCCACGTTCAGCGGCTGGCTGATGTCGACGCCGCTGATTTGCGCGCCGAGGGCGCAGCTGAGGGGGACGATGGTCAAGTTACTCATGGCGGTTCTCTTCAATCCAGGGTGTCGACACATGAATATTCAGTGAGCCTGGCCATGCCACGGCACCAGTTTGCGTTGCAGGGCGCGCAGACCCATCTCCATGGCGAAGGCGATCAGCGCGATCACCAGAATCCCCAGCACCACCACATCGGTGACCAGGAACTGCGCCGCCGACTGCACCATGAACCCCAAACCGCTGGTGGCGGCGATCAACTCGGCGGCGACCAGTGTCGACCAGCCCACTCCCAAACCAATGCGCACACCGGTCAAAATGTCCGGCAAGGCACTGGGCAGAATCACATGGCGAATCAACTGCGCCCGAGTTGCGCCCAACGACTGCGCGGCGCGCAATTTCGCCGGGTCGACGGTGCGTACGCCGGTGGCGGTGGCGATGGCAATCGGGGCGAAGATCGCCAGGTAGATCAGCAAGACTTTCGACAGCTCACCGATGCCGCACCAGATCACGATCAGCGGCAAATAGGCCAAGGGCGGAATCGGGCGGTAAAACTCGATCAGCGGATCGAGAATGCCGCGAGCAATGCGGTTGTGGCCAATGGCAATGCCGACTGGCACGGCGGTCAGCACCGCGAAGCCCAGGCCCAAACCGATGCGGCTGAGGCTTGCGCCCAAGTGCTGCCACAAGGTCGAATCCATGTAGCCGCTGGTCACCAGCAACCAGCCTTTTTGCAGCACGGCGGAGGGTGGCGGCAGGAACAGCGGTTCGATCAAACCGGTGGCGGTGACGGCCCACCAGATCGCCAACAGTGCGATCAGGGTCAACACGCTGACCCCGCGGGTGCTGATACGGCGGCGCAGCGCAATCACCGCCGAGCCCTTCACCTTTGAATCGGGTTTCACCGTTGCGGCGGGAATTCCATAGCTGCTCATGCGCGCTCCTGCCGCTGGACGGCACTGCGTTGGGAGAACACTTTGGCGAGTACGTGTTCGCGGGTTTCGATAAAGCGTGGGTCGGACTTGATCGAGCGCGCCGATTCCCCTGCGGCGTAACGTTGGCCAAAATCCAGGCTCAGGCGCTCGACGACTTGCCCGGGATTCGGCGCCAGCAGAATCAGGTCGGTGGCGAGGAACACCGCTTCTTCAATATCGTGGGTAATCAGGAACACCGGTTTGGCGGTGCGTTGCCAGATTTGCAACAGCAGCTCCTGCATCTGTTCGCGGGTGAAGGCATCCAGGGCGCCGAAGGGTTCGTCCATCAGCAACACCCGAGGGTCGGCGGCGAGAGCGCGGGCCAGGCCGACACGTTGTTTCTGCCCGCCCGAGAGTTGCCAGATGCGGCGGTTTTCGAAACCGGAAAGGTCTACCAGCGCGAGCATTTCCCGGGCGCGCTGTTCGCGTTTTTCCCGCGCGGCGCCGGCCAGTTCCAGGCCGAAGCCGACGTTGGCCAGCACGTCCTGCCAAGGCAGTAGGGCGTCGTCCTGAAACACCACGCCGCGCTCGGCGCTCGGGCCTTTGACCGGCACGCCGTCAAGGGTGATGCGCCCGGCGCTGGGCTCGACGAAACCGGCAATCAGGTTCAACAGCGAAGTCTTGCCACTGCCGGAAGGGCCGAGGGCGACCAGCAACTGCCGGGGCCCAAGGCTCAGGGAAATATCCGCCAGCACAGGTTCTGCTGCACCGGGGTACTGTGCACTGATGCGCTCCAGCTGTAGCAAAGCCATCGCGGTTAACTCCCGATCAGTTGGTGATGTACTTGGCGCTGACGTACGGCGCGTAGTCCGGCAGCACGGCCTCGACCTTACCCTGTTCCTTGAGGAACGCTGCGGTGTCGGTAATGGCCTTGGTGGTCGGCGCGCCGAGGGTGATCACCTGATCAGCCGCCAGCGGATACACGTTGCCTTGCAGCAGCAGCGGAATATCGCTGGCCTTGGCACCGGAGAGTTTCACCAGTTTGTCGACGTTGCTTTGGTTGGCCAGCCAGGCTTGCGGATCCTTGCGGTAGTCGGCGTAGGCATCAAGGGTCACTTTGGCGAACGCAGTGACGATTTCCGGATGCTTCTCGGCGAAGTCCTTACGCACGATCCAGGCATCGAAGGTCGGCGCGCCGAACTTGGCCAACTCGCCGGAAGTGATCAGCACTTTGCCGTTTTCCTTGGCCACACCGAGCGCTGGGTCCCACACGTAGGTGGCGTCGATGTCACCGCGCTTCCATGCCGCGATGATGGCCGGCGGCGCGAGGTTGAGCACGGTGACTTTCGACGGGTCGATGTTCCAGTGCTTCAGCGCGGCCAGCAGGCTGTAGTGGCCGGTGGAGACGAACGGTACGGCGACTTTTTTGCCGATCAGGTCTTGTGGGGTCTTGATCCCGGACCCGTCGCGCGCGACCAAGGCTTCGGCGGCGCCGATCTGGGTGGCGATGAGGAAGGTTTCCACCGGGACTTTACGGGTGATTGCTGCCGTCAGGGGGCTGGAACCGAGATAGCCGATCTGCACATCGCCGGAAGCGATGGCGGCGATGATGTCGGCGCCGCTATCGAATTTTCGCCAGTCGATACTGGCTTTGGTGGCTTTTTCGTAGGCGCCGTCGGCTTGGGCGACTTTGGCCGGGTCAACGGTGGTCTGGTAGGCGACGGTCACATCTGCCGCCTGAGCCAGGAAACTTGCCGCAGCCAGCGACGCGGCCACCAGGAGGCGAAGGGGGGAAGTCAGTTTCATGGGGAAGCTCCTTTTCAGACGACCGGGAGTCGGCGTGAAAAAGAGACTAAATGATATAAGAAACTTAAAATAAATAACTTTTTAGAATTAGCATATGAGCGGAAAATTCTAAGGGAAGGCGGTTGTGGCGAGGGGGCTTGTCGGAACGCCGCCTCGCCACAGGGGGACCTGCTCTGGCAGTTTAGTTGCTGATCGCCAGAATGCTCGCCTGATACGCTCCGACAAACACATCGAAATCGCCGACTTCGTTCTGTTCAAGCTCAGCCTGTTGAGCCAACGACGAACGCGCCAACTCTTCAAACCTGGCCTGTTCTTCGCCTGAAAGCGGCTCGCTGCGGAAAAACTCCGCATGCACCTGGCTTTGGCGCAAGGAGAACTGGGCGAAGCTTTCCTTGTGCTCGGCCATCGCTGCCAGCACCTGGGCCGATGGCGTCAGGGACGAGTCCTGGACCTTGGCCATTTGGGCGTCCAGCGCCTTGCTGTGGGCATCGCCGCCATGGCTCTGATCCAGCAGCGCCGCCAATGGTGCAATCTTCTCCAGCAATTCGCCGGCCCATTCCTTCATGTCCACCGCTTGCCCGTCGCGTTGCAGTTGCAGGCCTGGACGACGACCTTCCTTGACCACGCTGAGGAAGTTCGACGTTGCGTTACCGCAGCTGGTACTGGTCAGCAGTGGGCTGTCGTTCAGCGCGCAGTACAGCAGGAATGCGTCGAGGAACCGTGATTCGGTGAGGTCGATGCCCATCGGCAGGAATGGGTTGATGTCCAGGCAGCGGACTTCGACGTATTGAATACCGCGGGCCACCAGCGCCTGAATCGGCCGTTCGCCGGTGTAGGTCACGCGCTTGGGGCGGATGTTGGAGTAGTACTCGTTTTCGATCTGCAGGATGTTGGTGTTGAGCTGAACCCACTCACCGTCCTTGTGCGTCCCCACCTCGACGTACGCTGGATACGGCGTAGCCACCGCTTTGCGCAGGCTGTCGGTGTAGCTGGTCAGGTCGTTGTAGCACGGCGTCAGACCGGCCTGGGCGTTGCTCTGGTAACCCAGATCGCTCATGCGCAGGCTGGTGGCGTACGGCAGGTACAAAGTGTCCGGGTCCAGCTGTTCCAGTTGGTGCGAGCGACCGCGCAGGAAACCGGCGTCCAGCGCCGGCGAGGCGCCGAACAGGTACATCAGCAGCCAGCTGTAGCGACGGAAGTTGCGGATCAGTGCGATGTAGGCCGACGACTGATAATCGCGATCGGTGCCGACAAAGCCTTCGGCCTCTTTGAGCAGCGGCCAGAGCTTTTCCGGTAGGGAAAAGTTGTAGTGGATCCCGGCGATGCACTGCATGGTCTTGCCGTAACGCAGGGCCAGGCCCTTGCGATAGACGTACTTGAGCTGACCGATGTTGGAGGTGCCGTAATAGGCGATCGGGATGTCTTCCTCGGCCGGCAACGGGCACGGCATCGACGGACTCCACAGGTACTCGTCGCCGAGTTTGCTATAGGCAAACCGGTGAATCTTGTCCAGGCTCGCCAGCGTATCCGCCGGGTCTGGCAGGGCCGGCGTGATGAACTCCAGCAGCGACTCGGAGTAGTCAGTGGTGATTTGTTCGTTGGTCAACGCGGAACCCAATGCTTCGGGGTGCGGCGTTTGCGCCAGGCGCCCTTCGCCTGTCACGCGCAGGCATTCACGTTCGATGCCGTGAAGGCACTGTTCGAGCAGAGAGAGGTTAGCGCGCTCGCCGAGCAGAGCCAGGCGGCGGTTGAGAAGTTCGCTCAAGTTGGATTCCTTCACGCGTCAGTCGCCCCAATATGGGGGTGGGCAAGACGGTCTACAAGGGTGAAGTTGAAACTGGCGTTTTCGCCTGGTTCTTGGGCCATACAGGCTCGTACTGAAAGGCCAACTTCATTCCCTGAATCTGGCTATCGCGCGCAGAGAAAACTCCGACGCTGCAGTCACAGCGCCGAAATTAACTCAAATTGATGATTGGGGGCTACAGGACAGCGAACGTGCCTTGTGCTTTTGCGACCAGTTTGTCGCCTTGCATCACGTCGGCCTCGACGACAAGCGTGCGACGGCCCGGGTGGATCACCCTGGCCGTGCACATCACTTCACCGTCGGCGACGGCGCGGATGTAGTTGATCTTGCACTCGATGGTCGCGCTTTGCTGGTCAAAACCGTGGGTGCTGGAGCAGGCCAGCCCCATGGCAATGTCCACCAGACTGAACAAGGCCCCGCCGTGCAGCTTGCCGCCGCGATTGCGCAACTGTGGCTCCAGCGCCAGGGCGACTTGCGCCACCCCGGTGTCCAGGCTGTGCAAGCGACACCCCAGCAGCTTGAAAAATGCGCTTTCGGTCAAGCCGGCCGGGATCTCCATCAACGTTTCTTCAACTGCTTGGCGTTGGCAAACAGCGACGCCATGGCGTTGTTGGTCGGAGCCGCTGCCGGGGTTTCCTTGCGCGGCGCGGTGTTCTGGGACTGGCGCGGAGCCGACCCCGGACGTGCACCACGGGCACCGTCGATCTTCTCGCCCGGGGTATCGCTCATGCGCATCGACAGGCCGACGCGTTTGCGTGGGATATCGACTTCCATGACCTTCACCTTGACCACATCACCGGCCTTCACCGCTTCGCGTGGATCCTTGATGAACTTCTCCGACAGCGCGGAAATGTGCACCAGACCGTCCTGATGCACGCCGATGTCGACGAAGGCACCGAAGTTGGTCACGTTGGTAACCACGCCTTCGAGGATCATGCCCAGTTGCAGGTCCTTGAGGTCTTCGACGCCGTCCTGGAACTCGGCGGTCTTGAACTCGGGACGCGGGTCGCGGCCAGGTTTTTCCAGCTCTTGCAGAATGTCGGTGACCGTCGGCAGGCCGAACGTTTCGTCGGTGTACTTCTTCGGATCCAGGCGCTTGAGGAACGCGGCGTCGCCGATCAGCGAGCGAATGTCGCGGTCGGTTTCAGCGGCAATGCGCTGCACCAGCGGATAGGCTTCCGGGTGAACCGCCGACGAATCCAGCGGGTTGTCGCCATTCATTACGCGCAGGAAGCCGGCGGCCTGTTCGAAGGTTTTTTCACCCAGGCGGGCGACTTTCTTCAATGCCGCACGGGTTTTGAACGCACCGTGCTCGTCGCGGTGGGTAACGATGTTCTGCGCCAGGGTCGCGTTGAGGCCGGAGATGCGCGCCAGCAGCGCCACGGATGCAGTATTCACGTCCACGCCCACGGCGTTCACGCAGTCTTCGACCACTGCGTCCAGGCCGCGCGCCAGTTTCAGCTGCGACACGTCGTGCTGGTATTGGCCAACGCCGATGGATTTCGGATCGATTTTCACCAGCTCGGCCAGCGGGTCCTGCAAGCGACGAGCGATGGACACCGCGCCACGGATCGACACGTCCAGATCCGGGAATTCCTTGGAAGCCAGTTCCGAGGCCGAGTAAACCGATGCACCAGCCTCGGAGACCATGACTTTGGTCATCTTCATGGCTGGGTATTTTTTGATCAGTTCAGCGGCCAGTTTGTCGGTTTCGCGGCTGGCGGTACCGTTGCCGATGGCGATCAGGTCCACCGAATGCTTGGCGCACAGGGCGGCGAGCACGGCGAGGGTCTGGTCCCACTTGTTGTGCGGCACGTGCGGGTAAACCGTGGCGTGGTCCAGCAGCTTGCCGGTGGCGTCGACCACGGCGACCTTGCAGCCGGTACGCAGGCCCGGGTCGAGGCCCAGGGTGGCACGCGGGCCGGCCGGCGCGGCCAGCAGCAGGTCGTGCAGGTTGTGGGCGAACACGTTGATCGCTTCGGTTTCCGCGCCATCGCGCAGCTCGCCCAGCAGGTCGGTTTCCAGGTGGGTGTAGAGCTTGACCTTCCAGGTCCAGCGCACCACTTCGCCCAGCCATTTGTCGGCGGCGCGGTTCTGGTTCTGGATGCCGAATTGCTGGCCGATCATGCCTTCGCACGGGTGCATGGTGCCCGGCAGCTCGTCACCGACTTTCAGCGCGGAGCTGAGAATGCCTTCGTTGCGGCCACGGAAAATCGCCAGTGCGCGGTGGGACGGCATGCTTTTCAGCGGTTCGTCGTGTTCGAAGTAGTCGCGGAACTTGGCGCCTTCCTCTTCCTTGCCGGCGATCACGCGGGCGCTGAGGGTGGCTTCCTGCTTGAGGTAATTGCGCAGCTTGTCCAGCAGACCGGCGTCTTCGGCGAAGCGCTCCATGAGGATGTACTTGGCGCCTTCGAGGGCGGCCTTCACATCGGCCACGCCTTTTTCGGCGTCGATGAAGCGCGCCGCTTCGGTTTCCGGGTTCAGGGTTGGATCGTTGAACAGGCCGTCGGCCAGTTCGCCGAGGCCGGCTTCCAGGGCGATCTGGCCCTTGGTGCGGCGCTTCTGCTTGTACGGCAGGTACAAGTCTTCGAGGCGGGTCTTGGTGTCGGCGAGCTTGATGTCGCGCTCAAGTGCAGGGGTCAGCTTGCCTTGCTCCTCGATGCTGGCGAGGATGCTGATACGCCGTTCGTCGAGTTCTCGCAGGTAGCGCAGACGCTCTTCCAGATGACGCAGTTGCGTGTCATCGAGGCTGCCGGTCACTTCTTTCCGGTAGCGGGCGATGAAGGGCACCGTGGAGCCTTCATCGAGTAGCGCGACGGCCGCTTCGACCTGTTGTGGGCGGACGCCGAGTTCCTCGGCGATGCGGCTGTTGATGCTGTCCATAAAACCACCTGACAAATTGTGAAAGCAGGCTCGCAGGCGAGGAAATAGGGCCTTCGCGAGTCTGGTTGAGCGGCCTGGCGAGCGCCGCTACCTGGATCAACAGGCTTGCCGTTGACCCGTGAAATCGAACAATTACTGCCAGCACCATGAAAATAAAAAGTGGTTACCGGCAATAACGATCAGACGTTGCCTGACACAAAAGGCCGCGCATTATAACCAGCGTTGTGTCATTCGGGGGCATTGCAGGCTGTAGGCGAAAAGACTGGTTTTCTGGCGGTGAAGGAAAAATCTGCTAACAATGCACACGGTGCGTATAACGGCAGCTACGCCATAATGCGCGCCGAGATCAAAGGAGCATCCAATGAGCAGCACTGCACAAACTGCTGAAGGCGAAAAAATTCTTATCGTTGACGACGATCCAGGGCTGAGCAGCCTGCTGGAACGCTTTTTCGTCAGCAAGGGCTACCGCGCCCGCGCCGTCCCGAACACTGAACAAATGGACCGCCTGCTGGCACGTGAAGTGTTCAACCTGGTCGTCCTCGACCTGATGCTGCCCGGCGAAGACGGCCTGACCGCCTGCCGCCGCCTGCGCACGGCGAACAATCAGATTCCAATCATCATGCTCACCGCCAAGGGCGACGAGCTGAGCCGCATCAAGGGCCTGGAACTGGGCGCCGACGACTACCTGGCCAAGCCGTTCAACCCGGACGAGCTGATGGCCCGGGTCAAAGCGGTGCTGCGGCGCCAGGCCGCACCGGTGCCGGGTGCGCCGGGCAGCGAAGACGAAAGCGTGACCTTCGGTGATTACGAGCTGTCCCTGGCCACCCGCGAACTCAAGCGTGGCGACAAAGTGCACATGCTCACCACCGGTGAGTTCGCGGTGCTCAAGGCCCTGGTCATGAACGCCCGTCAACCGCTGACCCGCGACAAACTGATGAACCTGGCCCGTGGCCGCGAGTGGGATGCCCTGGAGCGTTCCATCGACGTGCAGATCTCCCGTCTGCGCCGGATGATCGAGCCCGATCCGTCCAAGCCGCGCTACATCCAGACCGTCTGGGGCGTGGGCTACGTGTTCGTTCCGGATGGCGCCGCCACGAAGTGATCGGTGATTTGTAGGAGCGGGTCCTGCGGGCAACGGGTCGGATGACCTTTCCCGCAGACTCGCGATCCGCAATATGCGAGCATCGCTCGCTCCTGCAAGTGTGTAGCGGTTACCCATGAAAACCCCTGTTTGGTTCCCCCAGAGCTTCTTCTCCCGCACCCTGTGGCTGGTGCTGATCGTCGTCCTGTTCTCCAAGGCGCTGACCCTGGTTTATCTGTTGATGAACGAAGACGTGCTGGTGGATCGTCAATACAGCCACGGCGTCGCCCTGACGCTGCGCGCCTATTGGGCCGCCGATGAAGAGAACCGCGCGAAGATTGCCGATGCTGCGACCCTGATCCGGGTGGTAGGCGCCGGCGTGCCGGAAGGTGAGCAGCACTGGCCGTACAGCGCGATTTATCAGCGGCAGATGCGCGACGAATTGGGTGCAGATACGGAGGTGCGTTTACGCATGCACTCGCCACCTGCCTTATGGGTCCGGGCGCCCAGCCTGGGCGATGGCTGGCTGAAAGTGCCGCTGTACCCGCATCCATTGCGCGGGCAGAAAATCTGGAACGTACTCGGCTGGTTCCTCGCCATCGGCCTGCTATCCACCGCCTCGGCGTGGATTTTCGTCAGCCAGCTCAATCAGCCATTGAAACGTCTGGTCTATGCCGCGCGGCAACTCGGTCAGGGCCGCAGCGTACGTCTGCCGATCAGCGACACGCCGAGTGAAATGACCGAGGTCTATCGAGCCTTCAATCAGATGGCCGAAGACGTCGAACAGGCGGGGCGCGAGCGCGAACTGATGCTGGCCGGGGTATCCCACGACCTGCGCACGCCGCTGACCCGTTTGCGGCTGTCCCTGGAACTGATGGGTGATCACAGCGACCTGACGGACGACATGATCCGCGACATCGAAGACATGGACGCGATTCTTGACCAGTTCCTGGCCTTCATTCGCGACGGTCGTGACGAGTTGGTGGAAGAAGTGGACCTGAGCGATCTGGTTCGCGAAGTCGCCGCGCCGTACAACCAGAACGAAGAAAAAGTGCACTTGCGCCTGGAGCCGATCCAGCCGTTCCCGTTGCGTCGGGTATCGATGAAGCGGTTGCTGAACAATCTGATCGGTAATGCCCTGCATCACGCTGGCAGCGGAGTGGAAGTGGCGGCTTATGTGTCCGGGGATACCAGTGCGCCATATGTGGTGCTGAGTGTCATGGACCGCGGCGCGGGGATTGATCCGTCGGAGCTGGAAGCGATTTTCAACCCGTTCACCCGTGGCGATCGGGCCCGGGGCGGAAAGGGGACGGGGTTGGGGCTGGCGATCGTGAAACGGATCGCCTCGATGCATGGCGGCAATGTCGAGCTGCGCAACCGCTCCGGTGGTGGGCTGGAAGCACGGGTTCGGTTGCCGCTTGGGTTGATGTTGCCGCGGGATGCGGTTTAAGCGTCGTACACAACCTCTGTGGCGAGGGAGCTTGCTCCCGCTCGGTTGCGCAGCGACCGTGAGATCCGGCAACCGTATTTCAATGCAAAACACGGTTGCCGGATTCGGGAGTCCTTCGGCCTGGAGCGCCAGCCCGGTCCAGCGGGAGCAAGCTCCCTCGCAACAGGGACTGAGTAAGCTTCACCCTTTACCTTTGGTCCGCGTCATATTTGGCCCGCCATTCTTCTCCAGATGCTCGATGATGATCCCCGCCACGTTCTTCCCGGTGGTGGTTTCAATCCCTTCCAGACCCGGCGACGAGTTCACTTCCATCACCAACGGGCCGTGATTGGAACGCAGGATATCCACCCCCGCCACTGCCAAACCCATGACTTTCGCCGCACGCAACGCGGTCATGCGTTCTTCCGGGGTGATCTTGATCAGGCTCGCACTGCCCCCGCGATGCAGATTGGAGCGAAACTCCCCCGGCTTGGCCTGGCGCTTCATCGCCGCGATCACCTTGTCACCGACCACGAAACAGCGAATGTCCGCGCCGCCGGCTTCCTTGATGTACTCCTGGACCATGATGTTCTGTTTCAGGCCCATGAAGGCCTCGATCACCGACTCCGCTGCCGTCGCCGTTTCACACAGCACCACGCCGATGCCCTGGGTGCCTTCCAGCACTTTGATCACCAGCGGTGCGCCGTTGACCATCTCGATCAAGTCGGGAATGTCATCCGGGGAGTGCGCAAAACCGGTGACCGGCAAACCGATCCCCCGGCGCGACAGCAATTGCAGGGAACGCAGTTTGTCTCGGGAACGGGCGATGGCCACCGATTCGTTGAGCGGAAACACCCCCATCATTTCGAACTGGCGCAGCACAGCACAGCCATAAAACGTGACCGACGCGCCGATCCGCGGGATCACCGCATCGAAACCCTCCAGCGGTTTGCCACGGTAGTGGATTTGCGGCTTGTGGCTGGCAATGTTCATGTAGGCGCGCAGGGTGTCGATCACCACCATTTCATGGCCACGCTCTACACCGGCTTCGACCAGGCGACGGGTGGAATACAGACGCGGATTCCGCGACAGCACAGCGATCTTCATGCAACACCTGTGGAGAGGGTAGATACCGGGAACACCGGCTTGTCTTGTACATATTTGATGCCCGGATTGACCACCAACTGGCCGTCGATCAGGGCTTTGGAACCGAGTAACAGGCGATAACGCATGGACTTGCGGCAGGCGAGGGTGAACTCGACCCGCCAGACCCGATCACCGAGGGCCAGGGTGGTACTGACCACATAGCGCATCTGCGCGTGGCCGTTGGAGCTTTTAATGGTTTTCATCGTCACCAGCGGTGCTTCGCAGCGCCGGTGACGCAATTGCACCACCGTGCCCAGGTGCGCGGTGAAGCGCACCCACTGTTCGCCGTCGCGCTCGAACGGCTCGATGTCGGTGGCATGCAGGCTGGAGGTACTCGCGCCAGTGTCGATTTTTGCCCGAAGGCCCGCGACTCCCAAATCCGGGAGCGCCACCCACTCGCGCAGACCGACAACGGTCAAATGGTCAAATGTCTTCAAAAGTGCTCAACCGGCAAAAACCGCTCAGGCCGTGTGCGGCCGAATTCGCGGTATTCACGCAGAATAATGGGTAAAAGGCGACAGATATCTACGGCCCGGATTTTCATCCCTCAAACAGGGGGGAATGCCTGCATTCTAATCCACAGCGTTGTGATTCATGGCACGACAGAAACGGTAGTACAGTTCATCGATATTTCAGAATGAGGTCATCCAATGGCACAAAAAAGCGAAGAGGACGACAAGGTCCGTCTCGATAAATGGTTGTGGGCCGCGCGTTTTTATAAAACACGTGCCTTGGCCAAGGCCGCGATTGAAAGCGGCAAGGTGCATTGCCGGGGCGAGCGTTGCAAGCCAGGCAAGGAGCCGAGGATCGGCGACGAGTTTCAGATTCGCACCGGCTTCGAGGAACGCACGGTGGTGGTCCAGGCGTTGTCGATCGTGCGTCGTGGCGCGCCGGAAGCCCAGGCTCTGTATGCCGAAACCGAAGCCAGCGTTGCCAAGCGCGAAGCGGCGGCGGCCATGCGCAAGGCCGGGGCGTTGGGCGTGAGCACCGACGGCAAACCGAGCAAGAAACAGCGCCGGAATTTGTTCAAGTTTCGCGGCAGCAGCAACGACGAGTAGTGACGGCCGTCGGGCGCAGACTTGTAATCGCCTGCCTGTGCAGCCATATGGGGGATATTCGCCAACGGCGCATTTCGCAGGTGAAAGCACCGCTCGTCGAAAACCGAGGTTTGACCTTGCTTGGAACAACCCCGAATTGTTCATAAAATGCCGCTATGGCTAAGCTCACCCCCAAAAGTGCTGCTACAGCGTGTTTCATTTTTTGTAACCTTTTTTGTCACCACTTCAGATACCCAGACCTATGACCGATCTACCGGATACCGACTACACCCAACGCTTCATCTTCGATGACAGCGACACCCGCGGCGAACTGGTGGCATTGGAGCGTAGCTATGCCGAAGTCCTCGCCAAACACACCTATCCGGAGCCGGTCGCGCAACTGCTGGGCGAGCTGATGGCGGCTGCAGCGTTGCTGGTAGGCACCTTGAAGTTCGATGGCTTGCTGATTCTTCAGGCCCGTTCCGAAGGCCCGGTACCGATGCTGATGATCGAGTGCTCCAGCGAGCGCGAAATTCGCGGCCTGGCCCGCTACGACGCCGAGCAGATCGCGCCCGATGCGACGCTCGCCGACCTGATGCCCAATGGCGTGTTGGCGCTGACGGTCGACCCGACTCAAGGCCAGCGTTATCAGGGCATTGTCGATCTCGACGGCGAAACCCTGTCCGATTGCTTCACCAACTATTTCGTCATGTCGCAGCAGGTTGGCACCCGCTTCAAGCTGTACGCCGACGGCCGTCGTGCCCGTGGCCTGCTATTGCAGCAATTGCCTGCCGACCGTCTGAAAGATGAAGAAGATCGCGCCGCCAGTTGGCAGCACATCACCGCCCTGGCCAGCACCCTGACCGCCGACGAATTGCTGAGCCTGGACAACGAAACCGTGCTCCATCGCCTGTACCACGAAGAACAAGTGCGTCTGTTCGATGTGCAGAAACTACGCTTCCACTGCAGTTGCTCCCGGGAACGCTCGGGCAATGCGCTGGTCAGTCTGGGTCTGGAAGATGCGCAGCAACTGGTCGTCGAACATGGCGGCAGCATTGAGGTCGATTGCCAATTTTGCAACGAGCGCTACCTGTTCGACGCGGCCGATATCACTCAATTATTCGCCGGAGCAGGGGTTGATACGCCGTCAGATACCCGTCACTAAAACGCTTCAGCGCAGGTAAATTCACTGCTTAGCGCCGGAATAACGCCGTTCTGACGGGAGGGCCCTACACTTTTTGGGCTTTTCTGGCATAATCCGGCCCACTTTTTTCGCGGTAGTAGTGCACGACTTTCTACTACAAAACGTTTGGAGCACTCGGCCACTGGCCGACGGGGAACCTCATGACGCAAGCCAATAACGCCGTGTACACCGATCTGAGTGTTGATGATCTGGTTAAACAAGCCCTGAGTCGCGGTGAAGGCGAGCTTGCCGATACCGGCGCGCTGGTTGTTCGCACCGGTCACCGTACCGGCCGTTCGCCAGTCGATCGTTTCATCGTTGAAGAGCCGACCACCCAGGACGCTATTGCCTGGGGTCCGATCAACCGCAAGTTCCCGGCCGACAAGTTCGATGCCCTGTGGGCTCGCGTCGAGGCGTTCAACAACGCGCAAGAGCATTTCGTTTCCCACGTGCACGTAGGTTCGGCTGAAGAGCACTACCTGGCCGTGAAAATGACTACCCAGACTGCCTGGCAGAACCTGTTCGGTCGTTGCCTGTTCATCAACCCGGCCCAGTACAACCCGGCCGGTCGTGAAGAGTGGCAAGTTCTGAACGTCGCCAACTTCGAGTGCGTGCCAGAGCGTGACGGCACCAACTCCGACGGTTGCGTGATCATCAACTTCGCGCAGAAAAAAGTGCTGCTCGCTGGCATGCGCTACGCCGGTGAAATGAAGAAAGCCATGTTCTCGGTGCAGAACTTCCTGCTGCCGGCCGCCGACGTGCTGCCAATGCACTGCGCCGCCAACATCGGCGAAGCGGGCGACGTGACCCTGTTCTTCGGTCTGTCCGGCACCGGCAAGACCACCCTGTCCGCCGACGAAAGCCGTTACCTGATCGGTGACGACGAACACGGCTGGGGCGAGGGCGTGGTGTTCAACATCGAAGGCGGTTGCTATGCCAAGTGCATCGACCTGTCCGAGAAGAACGAGCCGGTCATCTGGAAAGCCATCAAACACGGCGCAGTCCTGGAAAACGTTGTTATCGACGACGCCAAGCACGCCGATTACACCGATGTCAGCCTGACCCAGAACAGCCGCGCCGCCTACCCGCTGGAGCACGTAGCCAAGCGTTCCGAGAAGAACTTGGGCGGCGAGCCAAACGCAGTGATCTTCCTGACCTGCGACCTGACCGGCGTGCTGCCGCCAGTGTCGATCCTCAATGAAGAACAAGCGGCTTACCACTTCCTGTCCGGCTACACCGCTCTGGTGGGCTCGACCGAAATGGGTTCCGGCAGCGGCATCAAGTCGACCTTCTCCACCTGCTTCGGCGCACCGTTCTTCCCGCGTCCGGCTGGCGAATACGCAGAACTGCTGATCAAACGCATCCGCGGCTTCGGCTCCAAGGTCTACCTGGTCAACACCGGCTGGACCGGCGGCGGCTACGGCGTCGGCAAACGCTTCAACATCCCGACCACCCGCGGCGTGATCGCAGCGATCCAGAGCGGCGCGTTGATCGGTGCCGAGACTGAGCACCTGGACACCATCAACCTTGACGTGCCATTGGCTGTGCCGGGCGTTGAGACTGGCCTGTTGAACCCACGTAACACCTGGGCTGACAAGGCTGCTTACGATGAAGCTGCTAAAGCACTGGCCGGGTTGTTTGTTGAGAACTTCAAGAAGTTCGACGTGAGCGACGCGATCAAGGCTGCTGGGCCGAAGTTGTAAGAGTTGGTTTGATGTAATGAGAAAGCCGCCCTTTGGGGCGGCTTTTTTATGGGCGCTGATTCAGTTCCCTTGAGGCATAACTGGCAATATTCCCGCAGTAAACACGCTAAACAGCCAGAATAATTCCACTTCTGTTGATCAGATCCCCTAGACCCCTTCCACTTCCTGCGTGTCCCACCGTTGTTTCTTGATTGCTTTATAGAGCATGCCAATGGTCAGCGGCACTTTGTCGCCACGACCCTTCGCCCGGCGCTTGAGAAACACATCAAACCCTTCAGGCTGAAAGTACCGATACGCGTCGTAGTCGACGAAGTCGATGGCGAATTGTTCTTCCAGCGCTTCCATCAGATGCCGCGCATCTGCGCCGTCACAGCCCAGGTCGAAGTTGATCGAGGTGGTGAGGCTGATGGTTTTGCGTTCGGGCAGGCCGAGTTCTTCGTGCAGTAGCTGCATGAGCAGGTGCATGGCGTGATCGTCGGGGACGTTGGGGGCGAGATTCATGGTGCATCGTCCGTTGGGTGTATATCGATGAGGCTGATTAAGCCTGACTTTGCAGCGAGTCGGTCGTCAATAAACGCTGCGAACTTGGTCTGAGTCAGATCGGTAGCCATACGAATTTCTTGGACTTGCAACGCATCAACATGAAGTTCGCGGGGAGGCTCACGCCCGCCGCGGATGATTTCGTTCATCTGTTGCACGCTTTCCATTAGCTCATCAAAAAACATGCTCATGGTTATCTCCAGTGTTCGATGACGGCTTTCGATGCTCTGCGTCCCAAGGGTCGAGCGCGGAGCGTCCGTAGAGGCATTCCCACGCGGAGCATGGGAACGATCTTCACTCGGCGTTAGGCCGGTGCTTTCCAACCCATCATGCGTTGCTGGGCGACTTTCAGCAGGTCGCAGCCGTCTTGGGTCAGCAAGTAGAGCGCGTGGGTGATGTGGGGAATGTCTTCGACATCGCCTTGCTTGAAGCAATGGCAGTGCAGGGTTTGGAGTAGATCACTGGAGGCTCGGATGCGCTGGAGGGCGGCTTCGAGGATGTCTTGGGGATTGGCCTCTGTGTCGATGATCAGGGGCGGGGTATCGGTGAGATTGGATTGGAGTGGGCGGTAACGATCGGTGAACGGTTTCCATGAATTCATTGTTTGTAGCCTCAAATGCATCAGGAGTAACCGCCGCCATCGTGACCAAGCGATGGGAGGCGGACTGTGTTCGGGTTGGTCAACCAGTGAGGCTCACATTCCTGGCACGCCCGAGAGCGTCCCAAACACAGCCACCATATAGCGTGCAGGCACTTGAAGTGCCGGCAGCATACAACGGACGCGCATATATGAACCATTCGGGTGACCAAGCCCGAGCCGCTGATTTGGCAGCGACGGTCACGACTATAGATTTGAGCTACAGTGCGGCGATAGGCGACAAGGTGCCTTCTGTTGTAGGAACGGTATGAAGATTTCATAGGCCGTTCCTACCGATCCGCCATCGTTTTCAACAAATAGACCGATACGCTGCACCATCCAGCACGCTGGTAGTCAGCCCGGTCGCCGGCGTGTAGATCGTGCCTTTAACTGCTGAGAAGTTGACCCCTTTACTGCCCAGCGAAACGTAGCGTTCGCCTTGATCCAGTTCGGTGAAGTAGGTGTAGGAATACTTGTGCATCAGCCGGTACTTGGCTTCGTCGTTGACCATGGTCTTGCGCAGGTTATCCAGATCGGCCTGGGTCAGGTTCAGCGGCTTGTTGAGTCGCACACCCCAGCGCTGGAGGCAGACTTCGGCGAAGTGGCGGACGATGCGCCCTGGTTCGGCCAATGCTTTGGGGCCGCTGACACCGTCTGCTGCGGCGTTACCGACCAGCGTGCCATGGCGGCCGGGCATGGGGTAAATGTGGGTCCGGGTGCCGGTTGCCGTTTGTGGGATAACGCAGCTGAAGCCTTTGGAGCGCTCGTCTCGGGCGTAGAAACCGACGTATTCCTTTACGTTGGTATTGAGTTTTACTTTGTCTTCCTGAAAGTTGCCGATGCCCGGCACCGGATCAATCGCAAAAATATTCACCGGGATGTTCTTCAGGGCGCTGTCCTTGAACATGGCGTTGGCCAGCATGTGGCAACTGATACCGCCACGACTCCAACCTACCAAGTTAACTTTGGTGGGGATAATCCCATCTTTACGAAAGGTCTTGATGATTTGTTCCTGTAACTTCTGTTGGGTCACGCTGCGGTCGCCGTAGTTGTACTTGCGCCACATCCAGGAACCTTCGACGATGACGTCTTCAATGGGAATGCCAGCAGCCTTGAGTCGGTTGTATTCAGTCTCAGTCAGCTTCTCACGCTCCCAGTCGCACTTGCCTTTGATGATGTTGATGGCGTGCTGGACATTCTCTCCCCAGCCTTTGCCGAACAGCGTACCGCTCAGTCCATAATCCTTGGATTGGGTGAACAGTTCGTCAGCTTGCAGGTTGCTGGTGCCGGGACCATCGATCACGACCCATTCGGCAAATTCGCGACCACCGTGATGGGATGCCAGTGTCGAGACCAATTCACCGTTCCAGTAAGTTGGGTTCTGACTGTCGAACTTTGTCGAGCCGGTACCGCAAAAGAAAATGGTTAATGCTGTCATTGTGTTGCCCTTAGTTGATGTAAGAGCAAGCAGGCTAGTGTTGATTATTATAATAATAAAGCGATTGGTTGTTGCGGGGTTTGTAGTTTTATTTTTTCAGATTGGATGTATTTGTTGTTTTGCGACTTCAAGTAATTCGCAGCCGTCTTGTGTTAATAAATAAAGCGCATTAACGATGTTGGGGATGTCTTTCACATCGGCCTGTTTGAAACATAAACAGTAAAGTGTTTCCAGTAGATCGCTGGCCGCACGCAGGCGTTGTTGGGCGGCATCGAGCAGGTCGCCATGGCTGGCATCGGTGTCGATGACCAGCACCGAGGTGTCGCTGCAACTGGTCTTGAGTGGGCGATAGCGGTTGGTCAACGGGTTGAACGTTTTCATGGTTGAGGCGTGTCCTGTACGAAGTCGCTCCGACGGGCCGATACAGTGTTTCCAGCCGTGTCGAAAACTATAGAGGGCCACAGCGAGGCGTCGCAAGGTGGTGCAAGTGGACAGGTTTTGTAGGGGGTTTACCGGTGTTATCGCCCTTTGCCTACGCGCCCCTCGACAATTTTTTAAGCTTTTGCCCTGGAGGTCGATATTCCTACGGGATTGTCAGGCTTAACGCATCCAGCCTCTGGAGGGTGCGCGCCAGAATGTGTAGGACGTTTCGAAGCGTCTGGGTCGACTCTTAAAGGGAATTAGGCATGCAATGGCTACGTGTGGCCTCGATTTTATTGTTGTGGGCCGGTGTTTGTCGGATAGCGGGTGCTGCCGACGTCGGTCATTCGCTGGTCCGCGCCAACATGGAGCGAACCGGTTGGCCGGATGCGCTGACCACCCAAGCGGACATCGACACCGCATCTCGCGCCGAGGTGTTGATGGTGGGCAAGGCGTTGCTGGCCAGCGAAGCGCTGGATGAGCAGGGGCTGAAACAGCGACTGGGCGTGCGGGCTGTGAAGCTCAAGTCGGTCAGGCAAGTGCGTGACGGGTTGTGGGATCGGTTGCTGATCACCTATCGCAGTGCCAGTCAGGACTGCGAGGACCAACTCTTCTGTCCTCGTGTACGTAGCGTCGACGATCTGCGTCAGCTGGCGGCGGCGTTTACGGGCGAAATCAGCCCGGCTTATACGGTTTGGGCGAGCAAGAGCCGGGTGTTTCATGAACAGGCGCTGGATGAGCAGTTGCGGGTGGCGGTGTTGGTGCCATAGCCACCCGGCGTCAGTCAATTGATGACTAAGTCTGTGAGGTGCCGCCCAGAGTCGTAGGCGTTGCGAGGAGAGGGGGTTCGTCAGGGAGCTTCATGCAGCCGTTCAGCAGCAGGGATGCAAAGACAAAGGCGATTGGAAAAAACAGAGTGTCAGGCATGATTGTTCCTTTGTGAGGATCCGCGTGCAGGCGTCCTGCCTTGATGAAAACTTCGCGGATAATGGTTTTTCTCGGGGCGAACCTTATCGGCTGACAGGGGGCTGATGTCAGGGGGCAAAGTGCCTCGTTTGTTTCAATCTGTGGCGAAGGAATCGATGGGTTGACGCTGTATCATCCCGTATCGTTTTTGCCCCCGACCTTTTCTCGACTTGCTGCGTTCGCCGGCTAGGCTTTGGGCTTCGCAGCGGTCAACGGAGTGACAGCTTATGCACAACACCCTGGAACAGGTTTTCGGTTATCCACAGTTTCGGCCCGGCCAGGAGGCGGCGGTCAGCGCGGTACTGGCCGGGCGTTCGGCGGCGGCGATTTTCCCTACCGGATCGGGCAAATCCCTGTGCTATCAGTTACCGGCCATCCTGCTGCCGCACCTGACGCTGGTGGTCTCGCCTCTGCTGGCGTTGATGCAGGATCAGTTAGCGTTCTTGCAGCGCCATGGGATTGCGGCGGGCAGTATTGATTCGGCCCAGAGTCGCGATGACGCCAGCGATGTGATGGCCCGGGCCAAGTCTGGTGAATTGAAGATTCTGATGATTTCCGTGGAGCGCCTGAAGAACGAGCGCTTTCGCCATTTTTTGCAGCAGGTACCGATCTCGCTGTTGGTGGTGGACGAGGCCCACTGCATCTCCGAGTGGGGTCACAACTTCCGCCCCGACTACCTCAAGCTGCCGGACTATCAGCGCCAGTTCAACATCCCTCAGGCGCTGCTGCTGACGGCCACCGCGACACCCAAGGTGATCGCCGACATGGAGGCCCGGTTCGCCATTGCGCCTGAGGATGTGGTGACCACCGGTTTCTACCGGCCCAATCTCAATCTGTTGGTGGAACCGGTGCGTGGCCAGGACAAACGCCGCCGCCTGGTCGAGTGGATGAGCCAGCGTCCCGGCCAGCCCAGCATTGTCTACGTCACTCTGCAGAAAACCGCTGAGCACATCGCCGAACACCTGGGGCGCAACGGTATACAGGCAGAGGCCTATCACGCCGGTTTACCCCACGAGCAACGGGAAGCGATTCAGCGCCGGTTCATGGGTGGGCAGTCCAATTGCATCGTCGCCACCATTGCCTTCGGCATGGGCATCGACAAAAGCGATATCCGCAACGTGGTGCATTTCGACCTGCCCAAATCCATCGAAAACTACAGCCAGGAAATCGGCCGCGCCGGGCGTGACGGGCAGCCGTCCGATTGCCTGGTGCTGGCCAACCGCGACAGCCTCAACGTGCTGGAGAATTTCGTCTACGGCGACACACCGGAGCGGGACGGCATTCGTTGTGTGCTCGACGAGTTGCAAGCCGCAGCGCCCGAGGGGCAGTGGGAGTTTCTGCTGGGGCCTTTGGCCGATCAGAGCAACATTCGCCAGTTACCGCTCAAGACCTTGCTGGTACAGCTGGAGTTGCGTGGGCTGATCGCTCCGCGCTATGCCTATTACGCGGAATACCGCTTCAAGTATTTGCAGGAGCCGGAAGCGTTGCTGGCCCGTTTCGAGGGTGAGCGCAGGGACTTCGTCTCGGCGATCATCCAGACTTCCAGTCGCGCACGGACCTGGGCCACGGTGAATTTCGACGCACTGTATCAGCAGCATTCCGCCGAGCGCAGTCGAGTGGTCAAGGCGCTGGATTACTTCCAGGAAAAGGGCTGGGTGGAGCTTGAAAGCAAGCAGATGACGGAGGTCTATAGCCTGCTGCAAGCCGACTTCGATTCCCAGGCCTTGAGCGCCGAATTGCACACCTACTTCACCCAGCACGAACGCACCGAGATTTCGCGGATTCACGCCATGCTGGATCTGTTCGCCACCGACCACTGCCTGGGATATCGCCTGGCCGAGTACTTCGGCGACGAAAACGCGCCACGGCGATGCGGGCATTGTTCGGTGTGTCACGGCCACGTAGCGCGGTTACCCGAACCACCGGAATTGCCGGCGCTTGTGGATAAAAATTTCGAGGTGCTGTGCGGTGATTTTATCCACAGGCACCAGCAGCACACGGGAAGTGCTCCATCGGCGGAGCGCGTGACGCGGTTTTTGTGCGGGATCAGCGTTCCGTTGTTTACCAAGCTCAAGGCTCGGTCGATTCCTGGGTTTGCGGCGCTGGAAGATTATCCGTACGCCGAGGTCCGGACGTGGGCTGAGGCGAACCTCTGACCTGCGGGATCGGGACGCATCCATCCGCTGAATGTCACCCATCACGGGAATAAACTTCAAAAACACCCATAGGCTGACTATGGTGAGGACTGTCTTTGGATCGCCAATAAGAGAACAACAACCATGAGCCAGACATCGTTCGATATTCAGCGCGCCGCCGTGATTGGCGCGGGCACCATGGGCCGTGGCATCGTCATGTGCCTGGCCAATGCCGGGGTGCCGGTGCAGTGGGTCGATAACAATCCGCAGATGCTTGAGCAGGCGCTGACCAGCGTGGCTGACACTTACGCCCACAACGTGCGTCAGGGGCGGGTCGATCAGACCGAGGCGGATGCGCGCATTGCACGGGTAACGGCGGCTGCCGATTACGCTGCGATCCGCGATGTTGATCTGGTGATCGAAGCGGTCTACGAAAACCTCGAGCTGAAGCAGAAAATCTTCCGCGAACTCGACGGCCTGCTCAAACCTGAAGCGATTCTGGCCAGCAATACCTCGGCGTTGGATATCGACGCCATCGCCGCCGCCACTCGCCGCCCGCAGCAGGTCCTGGGCCTGCACTTCTTCAGTCCGGCGCACATCATGAAGTTGCTGGAGATTGTGCGCGGTGCCCAGACCGCGTCGGCGGTGCTTGATGCAGCCCTGACGCTGGGCCAGCGTATGGGCAAGGTCAGCGTGGTCTCGGGCAACTGTCACGGTTTCATCGGCAACCGCATGCTGCATCCGTACGTGCTCGAAGCGCGCAAGATGCTGCTGGAGGGTGCGTTGCCTTATCAGGTGGATGCGGCGCTGCAAGGTTTTGGTTTCGCCATGGGGCCGTTCCGCATGTATGACGTGGTCGGCATTGACCTGGAGTGGCGCGCGCGGGAGCTGGCTGGCAAGGGCCAGGATGCGCCGGAAGTTCAAGTGGACAATCGTTTGTGCGAGCTCGGGCGTTTCGGTCAAAAGAGCGGCGATGGGTATTACCATTACGAACCGGGCAGTCGTCAGGCTGAGCACGATGTGGAAGTCGATGCGCTGGTACTGGAAGTCAGTGAAGGGCTGGGGTTTCAGCGGCGTGAGATAGGGCCAGAGGAGATTCTTGAGCGCAGCTTGCTGGCACTGGTCAATGAAGGGGCGAAGATCCTTCAGGAAGGCATTGCGGCGTCGGCGCATGACATCGATCTGGTGTACCTCAACGGTTATGGTTTCCCGGCGGACAAGGGCGGGCCGATGGCCTGGGCGGATCAGCAAGGGCTGGCGGATATTCATCTGCGGTTGTTGCAACTTGAGACCAAGCAGGGTGATCACTGGGCGCCGGCGCGGTTGATTGGAGAGTTGGCGGCGCAAGGCAGAGGGTTTGCCGAGATGTGATTTTATGTGGCATCTGTGAGGGCTCCTTCGCAAGCAAGCCCGCGAATGAGCACGACGCGATTTTCGCCTTAGACTGACGATCCAACTCCAGGAACAAACGCTGATGTCCAACCCGATGCCCCAACGCACCGACTACCCCTATTTCCAGCCCATCACCACCCGCTGGCACGACAATGACGCCTACGGTCACGTCAACAACGTCACCTACTACAGTTTTTTCGATACGGCGGTGAACACCTACCTGATCGAAGTCGGCGGTCTGGATATCCATGACGGTGAGGTGGTGGGTTTTGTGGTGAGTTCGGCCTGCGATTACTTCGCGTCTATCGCCTTCCCGGATCGGATCGAGATTGGCCTGCGGGTCGGCAAGTTGGGCAACAGTTCGGTGCAGTACGAGCTGGCGGTGTTCAAGGCTGGAGAAGATGAGGCCTGCGCGGCAGGGCGCTTCGTGCATGTATTCGTCGATCGGCTGTCGAACCAGCCGGTGGCGATTCCTGCCGGATTGCGTGGGGCATTGGAGCGACTGGCGATCTGAGGGCAAAAAAAATCGCAGCCCGAGGCTGCGATTTTTGGATCTACCGGCAAACGAGGCGATTCAAGCCTCAGTCGCGATAGCGATGGTGATGCTTGCGATGCCCGTAGGCATGGCCACGACCCGGATGGCCGTCACGGTAGTAGCGACGATCATCATCGTCATAACCACGACGATAGGAACGACGATCATCGTCGTCATTGCTACTGTTGCCCATGTGATTACCCAGCGCGCCACCGAGGCCGCCGCCTGCTGCGGAGCCGATCAGGCTACCGGTGGTGCCGCCCATGCTGCGGCCAACCACGTTACCGCCAGCTGCGCCCAACGCACCGCCAATGGCGGCTTCGCCACGGCTGTGTCTGTCTGCGCCAACTGCGCTACCACCCGCGCCGCCCAGGGCCGCGCCAATGGTTGAACCTGTACTGCCGCCTAGCGATTGACCGACGACCGAGCCAAGAACCCCGCCCAATGCGCCGCCCACACCTGCTTCGGTGGTGCCGCCAGCAGACGCGAAGCCACTGACCAGGCCAAGGGACAACAAGAGAATCGAGGAGAACTTCATAGAGGAACCTCAAGGGGATGACGGCGCGATCCTGAGGCTGTGTCGTGGTTGTGACAACATAAATCCGACGAGTAACACGACTTGAGCACATTTCTATAAGTTGCTGTTTTTTGGGCGGAACTTAAGTGTTTTTCGCCGGTCTTTAGCTACTTCTCAAAGGCCGTTTTCATATGAAAACGGCCTTTTTTGTGGGCGATTGGAAAGTACGGATCGGAAAAATTTGTTGAGTGGGCCGTCAAGCTGACTTGGCCATGATCAACCCGGTTTCACTCGCCGCCTCCAGCCGGATCGCCACAAACTTCGACGTCGGCGTATGGCTGCCATCCCCAGTGCTTTCCAACGGCACCAGCGGGTTCACTTCCGGGTAGTACGCAGCCGCTTGCCCGGCAGGAATATCAAACGCCAGCAGGGTGAAGCCCTTGACCCGCCGCTCACGGCCATCATCCCAGATCGATACGATGTCAGCCTTCTGCCCCGGTTTGAAGCCCAGGCGAATGATGTCGGCTTCATTGACGAACAACACATCCCGCTGACCTTTCACCCCGCGATAACGATCATCAAGACCATAAATGGTGGTGTTGTACTGATCATGGGAGCGCATCGACTGCATGATCAGGTCCGGCAGTACGCCGGTGGCGCGGGTGCGTTCGTGTACCAGGTCTTTGGGCAGGGTGTTCGGACGGAAATTGGCCCGACCCGATGGGGTATTCCAGCGACGTGCGCCGGCACTGCTGCCCAGGTAGAAACCGCCGGGGTTCTGGACTTTCTCGTTGAAGTCCCGAAAGCCCGGGATGGTGTCGGCGATCAGGTCGCGGATGCGGCTGTAATCAGCCACCAGCCAGTTCCAGTCCACCGGTTTGCTGCCCAGGGTCGCGGCGGCGATACCAGCGATGATTGCAGGCTCCGAGCGCATCAGGTTCGACAACGGTTGCAACTGACCGTTGGAGGCGTGGACCATGCTGAAGGAGTCTTCCACGGTCACCGCTTGGGCGCCTTCGGTCTGGATATCAATATCGGTGCGGCCCAGGCACGGCAGGATCAGCGCGTCTTTACCATGGATCAAATGGCTGCGGTTGAGCTTGGTGCTGATCTGCACGGTCAGGTCGCAGTTGCTCAGGGCCTGGAAGGTCCGTGAGCTGTCCGGGGTGGCTTGGGCGAAGTTGCCGCCCAGGCCGATGAAGACTTTCGAACGGCCTTCGGCCATGGCGTGAATCGCCTCGACCACGTTGTGGCCGTTTTCGCGCGGGACCTTGAACTGGAAGCGCCGCTCCAGAGAGTCGAGGAACGCCGCCGGCGGACGTTCGTTGATGCCCATTGTCCGGTCGCCCTGCACGTTACTGTGGCCGCGCACCGGGCACAGACCGGCCCCCGGCCGGCCGATGTTGCCGCGCAGCAGCATCAGGTTGGCGATTTCCTGGATAGTCGCCACCGAATGGCGATGCTGGGTGATGCCCATCGCCCAGCACATGATCACGTTCTTGCCTTTGGCGTACATGCGCGCCGCTTGCTCGATTTCCACCAGGGGCAGGCCGGATTGCTCGACGATCTGCTCCCACGGGGTGTCGTCGACGATGCCGAGGTATTCCAGAACATTGACGCTGTGTTCATTGAGGAAGTCGTGGTCGAACACCGCAGGCTCCCCCGCCTTCTGCGCATCGCGCTCCCATTGCAGCAGGAACTTGGCCATGCCGCGCATGATCGCCATGTCGCCGCCCAATGCCGGACGGAAGTACGCGGTGTTGGTCGGCTTGTCGCCGTTGGTGAGCATTTCGATCGGGTGTTGCGGGTGCTGGAAGCGTTCCAGGCCGCGCTCTTTCAGTGGGTTGATGCACACCACCTGCGCACCGCGTTTCACCGCTTCGCGCAGTGGCTCGAGCATCCGCGGGTGGTTGGTGCCAGGGTTTTGGCCCCAGACAAAAATTGCATCTGCATGTTCGAAATCGTCGAAGGTCACGGTGCCTTTGCCGACTCCGACGCTTTGGGCCAATGCCACACCGCTGGCTTCGTGGCACATGTTCGAGCAGTCGGGGAAATTGTTGGTGCCATAGGCGCGCACGAACAATTGATAGAGGAACGCCGCTTCGTTGCTGGCACGGCCCGAGGTGTAAAACTCGGCCTGATTCGGGCTCGACAGCCCTTGCAGGTGTTTGCCGATCAGGGCGAAGGCGGCTTCCCAACTGATCGGTTTGTAACGATCGGTTTCGGCGTCATAGCTCAGCGGCTCGGTCAGACGGCCCTGGTACTCGAGCCAATAATCACTTTGTTCCAGCAACGAGCTAACGCTGTGCTTGGCGAAAAACGCGCCATCGACACGCCGTTTGGTCGCTTCCCAGTTCACTGCTTTGGCGCCGTTCTCGCAGAACGCCACCATGCCGGCTTCCTTAGAATCGCCCCAGGCGCAACCGGGGCAGTCGAACCCGCCGTTCTTGTTGGTCTTGAGCATCATGCGCAGATTTTTCAACGCGTTGTCGCTGGTCAACCAGGCACGGGCAACGCTGGCCAGCGCGCCCCAGCCACCGGCCGGTCCTTTATAAGGCTTGTAACGTGGAACGGGTTTCTGGTCGGCTTGTTGGTGTTGGCTCACGCTTGTTTCTCCGTCGCGGGGCTGTAGACCCGCGGCGCACTTTTTTGCGGCAGGTGGATGAGATTGAGGTTGTGTCGACGGGCCCATTGCACGGCCAGGCCCGTGGGCGACGACAGGCTGACCAGGGTCTGGATGCCGGCGCGTAAAACTTTCTGGATCAATTCGAGGCTGCAACGGCTGGTGACAATCGCCAGACCATCGGTGGTCGGAATCTTCTGGCGGATCAACCCACCGATCAGCTTATCGAGGGCGTTGTGCCGACCGATGTCTTCACGGCCCAGCAGCAATTCGCCTTTGCCGTTCATGAACACCGCCGCATGCACCGCGCCGCAATGCTGGCCCAAAGGCTGGAATTCGCCGATGCGATGGCGCAGGCCGTCCAGCCATTCGGCCGGGGGCAGCGGGGCGCCGGGCAGCACCTTGAGATCGGGCAGCGCTTGCTCCACCGCTTCCACGCCACAGAGCCCGCAACCGCTGGTGCCGGCCAGTTGCCGGCGCTGCTGCTTGAGGTTCCAGAAGGCGCGGTTGGCGATGGTCACTTGCGCGTATTGCGCCGAACCCGAGCCGCTGAGTTGCAGGTCATAGATGTCTGAAGCGTCTTCGATGATGCCGCTGCCGAGGCTGAAGCCGACGATGAAGTCTTCAAGGTCCGTCGGCGTCACCAACATGACGGCCTGGCTGATGCCGTTGTAGGCGATCGCCAGCGCGACTTCTTCGGCCAGCGCGGTGCTGGACGATTCGGAGTATTCAAGGTTGCAGTAACTGTATGTCTGGCTTGCGGCGGGCGCGGGCGTTTCGAGAGCGGGCGCCGCGCAGCCGGGGCGCTTGGCGTTCATTAGGCATCACCGACGGTTTGGTCAGCTTTAAGCCTAGGCGTGTCAACATGTCACGTCTAATCGCTATTACTGATCTACCGATAGATGGCGTCGATCAAGAGTCTGTCAGTGATTTCTGATAGATCGCAAAACAGGCTTCTGCCAAGGCCGAACGCGGAGCACTACGACGCATGATCAGCCCCAGCCGGGCGAGGGTCTGGGCGCTTTCGATGGGTTGCAGGCGCAAGTGATCAGTGAGGTTTTCGAGGCCGCTGTTCAGCGGCATCACCGCGCAGCACAGGCCACCGTGTACCGCTTGTAACAATTGGTGGACTGCATCGGTTTGCAGCAACGGCTGTGGGGTCAGGCCACGGCTGTGGAAGTTATGGTCGATGGACTGACGAAAATGCATGCCGCTGGTGAGCATGCCCATGGGTAGTTCGATCAGCGACTCCCAGCTCAGTGGCGTCTCGCCGAAACTGAAGAAGCGTTGATCGTAGAGCAGGCCCATGTGGGTTTCGCTGAACGCCAGGGAGTCGAAGCGCTCGCCGTCCAGATGCTCCAGGTACGATACGCCGAGGTCGAGACGGTTATTCGCCAGTTGTTCAAGGATCTGTTCGGAAC
Organism: Pseudomonas sp. 008; assembly: GCF_016861935.1. Classification (NCBI taxonomy): domain Bacteria; kingdom Pseudomonadati; phylum Pseudomonadota; class Gammaproteobacteria; order Pseudomonadales; family Pseudomonadaceae; genus Pseudomonas; species Pseudomonas sp. 008. The sequence goes on along the minus strand of NZ_BOMA01000002.1, from coordinate 472,463 downwards.
TCAGGGCCGAGAGTTCGAACCGCAGGTTCGGGTGTGCGGCGTGCAGGCGTTGCATCAGCGGCACCGGGTCGAAACTCGACAGCGGCACCACCCCCAGACGCAACGTACCCACGAGGTTGCCGCGACAGGCCGCCGCTTCGGCCTGCAAACCGTCGTAGGCCGCCAACACCGTACGCGCCCATGCCAGCACGCGCTCACCCGGCGCAGTGAAACCTTCGAAGCGTTGGCCGCGATTGACCAGCGGCAGTTCGAGTTCTTCCTCAAGGCTGCGCAGACGCATGGACAACGTCGGCTGGGTGATGTGGCAACGCGCGGCGGCCTGGCCGAAGTGTCGGGTTTCGTCGAGAGCGATGAGGAATTTCAGCTGCTTGATGTCCATCTTCGCTCCAGGGCGCCGGCAAGGTTTGCGATTCTACCGCCTGCGCGGGGTTGGGTCATTGGTCGGCTGGGAACCGGTCTTCAAACGACTGGTCTAGTCTTGGGCGTCTGGAACCCAAACCCCAAGGAGCGTGCACCATGAGTATTTTTAGCTTTGTGAAAGAAGCAGGTGAAAAACTTATTGATCTGCTGACACCCGGCAATGCCAACGCCAGCGAGCAGCTGAAGGCACACATCAGCAAGGTCGGCTTGGGTAACCCGAATGTTCAGGCGACCATCGATGGCGACAAAGTCACCGTCACCGGTGAAGTGGCAAGCCAGGAAGAGAAGGAAAAAATTCTGTTGGCCGTGGGCAATATTGCCGGTGTCGGTAGTGTCGATGACCAGATCACCGTAACGGGGCCGGTTGCCAAGGCAGCGCAGTTCGTCACCGTTAAAAAGGGCGACACCCTCAGCGCGATTTCCAAGGCGGCATACGGCGACGCGAACAAGTACAACAAAATCTTTGAAGCCAACAAACCAATGCTTTCGCACCCGGACAAGATCTATCCGGGGCAGGTGTTGCGGATTCCTGAATAACACAGAACCTGTGGCGAGGGAGCTTGCTCCCTCGCCACAACGACCGCGTCAGACTCTAAAGCCCTGCGATGAGCTCCCGATAATCCCCCACCGCCGCAAACTCTGCCGTGTCCTTCGGCCCTTTGCGGCTGTCCGGCTCGCTGACGGCCAGCAGGTGCGCCACCCCAAAGTTGCGTGCGCTGCGCAGGATCGGCAGGGTGTCGTCGATGAACAGACAGCGTGCCGGGTCGAAGCCGATATCGGCCTGCAAGGCATCCCAGAACTGCGGGTCTTCTTTGGCGAAACCGTAATCGTGAGAGCTGATCAAGCGCTCGAAATACGGCGCCAGTTCAATTCTTTCCAGTTTCAATGACAACGAGTCGCGGTGGGCGTTGGTGATCAGTACCACGCGCTTGCCGGCCTGTTTGATTGCTGCCAGAAAAGTGTCCGCATCCGGACGCAGGGCGATCAGGTGCGCGGTTTCCAGTTTCAGTTCGCGCACCGACAACTTCAGTTCGGCGCTCCAGAAGTCCAGGCAATACCACTGCAACTGACCGGCATGGCGCTCGAACAGTGGCTGCAATTCCAGCTCCGCCATGGCCAGGCTCACCCCGTGCAACTCGGCATAACGCTTTGGCAGGTGTTCCAGCCAGAAATGGTTGTCGTAGTGCAGGTCCAGCAGCGTGCCGTCCATATCCAGCAGAACGGTATCGATGTCGCGCCAGGGCAGCAGGGACATAAAAAACTTCTCCAGCGGTAAAAAAGATATCCGAGGTAAACAATCAGGATAGGCCGGGTATAGTAACGCGTTCACGCCAAGGAGCTTCTCATGCGCCAGAAACCCACCATACTCGCCCGCGAGATCGTCGCCACCAGCCGATTATTCTGTGTCGAAGAGCTGAAATTGCGCTTTTCCAATGGCGTGGAACGCACTTACGAGCGATTGGTCGGCAAAGGCGCTGGTTATGGTGCGGTGATGATCGTGGCGATGCTCGACGCGGACCACGCCGTGTTGGTGGAGGAATACTGCGGTGGCACCGATGCCTACGAATTGTCCCTGCCCAAAGGCTTGATCGAGCCGGGCGAAGACGTGCTGGCGGCGGCCGAGCGGGAGCTCAAGGAAGAGGCCGGGTATGGCGCGCGGCAACTGGAGCATCTGACCGAGTTGTCGTTGTCACCTGGCTACATGAGCCAGAAGATCCAGGTGGTGCTGGCCACCGATTTGTACGAAGAACGCCTGGAGGGTGACGAGCCCGAGCCGATGGGGATGGACAAGATCAACCTGCGGGAATTGTCGGCGTTGGCGCAGAACCCGCGATTCACCGAGGGCCGTGCCTTGGCGGCGCTGTATCTGGCCCGTGATCTGTTGACTCAGCGTGGGGTGTTCCTGCCATGAAGTTGAATTTTCCCCATCCGTTGATGGCGCCGGTGGTCGAGCTGGCATTGAAGGCTGGCGAGGCGATCCTGCCGTTCTGGCGCGTCAACGTTGCTGTGACCGCAAAGTCCGATGATTCCCCGGTCACAGCTGCCGACATGGCCGCTCACCATGTGATTCTTGCCGGGTTGACGGCGCTGGACCCGACTATTCCGGTGCTGTCCGAAGAGGATGCCAACATCCCCCAGAGCGTGCGTGCCGGCTGGCAGCGTTGGTGGTTGGTCGACCCTCTGGACGGCACTAAGGAGTTCATCTCCGGCAGCGAAGAGTTCACTGTCAATATCGCGCTGATCGAGCAGGGGCGTGTGGTGTTTGGCGTGGTGTCGATGCCGACCAGCGGGCGATTTTATGTCGGCGGTGCCGGGCTGGGTGCCTGGCGTGGCGATAAAGGCGCCGAGCCGTTGCCAATTCAGGTTCGCGAGGTGCCGGCTGCGGGTGAAGCCTTCACGGTGGTCGCCAGTCGTCGGCATTCAAGCCCTGAGCAGGAGCGCTTACTGGCGGGGTTGAGTGACAGTCTGGGCGAGCTGCAACTGGCGAATATCGGTAGCTCACTGAAGTTTTGCCTGCTGGCGGAAGGGGCTGCGGATTGTTATCCGCGATTGGCGCCAACTTCGCAGTGGGACACGGCCGCGGCTCAAGGTGTGCTGGAAGGCGCCGGCGGTGAGGTGCTGGATTTGAGCGGCGCGCCGTTCTGTTATCCGGCGCGGGAATCGTTGCTGAATGAGTTCTTCCTGGCGCTGCCGGCTAAAGCAGCTTGGCGGGAGAAACTATTGGCGCTCGCTCGGGCGTAAAGATCAAGAGATCGCAGCCTCGTTTCACTCGACAGCTCCTACAGGGGGCGCGCTTCTCTGTAGGAGCTGTCGAGTGCAACGAGGCTGCGATCTTTTAAGATCGTTTGCTTTACCGGTGAAGGACGTATTGCCCGGTAAACCTCACCGCATCCTCATCACTCCCTGCATTCACGATCCGCGAATGCAGCGTCAACCGCGCTCGCCCATAGCGTCGATACATCGCCAGGAACTTCCTCCACACTGCTGCATTCGGCGCCTGGCAAATCGCTGTCGCGTCCATGGTGACCGGCAGCGGGTAGTTGATCTGCCCTTCCTGAATCACGATGTGCCCGTCTTCGATGCCTTCTTCACGCAAACGCAAATGCAGCCAGCCCCAGCCGGCGAGCACCGCGCCGCAATACAGGCTGCCACCGAACATGGTGCTCTTGTGATTGACGTTGGGCGCAAGCGGCAGATGCAGGCGCAGTTGTTGGTCATGCCAGTCGAGCACTTTGAGGCCCATATCCCGCGTGAGGGGGATGTCGCGATAGAGGATCGATTCCAGGTGACGACTGTCGCGGTTCATTCGCGGGCCTTTTGTTTGATGAGGATGATTTTACGGTAGCTCAATCGAGGTCGTCGGTATGGCTGCTGGTGCCGCCATCGGCGAAGTTCAGGCCATGCTTGCGCAGTTTGTCGTGCAGGGTTTTGCGCGGAATGCCGAGCGCTTCGGCGAGGCTGCGCACGGAGCTGTGCGAGCGCGCCAGTTCGGCGGCAATCAGGCTCTTCTCGAAGTTCTCGACTTGCTCGCTCAAGCCGCCGCTGACCACTTCAACCGTGGTGCCGACACCGCCATCCGGCGCACTGTTGTCCAGTGCCAGCTCCAGGCCCAGGGCAAAGCGCTCGGCGGCGTTCTGCAGTTCCCGCACGTTACCTGGCCAGCGGTGACGCAGCAGCAGCGCCCGTTGCCCCGGTTGCAGTTCGTGGGGCGGCAAGCCGTGGCGGGCGCTGGCTTCGTCAGCGAAATGCTGGAACAGCACCAGCGCATCTTCGCCCCGTTCGCGCAGTGGCGGAATGCGCAACGGCGCAACGTTCAGGCGGTAATACAAGTCGGCACGGAAGCGCCCCTGATCGGCGGATTGCCGCAAGTCTTCCTTGGTTGCGGCGATGATGCGGATGTCCAGCGGGATCAACTGATTGCCACCCAGGCGCTCGACGACCCGCTCTTGCAGCAAGCGCAGCAATTTCACCTGCACATCCAGGCTCATGCTTTCGATTTCATCGAGGAACAACGTGCCGCCGTTGGCGAATTCGAACTTGCCGATGCGGCGCTTCTGCGCGCCGGTAAACGCGCCGGGTTCGTGACCGAACAGCTCGCTTTCCACCACCGACTCGGCCAGGGCCCCGGCGTTGATTGCCACGAACGGGCCGTTACGCCGACTCGACAAGTCGTGCAGCGCGCGGGCCACCACTTCTTTGCCAGCACCGGTTTCACCGAGGATCAGCACGTCAGCCTTGGTCGCTGCCAGCGCCCCGATCTGCTCGCGCAGGCGCAGCATTGGCGTCGATTGCCCGACCAGTCGGGCGCTCAGTTCGTTGCGATCGCTCAGGGCCAGCCGCAGGCTGCGGTTGTCCAGTACCAGACGGCGCAGGGCCAGCGCGCGACGTACGCTGTCGAGCAGGGCGTCGCTGGCGAAAGGTTTTTCCAGAAAGTCATAAGCCCCGGCGCGCATGGCTTGCACCGCCAGGGGTACATCGCCGTGGCCGGTGATCAGCAGCACGGGCAGCTCCGGATCCTGGGCGTGGAGTTCGGTCAGCAGTTCGAGGCCGTCCATGCCCGGCATGCGGATGTCACTGACCACCACGCCTGGCCAGTCGCGTTCCAGTTGCCCGGCCAGGCCCTTGGCTTCAGCGAGCGGCAGGATCTTCAGGCCGGCCAGGTCCAGGGTCTGGCTCAGGGCTTGGCGCAGGTGGGGATCATCGTCGATCAACACGACCTGGATGCGGTTGTCGATGGTCATGCACTTCGGTCCTCGGACGGTTGCAGGCTCACACCCGGCGCGCCTGCGCGCAGCTTCAGGGTAATCAGGGCGCCGCCTTCCTTATGGTTGGAGAACGACAGTTCACCACCGAAGGCGCGCATCAGGGTGTCGCAGATCGCCAGCCCCAGCCCAAGTCCCTGAGTGCGGGTCTTGGTGGTGTAGAAGGGCTCGCCGGCACGACCCAGCGCTTCCAGGCAGAACCCGGGGCCGTTGTCGCGAATGTACAGAGTGACGCCGTCGGTGGTGGATTGGGCACTCAACCAGAGTTTACGCGGCGGGCCTTTTTCCGTCAGCGCATCGAGCGCATTGGCCAGCAGATTGCCGAGTACCTGGCGCAGACGGGTTTCTCCGGCCTCGACCCACAGGGTGGCGGCCGGCAGGTCGCGGATCAGCTCGACTTCCATGCTGCGCCGACGCTTGGCCAGTAACGCCAGGGCGTCGTCCAGCGCCGGTTGCAGGGCCACGCTCTCCGGGGCGTGGCGATCACGTCGGGCGAAGGCGCGCAGGTGGGCGATGATCGACGCCATGCGCCCGGTCAGTTCGCTGATCAGCTTGAGGTTGCCGCGAGCATCTTCGGTGCGCTGATGATCGAGCAGCACTTCGGTGTTTTCCGCGTAGCTGCGGATTGCCGCCAGCGGTTGGTTGAGTTCATGGCTGATACTCGCCGACATTGTCCCCAACGCCGAGAGCTTGCCGGCCTGTACCAGATCATCCTGAGCGCGTACCAGTTCTTGCTGGGCATGTTCGCGCTCCAGCACTTCCTGTTTCAGTCGACGGTTGAGGCCCTCGAGGTCGCTGGTCCGTTCGGCGACCCGGCCTTCCAGTTCCTGGCGGGCCTTGGCTTCGAAGGCGATCCGCTCCAGGTAATGGCGTCGGCGTTGCATCATCAGGCCGAGCAGCAGCATTAATACCAGCAGCGTTGCGCCGCCGATGGCCACGACTGTGCGCACGGGGCGGTCGATCAGGGTGCGTGGAGCAAGGATACTGACACTCCAGCCGGTTTCTTCGATCTGCCGGGTTTGGGTCAGCCAGGCATTGGGGTCGAGACTCAACGGCTTTGGATCGCGGGTCGGATAGGGTTGAATCGCGGCGACGGCCTTGTTCTCCTCATCGCTCAATGGACGGGTCGAACGGAAACGCCATTCTGGCCGCGACGTGAGGATGACCACACCGTTGTGGTCGGTGACCAGCAGTTGTTCCGGGGTTTTGCCCCAGAGGCTTTCGGTGTGATCGAGGTCAACCTTGACCACCAACACGCCGATGATTTTTTCACGATCGTGTACCGCCGCCGCGAAGAAGTAACCGCGCTTGGCCGAGGTAGTGCCCAGGCCAAAGAAGCGCCCCAGGCGCCCGGCCATGGCTTCACTGAAATAAGGACGGAAAGAGAAATTGCGACCGACGAAGCTGTCGTTTTTATCCCAGTTGGAGGCCGCCAGCGTCTTGCCGGTGGTGTCCATCAGGTACATGACTTCGGCGCCGGTCTGGGCACTGATGTGTTTCAACAGGCGATTGGCATTGCCTTGAATCACGCCCTCGTCGGGTGCGCCCAACGTCGCACGCAGGGCGGGCAGGTCGCCGAGAATCTGCGGCAGCACTTCATAGCGGTGCAGGGTACCCAGCAGGTTGGCGACGTAGAGGTCGAGGGTCTGACGGTTCTGCCCGGCCAGCTCGCTGCGGTAATAACGCTCGGCCAGATGCTCCAGTGGCCACAGCAAGGGTGCCAGGCACAACGCAAGCAGTGCCAGGCTGCGCCAGCGGGGTCTGCGGGGGAGGGTCGGTGTCATGAGCATCAAGCGCCTGTGGGTATAGACGCATTATGCCTAGGCTTGCGGGCGCAGTCTGCGCACCCAGGATCAAGTGCGTGCTGGCGTTGAAAATTCAGACAGCAATTCAGGAAAAGACTTCAGCGTCCTTGAAGAACGCGGCGGCCTGATCCTTGGCGGACAGCTGCGGTGCTTCGTCCAGCTGCCAGTCGATGCCCAAGTCCGGGTCGTCCCAGCGAATGCTGCGTTCAGCCGACGGGGTGTAGTAGTCGGTGGTTTTGTAGAGGAACTCGGCGAAATCGCTCAGCACCACGAAACCATGGGCAAAACCTTCCGGTACCCAGAGCTGGCGATGGTTGTCGGCGGACAGGCGCACCGCGACCCATTTGCCGAAATGCGGCGAGCTGCGGCGAATGTCCACGGCCACGTCCAGCACTTCACCGGCGGTGACGCGGACCAGTTTGCCCTGAGTGTTTTCCAGCTGGTAGTGCAAGCCGCGCAGTACGCCTTTTTGCGAGCGGGAATGGTTGTCCTGCACGAATCGGGTGCTCAGGCCGGTTGCTTCTTCGAAAGCCTTGGCGTTGAAGCTTTCATAGAAGAAGCCGCGCTCATCACCAAATACCTTGGGCTCGATGATCAGAACACCGGGCAGGTCGGTGATGACTACGTTCATGGTGTTTCTCCAGCAATAGGCGTTGATGGCCGACATTCTTACGCAAAGTGCCGGCAGGCGCGAGTGGGGCTGTGAAGAGAGTTGCTCACGCATTTGATTCAGGCCAACCAGGGAAGGGGGGTTGCTTATCGCCCCCGGCAGTGGCGATATAAGCGCCTAATAAAATTTCAGGGGTCGTTGTATGCCGCTCGCCACGTTGATTCACCGCGCCAGTCTGCCCAGCCCGCAAGTGTCCGCGGTGCAAGCGCTTGAGTTGCTGGAAGAACATTACGGGCTGAGCGGACGGTTGCAAGCTCTTGGAAGCCAGCAGGATCTCAACTACCGCGTCGACAGCGAGCAGGGGCGTTTCGTCCTGAAGATCTGCCGTGGCGATTACTCGGTGCTGGAACTGCAAGCCCAGCACGCAGGGCTCAAGCACTTGGCCGAACATCCCGGCGTGCAGGTGCCGCGAGTGATCCCGGCCAAAAATGGTACTGACCTGCTCTCCCTGGAGGCCGGCGGTCAAGCGGTGCATGTACGTCTGCTCGATTACATCGACGGCCAGTCCCTGACGCACCTCGACCATCTGAGCCAGGCAGTGGTCGCCGGTTTCGGTCGGCTCTGCGGCGAGATGGACCTGGCACTGGCCAGCTTCGACCATCCTGGCCTTGAGCGCACCCTTCAATGGGACGCCCGCCACGCTAACGCGTTGATCGCGCATTTGCTGCCGGTGATCAAGGATGATCAGCAACGCAAGCTGATTGCTGAAGCGGCCGAGCAGGCCGAGCGCCATTTGCAGCCCTTGGTGGATAAGCTGCCGGTGCAGGCGATTCACATGGACATCACCGACGACAACGTGGTCTGGCAGCGAGATGCGCAGCGCCAATGGCAGTTGCAGGGTGTCATCGATTTCGGCGACCTGGTCCGAACCTGGCGGATCACCGATCTGTCGGTGACCTGTGCCGCGCTGCTGCACCATGCCGATGGCGATCCGTTCTACATCTTGCCGGCGGTTCGGGCCTATCACGCGATCAATCCGCTGCAACATGAAGAACTGCTGGCGCTCTGGCCGCTGATCGTTGCGCGCTCGGCGGTGTTGGTGCTGAGTGGCGAACAGCAGGTCAGCATTGATCCGGGCAACGAGTACAGTCGCGACAACCTGACCCATGAGTGGGAAATTTTCCGCGTGGCCACATCGGTGCCGCTGGGGTTGATGGAGGCGGCGATTCTTGCCGCGGTTGGTCAAGGCCTGCCGAGCATTGGCAGCGAAGGCTTTGCGCCCTTGTTGCCGAGTCTGGTGGGGCGTGAGTTTGCTTTGATCGATCTGGGTGTCCTCAGCCCGCACTTCGAAGCGGGTAACTGGGAACAGGAGGGGATCGACCAGCACCTGCTGACCGAGGCCGCCGCGGCCCACGGTCTGGCGGCCAGTCGTTATGGGCAATATCGTCTGTCTCGCACCCAACCGGACAGCGCCACTGAACCGGCCACTTGCCCTCTGCACGTCGAGTTGCGAGTGCCCCATGGCACGGCGGTCGAATCGCCGTTTGCCGGAACGGTTCACCAGCCGGCAGTGGGTGTGCTGCAACTGGATGGTCCGCAACTGAGTTTACGGCTGTGGGGTGTGACACCGTCGTTGCACGTGGGCGCAGCATTGGTCAAAGGTCAGGTGCTGGGTTCGGTCAGCGGGCCGTTGATCGTGCAATTGTGTCGAGGCGCTCAGCTCGACGCGCCGTTGTTTTGCACACCTTCGCGCGCCGCCGCCTGGCAGGCGTTGTGTCCGTCACCGGCCGCGTTGCTGGGTCTGGCCTGCGATGCCGAAGAAGAACTCGACCCGCAAACCTTGCTGGCCCGTCGCGACGCCAGTTTCGCCCGATCCCAGAAGCATTATTACGTCGACCCGCCGCGCATCGAGCGGGGCTGGCGCAATCATCTGATCGACATGCAGGGCCGCTCCTACCTCGACATGCTTAATAACGTTGCGGTGTTGGGTCATGGTCATCCGCGCATGGCCGCCGTCGCCGGCCGTCAATGGTCGTTGCTCAACACCAACTCGCGTTTTCACTACGCAGCGATTGCCGAGTTTTCCGAGCGCTTGTTGAAGTTGGCACCGGACAACATGGACCGGGTATTCCTGGTCAACAGCGGCACCGAGGCCAATGACCTGGCGATTCGTCTGGCCTGGGCCTACAGCGGCGGCCGCGACATGCTCAGTGTGCTGGAGGCGTATCACGGCTGGTCGGTGGCGGCGGATGCGGTCTCGACCTCGATTGCCGACAACCCCAAGGCCTTGAGCAGCCGTCCCGATTGGGTGCACCCGGTGACCGCGCCGAACACCTATCGCGGTGAATTCCGTGGCCCGGACAGCGCACCGGACTACGTGCGCAGCGTCGAACACAACCTGGCGAAAATCGCCGGGCAGAAACGCCAACTTGCCGGTTTCATCTGCGAGCCGGTGTATGGCAATGCCGGCGGCATCTCTCTACCACCGGGCTATTTGAAGCAGGTCTATGCGCTGGTCCGTGCTCAGGGCGGGGTGTGCATCGCCGATGAGGTGCAGGTCGGTTACGGCCGCATGGGCAAATTCTTCTGGGGCTTCGAAGAGCAGGGCGTGGTGCCCGATATCATCACCATGGCCAAAGGCATGGGTAACGGCCAGCCGTTGGGCGCCGTCATTACCCGTCGGGAGATTGCCGAAGCGCTGGAGGCCGAGGGTTATTTCTTCTCGTCGGCGGGTGGCAGCCCGGTCAGTTGCCGGATCGGCATGGCGGTGCTGGATGTGATGGAAGAAGAAAAACTCTGGGAAAACGCCCAGGTCGTGGGCGGGTACTTCAAGGAGCGTCTTGAAGCCTTGATCGACCTGCATCCGTTGGTGGGGGCGGTGCATGGTTCCGGTTTCTATCTGGGCGTGGAGTTGGTCCGCAATCGCGAAACCCTTGAACCGGCGACCGAAGAAACCACGGCGTTGTGCGATCGCCTTCGTGAGTTGGGGATTTTCATGCAGCCGACGGGTGATTACCTGAACATCCTCAAGATCAAACCACCGATGGTCACGTCGCGGCAGAGTGTGGACTTCTTTGTGGACATGCTGTCGAAGGTGCTGGGCGAAGGTTTGTAGACAGCTCCTAGAGGTTGAAAATGTCGATTGTTATCGGGAATTTTTGAGGATATTTAGACGTAGTGGATATTTATCGCTTTTAAAGCCGATTTTTATCGGCTATAAAGTCGCCACTGCCCACAGTGTGGACGAACCACGCCCGGTGATTCCCGTTCTGTCATCGGTCGATGCCACACTGACCCTCAAGCACTTGCCCAGGAGATGATTCATGAGTCGTATCGTTACCGTCGCCGCCACCCAGATGGCTTGTTCCTGGGACCTTGAAGCCAACATCGAGACCGCTGAAAAGCTGGTCCGTGAGGCCGCGGCGAAAGGCGCGCAAATCATCCTGATCCAGGAACTGTTCGAGGCTCCGTACTTCTGCCAGAAGCCAAACCCGGACTACCTGCAACTGGCCACGACGGTAGAAGACAACGTTGCCATCAAGCACTTCCAGAAAGTCGCCAAGGAACTGCAAGTGGTGCTACCGATCAGCTTCTACGAATTGGCCGGTCGCGCGCGTTTCAACAGCATCGCGATCATCGATGCCGACGGCAGCAACCTCGGGATTTATCGTAAAAGCCACATCCCGGATGGCCCTGGCTATCACGAAAAGTACTACTTCAACCCGGGAGATACCGGTTTCAAAGTGTGGAACACCCGTTACGCGAAAATCGGCGTGGGCATCTGCTGGGATCAGTGGTTCCCTGAGTGCGCCCGCAGCATGGCGCTGCAAGGCGCGGAAATTCTGTTCTACCCGACTGCCATTGGCAGTGAGCCGCACGACAAGACCATTTCGTCCCGCGACCACTGGCAGCGCGTGCAACAGGGCCATGCCGGTGCCAACCTGATGCCGCTGATCGCCAGCAACCGCATCGGCAATGAAGAGCAGGACGGTTACGACATTACCTTCTACGGCTCGTCGTTCATCGCCAACCAGTTTGGCGAGAAAGTCCAAGAGCTGAACAAAACCGAAGAAGGCATTCTGGTTCACAGCTTCGACCTCGATGAGCTGGAGCACATTCGCAGCGCCTGGGGTTCGTTCCGCGACCGTCGTCCGAACCTGTACGGCGCGATCAAAACCCTCGACGGTTCCCTGGAGTCCTGAAGCCATGACCACTTTGAACAGCACCCCTCGCGCCGACGGCTTTTACATGCCCGCCGAGTGGGCACCCCAAACCCAGACCTGGATGGTCTGGCCCGAGCGCCCGGACAACTGGCGCCTGGGTGGCAAACCTGCGCAAGCCGCGCATGTTGCAGTGGCCAAGGCCATCGCGCGTTTCGAACCGGTGACCGTGGCGGTCTCCGCGGGCCAGTACGAAAACGCGCGCGCTCGTCTCGACGTGCCGAATATTCGTGTGGTGGAGATGTCCAGCGATGACGCCTGGGTCCGGGATACCGGCCCGACGTTCGTCATCAATAACAGCGGCGAAGTCCGTGGCGTGGACTGGGACTTCAATGCCTGGGGCGGTTTCGACGGCGGTTTGTATTCGCCGTGGAACCGTGATTCGCAGGTGGCGGGCAAGATCCTCGAAATCGAGCGCAGCCCGCGCTACCGCACCGAGGGTTTTGTGCTCGAAGGCGGCTCGATTCATGTCGATGGCGAAGGCACCCTGATCACCACCGAAGAATGCCTGCTCAACCGCAATCGCAATCCGCACATGAGCCGTGAGCAAATCGAAGCGGTGCTCAGCGCAAACCTGGCTGTGGATAAGATTATCTGGCTGCCGGACGGCTTGTTCAACGACGAAACCGACGGCCATGTGGATAACTTCTGCTGCTATGTGCGTCCGGGTGAAGTGCTGCTGGCCTGGACCGACGACCCGCAGGACCCGAACTACCCGCGCTGCCAGGCGGCCATGAACGTGCTGCAAAACAGCACCGATGCCAAGGGGCGCTCGTTCACGGTGCACAAAATGCCGATTCCGGGGCCGCTGTATGCGACCGAAGAAGAGTGCGCAGGTGTGGACCCGGTGGACGGCACTCAGGAGCGCAATCCGACCGTGCGTCTGGCCGGCTCTTACGTGAACTTCCTGATCGTCAACGGCGGCATCATCGCGCCGAGCTTCGACGACCCGCTGGACGGGCCGGCCAAAGAGATTTTGCAGAACCTGTTCCCGCAGCACGAAGTCGTGATGGTGCCGGGTCGCGAACTGTTACTTGGGGGCGGTAACATCCATTGCCTTACCCAACAACAGCCCGCTCCGCACAAGGAGTGAGTGAGGACGTAACAGCTTGAGTTGATTGAAAAATCGATTGAGCAACGGTTTAGCCTCTTCGTTTCGCAGAAAGCCCGCAGCCCATCAGGACTGCGGGCTTTTTTGTATCCACTTATCGACACTTCGAAAACATTGGCATAGCTCTTGTATCTTCGATGGCGCAACACGGGGAGGGAGAGAACTTCGATGTTCTGTCATAAACCTTGGATAAGTTAGCCGCTCACAAACCAGGAGAGAGCGCTGAGATGAACGCCGAAATGAACGTAGTGGGCGAGCGGGCACTGCATCCCCTGGCAGTTAACAGCGAATCGCTTCAAGTCCTGGCACAGTGGTTGAAGTCCAATGGAACGCGTCAGATCAGAGAACCTGATCCGCGCCGGATGATGATCGAGCGCTATCCCGCTGGTTTATTCAGCGAGGCGGAACTGGAAGCATTGTGGGATGTGATGGAAGGATAAGAAGAAAAACAACGGATTGATAAAAGCGCTGCCGGGAAGGCGGCGCTTTTTTATGCCCGTCGCAAAAGTGGGCGCCTGCAAGATGAGGGTCATTCGACCGATTCTTGAAACAGACTGAAATCGATTCCGGCGTTTTTCCAAAACGATCTGAGTATTAGTCTGCCGGCATTGAGTTTTCCTACTTTGTTGCCGGAGTCTTCCCATGATCCTTCACTATATTTACGACCCATTGTGCGGTTGGTGCTACGGTGCCAAACCCTTGGTGCAAGCTGCCCAAACCGTGTTACCGGTGATCGGCCACGGGGGCGGCATGATGAGCGGTGCCAATCGCCAAACCGTTTCGCCACAACTGCGCAATTACGTCATGCCCCACGACCGGCGCATCGCCGAGTACACCGGCCAGCCGTTTGGCGAGGCGTATTTTGAGGGATTGCTGCGTGATGAGACGGCGGTGTTCGACTCCACACCGCCGATTGCCGCCGTGCTGGCAGCCGAGCAGATCGCCGGGCGCGGACTGGAGTTGCTGGGGCGTTTGCAGACGGCTCATTACGCGGAAGGTCGACGCATCGCTGACGAGGTTGTTTTGCTTGAACTTGCCGCACAAACAGGTCTTGAACCCGAGGCTTTCCAGCAGGCATTTAGTGCAGCCGATACCGATCGCCATATCAAGGACAGCCGCGCACTCTTGGCCCGTGTCGGCGGTCAGGGCTTCCCGACCTTCGCGCTGGAACAGGATGGCCAGTTCACCCTGGTCGATATCGGCCCCTGGCTCGGCAAGCCGCAAGCCTTCGCCCAATGGTTGAGCCAGTCGCTTGCGGCAACAGAGTCTTCATCCGCGTTTCAAACCTGTGGCCTCGACGGCTGCGCCCATTGAACTCACTTGGAGTCACCATGGATAACCTGAGCCTGATCAAAAGCACCTACGAAGGCGTCAACTCCCAGGAGAACGCGCGCAACACCGCCGCGGCGCTGGCCGATGACGCCCGCTGGACCGAAGCCGCAGGTTTTCCGTATGCCGGGACCTACGTCGGTTTCGACGCGATCGTCGAAAATGTCTTCAAGCGCCTGGCCGCAGAATGGGAAGATTTTCAGTTCAAGGTCGAGAACTACGTCGCTCAGGGCGACAAGGTATTTGCCTACGGCAATTACAGCGGCGTCTATAAAGCCACCGGCCGTGCGATGAATGCCCGAGTCGCGCACTTGTGGACTCTGGCCGACGGAAAAGTCACCCATTTCGAACAATTCGTCGATAGCCATGTCGTGCAATTGGCTATCGCTGACAAGTGATTTCTTAGACGATTTTCGCCTATTTACAGAAGATTCACGAAATTGACACATCATTAAGGGCGCAGATAGGATGCGCCCCAACGCCTGTGGCTAACCGCCACGACTGACAAAACAATAAAAGGCCCGCCGCGAATTTTCGTGGGCGGGCCTTTTTGTTTTTGCGGTGAAAAAAGAGCGCGATAGCGCCGTTTCAGCTGTTCGGCACAGAGCGTATCAACCCGTAATAAGGAAAATAACATGTTGAACAAGCGAATCAGCCTGATCGCACTGGGGATGTTGAGCGCCACACAGGCCATGGCTAACGACCAGGCCGAATCCAAGGGTTTTGTTGAAGACAGCAGCCTCAAAGTGCTGCTGCGTAACGCCTACATCAATCGTGACTATAAAGACGGCAACCCGGACAAAGCCGAATGGGGCCAAGCGGCCATCGGTACTTACTCGTCCGGTTTCACCCAAGGCACCGTCGGTGTGGGTGTGGATGCCTTCGGTCTGTACGCACTGCGTCTGGACGGCGGCAAAGGCCGCAGCGGCGCCGGTGGTATCGACTTCTTCAAGCAGGGCGACAGCGGCAACGCGGCGGATGACTTGTCCAAGTTCGGTGGCGCGGTCAAATTCCGTATCTCCAGTACTGTCCTGACCTACGGTGACCAGATGCCGGCCCTGCCGGTGCTGAACTACGACAACTCCCGCCTGCTGCCGGAAAGCTATACCGGCACCTTGATCACCTCCAAAGAGATCAAAGGCCTGGAGCTGAACGCCGGTCGCTTCACCGCCGAATCGCGCAAAAGTGCTGAAGGCCGTGACAGTGGTGGCTTGAAGTCGATCAACGTATTGGGCGGTAGCTACCAGTTCACTGAACAGTTCAAGGCAGCGTTGTACGCTTCCGACGTCGAAGACGTACTGAAGAAGCAATACGTGAACGCCAACTACGTGTTCCCGATTGCCAAGGATCAGTCCCTGACCCTGGACTTCAATGGCTACCGCACCAAGCTGGAGAACTCCTACATCCGCGAAAACACCGTACCCGGAAAAAGCATCGTAACCGGCGATGACAACAAAATCTGGAGCCTGGCAGCGACCTTCGCCACCGGCCCGCACTCGTTCACCCTCGCCCACCAGCGCAGCACCGGCGACAGCAACCTGGGTTATGCCTACGGTGGCTATCAGCGCGGCCAGAACCGCGTCGGCGATGGCGGCAATACCATCTACCTGGCGAACTCCTACTGGTCCGACTTCAACGCCGAAGACGAACGCAGCTGGCAGTTGGGTTACGGTCTGGACTTCGGTGCCTTCGGCGTTCCGGGCCTGAGCTACAACGTGGCCTACGTGCGCGGCGACAACATCACCACTTCCACCAGCGAAGGCGGCACCGAGCGCGAGATCTTCAACCAGTTCAAGTACGTCGTGCAAAGTGGCCCGGCCAAAGACCTGAGCGTGAAGGTACGCAGCTCGATCCTGCGTGTGTCGCAGAAATCCAGCGAGTACAACGTCAGCGGCAACGAACTGCGCGTATTCGTGGATTACCCGATCAACATCTTCTGATGATCGGCTGAGTTGTTCAGACTCGATAAAAACCCTGACTGGCTCGGGGTTTTTTTTGCCTCATAACCATATAAAAACACCGAAAACGGCTGTTTTCGATCGTAAAAAGTCGAATTGAAGCTACTTCATCCTGCGTTTCAAGCAACGCTTGATATGCCTGAAATTCTTTCTCATGGGCCGTCAATCCGGCAGCTACTAGATTAGGCCGCTTAATGCAGCGGAGACCTAGTAATGATCGTGTTGAACAGAGAAGTTGGCGAATCGCTACGGCGCGACAAGTATGTCAACGTCCAGGGAGCCGACTTCAATCTCTTCGGTCATTTTTCCGACTTCGTCAGATTGACCAAAAGTTGGGAAAACATGGAGCCGGACAGTTATTACGGCCAGGCCGATGCGGGCATGCGTTTTCGTCGCTACAGCGATTTTGAATACAACCCTGTCACCCGTGACTTGAAGCAATTGGAACACCGCGCCTACGTGCAATCGAAGGCCAACAACAGCTACGTCGGTGGACTGGAGCGACACTTCCAGGACTTCTCTAATGAGGTCATTAATTCGCCGGTGATGCGCAGCCTCATCGATACGGATTTCGAGGTGTACAAACACGTATTGCCGCCGGAACTGCACGACGCAATCTGGCAATGCCAGATTCATCAGATCCGCATCGAGATCAAGCCGGGCAAGCAACTGGAAATTACCCCGGAAGGTATTCACTGCGACGGTTATCCGTTCAGTGGTGTGCATTTCTGGGGTCGCAACAATGTGGACGGGGCGGAGAGCCGTTTGTATTCGGCCCAAGAGGAACAGCTGGCGACGACGACTTATATGGAAATCCTCGACACCACCTACTTTCTCGATCGCGAGATGCGTCACTACGTGACACCGGCACGCAACACCCATGCTCACGAAATGGCCTATCGGCAGATTCTGGCCATTTCCTTCTCGCGGCCCGGGACCGCTTTCGACATTGTTCGCTGAACAGTTCGACCCCATGATGAACATCACCGAGTGCTCTGCACCGGTGATGCTGCGACGCGCGACGGCCAAGGATGCCCAACGCCTGGAGCGCTTCTTTCGGCAATTCGAAGAAGTGTCGTTCTGTGAATGGCAGGACGCCAAATGCCTGCGCGGCGTGCTGGAGCAGAAAACCACCACCGCGTTCCTCGCACTCGATGTCAGTGGCGAAGTGGTCGGCGCGGTGTTGGGCGGCATGCTTGGCAGCCGTGGCACCATCAATCACCTGGCGGTGAGCCCGTTTTATCGCAGCCAGGGCGTCGGTCAACGTCTGGTGGAAGCGGCCTCGGCGGACATGAAACGGGTGGGTGTGCTGCGGATGTTCCTGTTCGTCGACGATGCTAACCTTGCCGGCAAACGTTTTTGGAGTGCCCAGGGCTTTTGTGAGCCGCGCGGCGAAACTACCTTTGAGAGGGACTTATGAATGAGACGTCCAGCAGCCAGCCGCTGATGGTCGAGCCCCAGCCCTCGCGCACGTTTGCTGAAGCCAGCCCGGTGGTTGCGGGCTACTTCACGGTGTCGTTTGTGTTCGGTCTGATGGCCGTCAATGCCGGGATGCCCGTGTGGTTGCCGGTCGCGATGTGCCTGTTCGTCTACGCCGGTGCCTCGCAGTTCGCCGCCCTGGCGTTGATCTCCAGCGGTGCGTCGCTGACCACCATTATCCTCACCACGTTTCTGATCAATGCGCGGCACATGCTGATGTCGGTCTACATGGCCAAGGCCCTGCAAGCGCTGGGGCTCAGTCGTCTGGAACGCTGGTGTTATGCCGGTGGGCTGACCGATGAATCGTTCGCCTTCCACAGCGTCAAACTGGGCAAGGGCTCGCCGGTCAATGTGCGTTACCTGATCGGCTTCAATCTGTATTGCCACACCTCGTGGGTACTCGGCGGTTTGCTGGGGGCGATCTGCGCGCAGTACGCGGCGCACCTGATCAAATATCAGCTCGACTATGCACTGACCGCGATGATGCTCTACGTGCTGGTATCGCTCTGCAACACCCGCAACAAACTGATCGCCGCACTGGCCGCGGTCGCTTGCATGGGTGCACTGAGCCTGATTGGCAACTCACCCTTCAACGTATTCATTGCCACATTCGTGGGCTGCGGAGTGGGTGTATGCCTGACCAAACGTTCCTGATCCTGGTGGTCGCGCTGATGATGGCCGTGACATTCCTGCCACGCGCGTTGCCGCTGCAGGTGAACACCGATCATTGGCCCCCTCTGGTCGCCCGGGCGCTGGAATACCTGCCGGTGGCGATCGTGGCTGCCATCAGCCTCACGCCCCTGTTGATCAAGGATCAGCATGTGCAGCTCGATCGCCCGGAATTTTATGCAGCCATTCCGACGTTGTTATGTGCGTATTTCAGCAAAAACCTCTTTCTCTCCGTTGCGGTGGGAACGGCTGCGTACATTGCGCTCGGCTCGTTCATGTAACGGCAGATGGACCACGTCATTCAAGGCCTGGCCCGACAACTCGGGATTATTGATCGCCAGCCGCACTTCGAGGGAATCCTCGAACCCCGGGAAAATGGTCAGGCCGTTACGCAGGGCCGCCTCACGGGAAACCATGCCCAGGCCGTCCATTTGTGTGATCAACGATAGGGTCAGGGTTTCACTGCAGGAATAGATCATCCGCTTGCCTGACTCGTAGTTGCCGAGACCGGCGTCGAGAAAGCGCAAGAAGCTGTGGGAATACGGACAGTCGTCGGCCGGCCGAACCTGAAATTTATTGCCAAGCAGCACCAGCGGGTCGTTTTCCTGACCGCAATGAGCACCGACCACCTGCACCTGCACATCGGGCAGGGCCATGCTGGGCAACCCCGGCTGTTGCGGCCCGATCAGCACGGCCAGGTCGAAGTCCTCATTCTTCAACTTGCTGAGGTTTTCCATCGACTCGGCGTAGCTGAATTCCAACTGATAATCAGGAAACACCTCGATGAGGCGTCCGATCATTCGCCGGTTGAAGTCGGCCGAGAGCGTGGTGTTAAGCGCAACCTTGAGCGTGCGCTGCCCGGGCACCTTGAGCGCGGCGACTTTCTCTTCCAGCTGCCGCGTGGCGACCAACACTTTGTCCATGTAGGGCGTGAGCTCCGTGCCCTGTGTGGTCAGGGTCAGCCCCTTGTTGGAGCGACGAAACAACCGAAAACCGAACTGCTCTTCGACCTTGTTCAACTGCGCGGCCAATGCCTGCACGGTCAAAAAGGAATGCTCTGCCGCCGCCGACAACGAGCCGGTCTGCACGATGCGCATGAGGTTGCGTAAGGTTCTGCTATCCATTTGGGTAATGCCCTCTAAAGTGGGCTGACTATTGTTGTGTACCTTGCCGCCCGGTGGGCGTGGGTCGCGTGCTGGCTATGATCCTGCACCAGAGCATGCTTGTCCCGAGTTTAGTAGCGAAATGATTCTGCGTCCGATGGCTGGAGGCTTACACAGGATCGAGATTTTTGTTGAAGGGGAAGTGATCGGGGTCAAGAAAGTGGCCCGGATGGGGAGGTGTGGGCGTTTTTTGGCTACTTGTTTTATCAACGAAACCTTTTCCCAAGGCAAAAAAAAAGCAGCCTGATCAGGCTGCTTTCATGAAAAGGTGCTTGATATTGTGCTCCCTCAAGCAGGGGAGAAGAGGTCTCACCAGGCGTTGATTTCCAAGTCATCAACGAGGTCCCTCCGCCGACTATTGCCACTTGGAGGCAGTCGGTTTCGCGCTCTCGATTTAATTCTCTGCCCCTATAGTGGGGGTGTCAACGTGTGTGTCTGACCGTATGTCGGCGTCTTTTCAGGCTGCGGAAAAGCGGGTGTGAATGCTCTTTTCGAAGGGGGAACAGATTAATACGCTTGTGAATTAAAAATTCATTTTTGTTCGCATCTGTACTAGTCTGAAATCAAGACATCATACCCAAGGAGGCTATTACCATGCCTGCCTCATCCACTGTCCTCAGCCCACAGCAACAACTCGACTCCCCCGAAGCCGGTCGAGTCGCGCTGAAGTTTTTCTTCAACCTCATGGAACGCTGGGGCTGTACCGCCGAGCAACAACGCACACTCCTGGGCAAAGTCGGTAATACGACTTTCTACAAATACAAACACCTGCCACCCAACGTGCGCCTGCCCCACGACACCCTGGAGCGCATCTCGTATTTGATGGGCATCCACAAAGCGCTGAGCATCATCTTCAGCAACAGTCGCGAACGTGCCTACACATGGGTCAGCAGCCCCAACACCGCCGCACCGTTCAATGGCCAATCGGCATTGAGCTACATGCTGGCCGGTCGCGTGGTCGACATCGCTGACGTACGCCGTTATCTCGACGGGGTGCGCGGTTGATGGCGCCGGAACTGGCCGACCCGCAGTGGCCGCGGGCCTATCGGATCGTCAATAGCTGCTTCCCGCCGATCTCGTTGTTCGAAGACGTTCTCGACCCTGAAGACCTGCCCACTGCCTACGCGTTGGAAGCCTTGACCAACGATCGGCTGATGGAAGAAGCCGGCGTGCTCACCCGCGTGCGCCCCGAAGACCGCATCTCCGGCCCCGGCTCCACACCGGTGATGGCCGCGTTCACCCACATCGGCAAAACCAGTCGCTTCACCGACGGCACCTTTGGTGTCTACTACGCCGCCAGCAGCCAGGCAGCGGCCATTGCCGAGACGAGTTATCACCAGGAACGCTTCCTCGCCGCGACCAACGAACCGGATCTTGAGTTGACCATGCGTACCTACGTCAACCGGGTGGTCAAACCTCTGCACGACATCCGCGCCGACTACCCACACCTGCACGACCCGGATCCCAACGCCTACGGTCCAGCCCAGACCTTTGCCCGGCAACTGCGCGAAACGTTGTCTTGGGGATTGCTCTACAACAGCGTTCGATTGCCTGGGCATGAATGTGTTGCCGCGTTTCGGCCGCCGGCCGTGTCCATTCCGAAGCAGGGGAAGCACATTCGGTATGTGTGGAGTGCGAGCAGTCGCAGGATCTCGTTTGTGTTTGAAGTCAGTGAGGTGTGACACCGGAAACTAAAAGCCCAGATTGAATTCGGGAGGCCCACGCCTTGGATGAGCTCGTGTCGCCAAAACTCGATTTGGGTAACACGTGTGGCCAATATGTCGTCCGCGGCGACATGTTCCAAAAACGTGTCGCAAAAAGTGAAAAACTGCGACACGTTAATGCCTCATGTCTACACTGACGGCACGATCTGGCGAGCATTCTCACCTAAATGGGTATCCGGTTTCATTAGACCACTACAGTTCATTACACCGCGTAACTAATGATGTTCCTACCCCCACCTTTATCCCCCCAAACCAACCTCTTACATTGAGCTCCACCCACCTACCCATCATCCCGAAGGGCAGGTCACTGGAGACTCATCATGCCTTTTGTCAGCGTACGCATTACCCGCGATGGTGTTACCTCGGAGCAGAAAGCTCAGGTGATCGCCGAAATCACTGAAACCCTGGAACGCGTCCTCAACAAACGCCCGGACCTGACCCACATCGTGATCGAGGAAGTCGACACCGATAACTGGGGCTATGCCGGTATCACCACCACCCAGTACCGCAAGCAACTGGCTGAGGCGGAGGGGCAGTCATGACCGCCTCCGTCACCATTGATTTCGTTTCCGATGTGGTGTGCCCGTGGTGTGCCTTGGGTGCGACGGCGCTGGAGCAAGCGATCGAGAACGTGGCGGGTGAGGTCTCGGTCGAGCTGACTTTCAAGCCTTTCGAACTGAACCCCGACATGCCGGCCGAAGGCGAGAACGCGGTTGCGCACTTGATGCGCAAGTACGGGCGCAGTGCCGAGGACGTCGCCGCCGGTAAAGCGATGCAGATCGCTCGGGGTGAGGCCATCGGGTTCAAGTTCGATCTGGAGAAGCGCACCCACTTCCATAACACCTTCGATGCTCACCGGTTGCTGTTGTGGGCGTTGCAGGAAGGGCGTCAGGTCGCACTCAAGAAAGCCCTGCTGCGTGCTTATTTCACCGACGGCCAGAACCCGAACGATCGCGAAACGCTGGTTCGACTAGCGACGCAAGTGGGATTGGATGCGGCGAGTGCGCGCGAAGTGTTGGTATCCGGAGCGTTTGCCCAGGAAGTGCGTGAGCTTGAAGTGTTTTACCGCGAGCGCGGGATTAATTCGGTACCGGCCATGGTGCTGAACGGTCGTCACCTGGTGTCCGGTTCGCAATCGGTCGAGTACTACGAACAGATGTTGAGACAAATGGCGCAGGCGCCTGTTGAAGCCTGATTAATCACTTTTTCAAACCATCATTTATGAGTAGAGGTTCATCATGAGCAATTCGAAAAAAGTCATCGTTATTACTGGCGCATCCCAAGGTCTCGGTGCAGGCATGGTCAAGGCTTTCCGTGATCTCGATTACAAGGTTGTCGCCACCTCGCGTTCGATCAAACCGTCCACCGACCCGGACATCCTCACCGTGGCGGGCGACATCGGCGACCCGGCGGTCGCTCAGCAAGTCATTCGTGAAGCGATCGCACGTTTTGGCCGCATCGACACACTGGTCAACAACGCCGGGATCTTCGTTGCCAAGCCGTTCACCGCCTACACCCCTGAAGACTATGCCGCGGTGCTGTCGGTGAACCTGAATGGTTTCTTCTACATCACCCAACTCGCGATCACCGAGATGGAAAAGCAGGGCAAAGGCCACGTCGTCAACATCACCACCAGCCTGGTGGACCACGCCATTGACGGTGTGCCATCGGTACTGGCTTCGTTGACCAAAGGTGGCTTGAACGCGGCGACCAAATCCCTGGCCATCGAGTACGCCAAGCGCGGGATTCGAGTGAATGCGGTTAGCCCCGGCATCATCAAAACGCCGATGCATGGTGAGGAAACCCATGAAGCGCTGGGGAGTTTGCACCCGGTTGGGCACATGGGCGAAATCGGCGATATCGCTCAGGCTGTGGTGTATCTGGACAGCGCCAACTTTGTCACCGGGGAAATTTTGCACGTTGATGGCGGGCAGAGTGCGGGTCACTAAGACCTGTTTTTTCAAACTTCAGAAACAACAAAGCCCTCGCGTTTTTGCGAGGGCTTTGTTTTGTATGGTGCACGCTTTACCAGCACGTGCATCATCCGAAGATCGTCTCTTAGCCAGCCCGCCAAGTCTGATAACTCCAGGTACTGAGCGGTACGTCATTGCGCCCGAAAAGTCTAAATCCATCCTGTTGTTTCTACGATGGTTAAGAGTTCATTTGCTGAAGTCGTGCTGCAGCCGGCTCTGGCATGGCCGCCAGGGAACTAAACTAGTTATATCTCTATAGAAGATGTCTCTACAGAGGTAAGGAGGTGTCAAATGGCCATTCGTGATACCTATCAGGAAATTGAACAGACCCTGGGTCTGGTTCCGGAGTGGATCAAGCAGATGCCGGAAGGCGGCGCGATCGGATTCTGGGGCGTAGCCCGGGATTTTTGGCTGGCAGATACCAAGATTCCTAATAAGTACAAGGAGTTGATAGGTCTGGCGGTATCCGGGGCGACCCGTTGCAAGTATTGCGCTCTGTTCCATACCGAAGCCGCGCGCTTGTTTGGCGCGAGCGACGAGGAAATTTCCGAAGCCAGCTTTATGGGCTCGCTGACCATGATGGGCAGCACCTTTATTAACGCCCAGCAGATCGACTACGAGCAGTTCCGGCAGGAAACGCTGAGTATCGTCCGGTATGTCAAAGATCACTCGCAACCCAAAGCCGCATAAGCCGTTGCGAGAACCTGCCCTTCGCCAGCTGACGAAGGATAAGTTGATTGCAATCACCAGCGGTGGTCCCAGGACCACCGCTCGGTGGCAAGCGGCTGTGCTGCGAGCCATCAGCGAACTCATGCAATCCAGCGATACCGCCCGCCAAGAAAACCAGGACCTGCGCATCCCCTTTGCCAAAGCACTCCACGACCTCTATGCGGGACAGAAGTCCGACGCCGAGTTAACGGAAATGGTGTTGCTGATGCTGGAAGTGGAAACCGCCCCTTTTATTGGCAAAGAGCCCCAGCCAGGAGCGGCATCCGGGAACGATGGCCCCTGAGAAGTGGAAAAGGGGCAACGTTATTTTCCCAAATGGAAATCGTCGTATCCCTGGTTTGAGCAAAAAAGACCCGCATGATTTGAGCTTGCTGACAACGTAAACCTATAGTGCGGTGCTGGAGTTGCGAAGGATGCTCCAGGCTGATGATTTTCTTCCCAGGATGGATATTTACCCAATGCTCAAGTTCAATGCTCATCTCGGCTTCCAATTCAATGAATTGCCTTTTCTGCAACGCATCGACGCCGCCGCCGCAGCTGGTTTTCGGGCGGTGGAGTTCCCATCGCCCTATGAGTTCGACGCGAGTCTCTTGGCCGACCATCTGGCTCAATACAGTCTGCCGTTGATTCAATTCGCTGCACCGGCTGGCGTTACCAAAGGCATCGCTGCCTTGCAGGGCAAGGAGGAAGAGTTTCGCAACGGTCTGCTCCGGGCCGCCAGCTATGCAAAGGCGCTGGCATGTTCGGATGTCCACATTATGTCTGGTGTTACGACGCAGGATGATGCAGGGCGTGTCTTCGGGAGCAACCTGGAGTATGCCGTCAAGTACTTCGAGGATCAGGGCTTGCGGCCGCTTATCGAAGTAATTTGTGCGCAGGAGATGCCGGGCTATTACATGTCTGACTTCAGCAAGGCGCAACAAGTGCTGGAAACCTTCCCGAGTGTCGGGCTGATCCTCGATCTTTACCATGCCCAGCTTCTGACTGGAGACGCAGCAGATGTTCTGGCTCGGTTTTACGACAGAACAGTTCATGTGCAAATTGCCGACTGCCCGGGGCGTCACGAACCGGGAACGGGTAGCATCGACTTTGCAGCCTTGTTCGCAGCGCTGGAGCAGCGTGGCTACACAGGATGGATCGGGTGTGAATACCGGCCTTCCGGTTCTACCGTGGCGAGCCTTGACTGGATTAGGCAGTTAAGTGCTTAGCGCTGAAGTGAAATTGTGATGGGGCGGTGTGCAGGTAGATTTGGCGCAGGGGAGGGTTAAGACGGTATCTACAAGGGCAGTTTTTATAGATGCCAGAAACAACAAAGCCCTCGTATTTCCGCGAGGGCTTTGTTTTGTATGGTGCCGGCACCAGGAATCGAACCCGGGACCTACTGATTACAAGTCAGTTGCTCTACCATCTGAGCTATACCGGCGTGTCAGGGCGACGATTATAGCGATTGGGTTGGTTCTGTAAACCCCTGAATTCAGACTATTTTTGCGCAGGCTTTCGGTCAGGCGCGATGCAGTACTTTCTTGAGTTTCTGCAGGGTGCGCCAGGCTCGGCTGTTTTGCATCGCCCGCAGTTGCGCTTCGGCGTGTTCAGCGCGTTGCAGGGCGGCGGGGAGGTGGTTTTTGGTGTTGGTGACGGGGTGGCTGAATTGATGGCCTCTGCAGAACGTCACGGTCGAAGATTTTTCTTGTTCTTGGCCGCACTGTCGGCGCCTTCGTATGCGTGTATAGCAAGGGGGATTACAAGGCGCAATTTTCCGCCCGTGATGTCCGGAATTCGGCGGTTATGTCGTTTTGATTGAATGCTTATGCACAACGGGCTGGCGGAATCTGCTTGATCATTGCGCTTTTGTGGACTCGTTCTCATTTGTCCGCAAATGCCTGTTTTACGGGTTTTTTATTTTTGTGAACAAAAAATGACCAGTAGTGTTTTAGGCGTAAAACAGCGTGGATATTGGATCCACGATAATTCCATCAACAGAGTTATCCACAGGTTGAGACTGTTTAAGGGCGCTCTGCCAGAAGCAGGAAATTGCGCGGTGTGAGTGGGGATTCGCAGAAGGTGCCGAGGCGAACGATATAACCCTGCTCAATGAGGAAAAGTGCCCGATCGAGTACCAGCCACAGCTCCAGCGGCCGTCGGAAAAGGCCTCGCAGTAGCTCCAGGTTGCGCACTTCGGCCAATCGCTGCCAACCGGCGGCTTCCAGTGCGACCCAATCTGGCGTGCCGACTGTGGATAAGTCTTTGAGTGCGGCCAGATCGCGGCAGTAATCGGCGAAAGGTTTGTCCAGCCAGGCGCTGGGCAGGGAAGGGGTGGGCAGGTAGTCGTCGACACCGCGAAGTTGCCGTTGCAGCAGGTCGAACCCCAGGCGCCGGGCCATGGAGGTGTCGCGCTGGCGTCGGACGCGTGCGCCGGCGGTGACGGTTTCGCTCATCGGCAGCGCAAGATCATCGAGGGAAAGGTGTAGGTTGGAGCGCTCGGCCGCACAGGAAAGTGGCCGATAGGTGTTCAGACTGATCCGGTTGTAACAGCACGGTGCGATGGCCAGTTGTTTGCAACCGGCGGCGCTGGCGAGCTGGATCAGTCGCACATGCAGATCCCCGCAGGCGTGCAGCGCTACGGGTGTGTGATCGGCATTCAATAAAGAGGCTGCGCCAGGCGCGAGTACATCCTGTTCGACATGCAGCGCATGCATTTGATGGCGCTGGCTGAGTGCCTCGCCGCTGGCGACCAACGCCGGGTCGTATTCCAGGCAGGTCAGTTGTTGACCGGTTTGCAGCAGGCGTCGCCCCAAATGGCCCTTGCCCGAACACCAGTCCAGCCAATGCGTCGGTGCACGGGCAAACTGCAAGCAGCCGGCGAACGCTTCAATCTGCTGCCACTTGCGCCCCGGCACATCCACATTCAACCGATGGCCCGCCGCTTCGAGTGCACGAGCCGGCAATTCACCTACCGCACTCAGCTCAAGAGACATCGCTGCCAATGAAGCAAACGGCTCCGGCGCATCGAGCCAGCCAGGCTGGTTATGACTGTTTTCCGCATCTTCCAGCGACCGCCCGCGTAGCCACAACGCCAGTTCCGGGTAGGACGCTTCCCAGGGTAGTTGCAGATGGGTAAACGGTCGGGGCTTCCACAGCGCCTGATGCTCGATCAGAAAAGCATCCAGCGCAGCGAAGCGGGCGAGTAGGGGCTCGCCCGTCAGCACGCAGGCATCAACGCCCTTGGCAGGCATCGACGCGCAACCAGCGCTCCAGCAGCTTGAAGCCGCGCACCAGCACGTAAGCCATCAGCAGATAGAACATGCCCGCAGCGAAGAAGATCTCAACCGGCAGGTAGGTGCGAGCAATGATGGTGCGGGCCATGCCGGTCAGCTCCAGCAGGGTCACGGTACTGGCCAGGGCACTGGCCTTGAGCATCAGGATCACTTCGTTGCTGTACGCCGGCAGGCCGATACGCGCAGCACGTGGCAGCATGATGTAGAACAACGCCTTGGCCCGGGACATGCCCAGCGCCCGCGCCGCTTCGATCTCGCCCGGTGGAATCGCCTGGATCGCGCCACGCAGGATCTCGGCGATGTAGGCCGCGGTGTGCAAGGTCATGGTCGCGGTGGCGCACCAGAACGGATCGCGCAGGTACGGCCACATCGAGCTGTTACGCACCGCATCGAATTGCGCCAGGCCGTAGTAGACCAGGAACAGCTGAACCAGCAACGGCGTGCCACGGAAAAAGAAGATGTAGCCGTAGGGGAATGCCCGCACATACCAGAGTCGCGATGAGCGAGCGATGCCCAGCGGAATTGCCAGCAGCAACCCGGCAATCACGGCGATGGCCACCAGTTCCAGGGTCAGCGTCGCGCCCTGGGCCAGTTTTGGCAGCCACTTGATGATGACTTCCCAATTCATTGGGTGCTCCTCGCAAAGCCGCGAGCGGCGCGTCGTTCCATTAAGTGCATGCCGGTCATGGCCAGAATGGTCAGGCCCAGGTACATGAAGGCGGCCACCATATAGAAGGTGAACGGTTGCTTGGACACGGTCACGCCGATTTGCGCGTGACGCATGATTTCTTCCAGGCCGATGACCGATACCAGCGCAGTGTCTTTCATCAGAATCATGAACAGATTGCCCAGGCCCGGCAGGGCGATGCGCCACATCTGCGGCATGATCAACTTGGTGAAGATGCGGAATTTCGACAGGCCCAGGGCCACACCGGCTTCACGGTGACCTTTGGGAATCGCCAGAATCGCCCCGCGAAACACTTCCGTGGCATAGGCGCCGAAACACAGCCCCAGCGCAATCACGCCGGCGGCGAAGGCGTTGAGTTCGAGGTCGGGATTGCCGAAGAACTCACCCAGCGCACGCATCAGGTTGACTGTGCCAAAGTAGATCAACAGCACCCAGAGCAATTCCGGGATGCCGCGAACCAGCGTTGAATAAGTGCCGCCAAGCCATTGCAGCGGCTTGTACGGGGAAGTCTTGGCCAAGGCGCCGAGCAGACCGAGCACCAGCCCCAGGCACAAGGCCGAGAGTGCCAGTTTCACAGTCATCAGCGCGCCAGCGGCGAGCGCCGGGCCGAATCCGTAGAGGTCGATAATCATGGATTTCTTTTCAAATCGCGGCAGGCAATGCCAAGGACTGGCGCCGTCAGCGAACGGCGCCGGTCAGACAGGTCAGAATCAATAGATGCTGAACGGGAAGTACTTGTCGTTGATCTTTTTGTAGGTGCCGTCAGCGACGATTTCTTTCAGCGCAGCGTTCAGCTTTTCGCGGATCGGGTCGTTCTTGCGAACGGCGATACCGATCTTGTCGCTTTCTTCTACCGGGTCGCCCTTGAATTCGTAAGCGCGGCCTGCGTCGCTTTTCAGCCACTCATAGTTGACGTATTTGTCGGCCAGGATGCCGTCCAGACGACCGGAAGTCAGGTCCAGGTAAGCGTTTTCCTGAGTGTCGTAGAGTTTGACTTCGACGCCTTCCATGTTGTCTTCCAGCCAGGTGCCGGCCAGGGTCGCGCGTTGGGCGCCGATCACCTTGCCTTGCAGCGAAGCCTTGTCGGTCTTGAAGTCGACGTCTTTTTTGGCAATGAACTGCAGTTTGTTGGAGTAGTACGGTGCGGTGAAGTCCACCGCTTGCTTGCGCTCATCGGTGATCGACATCGAGGAGATCAGGAAGTCGAACTTCTTGGCGTTCAGGGCCGGGATGATGCCGTCCCAATCGGAGGTGACCACGGTGCACTCGACTTTCATCTTGGCGCACAAGGCGTCGCCGATGTCTTTGTCGAAGCCGACGACATTGCCACTGGCATCTTTATTGTTGAACGGCGGGTAGGCCGCTTCGATGCCCATCTTCAAGGTCTCGGCGGCGGCACCGGCGCTGAAGGCCAGGGTGACGGCCGCAGCCAGGAAGATTTTTTTGTAGTTCTGCATGCGGGTAGCTCCGTTAGCGGTTGCTGGACATGAATTGTTTGCAGCGCGCCGAAAGCGGGCTATCGAACACCTGCTGCGGCGATCCTTGTTCTTCTACCAAGCCCTGGTGGAGGAACACCACTTCGCTGGAAACCTGACGGGCGAAGCCCATTTCATGGGTCACGAGCAGCATGGTGCGGCCTTCTTCGGCCAGCGCGCGGATGACATTAAGTACTTCCTGGACCATTTCCGGGTCAAGGGCGGAGGTGGGTTCGTCGAACAGGATCACCTTGGGTTGCATTGCCAAAGTGCGGGCGATGGCTGCGCGTTGCTGCTGGCCGCCGGAGAGTTGAGCGGGGTAGGCGTGGCGCTTGTCAGCGATGCCGACCTTGGCCAGCAGGGCTTCGGCGACTTCGATGGCCTCGGCCTTGCTCTGACCGAGTACGCGGCGCGGGGCCTCGATGATGTTGTCGAGCACGGTCATGTGCGGCCAGAGATTAAAGTTTTGAAATACAAAACCGATCTCGCTGCGCAGGCGATTGATCTGTTTGCCGTCGGCAGCGACCAGTTCGCCGTTCTTGGCGGACTTGAGCTTGAGTTCTTCGCCGGCCACCAGGATCTGGCCCTGGTGCGGGTTTTCCAGCAGGTTGATGCAACGCAGGAACGTGGACTTGCCGGAACCGGAGGAGCCCAGGATCGAGATCACGTCGCCGTCGCGGGCGGTCAGCGAGATGCCTTTGAGCACCTCAAGCTGTCCGTAGCGTTTGTGCAAGTTGCGGATTTCAAGCGCGGGCGTGGCCTCAGCCATGTGCGTTCCTCATAGTGTGTTGCGCTCCTGCTGTTGGTCGCCTTCCTGGCGAGGCGGCCAAGCTAGCATAGCGTTCGAATGGCAGCCAACAGCGCTCGGGACGGTAAACGGATGGCATGTGGCAGGTTGTCGCATCGGTACAGCAGACTGTCGCGCTGCTATCAACCGAACAGCCGTTTGAACCCGATGGGGTGCGGCTGTCCCGTAAAAAAAGGCGCGATGTTGCCAGCTTTGGCGGGGTGTTGGAAGCGCTAACCGGCCAAACGTTCCTGATCTGCACTTTTATTGTGCGCGCCTGCCTTTTTGGGTGTGTTTCCGGTGCATGGATTCGTTCCTGAAGTGGGTGGCAAGGTAACGCTCTGGCTAATTGCCATTAATCTCAATGACTTGCGATAAGCGCTCCATCGGCGCACAGGCCGCGTATACCGGGGGCGTGAAACATTTTGGCGCAATTATTGCGTGCAGAATAAGGAACACTCTGTTGGATTCTTTTTACGAGAAGGGATTTTCAGGCAGGGTGGACTGAATCGATTTCCAGGCAAAGGTAGTTTCAATGAGCAGTACGCAAAGCTCCAATGGCCTCGAACAGGGGCTTAAACCGCGTCATGTGACCATGCTGTCGATCGCCGGTGTTATCGGCGCCGGGCTGTTCGTCGGCTCCGGCCACGCCATCGCCGCTGCAGGCCCGGCCGTGCTGTTGGCCTACGCTGCCGCCGGTGCGCTGGTGGTTCTGGTCATGCGCATGCTCGGCGAGATGGCCGTTGCATCGCCAGATACAGGCTCCTTCTCGACGTATGCCGATCGTGCGATCGGTCACTGGGCCGGTTTCACCATCGGCTGGCTCTACTGGTGGTTCTGGGTTTTGGTCATCCCGCTGGAAGCTAACGCTGCGGCGACCATTCTGCATGCCTGGTTCCCGAACGTGGCGATCTGGGCCTTCACCTTGGTCATCACGTTACTGCTGACGGTGACCAACCTGTTCAGCGTGAAGAACTATGGCGAGTTCGAGTTCTGGTTCGCCCTGGTCAAAGTCGTGGCGATCATAGGCTTTATCGGTCTGGGCATTCTGGCGATCTTCGGCCTCCTGCCCACCAGCCAGGTCAGCGGCGTGTCGCACCTGTTTGACACTCAAGGCTTCCTGCCAAACGGCATGGGCGCGGTGCTCGGCGCGATTCTGACCACCATGTTTTCCTTCATGGGTACTGAGATCGTGACCATCGCGGCCGCGGAATCGAAGAACCCTGGCCAGCAGATTTCCAAGGCCACCAACTCGGTCATCTGGCGGATTGGCTTGTTCTACCTCGTCTCCATCTTCATCGTTGTGGCCTTGGTGCCATGGAACGACCCGATTCTGGCCAGTGTTGGTTCTTACCAGACCGTGCTTGAGCGCATGGGTATCCCGAATGCCAAGCTGATCGTTGATATCGTGGTTCTGGTTGCGGTCACCAGCTGCCTGAACTCCGCGCTCTACACCGCTTCGCGGATGATGTTCTCGTTGGGTAAACGCGGCGACGCGCCGGCCGTTTCCCAGCGCACCAATAGCAGCGGCACGCCTTATTGGGCTGTGATGCTGTCGACCGCTGCGGCATTCCTTGCAGTCTTCGCCAACTACGTGGCCCCGGCTGCCGTGTTCGAATTCCTGCTGGCCAGCTCTGGCGCCATCGCGTTGCTGGTGTACCTGGTGATCGCGTTTTCGCAACTGCGTATGCGCAAACAGCGCATGGCTCGCGGTGAAAAAATCGCCTTCAGCATGTGGCTGTTCCCGGGTCTGACCTACGCGGTGATCGTATTCATCATCGCCGCCCTGACCATCATGCTGTTCCAGGAAGCGCATCGCGTGGAGATCCTCGCGACGGGTCTGTTGAGCGTGTTGGTGGTGGCTGCCGGTTTGATTGTGGCGCGTCGTCGCAAGCTGCAGAAACTGGGCGCGGTGGTGCTGAGCTGATCCGTACCGCGTAACGCAAAACGGCCGCTGTCAGTGATGACACGCGGCCGTTTTTAGTTCTGAAGAGGAGGCGTGTCTACTCGCCCTTTTCTTCCTGCGCATCCAGCGACTGACGATAACTGTCCAGCGCATCGCCAAAGTCAGTGATGAATTGCGGATCGGTCAGCCAGGCCTGGGCGGTATCGCGGTCCATGCCATCGGCCCACATGCGGTAATCGATCAGCATGTCGGCGGCCAGGTGCGTGGCGGCCATGGCTTCGTTGTCGGCGTTTTCCATGTCCAGCAGTTCTGGATGGTCGCTGATGATCCCGGCAAGGTTCGACAGCAGGGTCAGCAGCATGTCGTTGCGGCTGGTGGCTTCGGCGTCACGCATTTTGCTGAACATCGCCAGGGTGTATTCCGGGATCGGCTCGCCGATCTCACCCAGGTCATCGTTCAGATCGGCAGGCTTTCTGCCGACCATGCGGATCTGTTTGGCTTTGGCCTTTGCACGTTTGGCGCGTTTCTGTTGCTTATTCAGGGATGCCATGGGAACTCAGTGGGTTTTCTGTTGGGTTTGGGCCGCGATGGCGTCGGACGCCGCCACGTAATCAGCCTGGAAGGCCGGTGATTCGATCCACGCCAGGGCGCCGGCTTCGTCGGTCTCGGTGGACCATTGGCGGTACTCGATCAGCGCTGCGAGGATGAAGTCCATCGCGCCTTCTTCGCCTTCCTGTTCGTACACCAGCTCCAGCAGTGGGTCTTCAAGGAAGGCTGTGCACATGGCCTGCTGGCTGGACTTTTCGGCGTCGATCATTTTTTTGAACAGTTCGGTCAGGTCCACCGATTCGAAGTCGATGCGATCGTCGTTCGGGTCCAGCTCGACCGGCGCGGCGGCCCGCTGGGTGCGGTTCTGCTTGGCCTTGGCTTTGGCGCGGGAGGCGCGTTTGTTCTGCTTGTTGGCGGAGGCCATGGGCGTCGTTCCGTAATTCGTTGAGAGGGTGCATCAAATCAGTTGCGTGGCATTCGCCGCCCGGGTGTATCGGGGGCCAACTCGCCGGTCTGCAGCCAGGACAATGCAATGGGCCATAGTGTGGCTTGGTATGCGCTGCGAAAAAAGGCGAAATGTCCGACTTCTTCTTCGCCGATGTCCTCAGGTGTGATTCTCAGGTGGGTATTTGTACTGCCGGTGAGGTAGCCAAGCAGGCGTTCTATGGCTGGAATCGTGCCGTAGGGATCGTCGCTGAGGCTAATGGCCAGGGTTTGTGCGCTGACGTTGGCGAAGGGGAGCCGACCGGTTCTGGCGTGGATGAGACGACCGCTGGGGCGTTTCTCATATCGGTTGCTGGGTGTGCTCCAGTCGCGAACCACGCCGGCGGGGGTGTCTTCGAGCCAGCCCAGGCGTTTGCCAGGGAAGTAGCCGCAAAGCATCGTCATCAACGGCATCACCACGTGCCACTTGGCGAACATTCGCCAGCGATGAGCGGGGGCGTAATCACGCCAGTAAGCGAACTGCGCGCCCACTGTCACCAGGCGTCGGATCAAATGCCCGGAGGCCCCCAGTCCCGCAGCACAGCCGCCGAAGCTGTGGCCGACGACATTGATGGGTTGTCCCGCAAATTCGCGCTGCGCTTTTTGCAGCATCGCCTCGAAATCCAGCGCGCCCCAGTCGGACCATGAGGCCTCAAGCCCTTTCAGCGATGCGGGACGCGACTCGCCAATGCCACGGTAGTCATAAGTGATCACGTCAAAGCCGTTGGCGAACAGGTAATCGGCGAAGCGCGAATAGTGTCGGCAACGGACTGAGGTGGCGGCGTTGATGATCACCACCGGGCGGGACGGGTCTTGAAGGGCGTGCCGCCAGGTGAAGCCGCCAAGGAGGAAGCCGTCGGCGGCGGGCTCCTTGAAGGATTCGCCGGGTGTGCGGGTGGGCAACGGCAACTCGAATTGAGTCGGGGCCAGTGAGGGCATGTCCTGTAAGTTCATCGGATTTGAACCTTGGCGGCGAGCTACTCACCATAGTCGTCATGCCGTTTATGAACAATCTGCCCGCGCTTATCGGGGGCGTTTGAGTAACCGTTCCTCAAGCACCGCCCATTCCCGATCCAGTTCTGTGCGAAGTTCCTCCTCACTCGGCAGCACCAGTCTGTAGGTACTTGCGAACAGTTGTTCATTGCCTTGCAGCACTGAATAGCGCACCACCGATTCATCTTTTTGCGCGCAGAGAATGAGGCCGACGGTGGGGCGGTCCTCCGGTCCGCGCTTGAGGTCGTCGTACATGCGCACGTACATGTCCATCTGGCCGACATCCTGGTGGGTCAGTACGCCACGCTTGAGGTCGAAGATGACGAAGCACTTGAGCAGGTAGTTGTAGAACACCAGATCGATGTAGAAGTCTTTGCTCTCGGTACTGATGCGTTGCTGGCGAGCGATGAAGGCGAAGCCTTTGCCCAGTTCGAGCAGAAAACCCTGAA
Organism: Pseudomonas sp. 008; assembly: GCF_016861935.1. Taxonomy (NCBI): domain Bacteria; kingdom Pseudomonadati; phylum Pseudomonadota; class Gammaproteobacteria; order Pseudomonadales; family Pseudomonadaceae; genus Pseudomonas; species Pseudomonas sp. 008. The sequence goes on along the minus strand of NZ_BOMA01000002.1, from coordinate 437,905 downwards.
GTTGATCGATCAGTGCTTGTTCAAGTTCGCTTTCCTGAACCAGGCCCGCATTGGGCAGGCCGAGAAACTCCAGTAGCACGGGGTCCCGGATGAAATCCCGAGGGCTGGCGTTCATTTGCTGGATGTTGATGGCGGCTTCCTGTTTGACGGCAGACCGGTCGCGACTCGCCAGCAGGCGCTCGTAGTAGAGGGTGTTGATCTGACGCTCGAGGGCGCGACTTGACCAGTTCTGGAGCGCTGATTCGTTCATGTACCAGTGGCGAGCGTTGTCGTTGTCGACTCGCAGCAGCCTGCGGTAGTGGGTCCAGCTCAATTCGGAACGCACTGCGTTCCAAATTGGAAAGGTCTGATAAAAGTCCCGCATGTATCGCAGATTGCGTTCGTCAAAACCTTTTCCAAACTCGGAAGTCAGGACTTTGGCCAGCGTCGACAGCAGCTGCTTGCCATAAGCCGCCCGCCGAGCGCCTTCCTGTTCGAATTCCACAATATGCCGGCCGATCTGCCAACAGGTTTGCACCTGAACGGTATCGACCGCTCTCAGCACCTTTTGACGCGCTTCACGGATCAGTTCGCCAAGACTGCCGAGCAGTGAAGCCATTTGTGGATCTTGAGTGTTATCGGGTTTGAGGTGGCTCATGACATCTTCCGCAGCTGGAGGGAACAGGCGCAAGAGGATGGCAAGAGAGTGATAGTCGGGGATGCCGGGCGCTGCTGGTAAATCGGAAGGAAATACCGGATTCGTCTTGCAGGACACCACCGACTACAGCTCGTACTTGAGGAGTAAATCGTGTAGTCCGATTCGCAGTGAGCTCAATTCCGAATCGTTCTAAAACTTGAGTATTCGGCGATAAATCTAAAAGGAGTAACGAGTGGGTTCTACGTAACCCGGGAGTCGCCATCATGAAGTACGTCCATTCATTCATGCTGCCCATCGCCGCTGTCGGCCTACTGCTGTTGCCAGTCGCGCTTAACGCCGCCAGCCTTGAGCCAATTGACAGCTCGGCCGTGCAAGTCCAGCAGCAACAACAAAACGGGATTACCTACCTGTCCGGGGGGATTGGAGAGGACGAGGCTAAAGCCATTCAGCAAACCAAGGGCTACAACCTGCACATGACATTCTCCACCGGGCCTCAGGACGAATACGTTCCCGATGTGGATCTGGTTATTCAGAAAGCCGCAGGGCAGACCGTGCTGACACTGAGTGAGGCTGGACCGTTGGTTTACGTTCAGCTGCCTGCCGGCAAGTACACCGTTATCGCCACGCATAAAGGTGAGGTGCGGCGTGATACGGCGGATGTGGGCAGTGGTGCCGCTCGCAATCTGGTTTTCCACTGGGGCGGTCAAAACTAGTCAGGAGAGGTGGCTTGCGTGATGTCCGATTAAATCGCAGGCATAAAAAAACCCTGAATCTTGCGATTCAGGGTTTTCGGTATTTGGTGCCCAGAGACGGAATCGAACCGCCGACACGGGGATTTTCAATCCCCTGCTCTACCGACTGAGCTATCTGGGCAACGGGGCGCATTAAACGGGTTTTTCAGGGGGTCGTCAAGCAAGTTTTCAAAAAATATTTAATTATTACCGTCGCTTACGTGCCGACCCCGGTTTTTGATCAATTATTGAGCAGGTGGAACGTAGCCTTCAGCCTTGGCGTATTCCTCGCCGGAAAAGTATTTGTCCATCTCACCCTGAAGGTATTTGCGGTCTTCGGCGTTCATCATGTTCAGGCGTTTTTCGTTGATCAGCAGGGTCTGGTGTTTCTGCCAGTCGGCCCAGGCCTTGGCCGAGACGTGGTCAAAAATGTCCTGACCTTTTGCACCCGGGAATGGAGCGCGCTCCAGGGCGGGCAGTTCTTCTTTGTACTTGCGGCACATGATGGTGCGGGTCATGACGACTCTCCTGCGTTCAATACGGCGGCCGCGCGCTCGAGCAAGGTTTTGACCGGGGCGGCAAGGCCCAGGCGCGGCGGGGTGGCGAGGTTATACCAGAGCCAGTCGGCCTCGGCCACGTGATGACCGGCCTCCTGGACCTGCACCAGCCAGGGTTCGATGGATAACTGAAAGTGGCTGAAGGTGTGCACCAGGCTCGGCAGTGCCTGCTGGCTGCCCAGTTCCAGCGAGTGCTGCGAAGCCAGATGTTGCAGGTCGTCGAGGTCATCGAGTTCCGGCAGGCTCCAGAGACCGCCCCACAGGCCCGTGGAAGGGCGTCGGTAAAGCAGAATCGCGCCATCGCCGTTGGCGAGCATCGGCATCAGCGTGCGCTTCTGTGGCACGGCTTTGCGTGGCTTGGGGATCGGGTAGCGGGTTTCCAGGCCGAGCATGTGTGCTTCGCAGCCCTTTTCCAGCGGGCAGAGCAGGCAGCTCGGTTTGCTGCGGGTGCAGAGCGTGGCGCCCAGATCCATCATCGCCTGGGTGTAGGCGTTGACCCGATCATGTGGCGTGAAGCGCTCAGCGTTCGCCCACAGCTGTTTGGCGACCTTCGGCTCGCCCGGATAACCCTCTTGCGCAGTAAAACGCGCCAGCACCCGTTTGACGTTGCCGTCGAGGATCGGCGCGCGGATACCCATGCTCAGGCTGGCAATCGCCCCGGCGGTGGACAGGCCGATACCCGGCAGCTCGGTGAGTTTTTCCACATCACGGGGAAACTCGCCGCCATATTCGGCGACCACAATCTTCGCGGTCTTTTGCAGGTTGCGCGCGCGGGTGTAGTAACCGAGGCCGGTCCACAGGTGCAGTACTTCGTCTTCCGGTGCTGCGGCCAAGGCTTCGACGGTTGGCAGCGAGGCCATGAACCGGTCGAAGTAGTTCAGCACCGTGCTGACCTGGGTCTGCTGCAACATGATTTCCGAGACCCACACCCGGTAAGGGGTGATGCCCTGCTGCCAAGGCAAATCGTGGCGGCCATGGCGGTCGTACCAATCCAGCACGGCCGTTGAAAACTGCTCGGCTCTCATCGCTTGAACAGCCCCTTGAGCGCGTTTTTCAGTTCCGGGCTGACTTTATCGCCAAGTTTCTCGTCGATTTTTTCGCTGATGCGCTCGCCGGCCAGTTTGCTGGCGACCTGGCTCATGCGTTCGCTGTCGAGGCGGCAAGCCTTGGCGCCCAACTCCAGCGGGCCACGGCAGCGCAGCGGCCATTCGATGCCGACGAATTTCTCGCCGACCTGACAAGCCGGGTCTGGCATGTCGCTCTTGTCGCCTTCGACGATGATGCCCAGGCGGTAATCCATGCCCAGCACCCGCAGGTCGATGTCGCCGTTACCGTTCACAGTCATGCCTGGGACGCGCACTTTCAGGTCCGGGTTATTGGCCACGCCGTTGCGCAAAGTCAGGTTGCCCTTGAGCTCCTCGAAGGGAGTGTCCTTGCCCCGTGGTTCGCCACTGAGGGTTTTGCGATTCAGGGTGGCGATGCCTTTGCACAGTTGTTGCTCAAGGTTGGCATTGAGCAGCATGCCGTTGTTGATGACGAAGCTGGCGTTGCCGTTGAGGCTGTCGATCAGCGCGCTCTCGCTATTGCCACTGCCGGTCAGGGTGCTGTTGAGCGTGACCTGGCCTTTGACCGGTGGATTTTTCCCCTGGCCCTCGAGGATTTTCTCCACCGGCACGTTGTTGATGCGCGTCTGCATGTTCAGTGTCGGCACTTGCTGGCGCACATCCAGGGTGCCCTTGGCTTCGAAGTTACCGTCGTACAGATCGCCGCGCAGGTTCTCCAGGGTCAGCAAGCCGCCCTGGCCGTTGGCCTTGAGCGCCGCGTTCTGAATCGGCAGTTTGTCGAGGGTCAGTTGGCCGAAGGTCAGGTCGGCGTCCACGTCGAGTTTGCTCAGGCGCTCCACCGGGAACAGGCGGTCGCTGCTCCACGGGCCTTTGGTTGGTGATGGCGGCAGCGGTGTGCTGCCAGGGCCGGCCAGGGCATCGGCCTCGGTGCTGGCCACTTCGGCCTTGCGCACCTGAGTTGCGCTGTTGGCTTCGGCGGATTTCGGCGGCAGGTAACGGTCGACGTTGAAGGTGTCAGCCTTGAGGGTTGCCCGCAGCGATTGCTTGGCGAAGTCTTCAATGGCGATGCGGCCGCTGAAGTTGCTGTCGTCGAGTTTCAGGTTGATGTTATCGAGCGACAGGCTGGTCGGCGTGCCGGCAACCTGGCTGACCAGTTCAACTTTGCTCAGGCTACCTTCGGCCATCGCCGGGAGTTTCTGGCCGATGCTGTCGACGAATTTCGCCAGATCGAATTGGGCAATCGACAGGCCACCGCTGATTTGCGGGGTCTTGTCGAGGTCGTTGGCTTTCAGTTCACCCAAGGCGCGCAACTGGTTGGCGGAGATCTTGATGCCAGTCCATTCGGCGACGTTGGCGGCCTTGTCCAGTAGCAACTGACCTTGAGCGGCGAAGGTCATGGTCTTGCCTTGCAGCGGATCGCCAGCGACTTCGCCGGAGAGTTTCATGTCTTCGAACTTGTAGCGTTGCAGCGCTCGCTCGAAGCGCAGCTCGCCGGCCAGCTCGGTCCGCACCCGCAGAACCGGTTGGTTGGTACCCAGGAACGCCGTGAGTTTGACCGGGATGTTGGTCGAGTCATGAACCGGGCCGGTACTCAGCTGGATGCTTTCGGCGCTGAACTGCTTGCCGGTTTTCTCATCGCTGTACTCAACGCGGGCGTTGTTGACGGTCAGGCTGTCGATGTCCAGACGGACCGGTTGAGCCGGTTTTTCGGCCTGGGCGGTGGTCGTTGGCGCGGGTTCGCCGGTAGTGGCGGGCGTTGTGGTCGAGGTCGTCGCAGCCGCAGGCGCCGGCACCTTGCCGATGTCTTCCCAGTTGCCGTGGCCGTCCTTGTCACGGTTCAGGCGCAGGTTCAGGCCTTCGACGCGCACATCGCTCATCTGCACTTCGCGGCGCAGCAGCGGAATCACACGGACCGACAGACCGAGCATCTGCAGGTCAGCAAACGGCTCGGTGGGCTTGGCCAGGGTCGCCACACTGGCTTCGTGCAATTCCAGGCCCAGCCAGGGGAACAGGCTCCAGCCGATATCGCCATTGAGCGTCAGCTCGATGTGGGCCTTGTCGCGGGCTATCTGGCGAATCTCGTCTTTGTAGTCGTTGGGATCGAAGAAGTGGGTCAGGGCAAAGCCCAGCGCCACAATGATCAGCAACAGCCCGAGAAGTACCAGACCCAGGATTTTGCCGAACGCTTTCATGGGCGAGTCCTTGTATTAGTCGAATTCGAAATTTAGCCGGGGAGTATAGCGCCCCGAAGTGGCCGCCCGGTCAGCGATCATGTCGGGAGCGCATCCAGCGGCACTTTCAGCTTAGCCGCCAGCGCCTGGGCTTCTAGGTGCCCGGCGGGCGCGAGCAGGCGCAATGTCGCGCCCGATTGCACCGCCATTTTCTGCGCTTCGCTTACCAGGCGCTCGGCAACACCACGGCGGCGGGTGATTTTTCGTACACATAAATGGGACAAATGCCAGGTGTCATGGTGCCGTTGCAGACGTGCTGCGCCCAGCAACCGATCGTTGAAGCGTCCGGCGACCAGCGAGCCGTCCCGCAAGCAGCTTTCGATCAGCTCAGCATCCCCTGTAAACGGCGCAAACAGCCAGCTCGGGGCATCGCGGTAGATCTTCTGCAGATCTTGCTGATCCTGATAAGTGACCTGGTTCAGCAGCTCGACAATGATCGGCATGGAAATTCCTGTGAAGTTAAACGGAGCCATTCCCCGTGAAAACAATGTTCATCCAGTGGTACGAGATCGGATGACATACAAAACGTGATATCAGTTTGGTTTTTCTGTCACGTGCAAATGGTAACCTCTGCCCGTTCGTCCGTCCTTCTGCGACGTGATGTCGCACTAAAATGAAGCTTCACCTAAAAACAGTCATGTCTGCGTGCATAAAGGCTGGGGGTGAGGAGCGGCTGGCGAACCCTACTAATAATTGGGGGAAACACCATGACTACGAGCATTACGGCGGACGGCTTTGCCGACCGGCCCGCGTTCCTGTCCAAGGAACGCATCATCGCCAAGCCCGGTTTTAACCGTTGGCTTGTACCACCGGCCGCTCTGGCCATCCACCTCTGCATCGGCATGGCCTATGGCTTTTCGGTGTTCTGGCTGCCGCTGTCCAAAGCCCTGGGCGTCACCAAAGCCGTGGCTTGTGCGCCGGACATGAGCTTCATCGCTCAGGTCTTTTCGTCGCAATGCGACTGGCCGATCTCGATGCTCGGCTGGATCTACACCCTGTTCTTCATCTTCCTGGGTTGCTCGGCAGCGATCTGGGGCGGTTGGCTCGAACACGCAGGCCCACGCAAGGCAGGTGTTGTATCGGCACTGTGCTGGTGTGGCGGTCTGCTGATTTCGGCGCTGGGGGTCTATACCCACCAGATCTGGCTGATGTGGATCGGCTCCGGGGTCATTGGCGGTATCGGCCTGGGGCTGGGCTACATCTCGCCGGTCTCGACCCTGATCAAGTGGTTCCCGGACAAGCGCGGCATGGCGACCGGCATGGCGATCATGGGTTTCGGTGGTGGCGCGATGGTCGGTGCTCCACTGGCTGCGGCCCTGATGGGCCACTTTGCTTCGCCAACCAGTGTGGGCGTATGGCAGAGCTTCCTGGTGATGGCCGCTATCTACTTCGTGTTCATGATCGGTGGCGCACTGTCCTACCGCGTTCCGCCAACCGGCTGGAAGCCTGAAGGCTGGACGGCTCCGGCGAAAAAAGCTTCGAACGCGATGATCACTCATCGGCACGTCCACGTGAATGTGGCGTGGAAAACCCCGCAATTCCGTCTGGTATGGCTGGTGCTGTGCCTGAACGTTTCGGCGGGTATCGGCATCCTCGGCATGGCTTCGCCGCTGTTGCAGGAAGTGTTCGCCGGCAAATTGCTTGGCAACGACCTGACGTTCGGTCAACTGGACGCTTCGCAACTGGCCTCGATCGCCGCCATTGCTGCCGGTTTCACCGGTCTGCTGAGCCTGTTCAACATCGGTGGCCGGTTTTTCTGGGCTTCGTTCTCGGACTACCTGGGTCGCAAAAACACCTATTTTGTGTTCTTCGCCCTGGGTTTCGCCCTGTACGCGCTGATCCCGAACCTCGGTCACTTGGGCAGCGTTGCGCTGTTCGTGGCGGCGTTCTGCATCATCCTGTCGATGTACGGCGGTGGTTTTGCGACTGTTCCTGCCTATCTCGCGGACTTGTTCGGTACGCAAATGGTCGGCGCGATCCACGGTCGTCTGCTGACAGCCTGGGCGGCGGCGGGTGTGTTGGGGCCGGTGTTGGTGAACTACCTGCGTGAATATCAGCTGAGCATCGGTGTTGAACGTGCCGCAGCGTACGACATCACCTTGTACATCCTTGCGGGCCTGCTGGTGCTGGGTTTCATCTGCAACCTGCTGGTGCGCCCGGTGGCGGACAAGTACTTCATGACCGACGCCGAACTGGCCGCCGAACAGGCGCTGGGCCACGACAAGGGTGCTGACGCCAGCACCGTGCTGGAGTGGAAAGCGGATGCGGGCACCAAACCATTGGCGGTGGCTGCGTGGCTGGTGGTAGGGATTCCGTTGGCGTGGGGTGTTTGGGTGACCCTGCAGAAAACGGCTGTCCTCTTCCACTAAGTAAACACATCGCCCCTGTAACTGATCGCTCACACGCTCTGCGTGTGAGCGATCAGTGGTCCTGAGATGCTTGTACGGACATGTCTATCCCCGACAACACGGGGTTCACTCCGTCAGTGATATCACCTCCCGTGTTTCTGTTTAGCGCCCGCGACCCTATAATGGCTGCCTTTTTCGCCCCAATGATTTTTTGCGGAGCTGGTGATGGCCGAACGTATGGCGTCTGTCGAGCGCGACACTCTGGAAACCCAGATCAAAGCCTCGATCAACCTGGATGGCACCGGAAAGGCCCGATTTGATATCGGTGTGCCTTTTCTTGAGCACATGCTGGACCAGATCGCCCGTCACGGGCTGATCGACCTGGATATTGTCAGCAAGGGCGACCTGCATATCGACGACCACCACACGGTGGAAGACGTCGGTATCACCCTGGGTCAGGCCTTCACCAAAGCCATCGGCGACAAGAAAGGCATCCGTCGCTACGGCCACGCCTACGTACCGCTCGATGAAGCGCTGTCGCGTGTGGTGATCGATTTCTCCGGCCGTCCTGGCCTGCAGATGCATGTTCCGTATACCCGCGCTACCGTCGGCGGCTTCGACGTTGACCTGTTCCAGGAGTTTTTCCAGGGCTTCGTCAACCACGCCAACGTCACCCTGCACATCGACAATCTGCGTGGGCACAACACCCACCACCAGATCGAGACCGTGTTCAAGGCTTTCGGCCGCGCGCTGCGCATGGCCGTGGAGCTGGATGACCGCATGGCCGGGCAAATGCCTTCGACCAAAGGCGTTCTGTAATGCAGACGGTCGCGGTTATCGATTACGGCATGGGCAACCTGCACTCGGTGGCCAAGGCCCTCGAGCACGTCGGTGCCGGCAAGGTCTTGATCACCAGCGATGCCGACGTGATTCGCGAAGCCGACCGGGTGGTATTCCCCGGCGTTGGTGCGATTCGTGATTGCATGGCGGAGATCCGTCGCCTGGGCTTCGATTCGCTGGTACGTGAAGTCAGCCAGGACCGTCCGTTCCTTGGCATTTGCGTGGGCATGCAAGCCTTGCTCGACAGCAGCGAAGAGAACGATGGCGTCGACTGCATCGGCCTGTTTCCAGGCCAGGTGAAGTTCTTCGGCAAGGATCTGCACGAAGACGGCGAACATTTGAAAGTGCCGCACATGGGCTGGAACGAAGTGAAGCAGACGGTGATTCACCCGCTGTGGCACAACATTCCGGACCTGGCGCGCTTCTACTTCGTGCACAGCTACTACATCGCTGCCGGCAATGCGCGGCAGGTGGTCGGTAGCGGTCATTACGGGGTCGATTTCGCCGCCGCGCTGGCCGATGGCTCGCGTTTCGCCGTGCAGTTCCACCCGGAGAAGAGCCACACCCATGGCCTGCAATTGCTGCAGAATTTCGCCGCGTGGGATGGCCGCTGGTAAATGGCTGCCAAGAAGAAGCCGCCGATCCTGACCCTCACTCCCGAGCAGGAGAGCGAGGCCAATCACAAGATCAAGCGCTTCATGGAGGACCGCTTCGAACTGGACCTGGGTTCGTTCGAAGCGGCTGAAATCCTTGAGCTGTTTACCCGCGAAATTGCTCCGCACTATTACAACAGGGCGATTTTCGATGTGCAGACGCACCTCAAAGAGAGGTTCGAAAGCATCGAAAGCGACCTGTGGGCGCTCGAGAAAAACTGATTTCCGAGCGAAGCTGAACACTCGAATTTGAAGGTTTGCCAGATGCTGATTATTCCCGCTATCGATCTCAAAGACGGTGCCTGTGTTCGTCTGCGCCAGGGCCGCATGGAAGATTCCACAGTGTTCTCCGATGACCCGGTGAGCATGGCTGCCAAGTGGGTGGAGGGCGGTTGCCGTCGTCTGCATCTGGTCGACCTGAACGGTGCCTTCGAAGGCCAGCCGGTCAACGGCGAAGTGGTCACCGCCATCGCCAAGCGCTACCCGAACCTGCCGATTCAGATCGGCGGCGGTATCCGTTCCCTGGAAACCATCGAACACTACGTGAAAGCGGGTGTGAGCTACGTGATCATCGGCACCAAGGCCGTGAAAGATCCGGCCTTCGTCGCCGAAGCGTGCCGCGCGTTCCCGGGCAAAGTGATTGTCGGCCTGGATGCCAAAGACGGTTTTGTCGCCACCGACGGCTGGGCTGAAATCAGCACCGTGCAGGTCATCGACCTGGCCAAGCAATTCGAGGCCGACGGCGTGTCCGCGATCGTTTATACCGACATCGCCAAAGACGGCATGATGCAGGGCTGCAACGTCTCTTACACCGCTGCTCTGGCTGCTGCGACGAAGATCCCGGTCATTGCATCCGGCGGTGTCCACAATCTGGGTGACATCAAGTCGCTGCTCGACGCCAAGGCACCAGGCATCATCGGCGCCATCACCGGCCGGGCGATCTACGAAGGCACCCTCGATGTCGCTGAAGCGCAAGCTTTCTGCGATTCGTACAAAGGCTGAGGACTCACCATGGCGCTGGCCAAACGCATCATCCCTTGCCTGGACGTGGATAACGGCCGGGTGGTCAAGGGCGTCAAGTTCGAGAACATTCGCGATGCCGGCGACCCGGTGGAAATCGCCCGTCGCTACGACGAGCAGGGTGCCGACGAGATTACCTTTCTCGACATCACTGCCAGCGTCGACGGCCGCGACACCACGCTGCACACCGTCGAGCGCATGGCCAGCCAGGTGTTTATCCCGCTGACTGTGGGCGGTGGCGTGCGTACCGTGCAGGACATTCGCAATCTGCTGAACGCCGGTGCGGACAAGGTCTCGATCAACACCGCTGCAGTGTTCAACCCGGAATTCGTCGGCGAAGCGGCGCAGCATTTCGGTTCGCAGTGCATTGTCGTCGCGATCGACGCCAAGAAAGTTTCCGGCCCGGGCGAACCCCCGCGCTGGGAAATCTTCACCCACGGTGGTCGCAAGCCAACCGGCCTCGACGCCGTTGAGTGGGCGAAGAAAATGGAAGGTCTCGGTGCCGGCGAAATCCTGCTGACCAGCATGGACCAGGACGGCATGAAAAACGGCTTCGATCTGGGTGTCACCCGCGCTATCAGTGATGCGCTGGGGATTCCGGTGATCGCCTCCGGTGGTGTCGGCAACTTGCAGCATTTGGCCGACGGTATTCTTGAAGGCCACGCCAGTGCGGTATTGGCGGCGAGTATTTTCCACTTCGGCGAATACACCGTTCAGGAAGCCAAGGCCTATATGGCCCATCGCGGAATCGTGATGCGATGAAGGCCCGCGGCCCGGAGAAAACGCTCCGGGCCGATGTTATGGGGCAGCTTGAGCGTTGGATGACGCAGCCTTATGAGTTCCAGTCACCGGGCTCAGTAAGTCGATCCTCGGTTCGGACGCCTGTCCCGATTTGTCGTAGGCAATGACGCAAAGCTTTCCCGGAAGTTTCTCGCTCGGAATAAAGAAGTCCATTGTCATGTTTTCAATGTATTTTTCGGGTTGATGACAGTCCGTTGTTTCTACAGGACCAAACTTGATGGAGTAGGTCCGATACGGCTCTTCTGCTTTCGCCAGTGTTACAAACACGTCGCTTTCAATGGACAAGTTGGCCTGCGCGGTTGGTGTGTTATCCAATATCTCTACGGGTAAAGACAACGCGTTTTTCAAGAGGCCTCTTGAGGCGTGCTGTTCAGCTGATTCCAGACCTAAAATGCATAGAAAATAGAATCCAGGTTTCGTACCTATCTCAGAATTGATTTGTGCATCTGTTGAACTTATTGGATCGCTGTAATTTTCGGCTTCCTCGCATTTCATTGCGGAGGAAACGGTTTTATGACGGTAGAAGGGAGTGCTGATCGAAAATCGATAGTTCCAGGTCGGGATGACTATGGAACCATTATTGAGCTGTTTAACTCTCTTGTATCTGTCCAACTCGGCTGCGCCACCGTCAACGGTAAAAGCCGGGTAGAGTTGGCAGGACGATGGCGGATTTGGAGCGATACGGCCTTGTGAGAAACACCCGTTGAGAAGCGCCGTGGGGTTGCCATACACATTTTCGTGTACCGCCACATAGTCATTTCCAACGCGCGTGCAGGGCGCATGATCGCGGCATGGGACAATATCCGCCTCGAAATTTCCTGTTCCCACTACCCCTACGATCTCGTTTGAATAGCGATCCAGCACGGGGCTTCCGGAGCTGCCGCCTCGAATGTCCTTGCAGCGAGTCATAAAGGTGTTCCGCCACACCCATGGTCCTTCAACAAGGTCCTGGGTGGGCTGCAAAGTACAAGCCGCCATGCGCAATGTAATTTGGTCGAAACCTTTTGGTGCCCCCACGATCAAGACATCGGTGCCATTCGCGGGTGTCTCACTCGCCAGTTTCAACGGTTGTATGCCATCCGCAATGAGCTTTTGAAGGCTGACATCCAATTCAACTATAGCCATATCAATGCCTTGCATGCTCCGCCATATCGTCGTCTTCAGCGGATAGGCCTTGAGCTTGGAGGTGTCGGTGAAATAATTGAATGTGATGGTGCCGCTGACCGGGCTGTCGGTCACGATGTTGCCATTGGTCAATTCAATGCAGTGTCCCGCAGTAAGTACGTAAGCGGGGGTTTCCGGCAACTCGATTTCATCGCGTGTATCGAGAAGGGCCGCGGTACAGCTACCGCGATTGATCGCCAGACGCCCGATACCTTGCCAGTGGTCGCGGGAACCGTCGGTATTTTCAAGGATTTTGGAAGGGGTCAGGTTCTGCAGGCCTTCGCCATAATCGCTGTTGTTCGCAAAACTGGGTGTGCACAGTGAGCACAATGCACTGGCAAGAAGTATGGGGATCGAATTCATTGAAGGGTGCCTCTGATTAATTGAAGAAATGGCCTGTGGCCGGGTATTTGCAATTAATCAGGTGAGGCTGGGTGGAGGGTGGTAACTATCTACCACAGTGACTGAGATACCCATTATTTTAATGTTGCATATAAGGCCGTTATCAAAAGGCCAGTAGACAGCGTGGCGGGCTCAAGGCACTCTTGGGCACGCCATGGATTCCGGTAGCCCGACATGCTTAAACGTCTTCTTCTTGTCCTCGCCAGCGCTTCTCTGTTGCTCATCAACGGGGCTCGCGCCGAAGAAGGTCCCGGCACCGGCCTGGTATTGCTGACGGAAAACTTTCCCCCGTACAACATGGCGAAGAACGGCAAGAACTTCGCCCAGGACGAGAATATCAATGGCATCGCCGTGGACATCGTCCGCGAGATGTTCAAGCGTGCCGACATCCCCTACAGCCTGACGCTGCGTTTCCCTTGGGAGCGAATCTACAAGCTCGCCCTGGAAAAGCCCGGTTATGGCGTGTTCGTAATGGCGCGGCTGCCGGACCGCGAGAAACTCTTCAAGTGGGTCGGCCCTATCGGCCCGGACGACTGGATCATGCTGGCCAAGGCTGATAGCAAGATCACCCTGGAATCGCTGGATCAGGCGCGTAAATACAAGATTGGTGCCTACAAGGGCGATGCGATTGCCGAGACATTGGCCAAGCAAGGTCTGAAGCCGATTGTGGTGCTGCGCGACCAGGACAATGCGAAGAAGCTGGCTAACGGTCAGATCGATCTGTGGGCTACGGGTGATCCGGCGGGACGTTACCTGGCGCGGCTGGACGGGGTAACCGGGCTCAAGACCGTACTGCGCTTCAACAGCGCCGAGCTGTACCTGGCGCTGAACAAGGACGTACCGGATGAGACCGTGGCCAAGCTGCAGGCTGCGCTGGATCAGTTGCGCAAGGAAGGCGTGGTGGACGACATCATGGCGCGGTATCTCTAAATCCCAACACCGAACCTTGTACCTTACGCAAATCACTGTGGGTGGTGCGGCAAGTTAGCGGTAGACGCCATCCTTGCCATGAGCAGCCGTCGCACGATTGCCGCGCACGCTGATCATCAATTTGATGTCGATCCACTCAATTCCCAGTGCCTTGAGCTTGGGCAACTCACGCTCCAGCACCGCCAGAGTTTGCGGATACGGATGCCCGATCATCACCGCCGAACCCTGCTTGCGCGCCAGGCTGATCGCTGTCTGTAGCTGCGTGAAGATCGCCGCTTCGGTGGGCTCGTCATCCAGAAAAACATCCCGCGAAACACTTGCCAAGCCAATCTTCTGCGCCTCGGCGGCGGCCACTGTTTGCGCACTGGTGCGGCTGTCGACGAAGAATTTGTGCCGACGCTGCAAGTCCGCCATCAGCCAGGCCATGGCCGGTTGCTGAGCGGTCATGCGGCTACCCATGTGGTTATTGATGCCGGCGGTATAGGGCACCATGTTGAACGCGGCGTTCAGGCGCTTTTCAAGTTCTTCGATGGGCAACTCGGGATGCCAGGCGAATGGTCCGGTGGCCGGGTCCATGGGCATGTGCAGAATGACGGTCTTGCCGGCGCGATGGGCTTCGCGGGCGAACTCGGTGGCGTGGGGTGTGTCGGGCATGATCGCCGTGGTGACCGGGCCGGGCAGGGCCAGCACGCGACGATCCCGGGGCAGGTTCTGCCCCAGGTCATCGATGATCAGGCTCAGATAAGCCTTGTGAGGTGTGGTCGCTGTCGTGGCAGGTGCTGCGTGAGCAACTCCCGCCAGACTGCACAGCAGACCGAGTAGTAACCGCAGGCGCATCTCAGTGGCCGCGGGTGATGCTCAGTCCTTTGAGCAGGCTCAGGGCCTGGGCCAGCTGGTAATCGTCATCCTGCGGCATGGCCTTGGCTTTGCCGCCGGAACCTGTCGGTTTGTCGGCGCCGCCGTTGCCATTGCCCAAGTGACCTTGCAGATCGGCTTCCTTGAAGTAATCGCCGTCCTGCTCGTTGGTGATCTTGGCCTTGCGCACTTCGATGTCCGGGACGATGCCCTGAGCCTGAATCGAGCGGCCGTTCGGCGTGTAGTACAGCGCCGTGGTGATTTTCAGTGCGCGGTCGTTGTTCAGCGGCAACACGGTTTGTACCGAGCCTTTGCCGAAACTGGTGGTGCCCATGACCACCGCACGTTTCTGATCCTGCAGGGCGCCGGCGACAATTTCCGAGGCCGAGGCGCTGCCGCCGTTGATCAGCACGACCATTGGCACAGCTTCGCTTTCGTCCTTGCCGGTAGCGGAGAAGCGCAGTTCAGAGTTGGCGATGCGGCCCTTGGTGTAGACGATCAGGCCTTTGGTGATGAAGTGGTCGACCACTTCCACCGCCGATTGCAGCACGCCGCCCGGGTTGTTACGCAGGTCGAGGACGATGCCGCTGAGCTTCTTGCCGTTGTCCTTGCGCAGCTTGGCCAAGGCCTTGGAGACCTCTTCGCCGGTCTTGACCTGGAACTGGGTGATGCGGATGTAGCCGTAGCCGGATTCCAGCAGCTGGCTCTTGACGCTTTTCACCTGGATGGTGGCGCGGACCAGGGTCACGTCGAACGGAGTGCCGCCGTCGCGGACCAGGGTCAGGGTGATCTTCTGGCCGATCTTGCCGCGCATCTTGTCCACGGCTTCGGTCATGCTCTGGCCGCGAGTCGGCTGGCCGTTGATCTTGACGATGAAGTCGCCGGCCTGGATGCCAGCCTTGGAGGCCGGGGTGTCATCGATAGGCGAAACCACTTTGATGAAACCGTCTTCCGCGCCGACTTCGATGCCCAGGCCGCCAAATTCGCCGCTGGTGCTTTCCTGCAATTCAGTGAAGTCTTCCGGGCCCAGGTAGGCGGAGTGCGGGTCGAGGTTGCTGAGCATGCCTTTGATAGCGTTTTCCAGCAGGGTCTTGTCGTCAACCGGTTCTACATAGGCTGCCTTGATCCGGTCCATGACTTCGGCAAAGGTGCGCAACTCGTCCAGCGGCAATGGCGCCTTGGTGGTCGCAGCAGTGCCGGCAGGCGCGACCGCCGGGGCCGGTTGAGCGGCAAACGCCAGAGGCGCGCCGATCACCAGGGCGATCGTCAGAGCCAGCGAGGTAAGGCGGGACAAATGCAGCATGTCGAACGAACTCCTAATGTAGGTGACTCAACGCCTATCCTTGCGCGCGGCACCATTGCGCCGGGTCACTCGGGTGACCCTGCTGACGAATAGCGAAATACAGTGCTGGTGTGTCCTGCCCGCCACTGTTACCGACAGTGGAGATGGACTCACCGGCTTTTACCACGTCACCCGCAGACTTGAGCAGCGTCTGGTTGTGACCGTAAAGACTCAAAAAGCCGTTGCCGTGGTCGAGAATCACCAGCAGCCCGGCCCCACGCAGCCAGTCGGCAAACACCACGCGACCGCCGTGAACGGCATGCACCTGGCTGCCGGCGGAGGCGCTGATCATCACACCGTCCCACTTGGTGCGGGCGTCGTCGCCACGGGTTTCACCGAAGCGTGCCAGCAGTCGACCATCAACCGGCCATGGAAGTTTGCCGCGAGTCGAAGCAAAAGGACCGCCGAAGGTCTCGCCTGAACTTGAAACCAGGGCACCGGGCGTCGATTTGGCGGGTTTGCGTGGGGCGTCGCTGGCGTCTGCTTCAGCCTGAGCCTCACGTAACCGCTTTTTTTCGGCTTCCTGCTGGGCGATCAGCGCTTTTTGCCGCGCTTCTTCTGCCTCTCGGGCCTGACGAGCCAGGGTTTCTTCAATGGTTTTAAGGACTTTAGACAGGTCTGCCTGATCCTGCTCGCGGGCGGCCAGTTTCTGGTCTCGAGCCTTCACGTCGTCATTGAGCTTGGCCAGAACTTGCTGGCGCTCTTTGCGGACTTTGTCGAGTTCGTCGCGCTGGCTGTCGAGGCTGCTTTTCTGCACCAGCAATTGCGCTTGCTGCATGGAGATGTCTTTTTCGACATTGGCCAGTTGGCGCAGGGTTTCGTTGAAATTCTTCAGCTGCTCCAGGCGGGCCTGGCTCAGGTAGTCGTAATAGGTGAGGGTGCGGGCGAATTTTTCCGGGTTCTGCTGGTTGAGCAGCAGTTTCAGGTACTCCTGGCGGCCATTCTGATAGGCCGCGCGGGCCTGGATGGCGATCAGTCGTTGCTGTTCAACGCGCGCGCTCTGGAGTTTTTTTTTCTCGGCATCGAGTCGCTGCAGCTCGGATTCGCTTTTCTTCAGCTCTTTTTGCAGCGCCTCGACCTGCTTCTCGAGCTTGCCCATCTCGGTTTCGGTGCCTTTGAGGTCTTTCTGCACCCCGGACTTTTCTTCCTGGAGCTTGCCCAGCAGTTTTTTCAGCTCGGCAATGTCCTGACGCGTGGCGTCCAACTGTTGTTGGGTTTGCGTGCGCTCGTCGGCAAAGGCCGGTTGGAGCAGGCATGTCAGAGCGAGGGCTATCAGGACGCGAAGCATAGAGGCGGGCGACACCAGGGAAAGGGACGGGCCTAGTATGCCCGCCAAGCGCAGCAAAAAAAATGCCCAATTGGGGCTGTGTGATAACTGGACAGAAAAACACCGCAAAACCAATGTGGGAGCGAGTAAGCCTGCTCCCACAGGGTTTGGCGGCGTTTGAGCGGCGCGATTACACCAGAATCGAAGTTCCGGTCATTTCCACAGGCTTCTCAAGCCCCAGCAACTTCAGCATGGTCGGTGCCACGTCGGCCAGCACGCCGCCTTCGCGAACCTTCAAGTCACGCTTGCCGACATAGATGAACGGCACCGGCTCGGTGGTGTGGGCGGTGTGGGCCTGGCCGGTGGATGCGTCGGACATTTGCTCGACATTGCCATGGTCGGCGGTAATCAGGGCTTCGCCGCCGACTTTTTCCAGTGCCGTGACGATACGGCCGACGCAGGTGTCCAGGCATTCCACAGCTTTCACCGCCGCCTCGAATACACCACTGTGACCGACCATGTCGCCGTTGGCGTAGTTGACCACGATCACGTCGAAACGCTGGTTTTCAATGGCATCGACGATGCGGTCGGTGACTTCCGGGGCACTCATCTCGGGCTGCAAGTCATAGGTGGCGACTTTCGGCGACGGGATCAGGATGCGTTCTTCGCCCGGGAACGGTTCTTCGCGACCGCCGGAGAAGAAGAAGGTCACGTGGGCATACTTCTCGGTTTCGGCAATGCGCAGCTGTGTCTTGCCGTTTTTCGCCAGGTAATCGCCCAGTACGTTTTCCAGGCTGCCCGCAGCGAAAGCCGACGGCGCGGGGATGCTGGCGGCGTATTGGGTCAGCATGACGAAACCGGCCAGTTTTGGCTGGCGAGCACGTTCGAATTCCTTGAAATCGTCTTCGACGAACACGCGGGTCAGTTCGCGGGCACGGTCGGCACGGAAGTTCATGAAGACCACGGCGTCGCCGTCTTCGACCTTCACCGGCTCACCGATGCTGGTGGCTTTGACGAATTCGTCGCTCTCGCCACGTTCGTACGCAGCTTGCAGGCCTTCCTGAGCGGTGGCGGCGTTGAATTCGCTGGCGCCATCGACAATCAGGTTGTAGGCCTGGGACACGCGATCCCAACGGTTGTCGCGGTCCATGGCGTAATAACGGCCAATGATGCTGGCGATCCGGCCTTTGCCGAGGGCCTGGAAGGTTGCGTCCAGCAACTCGATCGACGACTGGGCGCTTTTCGGCGGCGTGTCGCGGCCGTCGAGGAAGGCGTGCAGGTAGATTTTTTCGGCGCCGCGCTTGAAGGCCAGCTCAGCCATGGCGATCAGGTGGTCCTGGTGGCTGTGAACGCCGCCATCGGACAGCAGCCCCATGAAGTGCACGGCTTTGCCGGCAGCAACGGCTTTATCCACCGCGGCGCAGATGGTCGGGTTCTCGAAGAACTCGCCGTCGCGGATCGCTTTGGTCACGCGAGTGAAGTCCTGATACACCACCCGGCCGGCGCCGAGGTTCATGTGGCCAACTTCAGAGTTGCCCATCTGGCCGTCCGGCAAGCCGACGTCCATGCCGCTGCCCGAGATCAGGCCGTTCGGCACGGTGGCCCACAGACGGTCCAGTACGGGCTTCTTCGCCGCATAGATGGCGTTGGATTCAGGGCTCTCACTGTGACCGAAGCCGTCGAGAATGATCAGGACCAAAGGTTTAGGCGTGGTAGTCATGGATTCCACTCGTGGCTGAGTTAATAGAGGGCGATGGAAAAGGGAGTAGGAGTTTAAAGCGAAGTTCCGACCGCGTCACCGCCGGACGGGGTTTGGCCCACCATAGTGGCTGTGTATACTGGCCGACATTTTAACGCCCTGGAACCTCCTTCGATGGTTGATCACCTGATTCAATTCGCCACCAACCACTACATTCTCGTGGGTATCTTCGTTGTACTGGCGGCCCTGCTATTGGCCTATCAGATGCAAGGCGGCGGCCGCAGCCTGAGCACCGGTGAACTGACCGGGCTGGTCAACAAGGACGCAGGCGTAGTGGTCGACATTCGTCCGACCAAGGATTTCGCCGCCGGTCACATCGTTGGCGCGTTGAACATTCCTCAGGACAAACTGACCGCTCGCGTCGGCGAACTGGAAAAGCACAAGGCCAAGACCATTATCCTGGTCGACGCCATGGGCCAGACCGCCGGTACTCATGCCCGTGAACTGGTGAAAGCCGGTTTCACCGCTGCCAAGCTGTCTGGCGGTATTTCCAGCTGGAAAGCCGACAATCTGCCACTGGTGAAGTGATATGAACAACGTCGTCGTCTATTCCAGCGATTACTGCCCTTATTGCTCGCGAGCCAAGTACCTGCTCGAGAACAAAGGCGTGGCCTTCGAAGAGATCAAGGTCGATGGCAAGCCGCAGGTGCGTGCCGCGATGGCTCAGAAGGCCGGGCGTACGTCCGTGCCGCAGATCTGGATCGGCAACACCCACGTTGGCGGCTGTGATGATTTGTTTGCCCTGGAGCGCGCCGGCAAGCTCGACGCCATGCTCAAGGCCTGACTGCGTTACTTAGAAATAGCTAACCCTATAAGACCCGAGATCAGAAAGGATCTGAGATGACTGACCAACAGAACACTGCAGCTAGCGAAGAAGAAAACGCACCGCAATTCTCCTTGCAGCGCATCTACGTACGTGACTTGTCCTTCGAAGCCCCGAAAAGCCCGGCAATCTTTCGCCAGCAGTGGGAACCGAGCGTCGGTCTGGATCTGAACACCCGTCAGAAGGCGCTGGAAGGCGACTTCCACGAAGTCGTACTGACCCTGTCGGTCACCGTGAAAAACGGTGAAGAAGTAGCGTTCATCGCTGAAGTGCAACAGGCCGGGATCTTCCTGATCAAGAACCTGGACGCGGCTTCGATGAGCCACACCCTGGGCGCGTTCTGCCCGAACATCCTGTTCCCGTACGCTCGCGAAACCCTGGACAGCCTGGTGACCCGCGGTTCGTTCCCGGCCCTGATGCTGGCCCCGGTGAACTTCGATGCGCTGTACGCACAAGAGCTGCAACGCATGCAGGCGGCTGGCGAAACTCCGACCGTCCAGTAAAAGAAGCTTCGTTTGCTCCATGAAAAAAGCGCCTTCAAAGGCGCTTTTTTCATGGAGCAAACGAAACCTGTCGTCGGATCGTGCGGTTACTTGAACCCGAGCTGACGCCAGGCTTCGTACACCGCGATGGCCACGGTGTTGGACAGGTTCAGGCTGCGACAGCCTTCGCGCATGGGCAGGCGCAGGCGTTGTTCGCCGGGCAGGGCGTCGAGCACTTCGGCTGGCAAGCCACGGCTTTCCGGGCCGAACAGGAAGGCATCGCCCTCGGCGAAGCTGGCATCATGGAACGGTCGCGAACCTTTGGTGGTAAAGGCGAACAGCCGAGGGTGGCCGAGGCTTTCCAGACAGCTGGCGAGGTCTGCGTGGCGTTGCAGGGTGGCATACTCATGGTAATCGAGGCCCGCCCGGCGCAGGCGCTTGTCGTCCATCTCGAAGCCCAGCGGTTCGATCAAATGCAGGTGGCAGCCACTGTTGGCGCACAGCCTGATAACGTTGCCGGTATTCGGCGGAATTTCTGGTTGGAAAAGGATGACGTGAAACATGCACGGCTCCGAAGGTAAAGATGAGCAGCATTCTACGCCGCAAGCCGATCCCCGTTCGAAACTATTCCTGCGGGTGATGGGTTCACTGGCGATTGTCGGAGTGATGGTGGGCCTGATGATCGGTCGTCTGACTGCGCCTGACCCCAGCGTTTTGCAGCAGGTCGAGGTGACCAATGATGGGCTGGTGGTGTGGTTCAACAACGAACCCAAAACCCACGGCGAATTGGTCGACGGCAGTGTCGCGCTATTGTTCGAGGCTGAAGGCCGTGCACAGAAAGGTCAGCTCAAGCTCAACGGTAAAGACGTGAACTGGCGAACGCGATTGAGTGATGGGGGATTGTTGCTGACGGTGGTGGCGGCCCGGCCCCTGCAAGGCGACTGGGCCGGTAGCAAGGTCGATGACCGCTGGCGGCTGGAGATCCATCTCCGAGAGCAATAAAAGAGGGAATCCCCGGCCTGCCTGTACCAAGGTTCCCAAAACGGGAGGGCTCGCGCATGCGTCGTGAGCCCGGTGTAAAGAGGGAATCCCCGGCCTGCCTGTACCAAGGACCCCAAAACGGGAGGGCTCGCGCATGCGTCGTGAGCCCGGTGTAAAGAGGGAATCCCCGGCCTGCCTGTACCAAGGACCCCAAAACGGGTGGGCTCGTCGCTGTTGCGGTATGAGCCCGGTATAAAGAGGGGAATCCCCGGCCTGCCTGTACCAAGGTCCCCGAAACTGGGTAGTGAATCGAATCACTGATTGGACTATTGCAGGGGGCGTGCCAGTTTTTAATATGTTGAAACGAAAAGTCGCTGAGTAGTGCTGAAAGCCCCGTATTCCGGGGCTTTTGTGTTTTTTCGGTATGGTTTTTTCTGCAGGTGAGCACGGGATTTGGGACGGGTTGTTGTGCGCGATTGCGGTTCACGGTGCATTGCTGCGGTGCACGGTGGCCCCAAAAGCATCGCGGGCAAGCCCGCTCCCACAAGGTTCAATGGTGTTCACGCGCCGGTGAAACCATCGAAATTCCTGTGGGAGCGGACTTGCCCGCGATTGGATCCGGTACTCAGTGAGGAGCTGGCGGCTAGTTAACCCTCATCCCCTTCATCATCATCCCCACCATCTACCTTCATCCCCAATTCCTTGATCTTGCGCGTCAAGGTATTACGTCCCCAGCCCAGCAGCACGGCGGCGTCGCGGCGGCGGCCGGCGGTGTGTTTGAGGGCGGTTTCGATCATGATCCGCTCGAAGGCCGGTACGGCGCTGTCGAGCAGGCTCGATTGGCCACGTGCCAAAGCCTGGTCGGCCCACTGGCGCAGCGCCTGCTCCCAATTGGTCACTGGTGCCGAATCCTGCGGCAGGCTCAGCAGCTCCGGCGGCAGGTCGCTGATGTGCACTTCGCGACCTGAAGCCATCACGGTGATCCAGCGGCAGGTGTTCTCCAGCTGACGCACGTTGCCTGGCCATGGCAGGTTTTTCAGGTATTCCTCGGTTTCGCTTTTCAGCAGTTTCGGTTCCACCGCCAGTTCTTGCGCGGCGCGGCTGAGGAAGTGCTTGGCCAGGGTCGGGATGTCTTCGCGACGGTCCGACAGCCGTGGAATGTGGATGCGGATCACGTTGAGGCGGTGGAACAAGTCCTCACGGAATTTTCCGGCGTGCACCAGGGTTTCCAGATTCTGGTGAGTCGCGGCGATGATGCGTACATCGACCTTCACCGGCACATGACCGCCGACGCGGTAAAACTCGCCGTCCGCCAGTACCCGCAGCAAACGAGTCTGGGTGTCCGCCGGCATGTCGCCGATTTCATCGAGGAACAGCGTGCCGCCGTCGGCCTGTTCGAAGCGCCCGCGACGCAGGTTGGCTGCGCCGGTGAACGCGCCTTTTTCGTGGCCGAACAGTTCGGACTCCATCAGATCCTTGGGGATCGCCGCCATGTTCAGCGCAATGAACGGCGAGGCCGCCCGTGGGCTGTGACGGTGCAGGGCGTGGGCCACCAGCTCTTTACCGGTGCCGGATTCGCCGTTGATCAGCACGGTGATGTTGGAGTGGCTCAAGCGCCCGATGGCGCGAAACACTTCTTGCATCGCCGGCGCTTCGCCGATGATTTCCGGGGTGCGGGTCAGCGTCGGGACGACTTCCAGGCCTTGCTGTTCCTGAGCGTGTTGATTGGCGCGCTTGACCAGGGAAACGGCTTCGTCGACGTCGAACGGCTTGGGCAGGTATTCGAACGCGCCACCCTGATAGGACGCGACAGCGCTGTCCAGGTCGGAGTGGGCAGTCATGATGATAACTGGCAGCCGTGGGTGTTGTTCGCGAATCCGCGCTAGAAGGTCCAGGCCGCTGGCACCCGGCATGCGAATGTCGGAGATGATCACGTCCGGCTGCTGGCGCGCCAGGCGGCTCATCACGCCATCGGCGCTGTCGAAGCTTTGGGTGGTCATGCCTTCCTGTTGCAAGGCTTTTTCCAGGACCCAACGGATAGAACGGTCGTCATCGACGATCCACACGGTTTCACTACGGCTCATGTCGATGTGGCTCCTTGTTCCAGTGGCAGAAAGATCGAGAACGTGGTGTGGCCTGGATGGCTGTCACATTCGATCAAGCCCTGGTGCTGGCTGATGATGTTCTGGGTAATGGCCAGGCCCAGCCCGGTACCGTCCGGGCGGCCGCTGACCATGGGGAAGAAGATGGTTTCCTGCAACTCGGCGGGGATCCCCGGGCCGTTGTCGATGATTTCGATCTTGGTCACCAGGCGATGGCGCACGTGGCCGATGGTGAACTGGCGCATGGCGCGGGTACGCAAGCTGATGCGGCCAAGGCGTAGCTCGTTCTGGCTGCTGATGGCCTGCATCGCGTTGCGCACGATGTTCAGCACGGCTTGAATCATCTGTTCGCGATCAATCAAGACATCCGGAATGCTTGGGTCGTAGTCGCGCACCAAAGTGATGCAGCCCTGACTTTCGGCTTCCACCAACTGACACACACGCTCCAGCACTTCGTGGACGTTGCACATGGCCAGCGACGGCAGCTTGTTAGAGCCGAGCATGCGATCCACCAGATTGCGCAGGCGATCGGCTTCTTCAATGATCACGTTGGTGTAATCGCGCAGGCTTTCTTCCGGCAACTCACGGGCGAGCAACTGAGCCGCGCCACGAATGCCGCCGAGAGGGTTCTTGATCTCGTGGGCGAGGCCACGCACCAGCATTTTGCTGGTTTCCTGCTTCGACAGTTGTGCCTCTTCCTTGGTGATCCGCAGGAGGCGGTCGCGAGGATGAACCTCCAGCAGCAGCATCGTGTCGCCATTGCTCAGGATTGGCGTCACGGCGTAGTCGACGGTCAAGGTCTGGCCGGTGAGGGCGGTGAGCATCGCTTCGCGCTTGGTGAACGGGTGTGCCTGCTCGACTGCCTGGCGCAGGGAGTTCAGCGCTTCGGTGGATTCGGTGAACAACTCACTGATGAACTGCCCATGGCTACGCTGGCCGCTGATGGCCAGCAGCATTTCCGCCGCCGGGTTCATGTACTCGAGGCGCAGTTCGGCGTCGAGCAGGATGGTGGCGGTGGTCAGGTTGTCGAGTAGCAAGCGGTGTAGTGCGTCGCTAATGGTCATAGTAGGGCGTGCTCACCGTAAATGGCGAATCGCGTTGGCGCTGTGATCGCGCCAGGCAAGGCGTAGGACGCAGAGAATGGCGTTCCCTTTTCAAGTCCTACAACGCAGCATGGCGCGATCACAGCGCCAACCCGAAGGGCAAAGCCCCACGAGACGCAATCCGTCGTTATTCGTCGTTCATTTGGAGCAACCAAACTTCTCTCCTCATGCCTAGTCTTGCGTCTCGTGGGGCTTTGCGCGATCGCCATTTACGGTGAGCACGCCCTACTCCCTCTTTTGGAGCAGGGCATGCGCATGAATAACGCGCCGGTATGAGGAAAATGCAAAAACCAAACCAAGGCTCCGAAAAGAAGCGTTTAGAGCCTGAAACGGGCGTTTTACGCTCGTTTGCATGGCGTTCTGCCAGTTTTTTCGGGTACTTTCGAACCAAAATGGGTTGAGATGTGGGTATGGTGCAGATGTTTGCACCAATATAGTGCGCAAACCTGAACGAGGTTAGAAGAAGGGCAAGAAGGCGCTTTTTTCTTCTTCAGGCTTGTCTTTAAGGGGGCATTCCGGCCGTTGGCCGTAGTCGGTGAGGGTGCAGGGTTTGACCTGGCGTTTCTGCGCCAGGGAAATGCGCAGCATATGGAACGGTTGATTGGCGGTGCGTTCGACGGTGTGGCCCTGTTCGTCGAGGATTTCCACCGACAGGTTGTGACTGCCGCGGTCGATATTGCTCAGGGCGAACACCGGGCTGGGGCCGGGCTCGGCAGTGGGCTGGCCGTCCAGCAGCAAACGGTAACGATGGCCCCGTTGCAGGCCGGGTTCGCTGGTAATGCTGACGATCAATTCACCGGCACTGCTACGGATCGTGGCATCCGGTTCCGGCACCAGCACCCGAAGCATGTCGTAATGAAACAGTGGCTTGGTCGGGTTTGTTTTCGCAGCGGTCATGGGCGCTGCGCCACTCGGGTTGGCTGACATTCGATTGCTTGTCGCCAACGGCACACGTTTGGCGTTGCGGGCGCCCGGCTGATCGGTGAAGACCCGATTACCCTGAGCGTCGATATAGGTGAAGACCTCGGCCATCGCCGGCAGGCTGACCAGGCACGCGATCAACAGCCAGGCCCTCAAGGTTTATGCACCCGTTGCACGGTGAGCGTCACGGTGGGGCTCTGTTGCACGACGTTTTGCCCGTCGATCACCTGAACCGCAAGGTTATGTTCGCCACGGTCGATGTTCACCAGTTGCAGGGTCGGCACGTTGCTCGGCTGGCCGTAGGGTTGACCGTCCAGTAACAGCCTCAATCGATGAGTGCCTTG
Source organism: Pseudomonas sp. 008 (assembly GCF_016861935.1). Lineage (NCBI taxonomy): Bacteria > Pseudomonadati > Pseudomonadota > Gammaproteobacteria > Pseudomonadales > Pseudomonadaceae > Pseudomonas > Pseudomonas sp. 008. The sequence continues at coordinate 412,548 of NZ_BOMA01000002.1, read as the reverse complement.
CAGGCGTGGATTGATCAATACGCTGACGGTGAACGTGCCGTTGTTGGCGCGCAAGGCTTCTTCGGTGGGCAGGCCGCTCAGCTCCAGCACCTGATAGGCGCTGTGCGCTTGGTCACGGCTACTGGCTTGCGCAGGTGCTACGGGTTCGCTGGGCGACTGACGCTCGACGCTGTTGAGCGGTGGCAATTCGACCGGCCGGGCTTTGACGCCGTCGGGCGGCTGATTGCTGTAGGCGGTGTTGCCATTGGCGTCGGTGTACTTATAGATCTGCGCGGCGACGGGCAGGGCGATCAGTACGAGCAGGCATAACAACAATGAGCGCATTGCAGGCTTCCATTGGCCGTTGGGCAAGTGTCCGGCCCTGTTCCGTTCGTGGCGACTAAGCGCTGAGCATAGAGCACATCAGCGCATGTCGGCAGGCCGGCTCAGCGGCTGGTGCTGCACAACTCAGCGCTGGCGCGTACCTTGGCGAGCTCGCGCAGAGACACTTGGGCGCCGGTTTTATTGGCTTTGGCCAGCCAGGATGGGCACTGCGGGTCGTTGCGATAAGGGCTGAAATCGGCCAGTTGTTGCAGCAGGCGTTTTTGTAACTGATCAAGTTGCGGGCGGATCTGCCCGACGAGGTCGGGGCGAGGGGTGTCGGGAGCCTTGCCTTGCGCATGCCAGTCAGACAAATGCGCGTATTGCACCAGTTTGTTGGCCTCGATCTGCGCCGAGAAGAACTGTTCGACGGCTTCGTTGCTCAATTTATAAGCAGGTGCCAGGGCCACGGCACCAGCAATTACCTCACGCTCGCGCTGACGGTCCTCGACGGGTTTACCGCTGTCCCATTTGCTCAACGCGACTTGATCGGCAATCGCCAGGCGCTCCTCGATGGTGCCTAGTAGCGGGGCGAGGGCGGCAGGTGCCGGGCTGGCAAAAGCGCTGTTGGCCAGCAGGGCAGTGAGCAAGGCAAGGGATGAGCGTAGGCGCATGGAGGATCTCGACTTTATCGGGTGAAGGCCATGATGCACGCAACCGGGCATCCGATGACAGACGTTCGCCCACAAAAAAGGCCTCCCGAAGGAGGCCTCTCTTTTGTCACGCTGCGTAGTGCAGCGCTACCGGATCAGCAGCTGTAGTACAGCTCATATTCCAGTGGGTGTACGAAGGTACGAACCTTGATTTCTTCTTCGCTTTTCAGAGCGATGTAAGCGTCGATGAAGTCGTCGCTGAAAACGCCGCCTTTGGTCAGGAACGCACGACCTTTGTCCAGCTCTTCCAGGGCTTCTTTCAGGCTGCCGCAAACTTGTGGGATCTCTTTCGCCTCTTCAGGCGGCAGGTCGTACAGGTTTTTGTCAGCTGCGTCGCCAGGGTGGATCTTGTTCTGGATGCCGTCCAGGCCAGCCATCAACAGTGCAGCGAAGCCCAGGTATGGGTTGGCTGCTGGATCCGGGAAGCGGGCTTCGATACGGCGAGCGCGAGGGCTGGACACGTAAGGAATACGGATCGAAGCGGAACGGTTGCGAGCCGAGTAGGCCAGCATCACTGGAGCTTCGAAACCTGGGACCAGACGCTTGTAGGAGTTGGTCGACGGGTTGGTGAAGCCGTTCAGAGCCTTACCGTGCTTGATGATGCCGCCGATGAAGTACAGGGCGGTGTCGGACAGGCCGGCATAGCCTTCGCCAGCGAAGGTGTTCTTGCCATCTTTGGCGATGGACAGGTGAACGTGCATACCCGAACCGTTGTCGCCGTACAGCGGCTTAGGCATGAAGGTCGCGGTGCGGCCGTATGCGTCAGCTACGTTGTGTACGCAGTATTTCAGGGTCTGAACTTCGTCAGCCTTGGCAACCAGGGTGTTGAACTTCACGCCGATTTCGTTCTGACCGGCAGTCGCCACTTCGTGGTGGTGAACTTCGATGACCAGGCCCATTTCTTCCATGGCGTTGCACATGGAGGTACGGATTTCGTGGTCGTGGTCGAACGGCGGAACCGGGAAGTAGCCGCCTTTGACGCCTGGACGGTGGCCTTTGTTGCCGCCTTCCACGTCCTGGTCGGACATCCACGAACCTTGTTCGGAGAAGATTTTGAACATCGAGCCGGAGATGTCGGACTTGAACTTCACTTCGTCGAAGATGAAGAACTCAGGCTCTGGACCCACAAATACGGTGTCGCCGATACCGGTCGACTTCAGGTATTCCTCGGCACGCTTGGCGATCGCCCGTGGGTCACGGTCGTAGCCTTGCATGGTCGAAGGCTCGATCACGTCGCAAACCAGGATCAGGGTCGGCTCTTCGGTGAACGGGTCGAGAACGGCAGTGGTGTCGTCCGGCATCAGGATCATGTCGGAAGCTTCGATGCCTTTCCAGCCAGCGATGGAGGAACCGTCGAACATTTTGCCTTCTTCGAAGAAAGCTTCATCCAGCGCATCGCGAGCCGGCATGGTCACGTGGTGCTGAGTGCCTTTGGTGTCCGTGAAGCGCAGATCAATCCACTTGACGTCATGATCTTTGATGAGTTGAACCGACTTCGACATAGTGTCCTCCGGGTGGCTTAGGGCTTGTAATGGATGCCCTTAAATGTGGGTGATGCCGGCGCGAATACTCTGCCATGGCAACCTGCCTCACAAGGGAGCAAATTGCATGCCAGTGCCTCATCATGGGTTTTTTGCCCCAATATCACGCTTGCAAGGGGGCGGCGCACCATAAAGCGCAAAATATCGCCCTGTAATGTAGCGTCGAATTCCATAAATGACCCGTTTTGGTGCGTTCAAAACCTTCTGCACATTAACTGGTTAAACCTTGAGCAATTTCCGCTATAATCCGCGCCCCCCTTTTTCGGCTGGCCCTGCGCGCGCTGTTTTCATGAAACTAATCGTAAAAGTCTTCCCCGAGATCACCATCAAGAGCCGCCCGGTACGGATGCGTTTCATCCGCCAGTTGGCCAAAAACATCCGTACCGTGCTCCGCGATCTGGACCCGGCCGTGGTGGTGAACGGTGTGTGGGACAATCTCGAGCTGGAAACCCGCGTCAGCGACCCCAAGGTCCTGAAAGAGATGGGCGAGCGCCTGACTTGCACGCCGGGCATCGCGCACTTTCTGCAGATCGACGAGTACCCGCTGGGCGATTTCGACGACATCGTCGAGAAGTGCAAGCAGCACTACGGCGATGAGCTGGCCGGAAAGATTTTCTCGGTGCGCTGCAAGCGAGCCGGCAAGCACCCATTCAGTTCGATAGACATCGAGAAATATGTCGGCAGCCAGTTGCGCCGTCAGTGTGGTGCCGCCGGGATCGACCTGAAAAAGCCCGAAATCGAAGTCCGTATCGAAGTTCGCGACCAACGGTTGTTCGTGATCCACAGCCAGCACAACGGCATCGGCGGTTATCCGCTCGGGGCCCTGGAACAGACGCTTGTACTGATGTCCGGCGGCTTCGATTCCACCGTTGCGGCCTACCAGATCATGCGCCGCGGGCTGATGAGCCATTTCTGCTTCTTCAATCTGGGCGGACGAGCCCATGAGCTGGGCGTGATGGAAGTCGCGCACTTCATCTGGAAGAAGTACGGCAGCTCCCAACGCGTGTTATTTGTCAGTGTGCCGTTCGAGGAAGTTCTGGGAGAAATTCTCGGGAAAGTCGATAACAGTCATATGGGTGTAGTTTTGAAGCGTATGATGTTGCGCGCTGCTTCCCGAATTGCTGATCGACTGCACATCGAAGCGCTGGTCACTGGCGAGGCGATCTCCCAGGTGTCGAGCCAGACGTTGCCGAACCTGTCCGTGATCGACTGCGTGACCGACAAGCTGGTCTTGCGTCCACTGATCGCCAGTCACAAGCAGGACATCATCGACACGGCCAACGAGATCGGCACCGCCGATTTCGCCCGGCACATGCCGGAGTACTGCGGGGTCATCTCGGTCAATCCGAAGACGGCGGCCAAGCGCTACCGCGTGGAGCACGAAGAGAAAGAATTCGACATGGCAGTCCTTGAGCGCGCGCTCGAGAATGCCAAACTGGTGCCGATCGATCGCGTGATCGACGAATTGGGCCAGGATTTGCAGATTGAAGAAGTCAGCGAAGCGCTGGCGGGCCAGATCATCATCGATATCCGTCACCCGGATGCCGCCGAAGACGACCCGCTGGAGCTTCCTGGTATCGAGGTACAGACGATGCCGTTTTATGCACTGAACGCTCGTTTCAAGGAACTGGACCCTACTCGCCAGTACCTGCTGTATTGCGACAAAGGCGTGATGAGTCGCCTGCATGCCCACCATTTGCTCAGTGAGGGGCATGCCAATGTGCGCGTTTATCGACCGAGCTAAGTGCCCGGGGCTGTTTGCCTGTGGCCTGCGTCACCGGCCCCCCGATGCCACCGTCAAGCTGTAACGGCTTGTCCGGACGCTACTGTTAATCGCTGCCAAGACTTGTCAGCACACCGAATCCTCTGATCGAGATACACAAGTGATCGAAAATCTACGCAACATCGCCATCATTGCCCACGTTGACCATGGTAAAACCACCCTGGTAGACAAACTCTTGCGTCAATCCGGCACCCTGGAACGCAACGAGCTCAACGACGAGCGCGTGATGGACTCCAACGACCAGGAGAAAGAGCGCGGTATTACCATTCTGGCGAAAAACACCGCCATCAACTGGAACGGCTACCACATCAACATCGTGGACACCCCGGGCCACGCCGACTTCGGCGGTGAAGTTGAACGCGTAATGTCGATGGTCGACTCCGTTCTGCTGCTGGTTGACGCTCAAGACGGCCCTATGCCGCAAACCCGTTTCGTGACCAAGAAGGCGTTCGAAGCCGGCCTGCGTCCAATCGTGTGCATCAACAAGGTTGACCGTCCAGGCGCGCGTCCGGACTGGGTTCTGGACCAGATCTTCGACCTGTTCGACAACCTGGGTGCTACCGAAGAACAGCTGGACTTCAAAGTCGTCTACGCCTCGGCCCTGAACGGCATCGCCGGTCTGGACCACACCGACATGGCTGAAGACATGACCCCGTTGTACCAGTCGATCGTCGACAACGTACCGGCTCCTAAAGTTGACCGTGAAGGCCCGTTCCAGATGCAAATCTCGGCACTGGACTACAACAGCTTCCTGGGTGTTATCGGTGTTGGCCGTATCGCTCGTGGTAGCGTCAAGCCGAACACTCCAGTCGTGGCCATTGGCGCCGACGGCAAGAAGCGTAACGGTCGTATCCTGAAGCTGATGGGTCACCACGGCCTGCACCGTATCGACGTTGAAGAAGCGTTTGCCGGTGACATCGTGTGCGTGAGCGGTATGGACTCGCTGTTCATCTCCGACACCCTGTGCCAGCCGGACAACGTCGAGGCGATGAAGCCTCTGACCGTTGACGAGCCAACCGTTTCCATGACCTTCCAGGTAAACGACTCGCCTTTCTGCGGTAAAGAAGGCAAGTTCGTGACTTCCCGTAACATCAAGGAACGTCTGGATAAAGAGCTGCTGTACAACGTTGCACTGCGCGTTGAAGAAGGCGACTCGGCTGACAAGTTCAAGGTTTCCGGCCGTGGTGAGCTGCACCTCTCGGTACTGATCGAAACCATGCGTCGCGAAGGCTTCGAAATGGGCGTTGGTCGTCCGGAAGTGATCATCCGTCAAGTTGACGGCGTGAAGCAGGAACCGTTCGAAAACGTAACCATCGACACCCCTGAAGAATCCCAGGGCAAGGTCATGGAAGAGATGGGCCTGCGTAAAGGCGACCTGACCAACATGGTGCCGGATGGCAAAGGCCGTGTTCGTCTGGAGTACAACATCCCTGCTCGCGGTCTGATCGGTTTCCGTAACCAGTTCCTGACCCTGACCAACGGTGCTGGCATCCTGACCTCGATCTTCGATCGCTACGACACCATGAAGTCCGGCGACATGTCCGGTCGTCAGAACGGTGTTCTGGTATCGGTAGAAACCGGCAAGGCGCTGACCTACTCCCTGGAAACCCTGCAGGCGCGTGGCAAGCTGTTCGTTGAACACGGTCAAGAGATCTACAACGGTCAGATCGTTGGTCTGAACAGCCGTGACAACGACATGGGCGTCAACCCAACCAAAGGCAAGAAGCTCGACAACATGCGTGCTTCGGGTAAAGACGAAACCATCGCTCTGGTTCCACCTGTTCGCTTCACTCTTGAACAGGCCCTGGAATTCATCCAGGATGACGAGCTGTGCGAAGTGACACCTAAGTCGATCCGCCTGCGTAAGAAGATCCTGGACGAAGGCGAGCGTACCCGCGCTGCCAAGAAAGCCAAGAACTGAGTTAACTCAGGCTGAATGAAAACGCCCCCGGTCGAAAGGCCGGGGGCGTTTTTGTTTGTCTGGCTGTAGCAGCTGCCGAGCTTGCGAGGCTGCGTTCGACTGCGCAGCAGTCGTGAAATCAAACGCTGCGGTGCATCATATAAATCGTGTTTTCAGGCCTGCGACTGCTGCGCTGCCGAACGCAGCCTCGCTGGGGCTCGACAGCTGCTACGGGGATCGAGGCGGCTTTAAAACTTTTCGAGGGTGCGGCTGGAGCTGCTGGTCTCGCGCACCACTTCTTTAGGCTTGTACGCGCAATACCCCGGCCGCGGTCCGATCTTCGGGTGGTTGCGGCAGGTGTCCGGGCGCTTATCATAAATAGTGCACAAACGGCTTTTACGATCCAGGTACAGGCAATCGTTGTTGCTCATGCGCTGGAGGGTGAAGATCTCGGACTTCTGGTTGTAGCGCTCGACAATCCCTTCCTTCTGCAAGCGCTTGGCGATGTTCTTGGGTGGATCGCCCAGTTCGAATTCGTCGACGATGCCGATACGGATCAGATCCTTGATCTTGACTTCGACCGGCAGCGTGCAGCAGCTGGACATGCACGAGCCGCACATTGGGGCAGAGTACTTGGCCCAGGTATCGAGGCGATCGATTTCCGCGGCGGCGATCAGGTTGGGCTTCATCATCGGTTGTTACCAGCGTGTGCATCAGGGCGCGCGATCATACCGGGACTGGTGGATTTTTGAACAACCTTTCGCCAGATTTTTTTGCTTGTCGCAAAATAGTCCTGTGTCCGGCACGGCCCCTGCATTGTTTCTGGCACACGACAACGTAATGTCGATCTATCTCGTACTAACAGGAAAAACTGCCGAACCAGAGTCTCTACGGTCTGTCAGACCGACTAGGCTCAGACAACTTCACGCTCGCTCGAGGTCTTATCGATGACTCAAGAACCACTTGTTCGCGAAGCAGAGGTGGCCGCATTCCGCGACGCCGTCTTGACCAAGCTCACTTACGCGGTGGGTAAAGACCCGGATCACGCCTTCGACCATGACTGGTTCGAAGCCATTGCCCTGGCGGCGCGTGATCACATGGTCGAGCACTGGATGGACCACACCCGGCAGATCTACCGCAAAGGCCAGAAACGGGTTTATTACCTTTCTCTTGAATTTCTTATCGGTCGCTTGCTCTACGACAGCCTGAGCAACCTCGGCTTGCTCGATGTGGCCCGCGAGGCCATGACTGAACTGGGCGTCGACATCGAACGCATCCGTCTACTGGAGCCCGATGCGGCACTGGGCAACGGTGGCCTCGGGCGTCTGGCGGCATGCTTTATGGAAAGCATGTCGACCCTCGGCATCGCCGGCCATGGTTATGGTATTCGTTATGAACACGGTTTGTTCCGCCAGGCCATCGTCGACGGCTGGCAGCAGGAGCAGACCGAGCACTGGCTGGACTTCGGCAACCCGTGGGAGTTCGAACGGCCAGAGGTGGCCTACCCGATCGGTTTCGGCGGCAGTGTCGAAACCGTGACCGATGAAGCCGGCAAGTCCAGGCAAGTCTGGTCCCCGTCGGAAACCGTGCGGGCCATCGCCTACGACACCCCGGTGGTCGGTTGGCGTGGTGCAAGCGTCAACACCCTGCGGCTGTGGCGCGCCCGGGCTATGGAAGAATTGCATCTGGAGCGCTTCAACGCGGGCGACCACTTGGGCGCGGTCGCGGAAGTGGCCTGGGCAGAAAGTATCTCCCGCGTGCTTTACCCGGCGGACAGCAACGAGGCCGGCCAGGAGTTGCGCCTGCGCCAGGAATATTTCTTCGTCTCCGCGTCCTTGCAGGACTTGTTGCGTCGCCATCGCAACATGCACACCTCGGTGCTGACCCTGGGCGATCACGCGGCCATTCAACTCAACGACACTCACCCCTCGATCGCCGTGGCCGAACTGATGCGTCAGTTGGTCGACGTCTATGACGTGGCGTGGGATGCGGCGTGGCAGATCACGGTCGACACGCTGTCGTACACCAACCACACGCTGTTGCCGGAAGCGCTGGAAACCTGGCCGGTCAGTCTGATGGAACGGATGCTGCCCCGGCACATGCAGATCATTTACTTGATCAATGCCCAGCACATCGACTCGTTGCGGGCCAAAGGTGTTCACGATTTCGACGTGCTGCGTGCGATTTCGCTGATCGAGGAAGACAACGGTCGCCGCGTGCGCATGGGTAACCTGGCATTCCTGGGTTCCCACAGCGTCAATGGCGTGTCCGGCCTGCACACGCAGCTGATGCGCAGCACGGTGTTCTCCGAGCTGCACAAGCTTTACCCGGACCGGATCAACAACAAGACCAATGGCATTACCTTCCGCCGCTGGCTCTATCAGGCCAACCCCGAACTCACCTCCATGCTGGTCGACGCCCTCGGCCCGAGCCTGCTGGACAACCCCGAGGAGCACTTGCTCGCGCTGGAGCCGTTTGCCGAGAAGACTGCATTTCGCAAGCAGTTCGCAGAACAGCGGCTGCACAGCAAGAAAGCCCTGGCGTATCTGATTCATGAGCGGCTGGGGATCGCGGTCAATCCGGCGGCGATGTTCGATGTGCAGGTCAAGCGGATCCACGAATACAAGCGTCAGTTGCTTAACCTGATGCATACCGTTGCGCTGTACCAGGCGATTCGTGCCGAGCCGGAAATCGATTGGGTGCCGCGGGTGAAAATCTTCGCCGGCAAGGCGGCGGCCAGTTATCACCAGGCCAAGCTGATCATCAAACTGACCAACGACATCGCGCGGGTGGTCAACAACGACCCGACGGTGCGCGGCTTGCTCAAAGTGGTGTTCCTGCCCAACTACAACGTCAGCCTGGCCGAAAGCATCATTCCGGCGGCGGACTTGTCGGAGCAGATTTCCACTGCCGGCTTCGAGGCTTCGGGCACCAGCAACATGAAATTCGGCCTCAACGGCGCGCTGACCATCGGCACACTGGACGGGGCCAACGTAGAAATGTGCGAGCGCATCGGTGCCGAGCACATGTTTATTTTTGGTCTCAGCGCCCAGCAAGTGGAAGCGCGCAAGCGTAACCATGAATTCAACGCAGCGCCGGACATCGCTGCCTCCCATAGGCTCAACGACGTGTTGCAAGCGATTCGCAGCGGGGTGTTCTCACCAGACGATCCGTCCCGTTACACCGCGCTGATCGATTCACTGGTGGACTACGACCGCTTCCTGGTCTGCGCCGATTTCGACTCTTACTGGAACGCGCAGATGCGGGTCGAAGCTCACTGGCACGACTCGAAAGAGTGGTGGCGTTCGGCGGTATTGAACACCGCGCGGATGGGCTGGTTCTCGTCCGACCGGACTATTCGCGAGTACGCCACGGATATCTGGAAGGCTTTGGAGTAACTTTTAGCGACAAATGTGCGCAAGGCCCAACTGTTGTTGGGCCGGCCCGATATACTAAGCGCCAGTTTTACCGGATGTTTCAGTGACCGCTGCGCGGTCAGTGCAAACGCCACAAGGCAATGGGCCGCTTAGGGATATCGACCATGCAATGGATGTTCATGCTGATTGGGCTGCTGCTGGGCTGGATGCTTGACGAGTCGTTCAGCGAGGCGCTGTTGGGCGCTTTGCTCGGGCTGGGTCTCGGCCAGGCCATTCGCATTGGCCGCTTGAGTACTCAATCGACCGAGCAGCGACGCTTGCTTGATCAGGCTCAGGTTGCGCTGAATGCGGTCGAGCAGCGACTGGCGTTGCTGGAGGTGTCGGGTGCCAAGGCACCTGAACCAGGCGAACCGGTTGTCAGCGAACCCGCTGAGTCGCCTGAAATCATTCTTGAGCAAGCCCCTCTCGCACCTACTGAGCTGGTCTGGGAGCTACCCCCCGAATTCGAACCCATCACTGTGGCCGCTGCCGAAACCAGTCGTCCGTTGCCCGCCGATGTCTGGCAAGCCGAGCCGGTTGCCCGCAAACCGCAGCAACCGGCTGAGCCGCGCGGCCCGAACTTCATCGAGCGCGCCATCAGCGGCGCACGCAACTGGCTGTTCGGCGGCAATACCGTGTTGCGGGTCGGTGTGGTGCTGTTGTTCCTCGGCCTGGCCTTCCTGTTGCGCTATGCCACAGAAGGCATGGTAGTGCCGATCGAGTTGCGTTACGCCGGCGTTGCGGCGGCGGCCTTGGGCCTGCTCGCGCTGGGCTGGTGGCTGCGACTGCGCAACAGCAACTACGCGCTGATGCTGCAAGGCACCGGGATCGCGGTGTTGTACCTGACGGTATTTGCCGCGATGCGTCTGCATCCGTTGCTTGATCCAAAGGCAGCATTGGGTCTGTTGGTGGTGGTGACGGTGTTCTCGGCGATTCTCGCCATTACCCAAAATGCGTTGGGCCTGGCCGCCGCTGCCGCGTTGGGCGGTTTCGTCGCGCCGATCCTGACCTCCACTGGCGCCGGCAATCACGTCGCGTTGTTCAGCTATTTCGCCCTGCTCAACGCTGGCATCCTCGCCATCGCGTGGTTCAAGGCCTGGCGGCTGCTCAACCTGATCGGGTTTGTCGGCACCTTCGGCATCGGCTTTGCCTGGGGTCTGCGCTCCTATAGACCGGAGTTGCTGTGGAGTACCGAGCCGTTCCTGATTCTGTTCTTCCTGATGTACCTGGCCATCGGTTTGTTGTTCACCCGGCGCAAGTTGCTGGAGATGAGCGACGCGCCCGAGGACGACAGCCGTGAAGCGCTGCTGCGCTGGTCGGCGCACAAGGGCGATTACGTCGACGGCATGATGCTGTTCGCGCCACCGTTGGTGGGCTTCGGTCTGCAGTTCGCACTGGTGGAGCACTTTGAATTTGCCGCGGCCTTCAGCGCCTTGGCCCTGGGCATTATTTACATGAGCCTGGCCCGGTTGCTGATGGGTGGTCGAGCACTGTTGTTGGCCGAAACCTGTCTGGCGCTGGGGGTGATCTTCGCCAGCCTGGCGATCCCTCTGGGGCTTGATGCGCGTTGGACTGCCGCAGCCTGGGCGGTGGAAGGCGCGGGGATTTTCTGGCTCGGCCTGCGTCAACGACGGCCGCTGGCGCGGGCCTTTGCCTTGCTGTTGCAATTGGGCTCGGCGTTGGCCTTTATCAGCGAATTGCGCAGCGGCGAGAGCAGCCTGCTCGACGGTGCGCCGCTGGGGGCGTTGATGCTCGGCGTGGCGCTGCTGTTCAGCTTCTACCAATTACGCAAAGCGTTGCCTGAACAAGCGTTGCCGTGGGAACGCCAGGGGTTGCCGGTGCTGGCCTGCCTGGGCCTGACGTTCCTCTATCTGCTGGCGCCGCTGTTTTTCTTCACTCACGGCACGGCGATCAGTTGGGCGCTGGCCGGGTTGGCGACGCTGTTCGTCGGCCTGCGCCTGCAATCGCGGGCGTTCCTGTTCAGCGCGTTCGCTGTGCAACTGCTTGGCGGTGCGTTGTTCCTGGTGCGGCTGCGAGGGGCGAGCGGAGACTCGGCTGCGGTGTTCAGCGCCGGCTGGAGCGGTTTGCTCAGCGCATCTTTGATCGGGCTGGCACTGATCGCCGGCATGTTGTTGGCGGCCCGGGACGAAATGGTGCGCAGTGACGTACGTTTGCTGCGTGGCTTGTCAGTGGTGCTATTGGCCGGTCTGGTGCTGATCAACCTGGCTGTGCTGTTCGTGTTGCCGTGGCAAACCGCGAGTGCGGTGTGGGCGGCCAGTGGTTTGTTCATCATCTGGCTGAGTCTGTACCTGAAGCAGCGGGTGAGTTTTGTCTTTGGTCTGCTGTTGCAGGTGATCGGCGGCGTAGCGTTCCTGTTCGCCGGGCCAGACCTGCTTGGGCCGCTGCTCAGCGAAGGCTTGCGACCGTTGGCGCATAGCGGGTTCTGGACGCCGCTGGTGCTGGGGCTGGCGGCATTTGTCGGGGCCTGGCGTCTGCAGCTAGGCAACCATGCTTCGGCTTTCGATGTGTTGAGCCTGCAGCGCTTGTCCGAAGTGTTGCTGGTGTGGGGAACGGGTTGGTGGGCTCTGGCGTGGATCAGCGAAGTGCTGCGTTTTGCGCCTGTGAACCTGCAAGCGACGTTGTTGATGGCGGTCGCGGCGGTGAGTGTGGCGCTGTGGGCGGTGCTGGCGCTGCGCCTGAAGTGGTCGTCGCTGGGCTTGCTCTGCACCTTGCTGATTCCCGCCGCCGGTCTGGTGTTGCTCGCGGCCTGGCATTCGCGTTATCACCCGGCCGCCAACTTCGGCTGGCTGGTTTGGGCCGCGGTGTTCGTCGTGCATTTCATCTCGTTGCAGCGTCTGGCGTCGATGCTGCCCGAAAAAGCCCTGAGCACCGCCCATGTGCTCGGCTGCTGGCTGTTGATCGGCGTGCTAGCCCTGGAGCTGCGTTATGGCTTGCTACTGTTGTCGGAGCAGTACAACGCCTGGCGTTGGCTGGGTTGGGCGATTCTGCCGAGCCTGTATCTGGTGCTGATGGCCGCACCGCGTGCGTGGCCATGGCCAGTGTCGGCTTATTCCCGCGAGTACCGGGTCTATGCCGCTGCGCCGTTGGCGGTGTTGATGCTCGGCTGGTTCTGGCTGGCGAACATCGCCAGCGACGGCACCGCCGAGCCATTGCCCTATGTGCCGCTGATCAACCCGCTGGAGCTGGGCCTGTTGTTCGCCCTGTTCGGCGTTTATGTCTGGTCCCGCAACGCAGTCACGCAACTGGCGATCCGCAAGGATTACACCGATAACGCCACGCAGGTGATTGCCGGTGTTTCACTGTTCGCCTTCTTTACCGCGTTGGTGATGCGCGCGGCTCACCACTGGGGTGGCGTGCCGTTCGCGCTGGATCTGCTGCTTGAATCGATGCTGGTGCAGGCCGGCCTGTCCATCGTTTGGACCCTGATGGCCCTGAGCCTGATGATCGGTGGGCATCTGCGTCACCGCCGTGAAGTCTGGCTGATCGGCGCAGGGCTGATCGCGCTGGTGGTCGCCAAGCTGTTCTTCGTTGAATTGAGTAACCGTGGCGGGTTGGCGCGGATCGTGTCGTTTATCGGCGTTGGCGTGTTGCTGTTGGTGGTGGGCTATTTCGCCCCGTTGCCACCCAAGCGTGCCGAAGCCGTGCCGGATGCTGAAAAACCGGCCCCTGAAACCGAAGGAGCGTCATCTTGAGTCAGAAGCTGAACCTGGGCTGGTGGGCTGCTGTTGTGCTGGGTGTGACACTGTCGGCTGGCGCGCAGGAAAAACCTGCGGACTTCGCCACGCAGGTGCCATTGTCTGTGAGCGGCGAAGGCCCGTGGTATCGCCTGGAGTTGCCCTTGGGCGTGCAACTGAACGCGCGGCAAACCGATCTCAGCGATGTGCGTGTGTTCAACGCCGCCGGTGAGCCTCAGGCGTACGCTCTGGCCCGAGAGCCTGCGCAGACCCACGAAAACCGCACGCTGACCGACGTAAAGTGGTTCCCGTTGTACAACTCGGCGGATGCCAGCGAACGCACGCCAAGCGTACGGGTGCAATCGAACACCAACGGCACGTTGATCGAAGTGCAGCCGTCCAGCCAGTTGGAGGCGGGCGAAGAAGAACTGCGCGGCTGGTTACTCGATGCCAGCGGCATCAAGGCGCCGTTGCAGCAATTAATCCTCGACTGGACCAGTGAACGCGACGGCTTCCAGCGTTTCAGCATCGAGGCCAGCAACGATTTGCAGCATTGGCAGTCGTGGGGTGAAGGGCAGGTGGCGCGTCTGACGTTTGCCGACGAACGGGTCGAGCAACATGAAGTCGGCCTGCCGGGGCAATCGGCGCGCTATCTGCGTTTGCTTTGGAATTCGCCTCAGTCGGCGCCAGTGCTGACCTCGGCGCAACTGGAAAGCACCAATCCTCGCACCTTGCCGCTGCCGTTGGTCTGGTCGCAACCCCTGGCCGGCAGCAGCGTGAAGGCCGGTGAGTACATCTGGCAATTGCCGATGGGGTTGAACGTCCAGCGTTTGCAGATCGAGCTGAATCAGCCCAACAGCCTGGCACCGGTAACGTTGTCGGGGCGCCGGGAGACCAGCCTGCCGTGGCAACCGCTGACCAACGGTTTGCTCTATCGCCTGACCCAGAATGGCCAAGACGTGGTGCAGAACGAATTGCAGTTGTCGGGACAGACCGTGCAGCAATTGAAGCTGACGGTAGATGAGCGCGGCGGCGGCCTGGGCGCCGAAGCACCCACCGTGCGGTATGCCGTGCGCTCCACGCAACTGGTGTTCCTGGCACGCGGTGCCGGGCCTTATACGCTGGCGCTGGGAAGTGCGACGGTGAAGGCTGCAAGCTTGCCGCTGTCGACGCTGATTCCCGATTACAGCGCGGCGAAGCTGGCGACGCTGGGCAAGGCGACGGTGGACGGCGGGGCCGTGGTGACCCCGGTGGCGACAGCGCCCACGGTGCTGGGCACGAACTGGAAAAAGATCGGGCTGTGGGCGGTGTTGCTGCTCAGTGTGCTGTTTCTGGGGGGGATGGCATTCAGTTTGCTGCGCAAGCCTGCTGCTAAATCCTGAGGATGGCTGGCGCTGTGCGCCAGATCGCGGGCAAGCCGCTCCTGCAGGGGCGAGGCTTGCCCGCGAAGACGTCCTTCCTGCCACCAAAAATATCGAAACTGGCGCCCAATCCCGGCCCATTTCCAACTACGCTCAACCCCGCGCATGAACTCTATTGGGTGTATCACGTCTGATAGGAGGAAATGCGCCCCGACTCGCGTTAAACTGCGCGGGTTTTTAGCCCCCCCATTCCTCCGGAGCCGTCCATGTCCCGCGTTACCCTGAGTCGCTATTTGATTGAGCAGACCCGCAGCAACAACACTCCTGCCGATCTGCGTTTCCTGATCGAAGTGGTGGCGCGTGCCTGTAAGGAAATCAGCCACGCCGTCTCCAAAGGCGCCCTGGGTGGTGTCCTGGGCAGCATGGGCACTGAAAACGTCCAAGGTGAAGTGCAGAAGAAGCTTGATGTGATGTCCAACGACATCCTGCTCGAAGCCAACGAATGGGGCGGTCACCTGGCCGGCATGGCATCCGAAGAAATGGACAATGCCTACCAGATCCCGGGCAAATACCCGAAAGGCGCGTACCTGCTGGTGTTCGACCCGCTGGACGGTTCGTCGAACATCGACATCAACGCGCCGGTCGGTACGATCTTCTCGGTGCTGCGTTGCCCGAACGAATACCTGACCCAGAACGAGCCTTTGAACGAAAAGGCCTTCCTGCAGCCAGGCACTCAGCAGGTTGCCGCCGGTTACGCGATTTACGGTCCACAGACCATGCTGGTGCTGACCCTGGGCAATGGCGTCAAAGGCTTCACCCTGGATCGTGAAATGGGCAGCTTCGTACTGACCCATGAAGACATCACGATACCGGAGTCCACGCAGGAATTCGCGATCAACGCGTCCAACAAGCGTCACTGGGAAGCGCCGGTACAACGTTACGTCGACGAATTGCTGGCTGGCGATGAAGGCCCGCTGAAGAAGAACTACAACATGCGTTGGGTCGCCGCGATGGTGGCCGACGTGCACCGCATCCTGACCCGCGGCGGTCTGTTCATGTACCCACGCGACAGCCGCGAGCCGTCGAAGCCGGGCAAACTGCGCCTGATGTACGAAGCCAACCCGATGTCGTTCCTGGTGGAGCAAGCGGGTGGCGCATCCACTGACGGCCACCAGCGCATCCTCGACATCCAGCCGGAAGGCCTGCACCAGCGTGTTGCGGTGTTCCTCGGTTCGAAAGAAGAAGTTGCCCGCGTCACGGCTTACCACAAGGAATAAAACATGACCGTGCCCTGGCAGCCGTTACTCGAATGGTGGTTTGGATCTTTCGAATCACCCAACGAAATAGCGGCTGACAAGGGCAAGTTATGGTTCGGCAAGCGTGACAGTCAGGACCTCGAAGCGCGGATGCGTTTCGGGGATCTGGTCGAGCAGGCACTGGCCGGCGGATTGACCGAATGGGCGCAACGCCCCGAAGGTTGGCTGGCCCTGGTGCTGTTACTCGATCAATTGCCGCGAATGATCTTTCGCGACACCCCCAAATCCTTTTCCGGCGACGTCAGGGCCCAGGCACTGGTGGCGCAAGGCATTGCCGCGGATTTCGATCGGCAACTGCGACCGATCCAGCGGGTTTTTATCTATCTGGTGTTCGAGCACTGCGAAAACCTGGCGGTGCAGAACGAAGCGGTTTCGCGGTTTCTCGATCTGGTTGAACAGCAACCCGAGGCGGATCGGGCGGTGTTTGCCAGCAACCTGGATTACGCCGAACGGCATCAGAAGATCATTGCGCGATTTGGGCGGTTTCCCCATCGCAATGCGGTGTTGGGGCGTGAGTCTACGGCTGAGGAGCTGGAGTTTTTGAGTGGGCCGGGGTCACGGTTCTGACTCACGGATTCCCCTGCAGCAGTCGTTTCATCAGCAGTGTCGGCAGGTTTTTTCGCGTATCGGCAATGATGTGGACGTAAACCGTTTGCTCCCGCACTTCATAAATGATCCGGTTCATTCCTGAGAGAATTTGTCGATATTGGCTGAGATTGAGCTTCTCGATCTCTTCCGGGACTGGCCCTGCATAGGGCTGACTTCCCAAATGGCGGATGGCTGCCTTTAGATTGGCGTAGGTGTTTTGCCATGTCTGTGCAGAAAACTGTTTGGTGAGATAAGTACGAATTTCTTTGAGGTCTGTTTCGGCGGATTGAAGAATGACGACCTTTAAACTCATTGATGGTCGGCCTTGTCCAAATCCGCGAAGACGTCTTCAGCATCCCGAAACTTGCCCTCTTCAATCTCCCGATTACCCATCGCCAAGAGCTTCAAAAGAGCCATTGTGTCTTCTTGCTCTTCAAAGCTTTTCACATCCATGACCACGAGCTTCGCTTCACCATTTTGGGTGATCACCAAGGGTTCACGGTTCTCTGTGATTGTTTTGACGATTTCCGCAGTGTGGCTTTTCAGGTAACTGATCGGTTTTATTTGAGATGAAAGCTTCATGGAGTGAGCCTCGCCAGATTGAATAGGACTGAGTTTAGTCTTAATTCAGTCCTGCGTCAGGTTCTGCCGACCGGCGTTCTTTTGTAGAGCATGAGCCCAAGGCTTCAGACAATCATTGCGCCTGATACCGCCTTCGCGGGCAAAAGCACTAGATCCGGAAACTCCCCACCAATTGCTTCAACCGCGCCGCTTGCTGCTCAAGATCGGCACACGCACGCAACGTCGACTGCAAATTCTCCACACCTTCCTGGTTCAGCGTGTTGATCTCGGTGATGTCGACGTTGATCGATTCCACCACGGCGGTCTGTTCTTCAGTCGCGGTAGCCACCGACTGGTTCATCCCGTCGATTTCACCGATGCGCTGCGTCACGCTGCCCAGGCGTTCGCCGGCCTGGTTGGCGATGCCGACGCTGCTTTCGCTCTGGCGCTGGCTGTCGGTCATGGTGCTGACCGCTTCCCGGGCGCCAACTTGCAGCTCCTCGATCATCTTCTGCACTTGCTGCGCCGAATCCTGAGTGCGGTGGGCGAGGTTGCGTACTTCGTCGGCCACCACGGCAAAACCACGGCCGGCTTCACCGGCGCGCGCCGCTTCGATGGCCGCGTTGAGGGCCAGCAGGTTGGTTTGCTGCGAGATGCTGGTGATCACTTCCAGAATCTGTCCGATGTTCACCGTGTTGCTGTTCAGGGTTTCGATGTTGCCGCACGAATCGCTGATTTTTGCCGAAAGCTGGTGCATCGCGGCGATGGTTTTATCCACTACCTGCTGACCCTCTTCGGCCAGGCTGCGCGCGTCGCTCGAATGTTGCGAGGCGAGGGCGGCGTTCTGGGCGATTTCCTGGGCGGCGGCACCGAGTTGGTTGATCGCTGCCGCGACGCTGCTGGTGCGCGAGGCCTGTTGATCGGAGTTGAACATCGACGAGTTCGAGGCCGCCACTACGCGCAGGGCAACTTCGTTGACCTGGCCGGTGGCCGAAGATACTTCGCGGATCGAGGTGTGGATACGCTCGACGAAACGGTTGAACGAGGTGCCCAGAGCACCGAATTCGTCCTGGCCGTGAATGGTCAGGCGTTTGGTCAGGTCGCCTTCGCCCTCGGCGATGTCATGCATGGCGCGGCCCATGATCAGCAGAGGCTGCATCAGTACGCGGATCAACATGCTCAGCAGCGCGATGATGATCACCACGGCGATGACCATGGCGATGATCGCCGAGGTGCGGAATTCGCTGAGCATCGAGAACGCGGTTTCCTGATCCAGTACCAGCGCCACGTACCAGTCCGCCGACGGCACACCGTTAACGTGGGTGAAGGAGATGAACTGGGTTTTGCCGTCCAGTTCGACTTCTTTCAGGCCCGAACTGACTTTCGGCGCGCCGTTGGGGTAGGCGTCGGCCAGGTTCTTGAGTATCAGTTTGCTGTCCGGGTGGATCAGGATCTTGCCGTCGGCACTGACAATGAACGCATGACCATGACCGCCGAAGTTCAGCGAGTTGATGATCGCGCTGACGCTGGACAAGTCGATATCCGCGCCGGCGACACCAATCATCTGGCTCTGGTACTTCACCGGCGTGGCCACGGTGATCACCAGTTTGCCCGACGACGCCGCGATGTAGGGTTCAGTGACGATGGTCTGTTGCGCGTTGTTGGCTGCCTTGTACCAGCCACGGGCGCGAGGGTCGTAGTCCGCAGCGCGGTTGCCGGCCGGGATCGAGAACATCACGCCATCGGTGCCGCCGAAGTAGCTCAGCTGGAAGTTGCTGGTATAGGCCGGCAGGTCGATGGCGCGTTTGAGATTGGCCGGGGCGCCGCCGTCCACGGCGATCTGCTGGGACAGCGATTGCAGCAATTGGATGCGGCTTTCCAGCCAGGTCTGGATGTTACTGGTGGTCAGGCTGCCGAGTTCCTGCATCGAGGACTCGGTACTGCTGCGCAGGGTTTGACGCTGGCGGTAATCGTTGAACAGGATGAAACAGGCGAATGCAACGGCCACCACGAGAGCGGCTGCCAACAAGATCTTGTGGCTGAATTTCATGTTTCTGGTCATTAAATGATCTACCGCGCAGTGGCTGGTCAGCAAAGGGGCGTCAATTTGCCACAGTCGAGGGCTTGGCGCTGCTTTTATGTCGACTGGCCAGCGCCAAAGATTAGGCGGGTATTGACGAAAACCGACGAAATACCCAATGACCTGAGAAAGGGGCTGATTTATCAGTAAAAGGCTGACGAGTGGCCTAATAAATAGGCGGACGGTCGGGGAACCAGATTAGGGTTTTCTCTTCTAAGCTTCTGGTTGGCAACATGCCACCTCTCTTCCGCTCCAGGAGTTACACCATGTCGCTGCGTTCTATCGCCTTGCTCTCGTTCTGCGTGCTGTTGGCCGCGTGCAGCAAGATCAATCAGGAAAATTATTCGAAGCTGTCGACCGGCATGCCCAAGGCCCAGGTTGAAACCTTGCTGGGCAAACCCACCGACTGCTCGGGCGCACTCGGCATGTCCAGCTGCACCTGGGGCGACAAAAACAGCTTTATCAGCGTGCAGTATGCCGGTGACAAAGTGCTGATGTTTTCGGGCCAAGGCCTGAAGTAAACCGGGGCTTTTCGCCCACGGGAGAAAAAAATAATGAAGCGGTTCCTGATCGTTCTTTTGGCCGGCCTGGTATTGGCCGGCTGCGCCTCTTCTGGCGTAGATCCGTTGGCGCCCAAGACCGTCAATAGTGTCAACCTCAAGCGTTACCAGGGAACCTGGTACGAATTGGCGCGTCTGCCGGTGTATTTCCAGCGTAACTGTGCGCAATCCGAAGCCCATTACAGCCTCAAGCCTGACGGTGAGATGGCGGTGCTGAACCGCTGCCTGACCTCGCAATGGCAATGGGAAGAGGCCAAGGGCAGGGCTTATCCACAGGTACCCGGCAAGGCCGACAAGCTGTGGGTCGAGTTCGATACCTGGTTCTCGAGACTGATACCCGGTGTGTCGAAGGGAGAGTACTGGGTGTTGTACGTCAGCGATGACTACAAGACCGCGATTGTCGGCGACCCGAGCCGCCATCACCTCTGGCTGCTGTCACGGACCCCGACGGTCAATGGCGTAGTGCGTGAAGAACTGCTGAGCAGGGCGCGTCAGCAGGGCTATGACACGACGCGACTGATCTGGCGTACGTCGGATAGCAAGATGGCCAAGACCTCGAACTAACGGTCACCGAAGAGCAAAAACTGTGGGAGTGAGCAGGCTCGCTCCCACAGTTTTTTTGCGTCAGCCCAAGAGATCGCGCAGGACTTGGGTGAATGCCCGGTTACTCTCTTCCTCGTCGGCATGCCGCCCATCGCGCACGACCCACTGGCCATTGACCAGCACATCCCGGACCTGGCGATCGCCACCGGCAAACAGCCAACGATTGAGAATCCCGTCGCCACTGGCTGTCGCCAGGTATGGATCGTTGCCATCCAGCACCAACCAATCTGCGCGCTTGCCGACTTCCAGGGCGCCGATCGGCTGCCCCAGCGCCTGGGCGCCGCCATCCAGCGCTGCGTCGTACAGCGTGCGGCCGACCATCGGCTGATTCGCGCCATACAACCGATTACGCCGCTGATCGCGCAGACGCTGGCCGTATTCCAGCCAGCGCAATTCTTCAACCACGCTCAACGACACATGGCTGTCGGAACCGATACCCATGCGCCCGCCCTGCGCCAGGAAGTCCACCGCCGGGAAAATCCCGTCGCCGAGGTTGGCTTCAGTGGTCAGGCACAGGCCGGCGATGGCGCGGCTCTTGGCCATGAGCGTGACTTCTTCCGGGTTGGCGTGGGTGGCGTGGACCAGGCACCAGCGTTGATCGACCTCGGTGTTTTCGTACAGCCATTGCAGCGGACGGCGACCGCTCCAGCTAAGGCAGTCGTCGACTTCCTTCTGCTGCTCGGCGATGTGAATGTGCACCGGGCATTGCTTGTCGCTGGCTGCCAGCACTTCGCTGATCTGCTGTGGGGTTACCGCGCGTAACGAGTGGAAACACAGGCCGAGCGACTGCGCCGGTTGCTGCGCCAGAATCGGCTGCAAACGCGACTGAAGCTTCAGGTAGTTTTCGGTGCTGTTGATAAAGCGGCGCTGGCCTTCGTTCGGGGTCTGGCCGCCGAAACCGGAGTGGCTGTAGAGCACCGGCAGCAAGGTCAAGCCGATACCGGCGGAGCTGGCCGCCTGGCTGATGCGCAGTGCCAGTTCGGCTGGGTCCGCATACGGCTGGCCATTATTGTCGTGATGGACGTAATGAAATTCAGCGACCGATGTGTAACCGGCCTTGAGCATTTCGATGTACAGCTGACGGGCGATAACGCCGAGTTGGTCCGGGCTGATTTTTCCGACGAGCCGATACATCAGATCGCGCCAGGTCCAGAAACTGTCATTCGGATTACCCGCCACTTCCGCAAGTCCTGCCATGGCCCGCTGGAAGGCGTGGGAGTGTAAATTCGGCATTCCCGGCAGCAGCGGACCGCTCAACCGTTCGGCGCCATCTGCGTGGGAATCGGCCTGGATATGGGTCAGCACGCCATCGGCGTTGACTTCAAGACGTACATTGTTGGCCCATCCACTAGGCAGCAGCGCGCGTTCGGCAAAGAAGGCGGACATGGTTCAGCACCCCATCGTGTGTTATTTGTATATACATATACAGACGTTTGCCTGCTCGGTAAACTCCGGCAAGCTAGCAACCTCTAACAAATGAACAAGGATTAACCGTGCCGACTCCGCCTGCAGTCTCCCCGTTGGCCGCGAACATGGGCGACAGTCCGGCGCCCTTGTACGCCCGCGTAAAACAGATGATCACCCAGCAAATCGACAGTGGAAACTGGCCGCCGCACTACCGCGTTCCGTCGGAAAGCGAGCTGGTCAGCCAGCTGGGTTTCAGCCGCATGACCATCAACCGCGCCCTGCGCGAGATGACTGCCGACGGCCTGTTGGTGCGTATGCAAGGCGTCGGAACGTTCGTCGCCGAGCCGAAAAGTCAGTCTGCGCTGTTTGAAGTGCACAACATCGCCGACGAGATCGCCTCCCGTGGCCATCGTCACACGTGCAAGGTGATCACCCTCGAAGAAGAGGCCGCCGGTTCCGAGCGGGCCCTGGCCCTGGACATGCGCGAAGGCCAGAAGGTGTTCCACTCGCTGATCGTGCATTTCGAAAACGATATCCCGGTGCAAATCGAAGACCGCTTCGTCAACGCGCTGGTGGCGCCGGACTACCTCAAGCAAGACTTCACCCTGCAAACGCCTTACGCCTATCTGAATCAGGTCGCGCCGTTGACCGAAGGCGAGCATGTGGTCGAAGCGATTCTCGCCGAGCCGTCCGAGTGCAAGTTGCTACAGATTGAAAAGGGCGAACCGTGCCTGCTGATTCGTCGCCGCACCTGGTCCGGCCGTCAGCCAGTGACCGCTGCCCGTTTGATCCACCCCGGTTCCCGTCATCGTCTGGAAGGACGGTTCCACAAATAAGAAGAGCCATAAATGAGTCAGTTGAAGGTTTTACGCGCGGCCGATTACCCGCGCATGCCGTGGAAGAACGGCGGCGGCAGCACTGAAGAAATCACCCGTGATACGGGGGTAGGTCTTGATGGTTTTGGCTGGCGCCTGTCGATTGCCGACATCGGCGAGTCGGGCGGTTTTTCCACCTTTGCCGGTTATGAGCGGGTGATCACCGTGCTGCAAGGCGAGGGCATGACCTTGCGCGTTGATGGCCAGGACACGCGAGCGTTGTTACCGCTCGACCCGTTTGCTTTCAGTGGCGAGAGTCACGTGTCCTGCGCATTGCTCGGTGGGCCGATTCGCGACTTCAACCTGATTTATGCGCCGGATCGTTACAGTGCGCGGTTGCAGTGGCTGGAAGGCAAGCAGCGGTTTTTTAGTGAAGCCGGGACTCTGCTGGTGTTCAGTGTCAGTGAAGCGCTTGAAGTGAAGGTCGGTAACAGCGCATCGCAACTCGGTCGCCATGATTGTCTGCAACTGGACGGTAACGTCGGTCTGCAGGACGTCGCCATCAATGGTTCGTGCTGCGTCATTGAGCTGACTGCACGCTGATCCAATATCGAGTCGCCTCTATCGCGGGCAAGCCTCGCTCCCACAAGGTCGATGACAATCTTGTGGGAGCGATGCTTGCCCGCGATGCTTTTCGTCCTCGCAAATCCGTTCCCCATCGCGCACCAATTTGTTACCGAACGCCCCAGCGTGGCGCAAAACCATGCTCAAGTAACAACCAGCACGTCCCCGAATAAATCCCCGCGAAAAATTTCACTTACGCCAGAACCCTTGATCCAGGCGCTTTCCAGCCCTGTAAGAAATTTTCTTGGATGCTCATTCAACAAGTTGGCCGCTTGATTGCATATGCTTGTATGTACAAGTAAAGACGTATGTGTATGAGTCACGAAGACTCAACCATCGTCCACTGATTCGCTGATGTGCACTGATGCCCATCGGCTTGCTCGCCCACTGCCTGGGTTGGTTTGGATTGATTGCTGAGGAGTTCTTTTCGTGACTGAGAAAAAACCTACTACCGCCTCTTTTACAAAGCGCCGTGACGTTGAAATCCGCGCATCGCGTGGTAACAAGCTGACCGCCAAGAGCTGGCTGACTGAAGCGCCGCTGCGCATGCTGATGAACAACCTCGACCCGGAAGTCGCCGAGAACCCTAAAGAACTGGTGGTTTACGGTGGTATCGGTCGTGCGGCACGTAACTGGGAATGCTACGACAAGATCGTCGAAAGCCTGACTAACCTGAACGACGACGAGACCCTGCTGGTGCAATCCGGCAAGCCGGTCGGCGTGTTCAAGACCCACAGCAACGCACCACGCGTTCTGATCGCCAACTCCAACCTGGTACCACACTGGGCGAACTGGGAGCACTTCAACGAACTCGACGCCAAAGGCCTGGCCATGTACGGCCAGATGACCGCCGGCAGCTGGATCTACATCGGCAGCCAGGGCATCGTTCAAGGCACCTACGAAACCTTCGTCGAAGCCGGTCGCCAGCATTACAACGATGATCTGAAAGGTCGTTGGGTCCTGACCGCAGGCCTCGGCGGCATGGGCGGCGCTCAGCCTCTGGCTGCAACCCTGGCCGGC
The DNA here is from genome assembly GCF_016861935.1 of Pseudomonas sp. 008. Classification (NCBI taxonomy): domain Bacteria; kingdom Pseudomonadati; phylum Pseudomonadota; class Gammaproteobacteria; order Pseudomonadales; family Pseudomonadaceae; genus Pseudomonas; species Pseudomonas sp. 008. The sequence continues at coordinate 388,265 of NZ_BOMA01000002.1, read as the reverse complement.
GCTTGCTCGCTGAACATCGAATGCCAGCAGGTCAGCATCGATTTCCGTCTGAAAAGCCGTTACGTCGACGAGCAAGCCAAAGACCTCGACGACGCCCTGGCCCGTATCGCCAAATACACTGCCGAAGGCAAGGCGATCTCCATCGCCCTGCTGGGCAACGCTGCGGAAATCCTCCCGGAACTGGTCCGTCGTGGCGTGCGCCCGGACATGGTCACCGACCAGACCAGCGCCCACGACCCGCTCAACGGCTACCTGCCGGCCGGCTGGACCTGGGACGAATACCGCGCTCGCGCCAAGACCGAACCTGCTGCCGTGGTCAAGGCCGCCAAGCAATCGATGGCCGTGCACGTTAAAGCGATGTTGGACTTCCAGAAAATGGGGGTGCCGACGTTCGACTACGGCAACAACATCCGTCAGATGGCGCAAGAAGAAGGTGTGGAAAACGCATTCGACTTCCCGGGTTTCGTACCGGCTTACATCCGTCCACTGTTCTGCCGTGGCATCGGCCCGTTCCGTTGGGCTGCGCTGTCGGGCGACCCGCAGGACATCTACAAGACCGACGCTAAAGTCAAAGAACTGATCCCGGACGACGCCCACCTGCACAACTGGCTGGACATGGCTCGCGAGCGCATCAGCTTCCAGGGTCTGCCGGCACGTATCTGCTGGGTTGGCCTGGGCCTGCGCGCCAAGCTCGGTCTGGCGTTCAACGAAATGGTCCGTAGCGGTGAATTGTCCGCGCCAATCGTGATCGGTCGCGACCACCTGGACTCCGGTTCCGTATCCAGCCCGAACCGCGAAACCGAATCGATGCAGGACGGTTCCGACGCCGTGTCCGACTGGCCACTGCTCAACGCTCTGCTGAACACCGCGAGCGGCGCGACCTGGGTTTCCCTGCACCACGGCGGCGGCGTCGGCATGGGCTTCTCCCAGCACTCGGGCATGGTGATTGTCTGCGACGGTACTGACGAAGCGGCTGAACGTATCGCTCGCGTGCTGCACAACGACCCGGCCACCGGTGTCATGCGTCACGCCGATGCGGGTTACCAGATCGCGATCGACTGCGCCAAGGAACAAGGGCTGAACCTGCCGATGATCACCGGCAAATAAGAGAAAAGACCACTGCAGGAGCTGTCGCGGCAGCTCCTGCAGAGATCACGATGTTGCAGACCCAACAATAAGCGGGGCGGGTCGCGCGTAGCGCAGGCCTGATTGGACGTGGACAGGGCTGGATGCCTCTTGACTGCCGTAAGCCAACTCATGATTAGGAGCGTCACACAATGAAATCGAACAAGACCCTGCTGACCACTTTGCTTTCCATGGGCCTGCTGGCCAGTGCCGGTGCTACCCAGGCGGCTGGCTGGTGCGAATCGGGTAAACCGGTGAAATTCGCCGGCCTGAACTGGGAAAGCGCCATGCTGCTGACCGACGTGCTGCAAGTCGTGTTGGAGAAAGGCTACGACTGCAAGACCGACAGCCTGCCGGGCAACTCCATCACCATGGAAAACGCCCTGAGCAGCAACGACATCCAAGTGTTCGCCGAAGAGTGGGTCGGCCGCAGCGAAGTCTGGAACAAGGCCGAGAAGGCCGGCAAGGTCGTCGGTGTCGGCGCTCCGGTGGTGGGTGCCGTCGAAGGCTGGTACGTGCCGCGCTACGTGATCGAAGGCGACGCCAAGCGCAAACTGGAAGCCAAGGCGCCGGACCTGAAAAACATTGCCGATCTGGCTAAATATTCCGCGGTATTCAAGGACGCCGAAGAGCCATCCAAAGGGCGTTTCTACAACTGCCCGGCCGGCTGGACCTGCGAGCTGGATAACAGCGAAATGCTGAAAAGCTACGGCCTGGAAAACAGCTACACCAACTTCCGTCCAGGCACCGGCCCGGCGCTGGATGCGGCGGTGCTGTCGAGCTACAAGCGTGGCGAGCCGATCCTGTTCTACTACTGGTCGCCAACCCCGCTGATGGGCCAGATCGACGTGGTCAAACTGGAAGAAAAACCGGGTGTCGACAAGCGCGTGACCATCAAGGTCGGCCTCTCCAAGACTTTCCACGAGCAGGCCCCGGAACTGGTGACCGTGCTGGAAAAGGTCAACCTGCCGATCGACCTGTTGAATCAGAACTTGGGGCGTATGGCCAAAGAGCGGATCGAGTCGCCAAAACTGGCCAAGATCTTCTTGAAGGAACATCCTGAAGTCTGGCACGCGTGGGTGAGCGAAGACGCAGCCAAGAAAATCGACGCGGCCTTGTAGGTTGAGCCTCTCCGACTGTCGGCAACGGCAGTCGGATGCTTGATCGCAACCCCTTGATTGAGAGTCTCTTATGTTTCCCGAAAGCTTTACCTTTTCCATCGCCGACTGGGTCAACGGTTGGGTCGATACGCTGGTCACCAACTACGGCGACGTGTTCCGCAGCATCTCTGACACCCTGCTGTGGGCCATCGTCAATCTTGAAGGGCTGCTCCGTGCGGCGCCCTGGTGGCTGATGCTGGCGATCGTGGCGGGCGTGGCCTGGCACGCGACCCGCAAAGTCGTGACCACGGCGGTCATCGTCGGCCTGCTGTTCCTGGTGGGCGCGGTCGGTCTCTGGGACAAGCTGATGCAGACCCTGGCGCTGATGATGGTGGCGACGGTCATCTCGGTGCTGATCGGCATTCCGTTGGGCATTCTTTCTGCGCGCAGCAATCGCCTGCGTTCGGTGTTGATGCCGTTGCTGGACATCATGCAAACCATGCCGAGCTTCGTGTACCTGATCCCGGTGCTGATGCTGTTCGGCCTGGGCAAGGTCCCGGCGATTTTCGCTACCGTTATTTACGCTGCGCCGCCGCTGATCCGCCTGACCGATCTGGGTATTCGCCAGGTTGACGGTGAAGTGATGGAAGCGATCAACGCCTTCGGTGCCAACCGCTGGCAGCAACTGTTCGGCGTGCAACTGCCGCTGGCCCTGCCGAGCATCATGGCCGGGATCAACCAGACCACCATGATGGCCCTGTCGATGGTGGTGATCGCCTCGATGATCGGTGCCCGTGGCTTGGGTGAAGACGTATTGGTGGGGATTCAGACCCTCAACGTCGGACGTGGTCTTGAGGCCGGTCTGGCGATCGTGATTCTGGCAGTGGTGATCGACCGCATTACACAGGCGTACGGTCGTGCACGGCATGAGGTGAGCAAATGAGCAACGCAGCCATCAGCAAGATCGAAGTCAAAAACGTCTTCAAGATTTTCGGCAACCGTTCCAAGGATGCGCTGGCCATGATTAGCCAGGGCAAAACCAAAGACCAGGTATTGGCCGAAACCGGTTGCGTGGTCGGCGTGAATGACCTGTCGCTGAGCATCGGCACCGGCGAGATCTTCGTGATCATGGGCCTGTCGGGTTCCGGCAAGTCGACCCTGGTGCGTCACTTCAACCGCCTGATTGACCCGACCAGCGGCGCGATCCTGGTGGACGGCGTGGACATCCTGCAATACGACATGGAAGCCTTGCGCGAATTTCGCCGGCACAAGATCAGCATGGTGTTCCAGAGCTTTGGCCTGCTGCCGCACAAAAGCGTGCTGGATAACGTCGCCTACGGCCTGAAAGTGCGTGGCGAGAGCAAGCAGATGTGCGCCGAGCGCGCGCTGCACTGGATCAACACCGTGGGCCTGAAGGGCTACGAAAACAAATACCCGCATCAGCTTTCCGGCGGTATGCGCCAGCGTGTGGGCTTGGCTCGCGCCTTGGCGGCGGACACCGACATCATCCTGATGGACGAAGCTTTCAGCGCCCTCGACCCGCTGATCCGCGCCGAAATGCAGGACCAGTTGCTGGAACTGCAAAAGACCCTGCACAAGACCATCGTCTTCATCACCCACGACCTCGATGAGGCCGTGCGCATCGGCAACCGCATCGCGATCCTCAAGGATGGCCGGCTGATTCAGGTCGGCACGCCACGAGAGATCCTGCATTCGCCGGCGGATGAGTATGTAGACCGGTTCGTACAGCGGCGGGCTGCGGTGGTTTGAGGTTGATGATTGGCGAGTGGTGAGATCCATTGTGGCGAGGGGGCTTGCCCCCGTTGGGCTGCGGAGCAGCCCCAAAAAATCTGCGACCGCTTCGCGCTCGAACGGGGGCAAGCCCCCTCGCCACAGGGTTTCATTGATCAATAGAATGTGTATGAGGCTCTAGATGTCCCAGGCTGAAAAAATCGTTATCGCCGATGCCCCGTTGCGTTGGCAGGATGTGGTCGCGGTCGCCCGCCACGGCGCGCAGCTTGAGCTGTCGGCCCAAACCTGGACGCGGATCGAGAATGCCCAGGCGATCGTCCAGCGCATCGTCGCCAGCGGCGAGCGCGCCTATGGCGTCAACACCGGCCTGGGCGCCTTGTGCAACGTCTCGCTCAAGGACGAACAACTCAGCCAGCTGTCGCGCAATACCTTGCTCAGCCATGCCTGCGGCGTCGGTGCTCCGCTGTCCGACGAGCAGACTCGCGCGATCCTCTGCGCCGCGATCCACAACTACAGCCATGGCAAATCCGGCATTCACCGCCGGGTGGTCGAAGCCCTGCTGGCGCTGCTCAATCGCGGCATCACTCCGCAAGTGCCGTCCCAGGGGTCGGTCGGTTATCTGACCCACATGGCCCACATCGGCATCGCGCTGCTGGGCGTCGGTAATGTCAGCTATCGCGGGCAGATCGTTTCTGCACAACAAGCCTTGGCCGAAGAAGGGCTGCAACCGGTTCAACTGGGTGCCAAAGATGGTTTGTGCCTGGTCAACGGCACACCGTGCATGACTGGCCTCATCTGCCTGGCCCTGGCCGATGCAACGAACCTGGTGCAGTGGGCCGATGTGATCGGCGCCATGAGCTTCGAAGCCCAGCGTGGCCAGATTGCCGCGTTCGACGCCGAGATCATTGCGCTCAAACCGCATCCGGGCATGCAACAGGTGGGTATCAATCTGCGAGCGTTGCTCGACGGCAGTGAAGTGATCGCCAACAGCAAAGGCATTCGCACTCAGGATGCATTAAGCATCCGCTCGATTCCGCAAGTGCATGGCGCTGCCCGCGATCAGCTGGAGCACGCCAGAAAACAGATCGAAACCGAGCTCAACTCCGCGACCGACAACCCGTTGCTGCTGGGCACGCCGGACAATTTCCGCGTCATGTCCCAGGCCAATCCGCACGGCCAATCAGTTGCTTTGGCGGCTGACTTGCTCGCCATTGCCATGGCCGAAATCGGCTCTATCGCCGAGCGTCGCCTGGACCGCTTGGTCAACCCGCACGTCAGCGGTTTGCCGGCCTTTCTGGTGGCCAATCCGGGCGTGAATTCCGGGATGATGATCGTGCAATACGTCGCCGCGTCGCTGTGTGCGGAAAACCGCCAGTTGGCGCAACCGGCGGTGCTCGATAACTACGTCACTTCGGGCTTGCAGGAAGACCACCTGAGCATGGGCACCAACGCCGCGCTGAAGCTGCATCGCGCGTTGGAAAACTGCACGCAGATCCTCGCCATCGAGTACCTGTTGGCGGCTCAGGCTTTTGAATTCCTGAAAGAACAACGCTTCGGCGCCGGCACCGATGCCGCGTGGCGCCTGCTGCGCGAACGTATTCCGGCCTACGACCAGGACCGCTGGCTGGCGCCGGACATCGCCAGCGCCGCTGCTGTTTTGAAAGACCCGATTTTGCTGCACAAGGCTGTACCGAACCTCAACTGATTTCCACAACCACCAGCGTGCCAAGGCGCGGCCCCTCCAAAAGGCGGGAAGCGACGGACAACGGATATCTCCGGAGCGTCTGGTTAGTTAATAAAAATGCTCTCAAAAGGAGAATGAATGTGACTGCGCTTAATTTGATTCCCGGCCAACTGAGCCTTGCCCAACTGCGTGATGTGTATCAGCAACCGGTCAAAATCACCCTCGACGAAAGCGCTTCGGCGCAAATCGAAGCCAGCGTTGCCTGCGTGGAACAGATCCTCGCCGAGAACCGCACCGCGTATGGCATTAACACCGGTTTCGGCCTGCTGGCCTCGACCCGCATCGCCAGCGAAGACCTGGAAAACCTCCAGCGCTCGCTGGTGCTGTCCCATGCCGCCGGTGTCGGCGAGCCGATCAGCGACGCCCTGGTGCGACTGGTCATGGTGCTCAAGGTCAACAGCCTGAGCCGTGGTTTCTCCGGTATTCGTCGTCAGGTGATCGACGCACTGATCGCGCTGATCAATGCCGAGGTTTACCCGCATATTCCTCTGAAAGGTTCGGTTGGTGCCTCCGGCGATTTGGCGCCACTGGCCCACATGTCGCTGGTGCTGCTGGGCGAAGGCAAGGCGCGCTACAAAGGCGAATGGCTGCCCGCCACCGAAGCGCTGAAAGTCGCCGGTCTGACGCCGCTGACCCTGGCAGCGAAAGAAGGCCTGGCGCTGCTCAACGGCACTCAGGTGTCCACCGCCTACGCCCTGCGTGGCCTGTTCGAAGGTGAAGATCTGTTCGCCGGCGCCCTGGCCCTTGGCGGCCTGACGGTCGAAGCGGTACTGGGCTCGCGCTCGCCATTCGACGCGCGTATTCATGCCGCTCGCGGCCAGAAAGGCCAGATCGACGCCGCTGCTGCTTACCGCGATTTGCTGGGCGAGCGCAGTGAAGTGTCCGACTCGCACGAGAACTGCGAAAAGGTCCAGGACCCATACTCCCTGCGCTGCCAGCCGCAAGTCATGGGCGCCTGCCTGACCCAGTTCCGTCAGGCCGCCGAAGTGCTCGCCATCGAAGCCAACGCCGTATCGGACAACCCATTGGTGTTCGCCGCTGAAGGCGACGTGATCTCCGGCGGTAACTTCCACGCCGAGCCGGTGGCCATGGCTGCCGACAACATGGCCTTGGCCATTGCCGAAATCGGCTCCCTGAGCGAACGCCGCATCTCGCTGATGATGGACAAGCACATGTCGCAACTGCCGCCGTTCCTGGTGGCCAATGGCGGCGTGAACTCCGGCTTCATGATCGCTCAAGTAACGGCTGCGGCACTGGCCAGCGAGAACAAGGCGCTGTCCCATCCGCATTCGGTGGACAGCCTGCCGACTTCCGCCAACCAGGAAGACCACGTGTCCATGGCGCCGGCTGCCGGCAAGCGTCTGTGGGAAATGGCCGAGAACACTCGCGGGATTCTCGCGGTGGAATGGTTGGCGGCGGCCCAGGGTCTGGATCTGCGCGACGGTCTGAAAACCTCGCCAAAACTGGAAAAAGCCCGCGCGATCCTGCGTGCTGAAGTGCCGTTCTATGAGAAGGACCGCTTCTTTGCGCCGGACATCAATGCGGCCAGTGAGTTGTTGGCTACGCGTTGCCTGAATGGCCTGGTGATGGCGAAGTTGCTGCCTAGCCTGTAATAGCTCCTTCTCTGATGATCATTCCCACGCGGAGCGTGGGAATGATCATTTAGCGTCGAATAAGAATAATTAAGGACGAGAAATGCAACAGCCAGCAAAAGGTTTGAAACGCGGGCTCTCTGCCCGACATATTCGCTTCATGGCACTGGGGTCGGCGATCGGCACCGGGCTGTTTTACGGTTCTGCCTCGGCCATTCAAATGGCCGGCCCCGCGGTCCTGCTCGCTTACCTGATTGGTGGCGCGGCGGTGTTCATGGTCATGCGCGCCCTTGGCGAGATGGCGGTGCATAACCCGGTGGCCGGTTCTTTCGGCCAGTACGCCAGCACCTATCTGGGGCCAATGGCGGGCTTTATCCTCGGTTGGACCTACGCATTTGAAATGGTCATTGTCGGTATGGCCGACGTGACCGCATTCGGCATTTACATGGGTTTCTGGTTTCCGGAAGTCTCCCGCTGGATCTGGGTGCTGGGCATCGTTTCGGTGGTCGGCGGCTTGAACCTGTGCAACGTCAAAGTCTTCGGCGAAATGGAGTTCTGGTTGTCGCTGCTCAAGGTCGCGGCCATCGTCGCGATGATCCTCGGCGGTTTCGGCATCATGCTGTTCGGCATCAGCAATGCGCCCGGTGCCCAGGCGACCGATATCAGCAACCTCTGGACCCAGGGCGGCTTCATGCCCAATGGCGTGGGCGGCTTGATCGCCTCGTTTGCGGTGGTGATGTTTGCCTTTGGCGGTATTGAAATCATCGGCGTTACCGCCGGTGAAGCCAAAGACCCGCAGCATGTGCTGCCTCGCGCGATCAATGCCGTACCGTTGCGAATCCTGCTGTTCTACGTGCTGACGATGCTGGTGCTGATGTCGATCTTCCCGTGGCAGCAGATCGGCAGCCAAGGCAGCCCGTTCGTGCAGATTTTCGACAACCTGGGGATCAGCTCGGCGGCGACCATCCTCAACATCGTGGTGATCTCGGCGGCGGTGTCGGCCATCAACAGTGACATCTTCGGCGCGGGCCGCATGATGTATGGCCTGGCTCAGCAAGGGCACGCACCGAAAGGCTTCGCTCGCTTGTCGCGCAATGGCGTGCCGTGGTTGACGGTGATGGTGATGAGTTGTGCTCTGCTGCTGGGTGTGTTGCTGAACTACCTGATCCCGGAAAACGTGTTTCTGTTGATCGCCTCCATCGCGACGTTTGCCACGGTGTGGGTCTGGCTGATGATTCTGTTCACCCAGGTGGCCATGCGTCGCTCCATGAGTGCCGAGCAGGTCGCGCAATTGAAATTCCCGGTGCCGTTCTGGCCCTATGCGCCGATGGCGGCGATTGCCTTCATGCTGTTCATCTTCGGCGTGCTGGGTTATTTCCCGGATACCCAGGCGGCGTTGATCGTCGGCGTGGTCTGGATTGTGTTGCTGGTGCTGGCCTACCTGACGTGGGTCAAGCCGGCGGCAGGGAAGGCGGTACTGGTTGAGCAGGAACCCATTTTTTCTCATCGATAACCTAACGGAGGCCAAGGATGAAAACGCTCTGGCAACACTGCCACGTCGCAACCATGGCGCAAGGCGTCTACTCGATCATCGAGGATGCGGCCATCGTGACGTCCGGTGCGCACATTGAGTGGATCGGCCCACGCGCCGAACTGCCGGCCGGCGAGTACCCGGCCGTCAATGACTTGAGCGGGGCCTGGGTCACTCCGGGCCTGATCGACTGCCACACCCACACAGTGTTCGGCGGCAACCGCAGCGGCGAATTCGAGCAGCGCCTGCAAGGCGTCAGCTACGCGGAAATCGCCGCTGCCGGCGGCGGCATTGCCAGCACCGTGCGCGCCACCCGCGCCGCCAGCGAAGATGAGCTGTTCGCCAGCGCCGCCAAGCGTCTGAAAAGCCTGATGCGTGATGGCGTGACCACCGTCGAAATGAAATCCGGCTACGGCCTGGACCTGGCCAGCGAACGCAAGATCCTGCGGGTGATCCGCCGTCTCGGCGCCGAGCTACCCGTCAGCGTGCGCAGCACGTGCCTGGCGGCCCACGCCTTGCCGCCGGAATACACCGACCGCGCCGACGCCTACATCGATCACATCTGCAGCGAAATGCTCCCGGCCCTGGCGGCCGAAGGGCTGGTGGATGCGGTAGACGCGTTCTGTGAATACCTGGCGTTTTCGCCAGAGCAGGTCGAGCGGGTGTTCGTCGCCGCGCAGAACCTCGGCTTACCGGTGAAGCTGCACGCCGAGCAATTGTCATCGCTGCACGGTTCGAGCCTGGCGGCGCGTTACCACGCACTGTCCGCCGATCATCTGGAATTCATGACCGAAGACGACGCCATCGCCATGGCCAAGTCCGGCACCGTCGCGGTATTACTGCCCGGTGCGTTTTACTTCCTGCGGGAAACCCAATTGCCACCGATGGAAGCCCTGCGCAAACACGGGGTGAAAATCGCCATCGCCAGCGACCTCAACCCGGGCACCTCGCCGGCGTTGTCGTTGCGCTTGATGCTGAACATGGCCTGCACCTGTTTCCGCATGACTCCGGAAGAGGCACTGGCGGGCGCGACTATTCATGCCGCCACCGCGTTGGGCATGGGCCAAACCCACGGTTCGCTGGAAGCCGGCAAGGTCGCAGACTTCGTCGCCTGGCAAATCGATCGTCCGGCCGACCTGTCGTACTGGCTGGGCGGCGACCTGGAAAAACGCGTCGTGCGTCACGGCGTTGAATCAAATCTGTAGGAGAGCGGTTGTGGATAAGGTTCTGAACTTCAAACAAGGCCGCGTGCCGCTGCTGATCAGCATGCCCCACGCCGGCCTGCGCCTGACCCCGACGGTGGAAGCGGGGTTGATCCCTGACGCGAAAAGCCTGCCGGACACCGATTGGCATATCCCCAGGCTTTATGAATTCGCCGCCGAACTGGGCGCCAGCACCCTGGCGGCCGAGTACTCGCGGTTTGTCATCGACCTGAATCGGCCGTCCGACGACAAGCCTTTATATGTCGGCGCCACCACCGGTCTGTATCCGGCGACGCTGTTCGATGGCGTGCCGTTGTTCCGCGAAGGGCTGGAGCCGTCGGCTGCAGAGCGGGCGACGTATCTGGAGCAGATCTGGACGCCGTACCACCGCACCTTGCAGGAAGAGCTGGCGCGGCTGAAAGCCGAGTTCGGCTACGCGCTGCTGTTCGACGCGCACTCGATCCGCTCGGTGATCCCGCACCTGTTCGACGGCAAGCTGCCGGACTTCAACCTCGGCACCTTCAACGGCGCCAGCTGCGATCCACAGTTGGCCACACAGCTGGAAGCGATCTGCGCGAAGCACACCGATTACAGCCATGTGCTGAACGGTCGCTTCAAGGGCGGTCACATCACCCGGCATTATGGCAATCCGGCCGAGAACATTCATGCCGTGCAACTGGAGTTGGGCCAGTGCACGTATATGGAAGAGTTCCAGCCGTTCCGTTATCGCCCGGATCTGGCGGAACCGACTCAGGTGGTGCTCAGGGAGTTGCTGCAAGGGTTGTTGGCGTGGGGCGAAAAGCATTACAGCGCGTAACCCTGTGGCGAACGGGCCTTTGTGGCGAGGGAGCTTGTCGGATCGCCGCACCGTCCCGCTCGGCGGCGAAGCCGTCGTAAACCCGGTTGGTCGGGCGTATCTGATGAAGCTCGGTTGAATGGTTTGGGGGCTGCTTCGCAACCCAGCGGGAGCAAGCTCCCTCGCCACAGATTAGTGTTCGCCTTGGTAGCGCATCAGGACAGTCGCCACCGTGCAAAACACGGTCGCCACAGGTCACTTTTGCCGACTCGGCGCTGCGTAACGTTGTGGGCACGGTGCACGAAGACACCGGGCCCACAATAATCTGCTGCCGAGCGAGCCTTCCCGATGAAACGACTGTTCAACCGCTGTCTGTTAATCCTCACCGGCACTGCTCTTCTGAGCACCAGCGTTTTCGCCAACGACCCCGCTGCCTGCAAGACCGTGCGCATGGGCGTGGTCAACTGGACCGACGTCATTGCCACCAGCGGCATGGCCGATGTGCTGCTTAATGGCCTTGGCTATGAAAGCAAGCAAACCAGCGCCGTACAGCAAATCATCTTCGCCGGCATCCGCGACAAACGCCTCGATATCTTCCTCGGTTACTGGAAACCGGCGATGGACAAGAACATCGCCCCGTTCGTCGCTGCCAATCAAGTGAAGGTCATGGACAAACCGAGCCTGGCCGACGCCCAGGCAACGCTCGCGGTACCTGATTACGTCGCCGCCGCCGGCCTGAAAACCTTCGCTGACATCGCCAGGTTCAAGGATCAGTTGGGCGGCAAAATCTACGGCATCGAGCCGGGCAGCGGTGCCAACACCACCATCAAAACCATGATCGAGACCAACCGCTTCGGTTTGAAGGACTTCAAGCTGATCGAGTCCGGTGAGGCCGGGATGCTCGCCGCCGTGCAGCGGGCGGTCAATCGCAAGGAGTTCGTGGTGTTCGTCGGCTGGACCCCGCATCCGATGAACATCAACATGAACATCGCCTACCTGACCGGCAGCGAAGACGTCTATGGCCCGAACGAAGGCGCGGCGACCGTTTCCACCGTGACCGCGCCGGACTATGCCGAGCGTTGCCCGAACGTGAACCGTCTATTGGAAAACCTGACCTTCACCGCTGCCCAGGAAAGCCAGTTGATGGTGCCGATCATGGAGCGCAAGACGCCGCAGGATGTCGCCAAACAGTGGCTGCGTGATCATCCCGAAGACCTTCAGCGCTGGCTGGCGGGTGTCAGCAGTTTCGATGGCAAGGATGGCGTGGCGACCGTTCAGGCCAGTTTGAAACCCTGATGGCCGCGTATCCGATCTCTGCGCAGATGTCGGCATTCGTCGAGAAAACCCTCAGCTTCAACAGCACTGACAGCAGCCTCGCCGGTATGCGTCAGGCCTACAGCGAGATGTGCCGGGCGTTTACCCCGCCACATCCCGCGGGGCTTGAGGTGGTCGATCTAGAGTTGGCGGGAGTCGCGGTGCGCGCCTGGCAACCACCGGTTCCGCCGCCGACCAACGGTTGGCCCTGCATTGTGTATCTGCATGGCGGCGGTTGGGTGGTAGGGGATCTGGATTCCCACGACTTCATCTGCGCCGAACTGGCATCGGTGCTCGGTGTGTTGGTGATCGCCGTCGATTATCGGCTGGCGCCGGAGCATCCGTTTCCGGCGGCGTTCGATGATTGCCTGGGTGTTTGGCAAGCGCTGCAAACGGGGCCGTTTCAGCTCGACCCGGCGCGGACGCTGGTGGCCGGCGACAGCGCTGGCGGCAACCTTGCCGCTGCGTTGTGTCTGGCCTTGCGCGATGCCGGCGAACCGGGGCCTTGCGCACAGGTTCTGATCTATCCGGGCCTGGGCGGCGATCACCGGTTGCCATCACGCAGCGAATGCGCCGACGCGCCATTGCTGGGTAGCAGCGATCTGGATTGTTATCACGCGCTGTACTTGGGGGGGATCCGTCAGCCAACGGCCTATGCGATGCCCTTGCTCGCCAACGATTTCAGCGGCCTGCCGCCGGCGTTGATCGCCGTGGCGCAGTTCGATCCATTGCGTGACGACGGCGTGCTTTACGCCGGGCGACTCAACGCCGCCGGCGTGAGCGCAATGCTTTATTACGGTCAGGGGCTGGTTCACGGTTGTTTGCGGGCGCGGGGGCAGGTTGCCGAGGTCGACCGACTCTATGAAACCCTGCTCGGCTATTTGGCAGACAAGACGGGCTGAGAAGACGGTCTGACAAACGCTGACGCTGCGAGGGGCATGCTCATTGAAGTAATTCGGGTTTATGATGCCGGACGGCAGAATAATAGAAGTCCCTACAGGGATGACCTCGACCCCTTACGGAGCGCGCAATGCAGACTTTGTACCCGCAGATCAAACCCCACGCCCGGCACGATCTGGCCGTCGATAAAACCCATACGCTGTATGTCGACGAAAGCGGTTCACCGGAAGGTTTGCCGGTAGTGTTCATTCACGGCGGCCCTGGCGCCGGGTGTGATGCGCAGAGCCGCCGGTATTTCGATCCGAACCTGTATCGCATCGTCACCTTCGACCAGCGCGGTTGCGGTCGCTCCACGCCCCACGCCAGCCTTGAGAACAACACCACCTGGGATCTGGTCGCCGACCTCGAGCGGATTCGCAAGCACTTGGGCATCGACAAATGGGTGCTGTTCGGCGGTTCCTGGGGTTCGACCCTGGCCCTGGCTTACGCGCAAACCCACCCGGAGCGCGTGCACGGTCTGATTCTGCGCGGGATTTTTCTCTGCCGTCCCCAGGAAATCGAGTGGTTCTACCAGTGTGGCGCCAGTCGCCTGTTCCCCGATTACTGGCAGGACTACATCGCGCCGATCCCGCTGGACGAGCGCGACGACTTGCTCACGGCATTCCACAAACGCCTGGTCGGCAACGACCAGATCGCCCAGATGCACGCGGCCAAGGCCTGGTCCATCTGGGAAGGCCGCACCGCGACCCTGCGTCCGAACCCGCTGGTGGTCGATCGTTTCTCCGAACCCCAGCGTGCGTTGTCCATCGCCCGCATCGAATGCCACTACTTCACCAACAACGCTTTCCTTGAGCCGAACCAGCTGATCCGCGACATGGGCAAGATCGCCCATTTGCCCGGCGTCATCGTCCATGGTCGCTATGACGTGATCTGCCCGCTGGACAACGCCTGGGAACTGCATCAAGCCTGGCCGAACAGCGAATTGCAGGTGATCCGCGACGCCGGCCATGCGGCGTCCGAACCGGGGATCACCGATGCATTGGTACGCGCCGCCGATCAGATGGCCCGTCGCTTGCTCGACCTGTCGCCTGACGAAGCATGAAGGCCTTGCTGCAACGCGTGCGCGGCGCGCGAGTCGAGGTCGCGGGAGAGGTGGTTGGTGCGATAGATCAGGGGTTGCTGGTGCTGGTGGCGGTCGAACCCGACGACACGCAGGCCAGCGCCGACAAACTTCTGCATAAACTGCTTAACTATCGAGTATTCAGTGATGCCGAGGGCAAGATGAATCTGTCCTTGGCTGACGTGGACGGCGGGTTGTTGCTGGTCTCGCAGTTCACCCTGGCCGCCGATACCAAAAACGGGTTGCGTCCGAGTTTTTCGACTGCAGCCCCTCCGGCCTTGGGCGAGGCGCTGTTCGACTATCTATTGGGCAAAGCGAAACAGGTGCATGGCACTGTGGCATCAGGTAGATTCGGCGCGGATATGCAGGTGCACCTGGTCAATGATGGCCCGGTAACCTTCCTGTTACAGACGTGAAAGCGCTTGAAACATGTTTTTAAGGGCATTTCGGCTGAAAACAGAGGCTTTTCCCGATAAATACTTGCTTCCCCCTGATGCGTTGTAACGCGGCCTACTAGATAATCGCGCGCTACGGGGATCAGCGTTCGTTGGTCCATTTTGACTTAGGTAGAGACTTGTCCGCGGCCTGTTGGGGAATCATTTTGCCCCATGGGAGTCGGAACAATGCTCGCCAACTTGGCAAGAGTGGTCCGCAGGGTCGGTTTTTTTCCACCGTACACCGTGCTGGCACTTTAACTGGCCGTTGGTTTTTTGATCTGTTTTCGGCGAGGGTTGCTCGTGATTGTTAGTCCCTGTAATGCACCAAAATTGTCTGCCAAACGGTTTCGAAATGCTCTGGTAGCGGGCTCTGCACTGCTCTGCCTGTTCAGCGCCGGCCAGCTTTGGGCATTCAATCTGGATGACGTATCGGTCAAGGCAAAAGAGCTGGCCGGGCAAAAATACGAAGCCCCGCGCAGTAACCTGCCGAATGAATTTCGTGAGATGAAATTCGCGGATTATCAAAAAATTCGCTTCCTCACCGAAAAAGCCGAGTGGGCTAACCAGAAAACCCCATTCAAGCTGTCGTTCTATCACCAGGGCATGCACTTCGATACGCCGGTGAAAATCAACGAAATCACGGCCAACGCCGTCGAAGAGATCAAATACGACCCAAGTCGTTTCGATTTCGGCGATATGAAGTTCGATCCTAAAGCCACTGAGAAGCTGGGTTATGCCGGTTTCCGTGTGCTCTACCCGATCAACAAGGCCGACAAGCAAGACGAAATCATGACCATGCTCGGCGCGAGTTATTTCCGCGTCGTCGGCAAGGGCCACACCTATGGCCTGTCCGCTCGCGGCATGGCCATCGATACCGCCTTGCCGTCCGGCGAAGAGTTCCCGCGTTTCACCGAGTTCTGGATTCAGCAGCCGAAGCCGGGCGACAAGCACCTGGTGATCTTCGCCCTGCTGGACTCGCCGCGCGCCACCGGTGCCTATCGCCTGACCCTGCGTCCGGGCAGCGACACGGTCGTCGACGTCAAGGCCAAGATGTTCCTGCGTGACAAGGTCACCAAACTTGGCGTTGCGCCGCTGACCAGCATGTTCCTGTTCGGCGCCAACCAGCCGTCGAAAGTGCTGAACTACCGTCGCGAACTGCACGACTCCAGCGGTCTGTCGATCCATGCCGGCAACGGCGAATGGATCTGGCGCCCATTGAACAACCCGAAACACCTGGCCGTGAGCAACTTCTCGATCGAGAACCCGCGCGGTTTCGGCTTGCTGCAGCGTGGTCGTGACTTCAGCCACTACGAAGACCTCGATGACCGCTACGACAAGCGCCCAAGCGCCTGGATCGAGCCGAAAGGCGATTGGGGCAAGGGCTCCGTCGATCTAGTGGAGATTCCTACCGCTGACGAAACCAACGACAATATCGTTGCTTTCTGGAGCCCGGAAAAACTGCCAGAGCCTGGCCAGCCCCTGGACGTCGCCTATCGCATGCACTGGACCATCGACGAAGCCGCCCTGCATTCGGCGGACAGCGCCTGGGTCCAACAGACCCTGCGTTCCACGGGTGATGTGAAGCAGTCGAACCTGATTCGTCAGCCGGACGGCAGCGTGGCCTACCTGGTGGATTTCCAGGGTCCGTCCCTGCAAGACTTGCCGGAAGATGCCGAAGTGCGCAGTCAGGTGAGCGTTGGCGACAACGCGGAACTGGTCGAGAACAGCGTCCGTTACAACCCTGAAACCAAGGGCTGGCGCCTGACCCTGCGGATGAAGATCAAGGATCCGAACAAGTCCACCGAAATGCGTGCAGCACTGGTCAAGACCATCACGCCTGCCGAGACGATCAAGACCACGGCGCCAGCGTCCAGCTCTTCCGTTGCCAAGGCCGACAAGATCGCCGCCAAGCAGCAGGAGAAGAAGGACAAGGAGGCCAAGCAAGCTGAAGCGCAAGCCCAGCAAGTCAAGGACACCAAGGACAAGGACAACAAAGACGCCAAGCAGCCTGTCGCTGCCGAAGCGGCCCCTGCCACACCGGAATCGGCACCGACTGAACAAGTCCTGACCGAGACCTGGAGCTATCAGTTGCCCGCCGATGAGTAATTCACAAGTACAGCCACAAACGCTTGCCGAGTACCTGGCGCATTTGCCGATGACCGACGAGCAGCGCGCGGAACTCGCGGGCTGCAAGTCTTTCAGTGAACTGCACGAACGTCTGTCGTCCCAGGCGTTCGACGCGCCGACCGATGCCGCCCAGGCATCGGTCGGGCGGCGCCTGACCCTGAACACCGCCGAAGAACTGGCGGATGCGCAAATGCTGGGGCTCGACGCCAGTGGTCGGGTTTGCCTCAAGGCAGCCCCGCCGATCCGTCGGACCAAAGTCGTTCCGGAGCCATGGCGCACCAATATTCTGGTGCGTGGCTGGCGTCGGCTGACCGGTCGCACCAATCCGCCGCAGCCGCCGAAAGACGAGAACGTGCTGCCGGCGGCTCGCTGGCGCACCGTCGGTTCGATCCGCCGCTATATTCTGCTGGTGCTGATGCTCGGTCAGACGATCGTCGCCGGCTGGTACATGAAAGGCATCATGCCGTACCAGGGCTGGTCGTTCGTCGATCTTGAAGAAGTCCTGCACCAACCGCTTCTGCAAACCGCGGCCCAAGTGCTGCCTTACGCGTTGCAAACCAGCATCCTGATTCTGTTCGGGATTCTGTTCTGTTGGGTGTCGGCCGGTTTCTGGACCGCGCTGATGGGCTTCCTCGAGTTGATCACCGGTCGCGACAAGTACCGCATTTCCGGCGCCAGCGCCGGCAACGAGCCGATCGCCAAGGACGCACGCACCGCATTGGTGATGCCGATCTGCAACGAAGACGTGCCGCGGGTGTTCGCCGGTTTGCGGGCGACCTTCGAGTCGGTTGCAGCCTCGGGTAACCTGGATCGCTTCGACTTTTTCGTGCTCAGCGACAGTAACGACGCCGATATCTGCGTCGCCGAACAGCAGGCCTGGCTGGACGTCTGCCGTGAAGCCAAGGGCTTCGGCAAGATCTTCTACCGCCGCCGTCGTCGTCGTGTAAAACGTAAAAGCGGCAACCTCGACGACTTCTGCCGTCGTTGGGGCGGTGACTACAAGTACATGGTCGTGCTCGACGCCGACAGCGTAATGAGTGGCGAATGCCTGAGCAGCCTGGTGCGCCTGATGGAAGCCACGCCGGACGCCGGGATCATCCAGACCGCGCCGCGTGCGTCGGGCATGGACACCCTTTATGCGCGTATGCAGCAGTTCGCCACCCGTGTGTACGGTCCACTGTTCACCGCTGGCCTGCACTTCTGGCAGTTGGGCGAATCCCACTACTGGGGCCACAACGCGATCATCCGCATGAAGCCGTTCATCGAGCACTGCGCCCTGGCGCCGTTGCCCGGTAAAGGCGCGTTCGCCGGTGCGATTCTGTCCCACGACTTCGTTGAAGCGGCGCTGATGCGCCGTGCCGGCTGGGGCGTGTGGATTGCCTATGACTTGCCGGGCAGCTACGAAGAACTGCCACCGAACCTGCTGGACGAACTCAAGCGTGACCGTCGCTGGTGCCACGGCAACCTGATGAACTTCCGGCTGTTCCTGGTCAAAGGCATGCACCCGGTACACCGCGCGGTGTTCCTGACAGGCGTGATGTCTTACCTGTCGGCGCCGTTGTGGTTCTTCTTCCTCGTGCTGTCGACGGCCCTGCTGGCGACCAACACGCTGATGGAGCCGCAGTACTTCCTGGAGCCGCGCCAGCTCTATCCGCTGTGGCCACAATGGCACCCGGACAAGGCGATCGCGCTGTTCTCGACGACCATCGTGCTGTTGTTCCTGCCGAAGTTGCTGAGCATCATCCTGATCTGGGCCAAGGGCGCGAAAGAGTTCGGTGGCAAGTTCAAGGTGACGCTGTCGATGCTGCTGGAGATGTTGTTCTCCATGCTGCTGGCGCCGGTGCGGATGATTTTTCACACCCGTTTCGTGCTCGCCGCGTTCCTCGGCTGGGCCGCGACCTGGAACTCGCCGCAACGTGACGACGACTCCACGCCTTGGAGCGAGGCGGTCAAGCGCCACGGTCCGCAAACCGTGCTGGGCTTCTTCTGGGCGCTGTTGGTGATCTGGCTGAACCCGAGCTTCCTCTGGTGGCTGGTGCCGATCGTCGGTTCGCTGATGCTGTCGATTCCGGTGTCGGTGATCTCCAGTCGTGTCGGCCTGGGCCTGAAATCCCGTGACGAGAGCCTGTTCCTGATTCCTGAGGAATACAATCCGCCGCAGGCATTGCTGGCGACCGATCAGTACACCCACGAAAACCGCTGGCATGCACTGCATGACGGCTTCGTCCGGTCGGTGGTCGATCCACAGCAGAACGCGTTGGCGTGTGCGCTGGCGACGTCTCGTCACCGTCAGGCCGAGCCGATCGAATGGCTGCGTATCGAGCGGGTTCGCCATGCGATGAAGGTCGGGCCTGAAGGGCTGACCAACAACGAGCGAGTGGCCCTGCTGAGCGATCCGGTGGCACTGGGTCGCTTGCATGAGCAAGTCTGGAGCGAAGGCCATGCCGAGTGGCTGCAGGCCTGGCGCACTTCGGTGGATGCCGATCCTCATGCGCCGCTGTTGCCGCTCAAGCCGTTGAGCGTGCAGCCTCAGTTGGCATAATGAAAAACCCCGCGAGAGCGGGGTTTTTTTTGTGCTGATGATCGTTCCGTGTTCTGCGTGGGAACGATCAAACAAATCTCCTTCAACCCCTTGTGCAAACGGCCGAGTGCGTTAGCATCCGTCCCCGAATTGGTGCGCCCGGACAACTTTCTGTTCGTATCTGCCGGTTTCCCAAAGGAAACCTGCCGTTTGCGTGCCTCACAATGCGATGGGTTTTGGGGACTTGAAGATGAAGAAGTATCTGTCGATGCTGCTGGTCGGCGTCACGGCATTGGTTGCAGTCAGCGCGGCGCAGGCCGGTGCCATCGATGACGCGGTCAAGCGCGGCACGCTGAAAGTCGGCATGGACCCGACCTACATGCCGTTCGAAATGACCAACAAGCGCGGCGAAATCATCGGCTTCGAAGTCGACATCCTCAAAGCCATGGCCAAGGCCATGGGCGTCAAGCTGGAAATGGTATCCACCGGCTACGACGGCATCATCCCGGCCCTGCTGACCGACAAGTTCGACATGATCGGCAGTGGCATGACCCTGACCCAGGAACGCAACCTGCGCCTGAACTTCAGCGAGCCCTTCATCGTGGTCGGCCAGACGCTGCTGATCCGCAAGGAGCTGGAAGGCACCATCAAGTCCTATAAAGACCTGAATACCGCCGACTACCGCATCACCTCCAAGCTCGGCACCACCGGCGAGATGGTCGCCAAAAAACTCATTTCCAAAGCCAAGTACCACGGCTACGACAACGAGCAGGAAGCAGTGCTCGACGTGGTCAACGGCAAGGCTGACGCCTTCATCTACGACGCGCCTTACAACGTCGTGGCGGTGAATAAGGTCGGCAACGGCAAACTGCTGTTCCTCGACAAGCCGTTTACCTATGAGCCTCTGGCTTTCGGCCTGAAGAAGGGCGACTACGACAGCCTCAACTTCATCAACAACTTCCTGCACCAGATCCACGAAGACGGCACCTACGATCGCATCCATGACAAGTGGTTTAAAGACACCGCTTGGCTCAAGGATATGGAGTAACACTCGGTCAGATAGATCGAGTCGCCCCCTTCGCGGGCAAGCCTCGCTCCTACAGGCGGGATTGGAGTAATCCCAATCTTGCGCAAACGCGATCCCTTGTAGGAGCGAGGCTTGCCCGCGAAGGCGTCCTCCCCAGCGACTTAGCATTCGGAACCTGCAAACCCCAATGAAACAGAAAAAAACCCAATGGCCCTGGCACGTATTAACCGTGCTGGTGCTGATCGGCCTGGCTGGCGCGTTGTACTACGCCACCTCGCTGATGTCCTACGAATGGCGCTGGAACCGTGTGCCGCAGTACTTCGCCTACCACGCCGAAGAGTCCCAGCGTGCGGCCGACATCTCCACCGTCAGTGAGCTGGTGCGCAAGGGCGGCAAGGCTGAAGTGACCCTGCGCAATGATGCCGGGGATGAGCAGCACCTGACGGTTGACGACAACAGCCTGCAAGTCGCGCAAGGCGATGATGTGGCCGAAGGCGACGTGATCGGTGTGACCCGGCATTGGGCCGCCGGCCCGCTGCTATGGGGTCTCTGGACCACGTTGTGGTTGTCCCTGGTGTCTGGCGTGCTTGGCCTGCTGATCGGCTTGGCCACCGGGCTGTGCCGCCTGTCGAACAACCCGACCCTGCGCGACCTCTCGACGATCTATGTCGAGCTGGTGCGCGGTACGCCGCTGTTGGTGCAGATTTTCATTTTCTACTTCTTCATCGGCACCGTGATGAACCTCTCCCGGGAGTTCGCCGGGATCGCCGCGTTGTCGCTGTTCACCGGTGCCTACGTGGCGGAGATCATCCGCTCTGGGGTGCAGTCCATTGCCCGTGGCCAGAACGAAGCGGCGCGTTCCCTCGGTTTGAGCGGTGGCCAGTCGATGCGCCATGTGGTGCTGCCGCAAGCGTTCAAGCGCGTGCTGCCGCCGCTGGCCGGGCAGTTCATCAGTCTGGTCAAGGACACCTCGCTGGTGTCGGTGATCGCGATTACCGAACTGTTGAAAAGCGGTCGCGAAGTCATCACCACCTCGTTCTCGCCGTTCGAAATCCTGTTCTGCGTGGCTGGGCTGTACCTGTTGATCAACCTGCCGCTGTCGAAAATCGCCAGTCGGCTTGAGCGGAGGCTCGCGCAAAGTGATTGAAGTCCGCGATCTGATAAAAGTCTTCGACACTCGCGGCCAGGTGGTTCGCGCGGTGGACAACGTCACCACCCAAGTGGCGAAGGGCGAAGTATTGGTGGTGATCGGCCCGTCCGGTTCCGGCAAATCGACCTTTCTGCGCTGCCTGAATGGCCTGGAAGCGTTCGACTCCGGTTCGGTGAGCATCGACGGTCTGCAACTGGCCGACCCGAAAACCGACGTCAACGCCTACCGCCGCGAAGTCGGCATGGTGTTTCAGCATTTCAACCTGTTCCCGCACATGACCGTGCTGGAGAACCTCTGCCTGGCCCAGAAAGTCGTGCGCAAGCGAGGCAAGAAGGAGCGCGAGGCCAAGGCCATGGTGTTGCTGGAAAAGGTCGGTATCGCTCAGAAGGCCCACGAGTTTCCATCGCGCCTGTCCGGTGGTCAGCAGCAGCGCGTGGCCATTGCTCGGGCGTTGGCGATGGAGCCGAAGGTCATGCTGTTCGATGAGCCGACGTCGGCGCTCGACCCGGAAATGGTCGGTGAAGTGCTGGATGTGATGAAGACCCTGGCCGTGGAAGGCATGACCATGGTGTGCGTCACCCACGAAATGGGCTTCGCCCGGGAAGTGGCGGATCGGGTGCTGTTCTTCGATCACGGCAAATTGCTGGAAGATGCCTCGCCGACCGAGTTCTTCGATGCACCGAAGGATCCGCGTGCGCAGGCGTTTTTGCGGCAGGTTCTCTAACTTCGTCGCCTGATCCATCGCATTCGCGGGCAAGCCTCGCTCCTACAGGAATTCCCCCGTAGGAGCGAGGCTTGCCCGCGAATGGCTTCACCTCGGTCTTAAGCGAACGCTCAAACCTTGAATCTGCCCACCAGCATCTGCAGATGCGTCCCCAGCCGCGCCAGTTCCACGCTGGAGGCCGCGGTCTCTTCACTGGCGGCCGAGGTCTGCTCGGATACGTCACGCACATTCAGCACGCTGCGGTTGATCTCTTCGGCCACCGCGCTCTGTTGTTCGGCGGCAGCGGCGATCTGCTGGTTCATCGACTGGATCGCCGACACGGTGCGGGTGATGCTTTCCAGTGAGCCACCGGCACGGCGGGTCAGTTCGACGCTGCTGTCGGTCAGGCTGCGGCTGTTGTCCATGATGGTCGCGACTTGCTGAGTGCCGGTTTGCAGGCCAACGATCAGCTCTTCGATTTCTTCAGTGGACTTCTGGGTACGCTGGGCCAGGCTGCGGACTTCGTCGGCGACCACCGCAAAGCCACGCCCGGCTTCACCGGCGCGAGCGGCTTCGATGGCGGCGTTGAGCGCCAGCAGGTTGGTTTGCTGGGCCACGGATTTGATCACGTCGAGCACGCTGCCGATCTTGTCGCTTTCGCGTTTCAGGTCGCCCATGGCGGCAGTGGAATTGCCGACTTCGAGGGCCAGGCGCTCGATCTGGGCGATGGCTTCGCCGACCACCCTGTCACCCTCGCGGGCCTGCTGGTCGGCGGCGACGGCTGCTTCTGATGCTTCCTCGGCGTTACGCGCGACTTCCTGCACGGTGGCGGTCATTTCGTGCATGGCGGTGGCCACTTGATCGGTTTCGACCTTCTGACTGTTGACCCCGGCGCTGGTCTGCTCGGTAACGGCAGACAGTTCTTCAGCGGCGCTGGCGATTTGGGTCACGCCGTCGCTGATGCCGCCGATCAGTTCCCGCAGGCCCAGGGTCATGCTCTGCATGGCGCGCTGTAGCTGGCCCAGTTCGTCCTGGCGTTCGGAAATCAGGTTGTGGCTCAGGTCGCCCGCGGCGACGCGCTCGGCCACTTTCAGGGTCTGGCTCAGGGGAATGACGATCTGCCGGGTGATGGCCCAGGCCGCGAACAGGCCAAAGGCCGACGCCAGGACGGTGGCCATCAGCAGCAGATTCTTGGCATGCGCCGTATCGGCGTCACGCACGGCGGTTTGCGAGGTGGTGAGCTTTTTGCTGACGTCGAACAGTATGTCGCCCTGGGCGCTCATGCGTTTGAAGGCAGCAGCGCTGGCGACCTGGGAGTCGCGGAACTGGCTGACAGCCGCGCGATAGGCCTTGAGCGAGTCGGTCGCCTGTTGCAGGTTGGCGATGTGTTGCTCCGGTAGTTTGGACGGCAGGCTTTCGAGGTTTTTCAGGGCGTTGTCGATGGCGTCCAGCGCTGGTTGCTCGGCCTCGGGCTTGCCGCTGTAGGTGTAGCCGCGGACCTGGAAGCGCGCCTGCTGGATCAGCTTGCTCAGTTCGATCACGCTGTTGAATTGAGCGACGCTGTCGCCCTGCAGCATGGATTTTTCGACTTCAGCGACGCGGGCCACGGCGTTATCGGCGGTGGCGCCCAGTTTGCTGCGAGCATCTTCGCGAGCGACGGTGGCCTGGGTCAGGTCGGCGAAGGCGCGTTTGTACTCGCTGATGGCGGCCACTTGCTGGTCGATCAATGCCACGTCGTCAGGTTGTTCGATCAGTGTGCGGGCGGTTTTCAGACCAGTATCGATTTTGCCGATCAGCTCGTTGACGGCGCCCGGTCCTTGTTCGCCACGGCGCATGTCGTAGTCCAGACGGGCGAGGCGCAGGTCTTTGGTCAGCTCATTGAGGCTGGAAATAAACCCGAGCGTGTCGCCACGGCTGATCACACCGCTCAGGCCGGTCCAGCCGGTGAAGGTGATCAACAAGGTGAGAAGCAGCACCAGACCGAAGCCGACACCCAGTTTGCGATTGACGCTTACGTTCCCCAGTTTCTCGGCTAGCCAACGGTACATGCTGCAACTCCCCTCGGACCATTATTCGGATTTATGGGGACTGTATCGGCAGGCAGGCTGGAACCTGTAGGTGAGCAAACACCTGTGGCAAGGGTAAGTGTCTGGGTCAGAACAAACGCGAGAGCAGTGCAGTGACCGCTGTTTCGACCCGCAGGATGCGCTCGCCGAGCTGCACCGGTTGCAGGCCGGCCTTGGCCAGCAGGTCGATTTCGTAAGGAATCCAGCCGCCTTCGGGGCCGATGGCCAGGGTCACGGGTTCGTCCAGGCCACGGGGGCAGGGCGGGTAATTGCCGGGATGACCGACCAGGCCGAGAGTGCCTTCAGTGATTGCTGGCAGGCGATCTTCGACAAAAGGTTTGAAACGCTTTTCGATGACGACTTCCGGCAGCACGCTGTCCCGGGCTTGTTCAAGCCCCAGGATCAATTGCTCGCGAATAGCCTCAGGTTCGAGGAACGGGGTTTGCCAGAAGCTCTTCTCGACGCGATAGCTGTTTACCAGAACGATTCGCGGCACACCCATGGCGGCCACGGTCTGGAACACCCTGCGGAGCATTTTCGGGCGTGGCAGGGCCAACACCAGGGTCAGTGGCAGCTTGGTCGGTGGCGGTTGATCGAGGGTGACGCGCAACTCGGCTTCGTCGGCGTCCAGGCGCAGCACTTCGGCGGCGCCCATCAGCCCACCAATACGCCCGACGCGCATGCTGTCACCCACTTCACAGCGGTGGACTTCCTGCATATGGGTCAAGCGGCGATCGCGCAGGATCGCCCGGTCGGCCGCAATGAAATCGGCCTCCTCAAGGAGCAGCAGGTTCACGCTTGGGTCGCTGGCGGCTGGTCGTTGTGATCGTCAGCCGGTTTTTCGTCCGGGTGCTCGCCGCGCTTGCTGATCAGGCCGCCGAACAGGACGCCGATCTCGAACAGCAACCACATTGGTACGGCCAACAGCGTCTGCGAGAAGATGTCCGGCGGCGTCAGGATCATGCCGACCACGAAGCAGCCGATGACCACGTACGGGCGGATTTTCTTCAGGTAGGCGACGTTGACCACGCCGATCCACACCAGCAGCACCACGGCCACCGGGATCTCGAACGCCACGCCGAAGGCGAAGAACAATGTCATGACGAAATCGAGGTAGCTGGTGATGTCGGTCATCATTTCCACGCCGGCCGGGGTGGCAGCGGCGAAGAACTTGAAGATCAGCGGGAACACCAGGAAATAGGCGAAGGCCATGCCGGTGTAGAACAGCAGGATGCTGGAGACCAGCAACGGCACGGCGATGCGCTTCTCATGCTTGTACAGGCCTGGCGCGATGAAACCCCAGATCTGATGCAGGATCACCGGGATTGCCAGGAACAGCGAGACCATCATGGTCAGCTTCAGCGGCGTCAGGAATGGCGACGACACGTCGGTGGCGATCATCGTCGCGCCGGCCGGCAGGTACTGGCGCAGCGGCGTGGAGACGAAGGTGTAGATCTGCTGGGTGAAGGCGAACAACCCGGCGAAGATAATGAAAATCGCCGCTACACAGCGCAGCAGACGGGTGCGCAACTCGGTGAGGTGCGAAACCAGCGGCATGTGCTGGTCGTTTTCGGGGAGATCGCTCATGGGGCTCGCGGCGGCAAAGTGGTGTCGTGAGGCGCCGGGGTTGTCGGCGCGGCGGCAGGAGCAACAGGTTCTACCGGAGTAGCAGGTGCAGGTTCAGCGGCTGCAACCGCCGGCGTAGCGTCAGTTGTCGGCGCATGAATCGTCGGCGTCGCCACAGGTTCCACCGGAGTTGGCTCCTGCTGGGTCGGCGTGAAAATTTTCCGCGCCTCCTGCTCCAGGGACAGAATGTGCTCGTTGTGCAGTTGCCGGCGAATCTCGTCGGCACCGATTTCACGTTCAACTTCCTGTTTGATCGCGTTGAAGCTGCGCTTCAGCCGCCCGACCCACAGGCCAGCGGTGCGCGCAGCACCCGGCAGGCGCTCGGGGCCCAGCACCAGCAGGGCGACGAGGCCGACGAGCAGCAGTTCAGAGAAGCTGATACCAAACATTAGTCAGTGCTCACGAGTCTTTGCGGATCGGCTCTTCGACTTTTTGCGCCTGCACGTCGATGGTGTGCGGCGGGTTCACAGACGTTGTGGCCTGTGGCTGGGTCGGTGGAACCGGTTGGGCCGGAGTCGCAGTCGGGTCGGCCGGTTTCTCTTCGTCGTTCATGGCCTTGCGAAAGCCCTTGATCGACTCGCCGACGTCAGTGCCGAGGTTTTTCAGTTTCTTGGTGCCGAACACCAGCACCACGACAACCAGGATGACGATCCAGTGTTTCCAGTCAAAAATGCCCATGTTGCGTTCCTCTCTAATAATTGTTCAGGCGGACGGGCGCGAGGCTTTCTCGGCGTGTCCGGACAGACCGAAGCGACGGTCCAGTTCATCGAGCACAGCCTGTGGATGTTGCCCCAACTGGGCGAGCATGACCATGCTGTGGAACCACAGGTCGGCGGTCTCGTAGATCACATCGCTGCAGTCACCGCTGATGGCGGCATCCTTGGCGGCGATAATGGTTTCGACCGACTCTTCGCCGACTTTTTCCAGAATCTTGTTCAAGCCCTTGTGGTACAGGCTGGCGACGTACGAGCTGTCGGCGGCTGCGCCTTTGCGCTCTTCCAGCACCTGGGCCAGACGGGTCAAAGTGTCACTCATGGGTATGTCCTGCGGAGTAGATGGCGTGCGGGTCTTTGAGAACCGGGTCGACGGTTTTCCAGTCGCCGTTCTCGAAGACGCGATAGAAGCAGCTCTGACGGCCGGTATGGCAGGCGATGTCGCCGATCTGCTCGACCATCAGGATGATCACGTCAGCGTCACAGTCCAGGCGCATCTCATGCAGGGTTTGCACGTGGCCGGACTCTTCGCCCTTGCGCCACAGCTTGCCACGGGAACGTGACCAGTAAATGGCACGGTTCTCGGCGGCGGTCAATTGCAGTGCTTCGCGGTTCATCCAGGCCATCATCAGGACGCGTCCGGTCTTGTGATCCTGGGCAATCGCCGGCACCAGTCCATCGGCGTCCCACTTGATCTCGTCCAGCCAGTTTTTCATCTTCGACTCCGACAGCGGGCTCTACTTCAATAGTTGAGGCCAATGTTCAAATTCAGCGTTCAAACAGTGTGCCAGCCGATGATCCAACTGGCTATCGGCGAACGACCAGATACAAGCCGATCGCCACCATGATTCCGGCGGGCCAATGCCCCAGTTCGTGTAACGGGCCACCGGCGGCGAGTATCGTGCCACCCGCCAGATGAGCGGTACCGAGCAGGCGCAGGAACACGTCGTCCTTGCGCCGGTGCCACGGAGGCGGCGGGTCGTTGGCGTGGGGTTGGGACATGCGCTCAAGCAGGTCGCGGGCCATGTTGGCCAGGTGCGGGAGCTGCTCGAACTGGCTCTGCACGTTGCCCAGCAAGGCTTTGGGGCTGACGCGCTCGCGCATCCAGCGTTCGAGGAACGGCTGGGCGGTGTTCCACAGATCGAGGTCCGGGTACAACTGACGACCCAGGCCTTCGATGTTCAACAGGGTTTTTTGCAGCAAGACCAGCTGCGGCTGCACTTCCATGTTGAAGCGTCGAGCGGTCTGGAACAGGCGCATCAGCACCTGACCAAAGGAAATATCTTTTAAAGGTTTTTCGAAGATCGGTTCGCAC
Organism: Pseudomonas sp. 008; assembly: GCF_016861935.1. Lineage (NCBI taxonomy): Bacteria > Pseudomonadati > Pseudomonadota > Gammaproteobacteria > Pseudomonadales > Pseudomonadaceae > Pseudomonas > Pseudomonas sp. 008. Next base: position 360,404 of record NZ_BOMA01000002.1, on the reverse strand, counting down.
ACCGTGCGGATTGCCGCTTCGAATTCGTTGAGTTTGGTTTCCGCCGGCACCCAGCCCGAGTCGATGTGCAATTGCGCGACACGCCGGTAGTCACGCTTGAAGAACGCGAACAGGTTGCGCGCCAGATAGTCCTGGTCTTCCGGGGTCAGGCTGCCGACGATGCCGCAGTCGATGGCGATGTACTGTGGGCTCCAAGGCTGCACGGTGCTGACGAAAATGTTGCCGGGGTGCATGTCGGCGTGGAAGAAACTGTCGCGGAATACCTGGGTGAAGAAGATCTCCACACCACGCTCGGCGAGCATTTTCATGTCGGTGCGCTGGTCGGCCAGGGTCGCGAGGTCGGTGACCTGAATCCCGTAGATGCGCTCCATCACCAGCACTTTCGGTCGGCACCAGTCCCAATAGACTTGCGGCACATACAGTAGCGGCGAACCGTCGAAGTTGCGCTTCAACTGGCTGGCGTTGGCGGCCTCACGCAGCAGATCGAGTTCGTCGTAGATGGTTTTTTCGTAATCACTGACCACGTCCACCGGGTGTAGCAGACGGGCGTCGGCCGAGAGTTTTTCCGCGGCGCGGGCCAGAATGAACAGCCATGCCAGGTCCTGGGCAATCACCGGCTTGAGGCCCGGGCGGATCACCTTGACCACTACTTCTTCACCGGTTTTCAGCTGCGCGGCATGCACCTGCGCCACCGAAGCCGAGGCCAGCGGTTCGACGTCGAAACGTGAGAAGACTTCATTGATCTTCTTGCCGAGCTGCTCTTCGATCAACCGGACCGACACTTGCGAGTCGAACGGCGGTACCCGGTCCTGCAACATCATCAGTTCATCGGCGATGTCTTCGGGCAGCAAGTCGCGGCGCGTCGAAAGGATCTGGCCGAACTTGATGAAAATCGGCCCGAGGTCCTGCAACGCCAGGCGCAATCGTGCGCCACGGCTCAGGTCCAGGGGCTTGCGCGGGAACCAGCGCCACGGCAATGCATAGCGCAGCGCCAGCAGAAACCAGGGCAATGGCAGGGCGAACAGCAGGTCATCGAGGCGGTAACGGATCACGACGCGCTGGATGCGCAACAAACGGCGGACGGCAAGCAGCTTCATGCGTTATCGCTTGGGTCGAGGGATCGGGAAAGGCGCTCGAAACGCGCCTCGAGACGTTCCAGATCGAGTTTGATCTGGTCCAGTTCACTGAAACGGGCTTCCGCTTCGCGCTGACCGACCAGGGTGCGCGATTCTTCGGCCAGGTATTCGCCCAGGTTCTGGTTGAGGCTGGCGAACCCTTGCTGATACCAGCGTGCGCGGCTGCGCAGATGACCTCCGACCAGTTGCGTGGCCACAGGCCCCAGCCAGCGCGAGAGTTCATACTCCCAGTCCAGCTCCAGGTCCTGAAGGACCACCGCCAGTTCCAGCAGCACGCCGCTGTCGCCGTCGAGCTCGACTTCCGGGCCATGCAGCACGGAAGTCTTGTCTTTGCTCGTCGCCAGTTTCAGCAGGCTTGAGGCCGGTGCGCGCAAGGTGCAGTCGGCACCGGTTTCCCAGTGGGACGCCAGCATCAGGCCTTCATCGCTGGGCAGGATGAACAATTGCAACGCCGGGCTGCGGCAGTCGACGGCAATCACCTTGCCACTCAAATGCGCCAGCCGCGGCAGCGCCGTGCTGTCGAGACGCAGCACCCGGTTCAGACCGAGTTCAACGCTGGCGAGCAGGCCGGCCAGCAACATCAGGGTTTGATGCCACGGTGCAGGGCGACGATGCCTGCGGTCATGTTGTGGTAGGTCACGCGGTCGAAACCGGCCTCGACCATCATCGACTTCAGGGTTTCCTGATTCGGGTGCATGCGGATCGATTCGGCCAGGTAGCGATAGCTTTCCGAATCATTGGTGATCAGCTTGCCCATCAACGGCATGAAGGCGAACGAATAGGCATCGTAGGCTTTGGACATCAGTGCGTTGGTGGGTTTGGAGAACTCCAGCACCAGCAGGCGACCGCCGGGCTTGAGCACGCGCAGCATCGAGCGCAGGGCGTCTTCTTTATGCGTCACGTTGCGCAGGCCGAAAGCGATGGTCACGCAGTCGAAGTGGTTGTCCGGGAACGGCAGCTTTTCAGCGTCGGCCTGGACGAATTCGACGTTGCCGGACACACCCAGATCCAGCAGGCGGTCACGACCGACCTTGAGCATGGATTCGTTGATGTCGGCCAACACTACCTGACCAGTCGGTCCCACAAGATGCGAAAACTTTTTGGTCAGGTCGCCAGTGCCGCCGGCGATGTCCAGCACGCGGTTACCGGCACGCACGCCCGACAGTTCGATCGCGAAACGCTTCCACAGACGGTGCATGCCGCCCGACAGGAGGTCGTTCATCAGGTCGTACTTGGCGGCTACCGAGTGGAAAACCTCAGCGACTTTTTCCGCTTTCTGGCTTTCCGGAACGTTTTTGAAGCCGAAGTGAGTGGTGGGTTCGGCATCGCTGCCTTTGCGCTGATCAGTCATATCGCTGTCACCAAAAGAGAATGCGCGACATTCTAATCCCGGTGGCTTGCTTTGTCTTGGCAAGGCTGAAGGTAAGATAGAGAGAAACCGGGACGTTTTGACGCAGTAACGGTCAAGATGCTTCAGGAAGTGTCCATAAAGCAGGAGTCATTCGATGGCCCATATTAGTGTTGAGCGTGCCCATGGCCTGGGTAAGGAAGCGGCCCGCGAGAAGGCCGACAAGTTGGCGCAGAAACTGTCCGATCAATATGGCCTGGAGCCGCAGTGGTCTGGCGACACGCTGAACCTCAAGCGCTCCGGTGTGAAAGGGGCGGTGCATGTGGGCGAGGATTCGATCAGGGTCGATGTCGAACTGGGGCTGTTGATGTCCGCCATGAGCGGCACCATCAAATCGGAAATCGAAAGGGCCCTCGACAAAGCCCTCGCGTGATTCCCCAAAGATCGCAGCCTTCGACAGCTCCTGCATTGAAATGTGTACATCTGCAGGCGCTGCCGAAGACTGAGATCTTTTCCCGGAGGCACCACCGATTTGTGTCATTTGTTAGGGTGCCGTTTCTAATTTTTCTCCCTACTTTGTGCCTGAGCCCGACACTTTCGCGGGCAGTTCCTCAACCCTTCTGCGCGTGAGGTGGACCATGGCCAAAGTTATTGTGAAGAAAAAAGTCGACGTTGAGACCAACACTCTGAACGACGTCAGATCGTATGCCCGCAAGATCTGGTTGGCGGGCCTGGGTGCTTACACCAAGGTCGGTCAAGAGGGTAGCGAGTACGTTCAAGAGTTGATCAAGGCTGGTCAAGCTGTTGAAAAGAAAGGTAAAAAAGTAGTTGCTGAGAAACTTGAAGCGGCTAATGCCGAGATCGATGAAGCCAAGAATGAAGTGAGTACTTTCAAAGGCAAAGTCGAACTTCAACTCGACAAAGTCGAGAAGGCTTTCGATACGCGTATCGCAAGTGCCTTGAATCGTATCGGCATTCCGTCTAAACATGACGTGGAGACACTCTCTGCTAAGCTCGATGAGCTGACAGCATTGCTCGAACGTGTCGCGCGTAAATCTTAAGGAGAACGGGATGGCTGGCAAAAAGAATACTGAAAAAGAAAGCAGCTCGTGGATCGGGAAGGTCGAAGACTACTCCCGCAAGATCTGGCTGGCTGGTTTAGGCGTGTACTCGAAGATTGATACTGACGGCAGCAAACTCTTCGATGCATTGGTTAAGGACGGCGAGAAAGCCGAGAAGCTCACCAAGAGCGCGGTCGGCAAGACTGTCGATGCTGCCAAGGACTCCGCTTCGTCGGCCAAGTCGCGCATCAGCGGCGTGAAAGATCGCGCACTGGGCAAGTGGGATGAGCTGGAAGGGGCTTTCGACAAGCGCCTGAACAGCGCCATTTCGCGCCTGGGTGTACCGAGCCGCAATGAAGTCAAGGCACTGCACAGCAAGGTCGATACCCTGACCAAGCAAATCGAAAAACTCACCGGTGCCAAGGTTGCGCCTGTTGCGGCGAAAACCGCGGCGGCCAAACCGGCAGCTAAAAGCGCGGCCAAACCATTGGCCAAGGCCGCAGCGAAACCTGCCGCCAAGCCGGCAGCCAAAACTGCTGCTGCGAAACCTGCAGCCAAAGCGGCCGCTAAACCCGCTGCTAAACCCGCTGCAAAAGCTGCTGCAAAACCAGCCGCTAAACCAGCGGCCAAACCTGCAGCTAAAACCGCAGCGGCCAAACCCGCTGCGGCGAAGAAGCCAGCAGTGAAGAAACCAGCCGCCCCGAAAGCGGCCGCTCCGAAACCAGCAGTGGCTGCCGCCAAACCGGCAACCCCGGTCAGTCCGGCGAACTCCGCCGCTGCACCGACCCCTGCTGTAACCCCGACTATCGCACCGACTCCATCGGCGCCAACCAGTCAGTCCTGATTTCCAGGACGCAAAAAAACGCCCGGCCTGTAAAGGTCGGGCGTTTTTGTTTGTGCATGGATTCCAGAAACCATCGAAGACCCACCGGGTCAGTCGTGCTCTTCGAGGTACTGCAACGCCAACCGCTCGGTCGCGACTTTGACCGGCGGCAACAAGTGCGGCGCCACCAGCATCATGATCTGGTACACCACCAGTCGTACTTCACCTTCACGGTCGAGAATCCGCTGATAGTCCAGCGAGAACAGCAATGTCATGGTGATTTGCTCCACCAGTTGCCCCAGCGCCTGGGTGTCGCTGACCAACTGCCCCTGAGCCTTCAACTGCGCCAGCAATGAAGCCAGTGTGCGCTTCAACGCATTGAGCAAGTTGCGTATCCCCTTGGCCAGTTTCGGCAGGCGGCCGGCAAGGTTCGACAAGTCCTGGAACAGAAACCGGTATTGGGCCAGGCGTTCGACGATCAGGTGCAGGAACAGCCAGTAATCTTCGGGTGCCAATTCCACATCGGACGGTGGATCGAGCAAGGGCGTCAGTTCGGTCTGGAAGCGTTCGAACAGCCCCAGGATCAGCGGCTCCTTGCCGTGGAAGTGGTAGTAGAGGTTGCCGGGGCTGATGCCCATTTCGTTGGCCACCTCCATGGTGGACACGTTCGGTTCGCCCTTCTGATTGAACAACTGCAGGGCACATTCGAGAATCCGGTCGCGGGTTTTCATCCAGTCTTCTTAATGGTCGAGTCAGGCCACGGCCATTGGCGGCCGTGGTTCATTGAGCGTCAGCGCACGCGCACGTAAGTACCGGGCGCCGCCTCCATCGGTGGATAGTTCTGGTTGCCAAGGGTCATCAGGGTTTCGTGTTGAGTGCCGGAGCGTTCCTGAATCCAGCTCAGCCATTGTGTCCACCAACTGCCGTCGACGCGTTTGGCGTCGTAATACCAGGCCCGCGGGTCGCTGCTCAGTTTCGGGTTCTCGACGTAGTTGGCTTTCGAGTTGTGCGGCGGGTTGAGAATGCTCTGCACATGACCGCTGCTCGACAGCACGAAGCGCCGCTCGCCACCCAGCAGCAAGGTCGAGCGATACACCGCATCCCACGGGGTGATGTGATCGTTCATGCCGGCCACGCTGAAACTGTCGACGGTGACTTTCTGCAGGTCGATCGGAGTGCCGCACACTTCCAGCCCGCCCGGATGACTCAGCGGGTTGTGCTTGAAGAAGTCCAGCAGGTCGCCATGAAACGCTGCCGGCAGGCGTGTGTTGTCATTGTTCCAGTAGAGGATGTCGAACGCCGGTGGCTCCTTGCCCAACAGGTAGTTATTGACGAAGTAATTCCAGATCAAATCGTTGGGGCGCATCCAGGCAAAAACCCTGGCCATGTCGCGACCTTCCAGAACGCCCTTCTGATATGAGCGGCGCTTGGCTGCTTCCAGCGTTTGTTCGTCGACGAAGAGGGTGGCCGGGCTTTCTATCTGACTGTCGAGCAGACTGACCAGATAGGTCGCGCTGGACACCCGCCGCAGCTGCCGCTTGGCCTGCAAGTGCCCTTGCAGCGCGGCGATGGTCAGCCCGCCGGCGCAGGCACCCATCAGGTTCACGTCGCGGGAACCGGTGATAGCCCGGCACACATTCATCGCTTCTTCGGTGGCTTCGACGTAAGACGACAGCCCCCATTCGCGGTGACGCACATCAGGATTGCGCCAGCTGATCACGAAGGTCTGCAAGCCGTTTTTAAGGGCGAACTGGACGAAGCTGTTACTGGGGCTCAAGTCGAAAATGTAGAACTTGTTGATCTGTGGCGGCACGATCAGCAATGGCTTGGAATACTGTTTTTCGCTCATTGGCTTGTACTGGATCAGTTCCAGCAGCTCATTGCGAAACACCACGGAGCCGGTGGTGGTGGCGACTGTCTTGCCTACCTCGAATGCTTGTTTGGTGACCTGTCTGGGCAAGCCGTCGTTGTGCAGCAGATCGTCAAGCAAATGGCCGATACCCCGCACCAGGCTGTGACCGCCAGAGTTGAAGATCTCCTTGACCGCCAGCGGATTGAGCAGGGTGTTGGACGGCGCCACGGCGTCGTTGATCAAGGCAAACGCAAAGTGGGCGCGGGCGCGATCGTCCGGGCTCAGGTTGCTCTCGTCGATCCAGTTTTTGACCTCCTTCTGCCAACTCAGGTAGGCCTGCAAACTGCGTCGATAAAAAGGGTTGAGGCTCCACGCCGGGTCGGCAAAGCGATTGTCTTGCGGATTGATCGGGTGCAGTGTCTCACCCAGCAGCACGCGGCCAAGCTGGCCTCCCAGCTTCAAGGCATGCCGGGCCGTGTACACCGGGTTGCGCAGGCCGTGGGTGGCCAGGCTGCGCAAGGTCGAAAGCAGGTCCCGGCCGCGCAGACCGGTCACCGCACTCTGTGCGTTGATGAATGCAGCGGGAGTGGGCAAGGAGCCCTTCGCTGGTTTGTCGCGCATGAGTCAACACTCCTTCGTCATCAGGCCAAAAACAAACTCACCGAACAAATCACCATAGACGTTGTTGCGGATTGTTGCGCGGTACGACGTCCTGTCGACGCTCTTTTCCTGAACCAAATCCGGGGCAGGTCAACTGCCCGATGGCGCCGGATGCGGATGCATCACTGCGCGCTGACGTTCCTCTTCGAGAAACTTCATGATGATCGGTGCCACCGCTTCGGCCCGGGTAATCAAGAACAGATGCCCGTCGTCGATGATGTGCAGTTGGGCATTGGGAATTCGCCAGGCCAGCATGCGCATATTGATCAGCGGGATCAGTGGGTCGTCGTCGCCCGCCAGCACCAGGGTCGGCTGGTGGATCTTGTGCAGCCAGTGAATGCTGGTCCAGCCGAACCCGGCGAACAGCTGCCAGTAGTAGCCCAGTTTGCCTGCCGAGCGAACTCGCGCGGCGTGACTGGCCGCCAGGGTCGGATCGCGACGGAACGAGCCGCCATAGATCATCGGCGCGATGCGAATCACATGGGACGGCTGGATGTAGCGTCGTGGGCTGGCCATCATCCATAGCACTTTCGGTTTGCCCGGCACCATCACTGTGCCGGCCGCCGTGGCTGCCAGCACCAGCTTCTTGCAGCGCTCGGGATAGTCATAGGCAAATTGCTGCGCCAGGGCGCCCCCCCATGACACGCCGATCACATTGACCTGCCCGTAATCGAGATAGTCGAGCATTCGCGCCGTCAGTTTCGCCAGGCCCGAAAAGCGATACGGCCGGCTGGGCGTCGATGAGCCGCCGACACCGGGTACGTCGAAGGCGATGACTTCCAGGTCCGGATCCAGCGCCTGGACGAACGGAAATATCAGCTCCAGGTTGGCACCGATGCCATTGAAAACCAGCAAGGGCGTCAAGTGAGGCTTGCCGGGGCGTACCGCGGTGCGGAGGGTCTGCCCATCCAGGTTGACGGTACGGAATATGAACGGTTGCGGCATGCACGAAGCCCTGTAGGTTTTAAACGCTGATCGGGCCATCCCGGGCCGTCGCAGAATGTTCGAGGCTGGCCTCGAGGCTGATTAATGACAATCGCGGCACCTCCCAGTGCCGCGGACTGCGAGTTGTTTGAAGTTCAACGTTCGTGCACATATGTGCCTGGCGACGCCTCACCCGCAGGATAGGCCTTGTTGCCAAGGTTGGCGGGGGACTTCTTCAGTTTGCCCGAGCGTTCGGCCTGCCACGCTTGCCAATGCAACCACCAGGAGTCGGTGTGCTTGGTGGAGTTTTCCATCCAGTCCTCGGCCTTGACCGGCATGTCGGTGCTGGTCATGTAGCGCGCTTTCGGGTTGCCGGGCGGGTTCAGAATGCTCTGGATATGCCCGCTGCTGGACAGCACGAACTCGACCTTGCCACCGAACAGTTGTGCCGACTTGTAGCAGGACTTCCACGGGGTGATGTGATCGTTGGTACCGGCCAGGGAAAAGATGTCGGCATCGACCTGTTTGAGGTCGATCGGTGTGCCGCACACTTCCAGTGCGTTGGGACGGATCAGTGGGTTGTTTTTGAACATCTCGATCAGGTCGCCGTGGAAAGCGGCCGGCAGGCGAGTGGTGTCGTTGTTCCAGAACAGAATGTCGAACACCGGTGGCTCGTTGCCCAACAGGTAGTTGTTGACCCAGTAGTTCCAGATCAAGTCGTTGGGGCGCATCCAGGCGAAGACTTTCGCCATGTCGCGACCTTCCAGCACACCGGCCTGGTAGGAATGGCGCTTGGCGGCTTCGAGGGTCTGCTCGTCGACGAACAGGGCCACGTCGCTGTCGAGGGTGGTGTCGAGCACGCTGACCAGCAGAGTCAGGGCGTTTACTTTCTTCTCGCCGATCGCTGCGTAGTGACCCAGCAGGGCAGTGCAGGTGATACCACCGGAGCAGGCGCCGAGCATGTTCACGTCTTTGCTGCCGGTGATCGCGGTGACTACATCGACCGCTTCCTTGAGCGCCTCGATGTAGGTCGACAGACCCCACTCGCGTTGCTCCTTGGTCGGGTTGCGCCAGCTGACGATGAAGGTCTGCACGTTGTTGCGCAGGCAGAAGCGCGCCAGGCTCTTGTCCGGGCTCAGGTCGAAAACGTAGAACTTGTTGATCTGCGGCGGCACCACCAGCAGTGGGCGTTCATGCACTTGCTCGGTGATCGGCTTGTACTGGATCAGCTCCAGCACGTCGTTGCGAAAGACCACTGCGCCTTCGGTTACACCCAGGCTCTTGCCGACTTCAAACGCGCCCATGTTGACCTGGCTCGGCATCCCGCCGTTGTGGATCAGATCCTTGGCCAGGTGGGAGAGGCCGTCGAGCAGGCTTTTGCCACCGGTTTCGAAGAAGCGTTTGACCGCCGCCGGGTTGGCTGCCGTGTTGGTCGGGGCCATGGCTTCGGTCATGAGGTTGATCACGAAATGCCCGCGAGCGACGTCCTTGGGCGAGAGATTGCTCTTATCGATCCAGGTGTGGAGTTCCTTGCGCCACGCCAGATAAGTTTGCAAATAACGTTTGTAGAGAGGGTTCTGGCTCCAGGCCGGGTCGAGGAAACGGCGGTCGTCGCTTTGCGGTTGAAGCTCGGATTTTCCGAACAGCACGTTCTTGAGTTCGATGCCGAAATGGGCGACGTGCCTGGCACTGTGGATGGGTTGTCTGATGGCCTGGGTCAGCACCATTCGGGCAGAGCCCAGTAGATCCTTTCTACGCAGCCCAACAACAGGATTCAGTCCCAAGGTATTTTCTGAAGCCTGGAATTTCAGGTCATCGTTTTGCTTGTTACTCATCTACGACGCTCCATTGTCCTGAGGCGAGTACCTGAGCCCAGCTGTGTAGTCACACAATGCGCCAGGTACTACTGCTCGGGTGACCGTTGATTGCATAGCTGCTTTTCAGTTCAGAGAGCACTGCACGGAACTTGCCAGCTCCATTGGTTACCCGAGTTTAATTTTTTTCGCAAGCGGGCCAATCGTTGACCCGGCAGCCAAGCATTCAAACAGATGGAATTAGAAAATGCCCTCTAAATACCTCGAGGCCTGACCTAGAGCATCAGCTTGACGACCGACTCGTTCGGATCACGGGTCTTTCCAGCCGCTTTGAGTTCGGCAAGATAATCGTTCCACAGATCCTCTTGGCGCACCGCCAACTGGTACAGATATTCCCAGGTGAACAGGCCGCTGTCGTGGCCGTCGTCGAAGGTCAATTTCAGTGCGTACTGACCGGCTGGTTCGACCTTGCTCAGGCCTACGCCGATCTTGCCAAATTGCAGGATAGGTTTGCCGTGGCCCTGGACCTCGGCGGAAGGAGAGTGCACGCGAAGGAATTCTGCGGGCAGGTGATACTCCTCGCCGGACGCATATTTGAGCGTCAGGGTTTTCGAGGCTTTGTGCAGTTTGATGTCGGTGGGGAGTTGGGTCATGGCAGGTCGTCCGTCTATGTGGAACGTTGTGCAGGAGCTGCCGCAGTCTACGGCAGCTCCTGCTGGGTTCACGTTCTCACAGGAGAGTAGGTGACCTACAGGATATAACGGGACAGGTCTTCGTTCTGTGCCAATTCGCCCAAGTGGCTGTTGACGTAATCGGCATCGATCAGGATCGCCTTTTCGTCATGGGTGCTGGCCAGATCGCCGGCACTGAACGACACCTCTTCAAGCAGACGCTCCAGCAAGGTGTGCAGGCGACGGGCGCCGATGTTCTCGGTCTTCTCGTTGACCTGCCAGGCAATCTCGGCAATACGCTTGATGCCGTCCGGCTGGAACTCGATGAGCAGCCCTTCGGTTTTCAGCAGCGCGCAATACTGCTCGGTGAGCGAGGCATGCGGTTCGCTAAGAATGCGTTCGAAATCTTCCGGGCTCAGGGCCTTGAGTTCGACCCGAATCGGCAGGCGACCTTGCAGTTCCGGCACCAGATCGCTCGGCTTGCTCAGGTGGAACGCACCGGAGGCGATGAACAGGATGTGGTCGGTCTTGACCATGCCCAGTTTGGTGTTGACGGTGCAGCCTTCGATCAGCGGCAGCAAGTCGCGCTGTACGCCTTCACGGGATACGTCGACGCCACCGGTATTGCCGCGCTTGGCGACCTTGTCGATTTCGTCGATGAACACGATGCCGTGCTGTTCGACAGCTTCCAGCGCCTTGGCCTTCAACTCTTCTTCGTTGACCAGGCGACCGGCTTCTTCGTCGCGAACCAGTTTCAGCGCTTCCTTGACCTTGAGCTTGCGGCTCTTGCGCTTGCCCTTGCCCATGTTGGCGAACAGGCTCTGCAACTGGTTGGTCATTTCTTCCATGCCCGGTGGCGCGGAGATATCGACGCCGGTGATTTCGGCAACTTCGATTTCGATCTCCTTGTCGTCCAGCTGACCTTCACGCAGGCGTTTGCGGAACAGCTGGCGGGTGTTGGAGTCCTGGGCCGGGGCGGCGTCTTCGTTGCTGAAGCCCATGCGTGCCGGTGGCAGCAAGGCGTCGAGGATGCGCTCTTCGGCGGCGTCTTCGGCGCGGTGGCGAACCTTGGTCATTTCCTGTTCGCGCAGCAGCTTGATCGCCGCGTCCGCCAGATCACGAATGATCGATTCGACGTCGCGGCCGACATAGCCCACTTCGGTGAATTTGGTCGCTTCGACTTTGATGAACGGAGCGTTGGCGAGTTTGGCCAGGCGACGGGCGATCTCGGTTTTACCGACGCCGGTCGGGCCGATCATCAGAATGTTCTTGGGGGTGACTTCGACGCGCAGCTCTTCGGGCAGCTGCATCCGGCGCCAGCGGTTGCGCAAGGCAATGGCGACGGCGCGTTTGGCATCGTCCTGGCCGATGATATGGCGATTGAGTTCGTGGACGATTTCACGGGGGGTCATGGGCATAGTAATTGGCGGTCCTCAAGCAAAAGTGAGCCGTGGCGCTAGGCCAAGACAGGCTTACTCAGCGAGATCCTGCTCCTCGATGGTGATGTTGTGGTTGGTGAACACGCAAATGTCGCCAGCGATGCCCAAAGCGGTTTCGACGATTTCCCGGGCCGACAGGTCGGTCTTTTTCAACAGCGCGCTGGCCGCAGCCTGGGCGTAGCCGCCGCCGGAACCCATGGCGATCAAGCCTTCTTCAGGCTCAACCACGTCACCGTTGCCGGTGATGATCAGGGAGGCGTCTTTGTTGGCGACCGCGAGCATGGCTTCGAGGCGGCTGAGGGAGCGGTCAGTGCGCCATTCTTTGGCGAGTTCGACAGCGGCGCGAACCAGGTGGCCCTGATGTTTTTCGAGTTGGCCTTCGAAGCGCTCGAAGAGGGTGAAGGCGTCAGCGGTAGCCCCGGCAAAACCGGCGATAACCTGACCGTGGTACAGGCGGCGAACTTTCTTCGCGTTGCCTTTCATCACGGTATTGCCGAGCGAAACCTGGCCGTCGCCGCCCATGACGACTTTGCCGTGGCGGCGAACTGAAACGATGGTGGTCAAGGGAGAGTCTCCACGCAGCGGGGCGAAAATGCCTTATGCCAACTCATATGGGGGTGGTGGAGCGTTTTTCAACTGTAGGACGCGGTGGGGGACGAGCGGTGTGTCATTTGCGAAGGCGGGTGCAAGTGAATCCCTGTGGCGAGGGGGCTTGCCCCCGTTCGGCTGCGAAGCAGTCGTAAATCCGGGCATCGCGGCTTGTCTGGCATACCGCAATGGCTGGGTTGGGAGCGCTTCGCGCTCCAGCGGGAGCAAGCTCCCTCGCCACAAAAGCAGATTGCTTCTGACTGTAAAGTGGGATCAGCGGCTCTGGCGTTGTTGTAACAACAGGTTACTGAAGCCGCTGCCCGCCAATTGTTTCTGGGCGGTGGTCAGTTGTTCGCGGTTGCTGAACGGGCCGACCAGCACCCGGTACCAGGTCTCGTCCTTCACTGTGCCGGATTCAACCGCCACGGCCTGACCCAGCAGGATGATCTGCGCCCGAACCTTGTCGGCATCGGCTTGTTTGCGGAACGAACCGGCCTGCAGGAAGAACTTGGTCACCGGCGCCGCTTTAGCCACCGGTGGCGCTGGCGGCGGGGTGATGCCGGCCAATGCCGCCTGAGCCCGGGCGGTGTCGATCTTCGCTGCTTCCGCAGGCGTCACCGGCGTGGTCGGAATGGCCGGCACTTGTGGTGTCGGCAGGGTTTTCTCAGGTACTGCATCCGGCGGCACGATCACTTCCGACTCCGGCAGCAAGGTGTAGAAGTCGTACTTCGGCTTCACCGGTTGCGTCGGGCTCGGCGGGGTCTTGTTGGCTTCGGCGATCTTGGTCGCTTTCTGCTGTTGCTCGACCTTCTCGCGCTTGACGCTGTCACTGCCCTTGCCCGGCTCCAGCTTCATCAGGAACACAATGAACGCGCCGACCGTCAGGCCGATGGCCATCCACAGCCAGCCCGGGATCGGTTGCTTTGCAGGGGCTTGGTAACGGCTGGCGCCACGCTTGGGTGCAGGTTTTTTCTTGGCAGCCAACTTACATACGCTCCAGAGTTTCCAGACCCAAGAGTTCCAGGCCTTGCTTGAGAGTGCGGCCGGTCAACGCAGCAAGGCGCAGACGGCTCTGCATTTGCGCCGGGGTGTCGGCGCTGAGGATCGGGCAGTTCTCGTAGAAACTGGAGAACAGGCCGGCAACATCGTACAGGTAGGTGCAGAGAATGTGCGGCGTGCCTTTGTCGGACACGTTATTCAGGATTTCGCCGAACTGCGTCAGTTTCGCCGCCAGCTCATGTTCGTGCGGCGCTTCGAGGACGATTTGCCCTTCGACTTCGCTGAAGTCCTTGCCGAGCTTGCGGAACACGCCGGCCACTCGGGTGTAGGCGTACAGCAGGTACGGTGCGGTGTTGCCTTCGAAGTTCAGCATCAGGTCGAAGTTGAAGCTGTAGTCGCTGGTGCGGTGCTTGGACAGGTCGGCGTACTTCACCGCGCCAATGCCCACGACCTTGGCGATGTTGCGCAGCTCGTCTTCGGCCAACTCCGGGTTCTTCTCCTTCACCAGCGTGTAGGCGCGTTCCTGGGCTTCGGTCAGCAGGTCGATCAGCTTCACGGTGCCGCCGTCACGGGTTTTGAACGGGCGGCCATCGGCGCCGTTCATGGTGCCGAAGCCCATGTGTTCCATTTCCATCGGATGGGTCACGAAGCCGGCCTGACGCGCGACCTGGAACACCTGCTGGAAGTGCAGGGCCTGGCGCTGGTCGACGAAGTACAGCGCGCGATCGGCTTTCAGCACGCCGCTGCGGTAGCGCACGGCCGCCAGGTCGGTGGTGGCATAGAGGTAGCCGCCATCGGCCTTGACGATGATCACTGGCAGCGGTTCGCCCTCGGCGTTCTTGAACTCGTCGAGGAACACGCACTGGGCGCCGTTGCTCTCGACCAGCATGCCTTTGGCCTTGAGGTCGTTGACCACGTTGATCAGGTCGTCGTTGTAGGCGCTTTCACCCATCACGTCGGCCATGGTCAGTTTGACGTTCAGCAGTTCGTAGATTTTCTGGCAGTGGGACAGCGAGATGTCCTTGAACTTGGTCCACAGGGCCAGGCAGTCCGGGTCGCCGGCTTGCAGCTTGACCACCAGGCCACGGGCGCGGTCGGCGAACTCTTCGGACTCGTCGAAGCGCTGCTTGGCGGCGCGGTAGAAGTTTTCCAGGTCCGACAGCTCGTCGCTGGTGATCGGGTTTTCCTGCAGATAAGCCATCAGCATGCCGAACTGGGTACCCCAGTCGCCGACATGGTTCTGACGGATCACGGTGTCGCCGAGGAACTCCAGCACCCGGGCCACGCCGTCGCCGATGATGGTCGAGCGCAAGTGGCCGACGTGCATCTCTTTGGCCAGGTTCGGGGCCGACAGGTCAACCACGGTGCGCTGCACCGGGCCGGCCTTGCGTACGCCGATGTGGTCGTCGGCCAGGGCCGCGTCCAGGCGGGTCGCCAGGGCTTGGGTGTTCTGGAAGAAGTTCAGGAAGCCAGGACCGGCAATTTCGGCTTTGGAGACGTTTTCGTCAGCCGGCAGCGCGGCGATGATTTTCTCGGCCAGGTCACGGGGCTTCATGCCGGCCGGTTTGGCCAGCATCATCGCGATGTTGCTGGCGAAGTCGCCGTGGGTCTTGTCACGGGAGTTTTCCACCTGGATCGCCGGCGACAGGCCTTCAGGCAACACACCTTCGTTGACGAGTTGGGTGATGGCTTGTTGGATCAGCTGGCGAATGGTGTCTTTCATGGTCTTCTCTTTCGACCGCAGGCGCGGCGGCGCTTCAGTGCGCTGGTGGAAAAACTGGGCATTATCCGTTGCGAAGACGGGCTTGCCAACTATAGCGGGCAGGTTATGGATATGTGGTGACAAATCGGCCGCCTTCGCGGGCAAGCCTCGCTCCTACAGAGGCAGTGTGCGGATCAGCAAGATCCGTTGTAGGAGCGAGGTCTGCCCGCGATGGCGATTTTGAAATCAATACAAATCGACCGGATCGACATCCAAAGACCAACGCACTGCCCGCCCACTGGGCATCTGCTCCAAAGCCAGCAACCAACTGCTCAACAATCGATGCAGCGGCGCCCGGGCCGTGGCTTGCAGCAATAACTGTGCGCGATAGCGCCCGGCCCGGCGCTCCATCGGTGCCGGAACCGGCCCCAGCAACTCGATACCGGTCAGATGCTGTTCGGCCAGCAGTCGCTCGGCCTCGCTGCACGCTTCATCGAGGAACCCTTCGGCCTGCCCCGGTTTGTGCGCTTCGGCCCGCAGCAGCGCGAGATGCGCAAATGGCGGCAACCCGGCGGAGCGGCGTTCGCTCAATGCCTGTTCGGCAAAGGCGAAATAGCCCTGCTCGGTCAGTTGCACCAGCAGCGGGTGGTCCGCCAGGTGCGTCTGGATGATCACTTTGCCCGGCTCTTCGGCGCGGCCCGCGCGTCCGGCGACCTGGACGATCAACTGCGCCATGCGCTCGCTGGCGCGGAAGTCGCCGGAGAACAACCCGCCGTCGGCATCGAGAATCGACACCAGTGTCACCCGAGGAAAGTGGTGCCCTTTGGCAAGCATCTGTGTGCCGACCAGAATGCACGGCTGGCCTTTCTGGATGGTCGCGAACAGCTGATTCATCGCGTCTTTGCGTGAAGTACTGTCGCGGTCGACTCGCAGCACCGGGACGTCCGGAAATAGAATCCCCAGGCGTTCCTCGGCACGCTCGGTGCCGGCGCCCACGGGCCGCAAATCGACCTTGCCGCACTTTGGGCAATGCCGAGGCACGCGCTCGACGTAGCCACAATGATGGCAGCGCAATTCGCCCGAGCGCTGGTGCACGGTCATTCGCGCGTCGCAACGCTGGCATTCGGACATCCAGCCGCAATCGTGGCAGAGCAGCGTCGGGGCGAACCCTCGGCGATTGAGGAACACCAGCACCTGCTGGCCGGCGGCCAGGGTCTGACCGATGGCTTGCTGCATCGGCCCGGAAATGCCGCTGTCCAGTGGACGACTTTTCACGTCCAGGCGCAGGAAACGCGGTTGCTTGGCGCCGCCGGCGCGCTCATTCAGGCGCAGCAGGCCGTAACGACCGGTGTAGGCGTTTTGCAGGCTTTCCAGAGAAGGCGTGGCGGAGCCGAGGACAATCGGGATGTTTTCCTGCCGGGCGCGAACCAGTGCCAGATCGCGGGCGTGGTAGCGCAAGCCTTCCTGCTGTTTATAAGAGCCGTCGTGCTCTTCATCGATGATGATCAGGCCGGGGTTCTTCATCGGCGTGAACAGCGCCGAACGGGTGCCGATAATAATGTCGGCTTCGCCATCCCGCGCGGCCAGCCAGGCGTCCAGGCGCTCGCGGTCGTTGACGGCGGAGTGGATCAGTGCGATGCGTGCATTGAAGCGCTGTTCGAAGCGCGCCAGGGTTTGCGGGCCGAGGTTGATCTCCGGGATCAACACCAGGGCTTGCTTGCCGGCCTCAAGGGTTTCGCGGATCAGTTGCAAATAGACTTCGGTCTTGCCGCTGCCGGTGACGCCGGCCAGCAGGAACGCATGATAACTGTCGAACCCGGCGCGAATCGCTTCATAAGCGGCGCGCTGCTCCGGGTTGAGCGGCAATTCCGGTTGTGCCAGCCAGTGTTCGTGGCGAGCGCCGGGCGCGTGCCTGCGGATGTCTACCTGCACCAGATCCTTGGCCAGCAACAGATCGAGGCTGTCCTTGCTCAGCATCAGTTTGCTCAGCAACTGATGGGCGACGCCGTGGGGATGTTGCGCCAGGGTCGCCAGGGCTTCGCGCTGCCTCGGGGCGCGGGCAATGCGCGGGTCATCGAGGCTGGCGCCGGGCGCGGCGGACCAGAACCGCTCCTGACGGGCTTCGGCCAGCTCACCCTGACGCAGCAACACCGGCAGCGCCCAGCTCAATGTGTCGCCGAGGCTGTGCTGATAATACTGGGACGTCCACAGGCACAGCTTGAACAGCGCGGGTGGCAGCGGCGGTACCGCATCGAGCAGGGCCAGCGCCGGTTTGAGTTTTTCTGTCGGGACTTCGCTGTGGTCGGTGATCTCCACCAGAATCCCGATCATCTCCCGCCGGCCGAACGGCACCCGCAAACGCATGCCCGGGTGTAACTGGGCGCGCAGGACTCCGGCCGGGGCGCGATAGTCGAACAGGCGGCGCAGGGGCGAAGGCAGGGCGAGGCGCAGAATGGCGTTGGGCACGCGATTGTTTTCTCGATAGGGGAGCGATGACGAAGGCCGGGAGCCTAGCAGACGGTCGGATTTGTGTCCTCCATCAGGAAAACGTTCAAGTGTTGACGAGTGGATTTTAATGCCAGGCAAGGCGCTACGACGACTCATAGCGCGCTATGGGGAGGAGTAGCAACGCAGCATGGCGTTAAAAGACGCCGTCAACATTGAACAGTCTTTCCTGATGGAGGGCACCCACGACAGCTTGCGTGTTTGCAAAGGTCTGGTAGAATCCGCGGCCTAATTACGTGCGGTATTCAACAATAGTGTTGGGTGGCGGCACGCTAGCCTGAGGAAGACACCATGAAAGCTGATATCCATCCAGAATACCCAGCAGTTGCTGTTACCTGCAGCTGCGGCAACAAGTTCGAAACCCGTTCGACCTACGGCAAAGCCCTGGCGATCGACGTTTGCAACGAATGCCACCCGTTCTACACCGGTAAGCAAAAGACTCTGGACACTGGCGGCCGCGTTCAGCGTTTCGCAGACCGTTTCGGTGCTTTCGGCGCGAAAAAGGCCTAAGGCCGATCAACTTGGGAAGCCGTTACGGTTTTTCCATGCTGATGAAAAAGGCGTCCCTCGCGGGCGCCTTTTTTATGTCTGCGATTTGGCTTTCCGCTGCCCAGGCCTTCTGCTCGGCGCCGAGCGGGCTGACGCCGGTTGTGGTGCAGCGGGTGGTGGATGGCGACACCTTGCGTCTGAGCGATGGACGCAGTGTGCGCATGATCGGTTTGAACACGCCGGAGCTGGGCAAGCAGGGTCGTTCCGACGAGCCGTTCGCCGTGGCCGCGCGCAAACGCCTGGAAGCCCTGGTGGCCGCCAGCGACGGGCGGGTCGGTTTGCTGCCGGGTAAAGAAGGCAAGGACCATTACGGCCGCACCCTGGCCCATGTTTACAGCGTCGATGGCGCCAACCTCGAAGCGCAGATGCTTGCTGAAGGTCTCGGTTTTCAGGTCGCGGTAGCGCCGAACGTCGATTTGGTCGGCTGCCAGCAGGCGGCGGAACGCAGTGCTCGTCAGGCCGGCCTCGGGCTGTGGCGACAGTCACCTGTACTGAAAGCGGAGCAGATCAACGCGTCCGGCTTCGCTGTGCTCAGTGGCCGTGTGAGCAAGGTTCAGCGCAATCGTGGCGGGGTTTGGATCGAGTTGCAGGATTCAGTTGTATTGCGGGTTGCACCCAATATGTTGGGCCAGTTCGATGGCGCATCGCTTGAAAGGCTCATAGGCAAGCAAATCGAGGCTCGTGGCTGGGTCGTGGATCGTTCGCGCCGTGGCGGGCTGAAGCCTGGACAGGCGCGCTGGCTTTTGCCGCTGACCGATCCGGCGATGTTGCAGGTCGCACCGTAAGAAAAATTGTAGACATTTATTCTGTAGATTGTGAACAGTCTATCCCTTGTATTCCGTGGCTCTTGGCCCAAAGTCGTAGGGCAGGGCGCTTGACAGGGGTGACTGGTCAGTCTTGTGGGGACTTTGCGACACGAGTATCCTCGGCGGTCCGTCTGTCCAACAGTAAAAAGCGGAATGCCCACATGTCTGATTTGAAAACTGCCGCTCTCGAATATCACGCCAATCCTCGTCCAGGGAAGCTGAGTGTCGAGCTCACCAAGGCCACTGCTACCGCCCGCGACCTGTCGCTGGCCTACAGCCCCGGCGTAGCCGAACCAGTACGCGAAATCGCCCGCGATCCTGAACTGGCCTACAAATACACCGGCAAAGGCAACCTGGTTGCAGTCATTTCCGATGGCACCGCGATTCTGGGCCTGGGTAACCTCGGTCCATTGGCTTCCAAGCCGGTAATGGAAGGTAAAGGTGTTCTGTTCAAGCGCTTCGCCGGCATCGACGTGTTCGACATCGAAGTCGACTCCGAAAGCCCGCAAGCCTTCATCGACACCGTCAAGCGTATCTCCATCACCTTCGGTGGCATCAACCTGGAAGACATCAAGGCACCTGAGTGCTTTGAAATCGAGCGCGCTCTGATCGAACAGTGCGACATTCCGGTATTCCACGATGACCAGCACGGTACCGCGATCGTGACCGCTGCCGGCATGATCAACGCCCTGGAAATCGCCGGTAAAACCCTGCCGGAAGCCAAGATCGTCTGCCTGGGCGCCGGTGCTGCCGCCATCTCCTGCATGAAATTGCTGGTGAGCATGGGCGCCAACATCGAAAACATCTACATGGTTGACCGTACCGGTGTGATCCACTCCGGCCGTGATGACCTGAACCAGTACAAGGCCGTCTTCGCTCACGCGACCGACAAGCGCACTCTGGCTGACGCACTGGAAGGTGCTGACGTGTTTGTTGGCCTGTCCGGCCCGAACCTGCTGAGCGCTGAAGGCCTGAAGTCCATGGCGGCCAACCCGATCGTGTTCGCATGCTCGAACCCGGATCCGGAAATCTCCCCGGAACTGGCGCACGCCACTCGCAACGACGTGATCATGGCCACCGGCCGTTCGGACTACCCGAACCAGGTCAACAACGTACTGGGCTTCCCGTTCATCTTCCGTGGTGCCCTGGACGTTCGCGCCAAGCGCATCAACGAAGAAATGAAAGTGGCTGCCGCCAACGCCCTGCGTGAACTGGCCAAACTGCCAGTGCCTCAGGAAGTGTGCGACGCCTACGGTGGCATCAAGCTGGAATTCGGTCGTGAGTACATCATCCCGAAACCAATGGATGCCCGTCTGATCACCGTGATCTCCGATGCCGTGGCCAAGGCTGCGATCGAGACCGGCGTGGCGACCCTGCCGTATCCGAAGAACTACCCGCTGAAAAGCGTGGATGACGTGTTCAACGGCTAAGCCGTTGTAGCGCTTCAACCAAAGGCCCCGGCTCATTCTGAGTCGGGGCTTTTTTGTATCTGAGGGTTTGCAGGCAGGCAATAAAAAGCCCCGCACTTCTTTCGAAGGCGGGGCTTTTTGGTGTTGCGGCGATCAGAACAAATCGATCGGCGCTGCTTCGTCCGCTGGCAGCGGGCTGCCTGGCACATTGCCGTTACCCAGCTCATTCACCGACGGTGGCGTATCTTCGGCCTTGAACAGCTCAAAGTAGGCGCCTGGCGTGCTTGGGGTGGCTGCACGACCGCTGACCGGGTCGACCCGCAGGCTGAGGATGCCTTCAGGTTCCGGCTGGGTATGAGGTGGCTTGCCTTTGAGGGCGGCGCCCATGTAGTTCATCCAGATCGGCAGGGCGACAGTGCCGCCGAACTCGCGTTTGCCCAGGCTTTCCGGTTGGTCGAAGCCGGTCCAGACGGTGGTCACGTAATCGGCGTTGTAGCCAGAGAACCAGGCGTCCTTGGATTCGTTGGTGGTGCCGGTCTTGCCCGCAATGTCACTGCGGCCCAAGGCCAGTGCGCGACGGCCAGTGCCGAGTTTGATTACGTCCTCAAGCATGCTGTTGAGGATGTAGGTAGTGCGACCATCGATGATACGTTCGGCCACCGCTGGCGCTTGTGACACTGGCTGGGCGCTCGGCGCTTCGCCTGGGGTGGCGTTGACGGTGAAGGTATTGGCGGCCGGCACGGCGATGCCGTCGCTGACTACGTTGCCTTTCGGAACGCTCGGCGGGTTGGCAACGAACAGTGTGTCGCCGTTGCGGCTTTCGATCTTGTCGATGATATACGGGGAAATCTTGTAGCCGCCGTTGGCGAAGGTGCTCCAGCCGGTGGCGATTTCCATTGGCGTCAGGGTCGCGGTGCCCAGTGCCAGGGACAGGTTGCGTGGCAGATCCTGCTTGTTGAAGCCGAACTTGCTGATGTAGTCGATGGTGCGGTCGACGCCCAGTGCTTGCAGCAGACGGATCGATACCAGGTTGCGCGACTTGTAGAGCGCTTCACGCATGCGGATAGGGCCGAGGAAGGTGTTGGTGTCGTTCTTCGGGCGCCAGACCTTGTCCAGGTATTCGTCGACGAACACGATCGGTGCGTCGTTCACCAGGCTGGCGGCGGTGTAGCCGTTATCCAGGGCGGCACTATAGACGAACGGCTTGAAGCTCGAACCCGGCTGACGCTTGGCCTGCATGGCGCGGTTGTAGTTGCTCTGCTCGAAGGCAAAACCGCCGACCAGGGAGCGAATGGCACCGTTCTGCGGGTCGAGGGATACCAGTGCGCCCTGGGCCTGCGGAATCTGGCTGAATTTGAGCGAATTGTCCGGCTGACGTTGTACGCGAATCAGATCGCCGACCTGCGCGACGTCCGACGGTTGCTTCGGATTGGCGCCCATGCTGTTGGTGTTCAGGAACGGACGGGCCCACTTCATGGTGTCCCAGGCAACGTGCTCTTCGCCGGTGCGGGTCAGCACTTGCACGCCGTTCTTGTCGACCTGAGTCACGATCGCCGGCTCCAGGCTGCTGATGGTCCGCTGCTTGGTCAGTTCCAGGGTCCAGGCCTCTCGGGTTTTACCCGGCAGGCGTGACTCGGGGCCGCGATAACCGTGCCGTTGATCGTAGGTCATCAAGCCTTCGTGAACCGCGCTGTTGGCCATTTCCTGCAAATCGCTCGGCACCGTGGTGGTGACGCGGAAACCTTCGGTGTACGCATCGCTGCCATAGCGACCGACCATTTCGGCGCGGGCCATTTCGGCGACGTACGGTGCGTTCACTTCCGGGGTCGGCACGTGATAGCTGGCGTTCAGCGGTTCGTTGATCGCCGCGGTGTAGTCGGCTTCGGTGATCTTGCCGAGCTTGTACATGCGCCCCAGGATCCAGTCGCGACGCTCCTTGCTGCGGGCTGGGTTGGCCAGCGGGTTGAAGCGCGACGGGGCTTTTGGCAGACCGGCGATCATCGCCATCTGCGCCAGGCTGACGTCACGAATCGACTTGCCGTAATAGACCTGCGCCGCTGCCTCGATGCCATAGGCGCGGTTGCCCAGGTAAATCTTGTTGACGTACAGCTCGAGGATTTCGTCCTTGGTCAGCTGCCGTTCGATCTGCAGGGCCAGGAGAATTTCGGTGGTTTTGCGCGAGAAGCTGCGTTCGCTGCTCAGGAAGAAGTTCTTCGCCACCTGCATGGTGATGGTGCTGCCGCCGGACTGAATGTGTCCGCTCTTTACCAGCTGGGTGGCGGCACGCATCAGGCTGCTGGGATCGACGCCATAGTGGTTGGCGAAATTGTCGTCTTCAGCACTTAGTAACGCATTAATGAAATTGGGGGGAATGTCGGCGAAACGGATCGGCGTACGGCGCATTTCGCCAAATTCTGCGATCAACTTGTTGTCGCTGCTGTACACCCGCAAAGGAATCTGCAACTGAATGCTTCTCAGCGCCTCCACAGATGGCAATCCAGGGCTAAGGTAAAGAAAGGCGCCGCTCAGACCCAGGAGCAGTCCGCAGAAAACGGCGACGATGGACCAACCGAAGAATTTCAGCAGACGAATCAAGGCTTTTGGATATCCAGGGCAAAGAATGAATTAGGCATCAGGGTTCAGGCTATAAAGAGAATGACCCGCGCTTGCAGTGAAAGCGGAAAAACGCTCGGCATTATAAGCATTTTTCCGCAGGGAGCGTCATTTGCGCTTCTGTCAAGACGGGGGGTATTGAACGCAATGGATATTACAGAGTCCGTAACTCACGGATAGTCATAGGGAATTGGTAGTGCTAGGACTCTTCAATAAAAAAACCAATGCGCTTCTGGGGATCGACATCAGCTCTACGTCGGTGAAGCTGTTGGAGTTAAGCCGCCAAGGCGACCGTTATCGGGTCGAGGCCTATGCGGTCGAGCCGCTGCCCGCCAGTGCCGTGGTCGAAAAAAATATTGCCGAGCTCGAAGGCGTGGGGCAGGCCCTTGCGCGCGTGCTGCTCAAGGCCAAAACCAGCCAGAGGAACGTCGCCGTGGCGGTCGCCGGCTCGGCGGTGATCACCAAGACCATCGAGATGGACGCTGGTCTTTCCGACGACGAGATGGAAAACCAGCTGAAGATCGAGGCCGATCAGTACATCCCGTATCCGCTGGATGAAGTGGCGATCGACTTCGAAGTGCAAGGCGCGTCAGTGCGCAACCCCGAGCGGGTCAATGTGCTGCTGGCCGCCTGTCGCAAGGAAAACGTCGAGGTTCGTGAAGCGGCCCTGGCCCTGGCCGGGCTGACCGCGCGAGTAGTCGATGTCGAAGCCTATGCCCTGGAGCGATCCTTCGGCTTGCTGGCAACCCAGTTGGCCGCCTCTCAGGAGCATCTGACCGTGGCGGTGGTCGATATCGGCGCCACCATGACCACCCTGAGCGTGTTGAACAATGGGCGGATCATCTACACCCGCGAACAATTGTTCGGCGGCCGACAACTGACGGAAGAAATCCAGCGCCGTTATGGCCTGACGGTCGAGCAGGCAGGGTTGGCGAAGAAACAGGGCGGTTTGCCGGACGATTACGTCAGTGAGGTCTTGCAGCCGTTTCGGGATGCGTTGGTGCAACAAGTATCGCGCTCATTGCAGTTTTTCTTTGCCTCCGGCCAATACAGCTCGGTCGATCACATTCTCCTGGCCGGCGGCACTGCCTCGGTCCCAGGGCTGGATCGGTTGATCGAGCAGCGCCTGGGTACGCCGACCCAGGTCGCTAACCCATTCTCCGACATGACCCTGAGCAGCAGGGTCAATGCCAGTGCCCTGGCGAGCGATGCGCCGGCACTGATGATCGCCTGCGGGCTGGCCCTCAGGAGTTTCGACTGATGGCACGGATCAATCTTTTACCCTGGCGTGAAGAGTTGCGCGAAGCGCGGCGCAAACGCTTTTTGCTGGCGTTGGTCGGTGTGCTGGCAGGGTCGGTGGGGGCGCTGCTGATCACGGACCAGGTCATTAACAGCGCCATTGATCGACAAGTCGCGCGCAACGATTACATCGCCAAGCAGATTGCCGTGGTCGACGAGCGGATCAAACAGATCAGCGATCTGAAGGCTCGTCGCCAGCAGCTCGTCGAGCGCATGCGCATCATCCAGGACCTGCAAGGCAACCGGCCGATCAGCGGGAGGATCTTCGATCAGTTGGCGCGCACCTTGCCGGACGGCGTGTATTTCACCGAAGTGAAAATGGTCGGCAAGACCTTGTCCATCACCGGCGCGGCGGAGTCCAACAATCGTGTTTCGGATTTGATGCGCAATCTAGATGCATCCGACTGGTTCGATGCGCCCAATCTCACGGAAGTCAAAGCGAACACCGCCGGTCAGCTGGATCAGGCCAATGTTTTTCAGTTGACCGTCCGTCAGACTCAGCCGGCAATTGTGGGGGTGGCTAAATGAGGCCGTCCGAATGGCTCGAAGGGTTGCGCCAGATCGACATCAGCGATCTGGACACCAACAACATGGGTTCCTGGCCAAGGGCGATCAAGGTCCTTGCGAGTGTTCTGCTGATGGTACTGGTGCTGGCCCTGGGCTATAGCTTCCTGATCAGCGACCTGCAAAGCCACCTGGAACTCAAGCGTGAGGAGGAGTCGACGCTCAAGGAGCAGTTCGCGACCAAAGCCCACATGGCGGCCAATCTTGAGCTGTATACCCAGCAGATGAAGGAAATGGAGAATTCCTTCGGCATGCTATTACGGCAATTGCCCAGCGACACCGAAGTGCCCGGCCTGCTGGAGGACATCACCCGCACCGGCCTGGGCAGCGGCCTGGAATTCGAAGAGATCAAGCTGCTGCCGGAGGTCACCCAGCAGTTCTACATCGAACTCCCTATCCAGATCACCGTCACCGGCGCTTATCACGACCTGGCCACTTTCGTCAGCGGCGTGGCGGGGTTGCCGCGGATCGTCACCCTGCATGATTTCGACCTGGTGCCGGCCAATCCCGAAGGCGGTCCGAAGCTGCGCATGAGCATCCTTGCCAAGACCTACCGCTACAACGACAAGGGGTTGCAGAAATGAACCCGATTCGTTGCCTGTCGATGGTTATGTGCCTGGTCGCCCTGGCCGGTTGTGGCGGTGACAATGGTTTCAGCGACATCGACGCCTACCTGAACGAAGTGCGCCTGCGAGCGCCCGGCAAGATTGAACCAACGCCGACATTCCAGTCTTATCCGACATTCACCTACAGCGCTGCCAACCTGCGCAGCCCGTTCTCCCGGCAGGTCAGAGTCGATCTGGCTGGCCAGAAGCACGGCTCGCGCAACGTCAAACCCGACCTCAATCGGGTCAAGCAGTACCTCGAAGGCTTCAACATCGAGCAATTTGAAATGGTCGGCACAATCTCCAATGCCTCCGGCTCCTTTGCGCTGCTGCGCGGGGCGGGCGGTGTGCATCGGCTGAAAGTCGGCGATTACCTGGGACGTAATGATGGGCGGATCGTCGCCATCAGCGCTTCGCAAGTCGATGTGGTCGAAATCGTTCCCGATGGCGAAGGCGCCTGGCTGGAGCGGCCGCGGACCATCCCTTTGAAAGAGCACTCATAGTGGAACTCGAACAATGAACAGGATTTTCTCAACCTTCGGTATTTCGCTATGGATAGCGTTTCTGTCGCCGTTGGTACAGGCGGCCAACCTCAAAGCGCTGGATGTCGCCGCGCTGCCTGGTGACCGTGTCGAGCTGAAGTTGTCGTTCGACGGGCCACCACCGCAGCCGCATGGCTATACGACGGAGCAGCCTGCGCGGATTGCGCTGGACCTGCCGGGGGTTACCAGCCAGCTGGCGAACAAAAGTCGTGACCTGGGCGGCGGCAATGCCCGCAGCGCCACGGTGGTGGAAGCCAAGGACCGCACGCGGCTGATCATCGGTCTGACTCAACTGACTCCGTATAACGCACGTGTCGAAGGCAACAACCTGTTTGTGGTTGTCGGGCAGGCGGCCGGTAACAAAGCGTCCAAGCCGATTGCCAGCGCACCACGCGCGGCCACGGCGGTACCCGCGCCCGCCAGAGCCAGTGCTCCCGTGGGCAAGGCTATTCGTGGCGTGGATTTCCAGCGCGGTACCCAGGGTGAAGGCAACGTGGTTATCGATTTGTCGGATCCGTCCATCGCCCCGGACATCCAGGAACGCGATGGCAAGATCATCGTCGGCTTCACCAAAACCCAATTGCCTGAGCGGTTGCGCGTCCGTCTCGACGTCAAGGATTTCGCTACCCCGGTGCAGTTCGTCAACGCCAGCGCCACGGGCGACCGGGCCATCATCAGCATCGAGCCCAGCGGCGCCTTCGATTATTCGACCTACCAGACCGATAACAAACTGACCGTCAGCATCCGGCCGATGACTGTCGATGACTTGCAAAAACGCAACGCCGAACGTTTTGCCTACAGCGGCGAAAAGCTCTCGTTGAACTTCCAGGACATCGATGTGCGCTCGGTGCTGCAACTGATCGCCGATTTCACCAACCTCAATCTGGTGGCCAGTGACACGGTGCAGGGCGGCATCACGTTGCGCCTGCAGAATGTGCCGTGGGATCAGGCGCTGGACCTGGTGTTGAAAACCAAAGGCCTGGATAAACGCAAGATTGGCAATGTGTTGCTGGTGGCGCCGGCCGATGAAATCGCCGCCCGGGAGCGTCAGGAGCTGGAGTCGCAGAAGCAAATCGCCGAACTGGCGCCTCTGCGTCGCGAACTGTTGCAGGTCAACTACGCCAAGGCAGCCGATATCGCCAAGCTGTTCCAGTCGGTGACCAGCGCCGAGGCGAAAGTCGACGAGCGCGGTTCAATCACTGTCGATGAGCGGACCAACAACATCATTGCCTACCAGACCCAGGACCGCCTCGACGAATTGCGTCGCATCGTTGCACAGCTGGATATTCCGGTGCGTCAGGTGATGATCGAGGCGCGCATCGTTGAAGCCAACGTCGATTACGACAAAAGCCTCGGCGTGCGCTGGGGCGGTTCGGTGCAGAAGGGTAATTGGAATGGCTCCGGGGTCAACGGCTCCTCGACCACCGTTGGCACGCCGGGCAGCACCAGCACCAACTCGCCGTTCGTCGACCTAGGGACTTCCTCCAACACCTCGGGGATCGGCATCGCCTTCATTACCGACAATGTGCTGCTGGACCTTGAGCTGACGGCCATGGAAAAAACCGGCAACGGGGAAATCGTCTCGCAGCCCAAGGTGGTCACGTCTGACAAGGAAACCGCGAAAATCCTCAAGGGCACCGAAATCCCCTATCAGGAAGCCAGCTCCAGCGGTGCCACTTCAGTGTCGTTCAAGGAAGCCTCGCTGTCCCTGGAAGTGACGCCGCAGATCACCCCGGACAACCGCATCATCATGGAGGTCAAGGTCACCAAGGACGAACCGGACTACCTGAACAAAGTGCAGGATGTACCGCCGATCAAGAAAAACGAGGTCAACGCCAAGGTGTTGGTCAACGACGGCGAGACCATCGTGATTGGTGGGGTTTTCTCAAATACTCAGAGCAAGGTTGTAGATAAGGTGCCATTTCTCGGTGATGTGCCGTATCTTGGCCGCCTTTTCCGGCGTGACGTGGTTTCGGAGAAAAAATCCGAGCTGCTGGTATTTCTCACTCCGCGTATCATGAACAATCAGGCGATTGCTGTGAGTCATTGATTCTGTGCGAAATTTGATTCTTGTTGGACCGATGGGGGCTGGAAAAAGCACCATCGGCCGGTTGCTGGCCAAAGAGCTGCGCCTGCCGTTCAAAGATTCCGATAAGGAAATTGAATTGCGCACGGGCGCCAATATCCCGTGGATTTTCGATAAAGAAGGCGAACCGGGTTTTCGTGACCGCGAGCAGGCGATGATTGCCGAGCTGTGCGCGTCCGACGGCGTGGTGTTGGCGACCGGTGGCGGAGCGGTAATGCGCGAGGCCAATCGTCGGGCGCTGCACGCCGGTGGTCGGGTGGTCTATCTGCACGCGTCTGTCGAGCAGCAAGTGGGCCGAACGGCTCGCGATCGCAATCGGCCACTGCTGCGTACCGCCGATCCGGCCAAGACCCTGCGGGACTTGCTGGCGATCCGTGACCCGCTGTATCGGGAAATCGCCGACCTGGTGGTGGAAACCGATGAGCGGCCGCCGCGGATGGTGGTGCTCGATATTCTCGAACGCTTGCAGCAGCTGCCGCCCCGTTAATGCACGGGGCGAAATGCGCTATCCTCGGCGTCCTGTCGCAGCCGCTCAAGGTTGTGGCGGATGGCTACCGGACGGCGTCACACCAGCAGACGCCATGGAATTCGTAAACTCAAGGCAGGACGCCTGATTCCATCTTCACTGTGGGGACACATGCAGACACTCAAGGTCGATCTAGGCGAGCGCAGCTACCCGATTCATATTGGCGAAGGTTTGTTGGATAAGCCTGAGCTGCTGGCCCCGCATATTCGCGGGCGGCAGGTGGCGATCATCTCCAACGAGACCGTCGCGCCGCTCTACCTCGAGCGTCTGACCCGCAGTCTGGCGCAGTTCTCGGTCATTTCCGTGGTGCTGCCCGATGGCGAAGCCTTCAAGACCTGGGAAACCCTGCAACTGATTTTCGATGGCCTGCTGACCGCTCGGCACGACCGTCGCACCACAGTGATTGCCCTCGGTGGTGGCGTGATCGGTGACATGGCCGGTTTTGCCGCGGCCTGCTACCAGCGGGGCGTCGATTTCATCCAGGTGCCGACCACGTTGCTGTCGCAAGTCGATTCTTCGGTGGGCGGCAAGACCGGGATCAATCATCCGCTGGGCAAGAACATGGTCGGCGCCTTCTATCAGCCCAATGTGGTGCTGATCGATACCGCCACCCTCAATACACTGCCGGCCCGCGAACTGTCTGCCGGGCTGGCGGAGGTCATCAAGTACGGGCTGATCTGCGACGAGCCGTTCCTGACCTGGCTTGAAGAAAACGTCGATCGCCTGCGCGCCCTGGACCAGGCCGCCCTGACTTACGCCATCGAACGTTCCTGTGCGGCCAAGGCTGCGGTGGTGGGTGCCGACGAGAAAGAGACCGGCGTGCGTGCCACGTTGAACCTGGGGCATACCTTCGGCCACGCGATCGAAACCCATATGGGCTATGGTGTCTGGTTGCATGGTGAAGCAGTCGCTGCTGGCACCGTGATGGCTTTGGAAATGTCCGCGCGCTTGGGCTGGATCAGCGAAGAGGAGCGTGATCGCGGTATTCGCCTGTTCCAGCGCGCCGGCCTGCCGGTCATTCCGCCGGAAGAGATGACCGAAGCCGATTTTCTCGAACACATGGCAATTGACAAGAAAGTGATCGACGGTCGTTTGCGCCTGGTGCTGCTGCGCCATATGGGCGAAGCAGTGGTGACCGACGATTATCCGAAAGAGGTTTTACAGGCCACGCTGGGAGCGGATTACCGCGCCCTGGCTCAGCTTAAAGGTTAATAAGATCCCGATGACTAGTTTGCATGCCGACGAGGCTTTCCTCGGCCATTACCAGTTAAGTCATGACCCTTTCGCTCCACGGGTGCCTGGCTTCAAATTCTTCCCGGCCCAGCGCAAGCCGGTGCTGGGCCAGTTGCATCACCTGGCTCGCTACAGCCAGTTGCTGCTGGTGGTCACCGGCCCGCAAGGCAGCGGTAAAACCCTGTTGCGTCAGGCGCTGGTGGCCAGCACCAACAAACAGTCAGTGCAGAGCGTGGTGGTTTCCGCCCGTGGCGCCGGCGATGCCGCTGGCGTGCTGAATCAAGTGGCTCAGGCGCTGGACGTTGCTCAGGCCGAGATCGGTGCGATCCTGGCTCAAGTGGTGCAGCTTGCGCTCACGGGGCAGGAAGTCTATTTGCTGGTGGATGACGCCGAGCAACTCGACGAGTCTGCACTGGAAGCCTTGTTGGCCCTGGCTGCCGGCGCACCGGAAGGTCGTCCGCATGTATTCCTGTTCGGTGAGTCCTCGTTGATTGCTCAACTTGATGCGCTGAGTCTCGAGGAAGAGCGTTTTCACGTCATCGAATTGCAGCCCTACACCGAAGAAGAAACCCGCGAATATCTGGATCAGCGTCTCGAAGGTGCTGGCCGGGGAATCGAACTTTTCACCGCGGATCAGATCTCTGATATTCACGAAAGCTCCGACGGTTGGCCTGGCAACATCAACCAGGTCGCCCGCGATGCAATGATCGAAGCCATGATTGCCAGCCGCTCAGCGGTCAAGCGTCCAAGTATGGGGTTCAACATGCCGAAGAAACACGTATTGGCAATTTCCGCCGTCGTCGTGGTCGCGGTAGCTGCCGCCTGGTTGATGCCAGGTCGCAACAAAGCACCGACCACCGGCGCGCCTGCCAACGAACAGGCACAACTGCCGCTGGGCCAGGGCACGCCAAAACCTAACAGCGCAGGCGCTCCCTCCGTGGAGTTCGCCGGTAATACGCAACCGATGCCATTGCCGTTGGTCGGTAACTCGCAGCCAGTGATGCGTGGTCCGTTGGCCGAAGCGGCTGGAGGCATTACCGAAGGCGATGATGGCGTACCGGTCGAAGGTTCCAGCGCCACACCGCCGACCGTGACCACTACTGCGCCACCGGCAGGCGTTCCAGCGGGGCCCGCGCCGACACCGGCCGCCAAGCCGACGCCTGCGCCGACTCAAGTCGCGACCGCCAAGCCTGTCGCGCCTGCGGCCAAGCCAGCGCCAGCGCCTGCACCGGCTGCCAAACCGGCTCCAGCGCCCGCCAAACCGGCCGTCGTGGCCAAACCCGCCGAGAAGCCAGCTGCCGTGGCCAAAGCCGCTGGTGGCAGCTGGTACGCAGGCCAGGCACCGGGCAGCTACGTAGTGCAGATCCTTGGCACCAGCTCCGAATCGACCGCGCAAAACTTCGTCAAGGAGCAGGGCGGCGAGTACCGTTATTTCAAGAAAGTGCTCAACGGCAAGCCGCTTTACGTCATCACCTACGGTAGCTTCGCCAACCGCGATGCAGCCGTTACTGCCATCAAGGCCTTGCCAGCGAAGGTTCAGGCTGGTAAACCTTGGCCTCGCACTGTCGCCAGCGTCCAACAGGAACTGGCAACAACTCGCTGAAGATTCGGCGGCCTTACCCAGGCCGCCTCTCCAAGCACCTCAAAATTTCTACAAGCGCATGCCGCCAACAGTCCCTGCGGCTGCGTGCCTTGTGGTGTCTGCGTCACAGTAGTCTTTGAGTCGCTGCGGTCAAAATTAAAAAAGTTTTGACTAGCACAGCATATCGCTTTAAACCTTTCACAAATGCGACATAGATTTGCGACATTTCGTCGTCAAATTTGTGAGCCTCTGTGTCGGTGTGTACAATGACCTCCCTTTTGCCCCCGCAAAGCTGGCGTACGTTCGGCGCGGATGGTAACTGGTTGAATTGAAAAGAAATTTGCCTCGATAAGAGGCAGCCTGGTGAGAAAGTGTCTATGAAAGCAGGTCTGTACCAACCAGATGAATTCAAGGATAACTGCGGTTTTGGCCTGATAGCCCATATGCAGGGCGAGCCCAGTCATACCCTTTTGCAAACGGCCATTGAGGCCCTGACCTGCATGACCCACCGCGGTGGGATCAACGCCGACGGCAAGACCGGTGACGGTTGCGGTCTGCTGATTCAAAAGCCGGATGTGTTCCTGCGTGCCATCGCCCAGGAAACCTTCGGCGTCGAACTGCCCAAGCAATATGCCGTGGGCATGGTCTTCTTCAACCAGGATCCGGTGAAAGCCGAAGCCGCTCGCGAGAACATGAACCGCGAAATCCTGGCCGAAGGCCTGACCCTGGTCGGCTGGCGCAAAGTGCCGATCGACACCAGCGTCCTCGGCCGCCTGGCCCTCGAGCGCCTGCCGCTGATCGAGCAAGTGTTCGTCGGTGGTGAAGGCCTGAGCGATCAGGACATGGCGATCAAGCTGTTCAGCGCCCGTCGTCGTTCGTCCGTGGCCAACGCCGCCGATGTCGATCACTACATCTGCAGCTTTTCCCACAAGACCATTATTTACAAAGGCCTGATGATGCCGGCGGATTTGACCGCCTTCTATCCAGACCTGAGCGACCAGCGCCTGCAAACTTCGATCTGCGTGTTCCACCAGCGCTTTTCGACCAACACGCTGCCGAAATGGCCGCTGGCGCAGCCGTTCCGCTTCCTTGCCCACAACGGCGAAATCAACACCATCACCGGCAACCGTAACTGGGCGCAGGCCCGTCGCACCAAGTTCACCAATGACCTGATGGATCTGGATGAACTCGGCCCGCTGGTGAACCGTGTCGGTTCCGACTCCTCCAGCATGGACAACATGCTCGAGCTGATGGTCACCGGTGGCATCGACCTGTTCCGTGGCGTGCGGATGATCATTCCGCCTGCGTGGCAGAACGTCGAAACCATGGACCCGGATCTGCGTGCGTTCTACGAATACAACTCGATGCACATGGAACCGTGGGACGGTCCGGCCGGCGTGGTAATGACCGACGGTCGCTACGCGGTGTGCCTGCTCGACCGTAACGGCCTGCGTCCGGCGCGTTGGGTGACCACCAAGAACGGTTTCATCACCCTGGCCTCGGAAATCGGTGTCTGGAACTACCAGCCTGAGGACGTTATCGCCAAGGGGCGTGTCGGCCCGGGCCAGATCTTTGCCGTGGACACCGAAACCGGTCAGATCCTCGACACCGACGCCATCGACAACCGCTTGAAGTCCCGTCATCCGTACAAGCAATGGCTGCGCAAGAATGCCCTGCGCATTCAGGCGACCATGGAAGACAACGACCACGGTTCGGCGTTCTACGACGTCGATCAACTCAAGCAGTACATGAAGATGTACCAGGTTACGTTCGAAGAGCGCGACCAGGTGCTGCGTCCGCTGGGCGAGCAAGGCTACGAAGCCGTCGGCTCGATGGGCGACGATACGCCGATGGCCGTGCTGTCCCAGCGCGTGCGTACGCCGTACGACTATTTCCGTCAGCAGTTCGCGCAGGTCACCAACCCGCCGATCGACCCGCTGCGCGAAGCCATCGTCATGTCGTTGGAAGTCTGCCTCGGTGCCGAGCGCAACATCTTCCAGGAGTCGCCGGAACACGCCTCGCGCGTGATCCTCAGCTCGCCGGTCATTTCTCCGGCCAAGTGGCGCTCGTTGATGAACCTCGATCGCCCAGGTTTCGAGCGTCAGATCATCGACCTCAACTATGACGAGAGCGTCGGCCTCGAAGCCGCGGTGCGTAACGTCGCCGATCAGGCCGAAGAAGCCGTTCGCGCCGGTCGCACCCAGGTCGTACTGAGTGACCGTCACATTGCTCCGGGCAAGCTGCCGATCCACGCTTCGCTGGCGACCGGTGCCGTGCACCACCGCCTGACCGAAAAAGGCCTGCGTTGCGACTCCAACATTCTGGTGGAAACCGCGACCGCTCGTGATCCGCACCACTTCGCGGTGCTGATCGGTTTCGGCGCCTCGGCGGTCTACCCGTTCCTGGCCTATGAAGTGCTGGGCGACCTGATCCGCACCGGTGAAGTGCTGGGCGACCTCTATGAGGTGTTCAAGAACTACCGCAAAGGCATCACCAAGGGCCTGCTCAAGATCCTGTCGAAGATGGGCATCTCGACCATCACGTCGTATCGCGGTGCGCAGCTGTTCGAAGCCATCGGCCTGTCCGAAGAAGTCTGCGAACTGAGCTTCCGTGGCGTGCCAAGCCGCATCAAGGGTGCGCGCTTCGTCGACATCGAAGCCGAGCAGAAAGCCCTGGCGGCCGAAGCCTGGAGCCCGCGCAAGCCGATCCAGCAGGGCGGTCTGTTGAAGTTCGTCCACGGTGGCGAATATCACGCCTACAACCCGGACGTGGTCAACACGTTGCAAGCCGCAGTGCAGCAGGGCGACTACAGCAAGTTCAAGGAATACACGTCACTGGTGGATAACCGCCCGGTGTCGATGATCCGCGACCTGCTCAAGGTCAAGACCCTCGACACGCCGCTGGACATCAGCGAAGTCGAGCCTCTGGAGTCGGTGCTCAAGCGCTTCGACTCCGCTGGTATTTCGCTGGGCGCTCTGTCGCCGGAAGCCCACGAAGCCCTGGCCGAAGCCATGAACCGCCTCGGTGCGCGTTCGAACTCCGGCGAAGGCGGCGAAGACCCGGCGCGCTACGGCACCATCAAGAGCTCGAAAATCAAGCAGGTCGCCACTGGCCGCTTTGGTGTGACTCCGGAATACCTGGTCAATGCTGAAGTGCTGCAGATCAAAGTCGCCCAGGGTGCCAAGCCCGGCGAAGGTGGTCAGTTGCCAGGCGGCAAGGTCAACGGTCTGATCGCCAAGCTGCGTTACGCAGTGCCGGGCGTGACCCTGATTTCGCCTCCACCGCACCACGACATCTATTCGATCGAAGACTTGTCGCAGCTGATTTTCGACCTGAAACAAGTCAACCCGAATGCGCTGGTTTCGGTGAAACTGGTGGCAGAAGCGGGCGTCGGCACCATCGCGGCCGGTGTGGCCAAGGCCTACGCGGACTTGATCACCATCTCCGGCTACGACGGCGGCACCGGTGCATCGCCACTGACCTCGATCAAATACGCGGGCGCACCGTGGGAGCTCGGCCTGGCCGAAACCCACCAGACCCTGCGTGGCAATGACCTGCGCGGCAAAGTCCGGGTACAAACCGATGGCGGCCTGAAAACCGGCCTCGACGTGATCAAGGCAGCCATTCTCGGCGCTGAAAGCTTCGGCTTCGGCACCGCGCCAATGATCGCCCTGGGTTGCAAATACCTGCGCATCTGCCACCTGAACAACTGCGCCACCGGCGTCGCGACTCAGAACGAGAAGCTGCGCAAGGATCACTACATCGGGACCGTCGACATGGTGGTGAATTTCTTCACCTACGTCGCCGAAGAAACCCGTGAGTGGCTGGCCAAGCTGGGCGTGCGCTCCCTCGAAGAGCTGATCGGTCGTACCGATCTGCTGGAAGTCCTCGAAGGCCAGACCGCCAAGCAGAACCACCTGGACCTGACCCCGTTGCTCGGCAGCGATCACATCCCGGCAGACAAGCCTCAATTCTGCCAGGTCGACCGCAACCCGCCGTTCGACAAAGGCCTGTTGGCCGAGAAAATGGTCGACATGGCCACCTCGGCGATCAACGACCTGAGCGGTGCCGATTTCGCCCTGGATATCTGCAACTGCGACCGTTCCATCGGCGCGCGGATCTCCGGTGAAATCGCCCGCAAACACGGCAACCAGGGCATGGCCAACGCGCCGATCACCTTCCGCTTCAAAGGCACGGCGGGTCAGAGCTTCGGCGTGTGGAACGCCGGTGGCCTGAACATGTACCTGGAAGGCGACGCCAACGACTACGTCGGCAAAGGCATGACCGGCGGCAAACTGGTCATCGTTCCGCCGAAAGGCAGCCTCTACAAGACGCAGGACAGTGCCATCATCGGCAACACCTGCCTGTATGGCGCCACTGGCGGCAAGCTGTTCGCCGCCGGCACCGCTGGCGAGCGTTTCGCGGTGCGTAACTCCGGTGCTCACACCGTGGTGGAAGGCACAGGCGATCACTGCTGCGAGTACATGACCGGTGGTTTCGTCTGCGTTCTGGGCAAGACCGGTTACAACTTCGGCTCAGGCATGACTGGCGGTTTCGCCTACGTGCTCGACCAGGACAACACCTTCGTTGACCGGGTCAACCACGAACTGGTGGAAATCCAGCGGATCAGCGGTGAGGCGATGGAAGCCTATCGCAGCCACTTGCAACGCGTGCTGAACGAATACGTCGAGGAAACCGACAGCGAGTGGGGTCGTAACCTCGCTGAAAACCTCGATGACTATCTGCGTCGTTTCTGGCTGGTCAAGCCCAAGGCTGCCAACCTGAAATCGTTGCTTTCCAGCACCCGTGCCAACCCGCAGTGATATGCGCCTGAAGAGTTTGATGAGGTTTTAACTATGGCTGAACGTCTGAATAACGACTTCCAGTTCATCGATGTCGGGCGCAAGGATCCGAAGAAGAAACTGTTGCGTCAACGCAAGAAAGAGTTCGTGGAAATCTACGAGCCGTTCAAACCCCAGCAGTCGGCCGACCAGGCCCACCGCTGCCTGGGCTGCGGTAACCCGTATTGCGAATGGAAGTGCCCGGTGCACAACTTCATTCCCAACTGGCTCAAATTGGTGGCCGAGGGCAACATCCTCCAGGCCGCCGAACTGTCGCACCAGACCAACACCCTGCCGGAAGTCTGCGGTCGGGTGTGTCCACAGGATCGTCTGTGCGAGGGTGCCTGCACCCTCAACGACGGTTTCGGTGCGGTGACCATCGGTTCGGTCGAGAAGTACATCACTGACACCGCGTTCGCCATGGGCTGGCGCCCGGACATGTCCAAGGTCAAGCCGACCGGCAAGCGTGTTGCGGTAATCGGTGCGGGCCCTGCGGGCCTGGGCTGTGCCGACGTGCTGGTGCGTGGCGGCGTGACGCCGGTGGTGTTCGACAAGAACCCGGAAATCGGTGGTCTGCTGACCTTCGGCATTCCTGAGTTCAAGCTGGAAAAGACCGTGTTGAGCAATCGCCGCGAAGTCTTCACCGGCATGGGCATCGAGTTCCGCCTGAACACCGAAGTGGGCAAGGACGTGACCATGGAACAACTGCTCGAAGAATTCGATGCGGTCTTCATGGGCATGGGCACCTACACCTACATGAAGGGCGGCTTCGCCGGCGAGGACCTGCCGGGCGTGCACGACGCGCTGGACTTCCTGATCGCCAACGTCAACCGCAACCTGGGCTTTGAAAAGTCGCCGGAAGATTTCGTCGACATGAAAGGCAAGAAGGTGGTGGTGCTGGGCGGCGGCGACACGGCGATGGACTGCAACCGTACCTCGATTCGTCAGGGCGCCAAGGCGGTGACCTGTGCCTATCGTCGTGACGAAGCGAACATGCCGGGCTCGCGCAAAGAGGTGAAGAACGCCAAGGAAGAAGGCGTGAAATTCCTCTACAACCGCCAGCCGATCGCAATCGTCGGTGAAGACCGTGTCGAAGGCGTGAAGGTGGTCGAGACCCGTCTTGGCGAGCCGGATGCCCGTGGCCGTCGCAGCCCCGAGCCGATCCCGGGTTCCGAAGAGATCATCCCGGCCGACGCCGTGGTCATCGCGTTCGGTTTCCGTCCAAGCCCGGCGTCGTGGTTCGATCAGTTCAGCATCCAGACCGACAGCCAGGGCCGCGTCGTGGCTCCGGAACAAGGCCAGTACAAACACCAGACCAGCAACCCGAAAATCTTCGCCGGTGGCGACATGGTGCGCGGTTCCGACCTGGTGGTAACGGCGATCTTCGAAGGCCGCAATGCCGCCGAAGGAATCCTGGATTACCTGGGCGTCTGATCGACGCCTGACCCTGTAGGAGCCGGCTTGCTGGCGATGAACGATAACGCGGTGTACCTGATACACCGCGTCGTCTGAATCGCCAGCAAGCCGGCTCCTACAGTGTTTTGTGGTGCTGCAAAGTCTGCATTTCACCGCGACAAATTGACCCGATAGACAAAAGGATCGGCTCTTGCCGTGCCTTTTGCGTCGCGCTCTGAGAAAATGCCCGCACTTTTTTTCCGGATGCCGACATGACTGCCCTGAAGAACGACCGTTTCCTTCGCGCCCTGCTCAAGCAACCCGTAGACGTCACCCCTGTGTGGATGATGCGTCAGGCCGGTCGCTACCTGCCTGAATACCGCGCCAGCCGTGCCAAGGCCGGTGACTTCATGAGCCTGTGCATGAACCCGGCGTTCGCGTGCGAAGTCACGATGCAACCGCTCGACCGCTATCCGCAACTGGATGCGGCGATCTTGTTCTCCGATATCCTGACCATCCCCGATGCCATGGGCCAAGGCCTGTACTTCGAGACCGGTGAAGGTCCGCGCTTCAAGAAGGTCGTCAGCACCTTGGCCGACATCGAAGCCTTGCCGATTCCTGATCCACAGAAAGACCTCGGCTACGTCATGGACGCAGTCAGCACCATCCGCCGCGAACTGAACGGCCGCGTGCCGCTGATCGGTTTCTCCGGCAGCCCATGGACCCTGGCTACCTACATGGTTGAAGGCGGTTCGTCGAAAGACTTCCGCAAGACCAAGGCCATGCTCTACGACAACCCGCAAGCCATGCACCTGCTGCTGGACAAGCTCGCGCAGTCGGTCACTTCGTATCTCAATGGCCAGATCCTGGCCGGCGCGCAAGCGGTGCAGATCTTCGACACCTGGGGCGGCAATCTCTCGGCGGCGGCGTACCAGGAATTCTCCCTGGCCTACATGCGCAAAATCGTCAGCGGCCTGATCCGCGAACATGAAGGCCGCAAAGTGCCGGTCATCCTGTTCACCAAGAACGGCGGCCTGTGGCTGGAAAGCATCGCCGACGCCGGTGCTGACGCACTGGGCCTGGACTGGACCTGCGACATCGGTGAGGCTCGTCAGCGCGTCGGCAACAAAGTCGCCCTGCAAGGCAACATGGACCCGACCGTGCTTTACGCCAAGCCAGAAGCCATCCGCGCCGAAGTCGGCCGGATCCTCGCCAGCTACGGCAAGGGCAGCGGCCACGTGTTCAACCTCGGCCATGGCATTACGCCGGAAGTCGATCCGGAGCACGCAGGCGCTTTCTTGCGCGCGGTGCATGAATTGTCGGCGCAGTATCACGAGTGATCGTCGCCCGATAAAAAACGCCCGGCATTTGCCGGGCGTTTTTGCATCAAAATCAAAAAGATCGCATCCTTAAGCTTTCAAATTCTCCAACGGCGGCAACTTCGCCAATTTCAACGCCACCAACAGCGCAATCACCAGCAATCCGCTGATGAACAGCCCGATCCCGTTCCAGCCACCCAGATGCCAGGCCATACCGCCCGCCGTACCCGCGATACTCGACCCGGCGTAATAGCTGAACAGGTACAACGACGTCGCCTGCCCCTTGGCCTTGGTCGCGCGACGACCGATCCAGCTGCTGGCCACCGAATGCGCGCCGAAGAAGCCGAAGGTGAAGACCAGCATGCCGAAGATCACTACTGGCAGGGGCGTAAACATCGTCAACGCAAGGCCCGCGAGCATCACCACAATGGTTGCCCAGAGCACTTTGCGCCGGCCGAGCTGGTCGGCCAGGGCGCCGATTTTCGCCGAGCTGTAGATGCCCGACAGGTACACCACCGAGAGTAGCCCGACGAGGGCCTGGTCCATGTGATACGGCTCGGCCAGCAGGCGATAGCCGATGTAGTTGAACAGGGTAACGAACGCGCCCATCAGCACGAACGCTTCGACAAACAGCAGCGGCAGGCCGGCGTCGCGAAAGTGCATGGTGAAGCCATCGAGCAGGCTACGCGGGTGCAGCGAGCGGGCGTGGAAATTGCGCGACTCGGGAAGGATTTTCCAGAACACCGCAGCGGCAATCAGCGCCAGGCCGCCGATGACCAGCATTGCCGTGTGCCAGCTGACGAAGTCGATCAGCACCCCGACGATCAAGCGTCCACACATGCCGCCGATGGCGTTGCCACCGATGTACAAGCCCATGGCCAGGCCGATGTGCTGCGGGTGAATTTCTTCACTCAGGTAAGTCATTGCCACCGCCGCCAGACCGCTCAGCGACAGCCCGACCAGCGCCCGCATCACCAGCACGCCTTGCCAGCTCGGCATCATCGCACTGGCCATGGTGCAGAGTGCGGCGGCGAACAGTGCGGCGACCATCACCGGTTTACGCCCGATGCGATCGGAGATGGGGCCGGTGATCAGCAAGCCGATGGCGAGAAGGCCGGTGGCGACCGACAGGATCAGGCTGCTCTGGGCCGCATTGATGGAAAACTCGCGGGACAGCAGCGGCATCATCGGCTGCACGCAGTAGAGCAGGGCAAAGGTCGCGAAGCCTCCGGAGAACAGCGCCAGCACCGTGCGCATAAACATCGGTGTGCCTTTCTCGATGTAGATCTCGTTGCGTTCAGCGACGACATCATTCAGCGCGGCGGGCGGGATTTCATGGGCGAGTGGGGCGACAGCAGTTTTCACTTCGGACCTCGGAGGGCGCAGCCGGTCAGGCAATGAAAAAATCATATAGCTGGCTAATGTTTCTATCCAATATATTGTTCGACCTGTTTGATAGGTTTAACGACCTAATGGAGTTTTCATGGAATTGCGTCACCTGCGCTACTTCATTGCCGTCGCCGAAGAGCTGCATTTTGGCCGCGCCGCCCAGGTGCTGGGCATCTCGCAGCCGCCGCTGAGCCAGCAGATTCAGGCGCTGGAGCAGGAAGTGGGGGCGCGTCTGTTCGAGCGGACCAATCGTCGGGTCGAGTTGAGTGAGGCCGGTCGGCTGTTTCTGGAAGAGGCGCGACTGGCGCTGGCTCAGGTCGACAAAGCGGCGGACGTGGCTCGGCGGGCACAACTCGGTGAATTGGGTGAACTGAAGATCGGCTTCACCTCGTCGGCGCCGTTCAACTCGACCATTCCCCAGGCGATTTTCTCATTTCGCCAGCGCTTCCCGGCGGTGCACCTGAACCTGCGGGAAATGAGCAGCACCCAAGTGGCCGATGCGCTGGTGGACGAGTCGATCGAGGTCGGCATCATGCGACCGCTGGGCTTGCCGGACTCGCTCAGCGTTGTGGAATTGATGCGTGAGCCGTTGGTGGCGGTGCTCAGCTCCAAGCATCCGCTGGTGGATGGCAGCGAAGAAGGTCTGTTCCTGTCCGCCCTGGCCCTCGAGCCGTTCGTATTTTTTCCGCGCAGCTATGGCAGCGGTCTGTACGCACAACTGCTCAGCCTGGCGCGAGACGCCGGCTTCAGCCCGCACTTTGCCCAGGAGGCTGGCGAGGCGATGACCATCATCGGGCTGGTGGCGGCGGGTTTGGGGGTATCGGTGTTGCCGGCGTCTTATCAGCGAATGCGCATTGATGGCGTGGTCTATCGGCCGTTGCTCGATCCAGAGGCGATTTCGGCGGTGTGGCTGGTGCAGCGCAAGGATCAGAAGTCGCCGATGGCCAAGGCGTTTGTGGAGTTGTTGACGCGCAAGCTGACACCATAGGGCTTCAAGGCTTTTATTGGGAGCAGCCCTAGGTCTTTTAGCGTATCGGCCGATACTGTCATTGGACTCATCACAAACCAGGGAGATACAGGATGTTCAAGCAGTTAACGTTCACCGCATTGCTGGCATTGTTTGCTCTGACCGGTGGTTGTGCTTCGGTAAAAATGGCCGATGAAACCCTGGACGCTCAAGCGAAGACGTTCCAGGTAAGCCCCGACAAAGCCAATATCTATGTTTATCGCAACGAGAGCATGGGTGCCGGGGTGAAAATGCCGGTGACCCTCAATGGCAAGCCTGTAGGGCAGACAGTCGCCAAGTCCTATCTGATGTTGGCTGTCCCGGCTGGCCAGCAGACTCTGGTGTCTTCGGCGGAAAACGACTCGGAACTGAAACTCACCGCAGAAGCGGGCAAAAACTACTTTGTCTGGCAGGAAGTGAAAGTGGGTTTCATCAAGGCGCGTAACAACCTGCAAGTCGTCGACGACAAGACAGGCCGTGCTGGTGTCGCTGAAAGCAAGTTGATTCAAGCGCAGTAAGTGTCTGGGCGGCCCCTGCGCTGAGCGTGGGGGCAAGCCCCCTCGCCACAAGTGTTGTTACTGGACCTTCGCCAAATCCCCCTTCAACGCAACCCCGGCCATGATCGCCCCGGTGTGGTACTCATACGTCTTGGCATCCTTACGCTCATTGCTCTTGTAGAAGCTGACGATGTTGGTCACGGCGTTGGCGCCGGCATGCTGGTCTCCTTGACCCTGGTATTTCGTTTACGACCAGCGGCGGAAGATCAACGAGGTGTTGACCCCACCAAAAGCGAAGTTGTTGTTCATCACGTACTGGTTGCTCATCTGCCGGAATTCACCGCGCAGGTAATCGAGCTTGCCGCACTGGGGATCGACCTCATCGAGGTTGAAGGTGTGCACGTACAGGTCGCGGTTCATCATTTCGATGCTGAACCAGGACTCCAGCGCGCCGCAGGCTCCCAGGGTGTGGCCGAGGAAGCTCTTCTGCGAGCTGATCGGCATGTGTTCGCCGAACAAACTGTTGGTCGCCAGTGTTTCGGCAATGTCGCCCTGTTCTGTCGCCGTACCGTGACCATTTACATAACCGATGGCGCTTGGGTCGAGCCCGGCGTCTTCCAAAGCCAGCTCCATGGCCCGGCGCATGGTGATCAGCTCGGGGCGGGTGGCATGCTGGCCGTCGGCGTTGCTGCCGAAACCGACGATCTCGGCGTGGATGCGGGCGCCACGCGCCAGGGCGTGTTCGAGTT
Organism: Pseudomonas sp. 008; assembly: GCF_016861935.1. Taxonomy (NCBI): domain Bacteria; kingdom Pseudomonadati; phylum Pseudomonadota; class Gammaproteobacteria; order Pseudomonadales; family Pseudomonadaceae; genus Pseudomonas; species Pseudomonas sp. 008. The sequence continues at coordinate 317,872 of NZ_BOMA01000002.1, read as the reverse complement.
CTTCGAGTACCAGCATGCCGCCGCCCTCACCGATGACCAGGCCATCGCGGCCGCTGTCGTAAGGGCGCGGGCTGGTTTGCGGGGCATCGTTTTTCAGGCTGGTGGCGTAGAGCGCATCGAACACCATGGCCTCGGTCGGGCACAGCTCTTCGGCACCGCCGGCGAGCATCAGCGGCAGGCGGCCGAACTTGATCGACTCGTAGGCGTAACCGATGCCCTGGCTACCGCTGGTGCAGGCACTGGAGGTCGGGATTAGTCGGCCGGTGAGGCCGAAGAAGATGCTGATATTCGCTGCCGTGGTGTGCGGCATCATCCGCACGTAGGAGTTGGCGTTCAGGCCTTCGGCCACCGAATTGAGCAACATTTTGCCGAACGCCTTGATCTCGTCGGTGCTGCCGGTGGACGAGCCGCAGGACACGCCCATGCGCCCGTCCTTGATCGACTCGTCACCCAGCAGCCCGGCGTCCGCCAGGGCCTGTTCTGCAGCGCCGACTGCCAGCCGCGATACCCGGCCCATGCTGCGCAACTGCTTGCGCGTCCAGTGGCCGGGCACCTGGAAGTCGTCGATCGGCCCGGCCAGGCGGGTATTGAGTTCGGTAAAGCGATCCCACTCGTGCATGCGACGAATGCCGCTGCGGTTGGCGGCGAAGTTGGCGGCGATGGTGTCCCAGTCGCTGCCCAGTGAGGTGATGCCGGCCATGCCGGTGACGACGACGCGCTTCATCAGCACAGGCCTCCGTTGACGGCCAGAACCTGCCGGGTGATGTACGAGGCTTCCGCCGACATCAGGAAATTCACTGCACTGGCCACCTCTTCCGGGGTGCCCATGCGTTGTGCGGGGATCATTTTCATCAGTTCTTCCACCGGCACGTTTTCATCGAGCATCGCCGTGTCGATCAGGCCGGGTGCGACACAGTTAACCGTGATTTTGCGCTTGCCCAGCTCAATCGCCAACGCCTTGGCCGCGCCGATCAGCCCGGCCTTGGAGGCGCTGTAATTGACCTGCCCGCGATTGCCGATCAGCCCGGACACCGAAGTAATGCAGACAATCCGCCCGGCGGCGCGACGACGGATCATCGGCATCATCACCGGGTGCAGCACGTTGTAGAAACCGTCGAGGTTAGTGCGCATCACCACATCCCAATCCTCCTCGCTCAGGGCCGGAAAAGCGCCGTCGCGGGTCAGGCCAGCGTTGAGCACCACGCCATAATAGGCGCCATGGGCTTCGACATCGGCTTCAAGAATGGCTTTGCAGCTGGCGCGGCTGCTGACGTCGAATTGCAGGATGCGCGCGTTGCGGCCCAAGGCTTCCACTTCGGCTTTGACGGCTTCGGCGTCCGCCAAGCCGCTGCGGCAGTGCAGCACGATGTCATGCCCGGCCCGGGCCAGACGCAATGCGATGGCGCGGCCAATACCACGGCTGGAGCCGGTGACCAGTACGGATTCAGTCATCACTCGACTCCTTGGGATTCATGCAGATATTGAGCGGCTTGAGGCGGGCGGAACACGTTCAACCGGGCGGTCGCGTGGATGCCGGGGGCGGTGATGTGGCATTCGAATACGCCCATGCCGTTGTCGTCTTCCAGCGAGCGTATCCCGTGGATGGTCAGTTCGGTGCCGGCGGGGAAGTGTTCCACGTTGCATTCGAATTTGCGGCTGCCAAGCAGGAAGCCCAGTTCCACCGCATTGCCTTTCTGGCGCGCATGGCAGCCGGCATAAGCGGCGACGCTCTGGGCCATCAACTCGATGCCGACCCAGGCCGGCAGGCTGCCGTCGGGGCGATTGAACAGGCCGCCGGGCTTGACGGTGAGTCGGGTATAGATCTGCTCGTCGTCGAACGACAGGATCTGATCGATGAGGATCATGTCGCCGGCATGGGGCAGCAATTCGGCGAGCGGCCAGGTAATCATGAGGCGTCTCCGATAATCAGGCTGACGTTATTGCCACCAAAGGCAAAGGAATTACTCATCAGGTAGCGGGGTGCAATGGACGTCAGGTGGTCGGTCGGGGTCACCCAATGCAATGCCGGCAACTCGGGGTCGGGCTGCCCGTCCCAGACATGGGGCGGCAGGACATGCTCGTGGTTATCCGCGCTCAGGCTCAACCAGCAGAACGCCGCTTCCAGGGCACCAGCGGCGCCGAGGGTATGGCCGGTCATCGGTTTGGTCGATGAGCAAGGCACGCCTTGTGGAAACAGCGCCGTCACAGCCAGGCTTTCCATGGCGTCATTGTGTTGGGTGGCGGTGCCGTGCAGGTTCAGATAGCTAATCTGTTGGGGTTGCAGGCCTGCGCGGCTCAAGGCTTTGTGCATGGCTTGCCGGGCGCCACGGCCGGTGGGTTCCGGCGCGGAAATATGGTGTGCATCGGAGCTGGCACCACTGCCGAGCAAAGCAATCGGTTGGCCGCTGCCGGCGGTTTTGCTCATCAGAAACAGCACTGCGGCTTCGCCGATGTTGATGCCGTTGCGGTTCGCCGAGAACGGGTTGCAGCGCTGCTCGGACACCGCTTCCAGGGCTGAGAAGCCATTGAGGGTCAGCTTGCACAAACTGTCGACACCACCGCACAACACAGCATCGCACATGCCCAGGTCGAGCAGCCGTTGGGCACTCATCAGCGCGCGGGCGCTGGAGGTGCAGGCGGTGGAGATCACATAGGCCGGGCCGCTCAATTGCAGCCAGTCGGCGAGAAACGTCGCCGGAGCGCCGAGCTCTTGCTGCTGATAGTCATAATCGGCCGGGAAGTGATGTTCACGGATGTAATGGGCCAGGCCGCGGCTGGCCTCGTCGATGCCTGAGGTGCTAGTGCCCAGAATGACGCCGATACGGTCGCGGCCGTAGGTCTGGATCGCCTGCTCGATGTCTTGGCGAATTTGCAGCGCGGCCTCCAGCAGCAATTGATTGTTGCGACTGCTTTGATGAGCCAGCTCAACCGGAATCGGTGCCAGCTCACCACGCACCGCCGCCACGGGCAACGAGCGCTCCGCGACCCAGCCGGCCTCGTTGCGTATGCCCGAGCAATCGCCGGCAAACAGGTTGCGGGCGACTTCCTGCTTGTCGCGGCCGAGGGCGCAGATTACCCCGAGGGCATTCAGGTAAGCGGTCATGGCGTGTTTTCGCCTAACGGGGTGACGCGATAGTGCGGGCCTTGGGATACGTTCAATTCAAAGCTCGGTGGTTGCGAAAGACTTGGTTGTGAATAGCGGATGTTCCAGCGCGCTGACAATGATCGTTGCCCGTCATGCTGCCGGGCAGCGGGATAGTTGCCGTGCAACTCGCCTTCGGGAGTCAATGCAAACAACAGGGCGGCGAACAGCTCCCGGGCTTCCGGATTGGGTGGTAGCAGACCGTCGGCTTGCCATTGGCCATCGATCAGTTTCTGTCGTGCCACGGGAATTCCCAACGGGTCCATCATCGACCACCGAATGCCCGGGCCTTCACGCTGGATCACCAGCAGCCAGTCCTGACGCTGCTCGGCCATCTGCCGTTCGATGTGCAATTGCAGCGGCAACGCCAGGTTCGGGGTTCGCTCGGGCAGCGGCGTCTGGCTAGCACAGGCGCTCAGCAGCAGGACACAACCCAGAAGCAGCAAACGGATCATCAGACACTCTCTTCAAGGGGCTTGCGCGCGACCACATTGACCAGGGTTTCTTCCCGTTGGCCAAAGGGTTTTGGCTGACGCAAGCCGAAGCGTTCGAGCAGGCCGAAATCCTTGGCGCGACTCCACCACAAGTAAGGGTAAGACACGTTTTGCGGGCCGAATTCAAAACCCTGCCGACGAATCATCTCCAGGTAGCCGGCGGCGCTCTTTTGCACGTGCATCGGGTGGCGGAACAGCCAGCGAATCACCCACGTATCAATGTAAGCCTCGGTGGACTCGGCGAACAGCAGATAACCGCCCGGCTTGAGCACCCGATAGAACTCGGCCAGGGCCTGATCCTGCTCGACAAGATGATGGAAGGTCTGGTGACAGAACAGCAGATCGACGCTGGCGTCCGGCACTTTAATGCTCGCGCAGTCACTGCCGATCAGCTCTACCTCCATGCCCTGGCGGGCCGCTTCTTCTCCGCTCAGGTTCAGGCTGTGAGGGTCGGCATCCAGCCCGATCAGGCGTTTGGGTGCGAAGGTCTGGCGCAGGTACTGGAACGACTTGCCCTGGCCGCAGCCGGCGTCGAGCAAGACCGGTTTGTTGGGCAATGGCTCGCTGAACAGGCTGCGCAAATCGTTGATCGCCACTCGCAATACATGGTGCTGCCAGGTGTGGCTGCGCAGGAACCAGAAGCCGAAACGGGTTTCTTCGACGTAGTTGTCGCTCCAATAACTCATGTCGCATCCTTTGCGCACAGGTCCGAGATCATCCGCAGTCGACGTTTAGGTTCGCTGACGAACGGGTTGCGTTCATCCCAGGCGTAACCCGCGAGGATCGAGCTGATCATGCGGCGAATATCCTCTGTACCGCCCTGATAAAAAATCACGTCCTGAAAGGTCCCGGCGTACCAGCCTTCGACGTAGCAACGGAAGGTGTCGACGCCGCGCTTGAGCGGTTCGGCGAATTCGGTCTGCCAGTCGACGCTTTCACCTTGCAGTTGGCGGTGCAGCACCCCGGCGGCCATGCTCGCCGAACGCATGGCGATGGTCACGCCGGAGGAGAACACCGGGTCGAGAAATTCTGCGGCATTGCCCAACAAGGCGAAGCCAGGGCCATGCAGGGTTTTGACGTTGGCCGAGTAGCCGCCGATGGTCCGCGCAGGGGTATCCCATACGGAGTTGTTCAGCACCCCGGCCAGGCTTGGCGTTTCGGCGATGAAACCGCGCAGGCAATCGTCCAGATTCTCGGTGCGGCCTGCGAAGTGTTCGGCGGCTGCCACGACGCCCACCGAGCAGCGACCGTTGCTGAACGGGATGGTCCAGAACCAGATGTCGCGCTGGGTCGGATGGGTGGTAATGAGGATTTTTTCCCGTTCGAAAGCCGGGCTGTCGATACAGTCTTCGACGTGGGTGAACACCGCCTGGCGCACCGGAAAGTTCGACGGTGCCTCAAGGTCCAGCAAGCGAGGCAGTACGCGACCGTAGCCGCTGGCATCGAGCACGAAATCGGCCTCGACGCGGTATTGGCTGCCATCTTCGCGAAGTACATCGAGCTGCGGTTTCGCCAAGCTGAAATCAACGCTGACGATGGCTTCGCCGTAACGGACGTCGACTCCCTGCAATTCAGCCTGGTCGGCCAGCAGCTTGTCAAAGTCGGCGCGCTGGACCTGGAAGGTCGTCGGCTTGCCGTTGCTGAACGTCTCGCCGAAATCGAAGGTGCTGTACTGATCGCCCCAGGCGAATGCCGCACCGTTCTTCAACTGGAAACCGGCCGCATTGACCGCGTCGAGCATGCCGGCTTCTTCGACGAAATCCAGGCAGTGGGACAGCAGGCTTTCACCGATGGAAAACCGTGGGAAATGCTGGCGTTCGATCATCAGCACATCATGGCCTTTGCGCTTGAGCAGCGCGGCGGCGATGGCGCCCGAGGGGCCGGCACCGATCACCACCACCTGACGACGTTCCATTTCAACTGTTGGCACGGGTGCTCCTTGCCGGGGCGGCGATGTTCAAAGGGATTCGGTGCATGCCGGCGAGTGCCGGCAGCAGGGTTGCGATCAGGCCCATCAACATCAGCGCGAAATACAGCTCGGGGCTGATGAGTTGTTGTTGCAGCAGCAGGTTGAGAAAGACGATTTCGCTCAAGCCGCGGATATTCAGTAAAAGGCTTTCCCGCCAGCGGCTGGCACCTTCAAACGAGACGCCGGCCCAGCCGAGGCCCAGCCAGTTGCCCAACAATTTGCTGGCGATCGGCAACAGAAGAAGCGCGGCCAATTGCACCCCACCGAGACTGTCGAGGGCGTTGTGCACGTTGATCTGCACGATGCCGAACGTGAGGATCAACGGGATGGCGATCCAGGTCTGCAAACGACTCATCCACGCCGTCGGCAATGGCAGCACCAACGGCACCTTGAGCGCGGCCATGCACAGTAGGTAACCAATGCCGAAAATCAGCGCGTTGAGCTTGAAGTGTTCGGCAACCACCAGCAGTGCAAAGAAGCAGCCGCTGTACAGCAACGGTTGGCGCAAGCCGAGCAGTCGCAGCAACAACGGCAGGCAGGCGCCGGCCAGCGGCAGCAACAGGCTGCTCAGGTGCAGGCTGCCTTGGGCGAACGCGAACAGGGTCCAGCAAGTCAGGTCGATCAGGATCGCGGTCTGCACCAGGCGTCGGGTGGCGGCGGGCGGGTAGTTGATGTGTCGCAGGTACAGGTACAGCACCGGAATCGCTGTGATGGCGAACAACAGACCGACCGCCAGCGAGCTGATCCACGGCTGTGGCGGCAGTAGCCAGACCGCTGTCGCCAGCCCGCAGGCAAACGGAATGCAGAAACTCGGCAGGGCGATTTTCAGGCTCTGGCGATCCAGTCGCAGGTCGATCACGTCGCTGAGGATGTGCCCCAGCAGCAAGGCAAAGCTCAGGCTGTAGAGGTTCTTCAGCCAACCCGGCGAGATCAGGTCGGCACCGCTCAGTTGCCAGCCCGGTTCGATCCAGAAATACATCAGCAGCGGCAGGCCGAAGGTTGCCAGCAACAACTGGCTGACGATCGGAATCAGACCGAAACGTCTACCGACATGGGTGGCCATGGCGAACAACACCAGGGCCATGACCCAGAACGCCGCGACCATCATGCTGCTGGCTCCGCAACCGGGGCGGTGTGGACTTGGCGTCCGGCCCACGGCGCCAGGATGAAGCTGTACGCCAGGCCGAGGCTCACCGACAGGCCGAAGTTGCTCACAGCCGGTGTGCTGGACACCGCCAGCAGGCCAAACGATAGCCATGTGGTTGCGGCTGCCAGCATGGTGCCCAGCAGGCTCGCGGCGGCACCGCCGATCTGTTCGCGCATGAGGATCGCGTAGTCGACGCTGATGGCCGTCACCAGCAGCAGGCCGAACAGGCTGAACAGCGTCAGCGGCTGACCGAGCCAGCCGAGGCTTGCCAGGCTGCACAGGGCCGCCAGCAGCGGCAGGGAGACGATTCGCAGCGCGCCACCGAGACCGAATGGCAGGATCAGCACCAGCACGATCAACACGCAGGAGGCGAGTTTCAATTCAGCGGCGCTGATTTGAGTTGCGGCAAATACCTTGTTCAGGTCGCCGAGGCGGTCGACCAGTTGCACACCCGGCAAGTCCAGCGCCTGGACCCGCAACAACGCGGGATTGTTCAAGCCTTGCAGGCTGACCATCGCGGCCACGCCGTTATCGGTCGGCCCCAGCCACAGGGTGCGGTAGGGCTCGGCCAATGGGCCGGCCAGGGCCGCGTCGATATCTTCGGTGGGCAGCGCCTGTAGCTTCACCAACTCGGCTTGCAGCGCGTCAGCAGGCACGCCAAGGTCGAGCAACGGTTGCCAGAACTGCGGCAGCTTGCTCAGTGCATCACGCACTTTGTGCTGTTCGTTCGGCGGGCTGACCAGTTGGTTGAGCGACAGGTAGCCCTGGAGTTTTTCCAGGTTGACCAATTGATCCAGGCGCTCGCTCAGTGCCGTTTGGCGTTCGAGCAACTCCTGCTGATTGGCCGCGCGCACCAGGAAAAACTGGCTGGTGGGTTGATAGCCGGTGATGCGCGCAATGGTCTGGGCTTCGTCCGTCAGTTGCTGCGGTGCGCCGACCCATTGGCGAATGTCGTTTTTGGTCTGCAACTGCAACAGACCGCCAACACAGAAGGCGATCAACAGCGCCAGCAACACCGGCGTGCGTACGTATTTGAGCAGCAATTCACGCAGTGCCAGCAAAGACTCGGCGATACGCATCGGCCATTGCGCCGGACGCAGTTGCGCGCCCTTGAGCAGCGCCGGCAGCAGGCACACCGCCGACAGATAAGCGCCGAGCAGGCCAGCGGCGGAGAACACGGCAATCTGGGTCAGGGCCGGGAACGGCGTCCAGGCCAGGGCCAGGTAGCCGATGCAACTGGTGATCAGGCTCAGCGTCAGCCCTGGCAGGGTCAGGCGCAACGCCGGCCAACTGTGCCAGGGTTTCAGGCTCCAGCTTTTCGACAGGTAATGCAGTGGGTAATCCACCGCCACGCCGATCAGGCTTGAGCCCAGCACCAGCGTCATCACATGCATCTGACCAAACAGCGCCACGCAGGCCACCGCGCCGAACAGCATGCCCACCAGCACCGGGACGAACGCCAGCACCACCCGCCAACGCCGGAAGGCCAGCAACAGCAGCAACAGAATCCCCACGGTGGCGCCGCCACCGACCCAGGTGATCTCGCGCGCGGCTTGCCGTTGACCGCTGGCGGCATACAGCAGGCCGCTGGCGGCGAGCAGTTGTACATCCGCCTGGGCGGCTTCTTCGCGACTGTGCTGGAGCAGGTCGGCCACTTGCAGCGGCAGGTTCATGTCGAATGCGTTGCCGACGGTTCGCGCCCGCAGCATCACCCAGCTCTTGCCGTCGGCATCGGCGACCAGCACGCCGCTGCCGATGTCCAACTGCACCGAGCCGCGCTGTGGCTGGCTGTTCTGGATGCGCCCGGTCAGGCCGAGCCAGTCATCCTGGCTCGGCACCAGGCTGAACCCGGTGAAGGGATCGAACAGGGCTTGCACCCGTTGCTGGATAAAGGCGTCGGGGTGCTCGATGAGTTGCTGGCGGTCGGCCGCGGACAGCATCGCCAGTCGGCCTTGCAGCAATTGCGTGCGCAGCGCCGGCAAGTCGGCTTGCAGGTTCCACTGGACCTTTTCGAACACGCCGCTGGCCTGCCACTGCTCACCGATTTTTTGCGCCATGGCGATGGCTTGCTGACGGTTTTTATGGCCGACCAGCACCAGCATTTCCCGGTTCAGCGGTTCTTGCATGCGTTGTTCGGCGCGCAGTTCCAGCGCGTCCGGCGCGGTACCTGGCACCAGTTCCATCAGGTTGGCGGACAGTGGAGCGCCATCGCGCCACTGCCAACCGGCAAGCGCGAGCACCGCCAGCAGCAGGATCAGAAACAGCCGTGGCAGCGTCCGTTCACTCGGCAAAGTCATGTTGCTCCGCATCGCTCAAAGGTTGGGCGCTGGTGCTGTCCTGCATGCGCAACAGGGTTCGGTCACCCTGGGTTTCGAGCAGCTCGATGTTGTGCACCAGTTCGCCGCCGTCAATGTTGATCTGATTGAACACCTGCTTGAGCAGCATCGAACGCGGGGTCAGGGTCAGTTTCCAGTTCTGCGCATCGCCGCTCAACGACAGCTCGAAATCCCGTTGCAGGCCACTGCTGTCGCCTTGCAGCACGGCGAGGAACAAACGGTTCTGTTCGGCGCCGGCACTCTTGTTCGGCAGCATTTGCCAGCCGCTGGCATCCCGCCGGGCAATGCCCTTGTCGCTGATGCGGTAGTCCTGTTGCAGCGGTGTTTTCAGCAGCCAGAGCAAGCCGTGACTCTTCGCCAGAACGAAGGTGCCCTTGCTGGTCAGCGGCTGGGGCAGGGCGCGCAGGTGTTTTTCCTGGATGAAGTTGCCGTGGATCACATCGGGTTTGGCCAGTTGATCGCTCAGTTGCTGCAGATCGAAGGCCTGGGCCAACGATGAAAGCCCGAGCAACGCTAAAGCGCCAAGGCATTTGAAAAGCGAATTCATGGCAGCACCCTTTCAACCGCGTCGGTAAACACCTTGGGCGAAGCCAACTGCATTTCGCGGCTGCTCATGTCGACGGCAACCTGCACTGAAACAGCGCGGGTCAGACGTTCGCCGGTTGCGAGATCGCTGATCAGGTAATTGATCTTCAGTCGGTTCTCCCATTCCACCAGGCTGGCGCGCACATTCAGCTTCTGGCCGAACACGGCGCCGCGCACATAGCGCAACTGCAAGTCGATCACCGGCCATGCGTAACCCGACGCAACCATGGCGTCGTAGTTGTGGCCGATCCTGTCCAGCAGCGCACAGCGGGCGACTTCCAGGTATTTGACGTAATGGCCGTGCCAGACCACGTTCATGGTGTCGACGTCAAAGAACGGGACGAGGATTTCCGTATCGGTGTGAAGCACTCCCTTGCTACGCATGCAGCCTCCAGTGTTGCTCGGCGATGCGTTGCAGGCACAGGCGCAATTCGCCTTCCAGGGCGCGGTCTTCGATGACCGGCGGGAAGTCCTTGGCCAATTCTTCGTGCATCGCGGCCAGGGCCGGTGGCAGTGGGCGCGCGTCTTCAGCCTGGCCACGCAGCCACACGCCTTGATTGGCCGCCAGCAGGGTGGCAGCGGCGACCTGTTCGGTCAGCTCCAGCACGCGGATGGCGTCGCGAGCGGCGATGGTGCCCATGCTGACTTTGTCCTGGTTGTGGCACTCGGTGGAGCGCGAGAAGACGCTGGCCGGCATGGTGTTTTTCAGGGCTTCGGCGGTCCAGGCGCTGGTGCCGATCTGCACGGCCTTGAAGCCGTGGTTGAGCATCGCACGGTCGGCGGTGGCGCCGGACAGGTTGCTCGGCAAGCCATGGTTGTAGCGTTCGTCCACCAGCAGCGCGAGTTGACGGTCGAGCAAGTCGGCGACGTTGGCCACCAGGTTTTTCAGGCTGTCCATGGCGAACGCAATGTGGCCGCCGTAGAAGTGCCCGCCGTGCAGCACGCGTTCGGCTTCGGCGTCGATGATCGGGTTGTCGTTGGCGCTGTTGAGTTCGATCTCGATGAACGAGCGCAGCCAGTTCAGGCTGTCGGCCAGTACACCGAGCACGTGTGGCGCGCAACGCAGGGAGTAACGGTCTTGCAGGCGATGCAGCGGCGCGGTCGGCGCGTCGATCGCCAGATCCTTGCGCAACCACGCGGCGACTTGCATCTGCCCTGGATGGGGTTTGGCGGCGAACAGGCGCTCGTCGAAGTGCTCCGGGTTGCCCTGCAAAGCGACCACGTTCAGCGCGGTGATGCGCGTGGCCAGTTGCAGCAGGTAATCGGCACGGGCGTAAGCCAGGCACGCAAGGCCGGTCATCACGGCGGTGCCGTTCATCAGCGCCAGGGCTTCCTTGGGGCGCAATACCAGCGGTTGCCAACCCAGTTCCTTGTGCACATCAGCCGCTTGCCGGCGTTCGCCGCGGAACATCACTTCGCGCTCGCCGGACAAGGTCGCGGCGACGTAGGACAGCGGCGTCAGATCACCGCTGGCGCCCACGGAACCTTCTTCCGGAATCAGCGGCAGGATGTCGTGTTCAAGGAACGCTTGCAGGCGCTCCAGCAACTCCACGCGCACCCCGGACACGCCCTGGCACAGAGACTGTAAACGTGCCGCCAGCACCGCACGGGTGGCCTGGGCGTCGAGCAGTTTGCCCAGTCCGCAGCCGTGGAACGTGAACAGATGACGAGGCAGGGCTTCGACGTGGTGCAGCGGCACCGCCACCACACAGGAATCGCCATAACCGGTGGTCACGCCATAGATCACGCCTTCCTTGTCCAGCAGGGAGTCAAGGAACTGCGGACCCTTGGCAATGCGCTGGCGAAACTCGGGGTCGCCCTGCAACTGCGTCGGCACCTGACGGTTGGCCAGGGCCAGCACGTCTTCGATGCACAAAGGGAGTTCGCCGAAGGTTACCGGCTCAAGCGTTGGCGTCGTCATCGGTCTTCCAGAAAGGGTAAAAGTTGAACCATTGTTGGGGCGCTTCGAGGCAATAGTGACCCAGGCGTTCGGCATAGCGCGAAGCCCACTGATGAATGACCTGTTCGCGCTCGCTACGTTTCCACACCACCGCCTCGGTGAACGGTTCGAGGGTCAGTCGATAGTCGCCCGTGGGTTTCTTCAGGCACAGCAGCAGATTGACCGGGCATTTCAGCAGACCGGCCAGCAGCCACGGGCCTTGCGGGAACGCTGCCGGGTGACCGAGAAAATCCACCGTCACGCTGCGCCCGCCATGCAGCGGCACACGGTCGCCGGCAATTGCCAGCCACTCGCCGCGCTCCAGGCGTTCATGCAGTTGCAGCATGATCACCGGGTCGAGTTCGCTGACCTGGATCAGCCGCAGATTGGTTGCCCCGGCTTCGCCCAGCAGGCGGTTGAATTGCTCGGCGTGCTTGGTGTGCACCAGCACGTTCATGGTGACTTTCTCGCCGATCTCGGCCAGTGCCCGGCAAACCTCGAGATTGCCCAGGTGTGTGCCCACCAGCATCTGCCCGCGTGTGCCGCGCAGTTTATTGCGCAGCAGCGCCGGGTCGATGATTTCGATCTGCTCGATGCTCAGCTTGCCGTTCCACACGTCGAGTTTGTCGAGCATGGAATCGGCGAAGGCCATGAACTGGCCGAACACCCGCCAATGAGTCGGACGCAATTCGCTGCGCCCGCTCCAGTCGGCGAGCCGCTGCTGGTATTGCCAGGCGCTTTGGCGGGCGCTGCGTCCGAACAGGAAAAAGTACAGCACGATGCCGTAGAGCAGCGGGCTCAGCAGGCGTCGGCCCAAGACCTTTGCGCAGAATGCGGTGAACTTCATCAGCCAGAAACTGCCACGCTCCTGGCGGTCGGCCCAGTGCTGTTTGTCTACATTGCCGTTCATGCCCGCCACCGTTGCCAGAGGATCACCGGTGCTCGCAGCAACATGCCGAAGAACAACCGGGTGTGCATGCTCGTAATCAGTACGTTGTCGTAGAACAGCCGGAAATGCGAAACGCCGTCCAGCGGGTAATGAACTCTGGTTTTCAGCCATTGCATCGGTTGATTGCGCCAGGCCAGGCGCACCAGAATGTCGGAGTCGAAGTCCATGCGCTTGCCGATCCTGGCCGAGTCGATCAGTGCCAGGGTTGGCGGTAATGGATAGACACGGAAGCCGCACATCGAGTCGCGAATCTGCAGTGACAGGGTGTTGATCCAGACCATGACGTGAGTCAGGTAGCGCGCGTACAAACGACCCTTCGGCACGCTGGCGTCGTATTGCGGATAGCCACAGATCACCGCCTCGGGATGGTTGCGTGAGTATTCGATGAAGACTTTGACGTCTTGCAGGTCGTGCTGGCCGTCGGCGTCCACCTGCAAGGCATGGCTGAAGCCCAGGCGCGAAGCCTCCCGCAGGCCGGTCATCACTGCGCCGCCCTTGCCCTGATTGATGGTGAGCCGGATCAGATAAACCCTGTCGCGCTGCGCCAGTTGGTCGAGTACCTTGGCGCAGGCGGGGCTGCTGGCATCGTCCACCAGAATGCAGGGCAGGTCACAGGCAAGCAGCGCATCGACCACGGCAGTGATTGCGGTTTCGTGGTTGTAGACCGGGATTACGGCGCAGGGGTTATGCATCGCTGGCAGCCTCCAGCAAAATCCGCCCGCTGGAGCAGGTGGCGGTTTCGTTGCGATAGGCGAAATACAATTTGCCGCGCACCGGGTCGAAGCGCAGGTGCAACTGGATTTCATCGCCAGGGCGCACCAGTTGCTGGAATTTCAGCACTTCCATGCCGGCGAACTTTGCCGGCAGGTCCATCAATTGTTGGCCCAGGCTCATTGCCCACTCCACTTGCACCACGCCGGGCAATACCGGGGCCCGGGGAAAGTGTCCGCTGAAATACGCCAGGTCCGGCGGGACGGCCAGTTGCAGGCTCCACTCACCATCGGCTTCGACCTGCTCCAGCACTTGCGGCGCCTTTGGGCGGGGCGCCAGCAGCAAGGCTTCAACCTCAGCCTGGGGCAGTTTGCCCTGCGCGTTCAGCGGCAACTGCCGCAACAGGCGCCAGCGTCGTGGCAGGGCCAGCGTTTCACAGTGCTGGCTCAGATGCTGACGCAACGCCTGCGTGAGGCTGCGTCGTCCCTGATTGCGTAACGCGTGCATACCTCGCTCGCTGAGCACCAGCAGCGCCCCCAATGAGGCGCGGTTTTCCTGAACCACTCCCAGGCGCGCTTCGGCGACCCAGGCGTGCGCCATCAGCGCGTGTTCGAGCATTGGTAGCGAGATACGTTTTTCTTCCAGTTTGACGATCCGGTCCAGCCGCCCCAACAGCTCGAAACGGCCGTCGGCAGCGATGCGCGCGGCATCGGCGGTGTGTTCGATATGACCTTCCGGCAGGTATGGCGATGCGATAAGCAGCGCGCCGTCGCTGTCCTGGCTCAGCTCCACGCCGGCGAAGGGCTGCCAGAGATCCTGGCCCTGACGCCAGGCGATGCCGCCGGTTTCCGAGCTGCCGAAGATTTCTGTCGGCCATTGTTGCAGGCGTTCGTGCAGGCTCTGCGCCGCTTCGGCGGGTAACGCGCCACCGGAGGAGAACACTCGGTGCACTGCGCTCAGCGCTGGCCAGTCGAGGTTGTCGCCCATGCGCTTGAGCAATGCCGGGCTGGCGACCCAGGCGAAGGCCGGGTGTTCACGGCTGGCGCGTTGCAAGTCTTCGGGGAAAGCCAGTTGCTTGCGCACGAACGAACGCCCGGCACACAGCGGCCACAACACCCGAAACAGCAGCCCGTAGATGTGCTGGGTGGCGACGCTGCCGATGATGCAGGCTTCGCCCAGATCTGCGCCCCACAAGTGCTCCAGCGCTTCGACTTCATTGGCCAGTTGGCGCAGGGTTTTGTCGATGCGCTTGGGTTCACCGCTGGAACCGGAGGTGCACAGGCTCAGCTGACAACGATCCAGGTCCAGCGGGTGGGCTGGCAGTGGCGGATGCCGATAATCGCTCAGGTGTGCATCGTCGGCCTGATCGGTCAGCCACAGATCGACCTCGGTCGACCAGCGCTGGCGCGTCTGCGCTTGCAGGTCGGCGGGCAGCAGTACGCTGACTCCGGCACGCCAGGCGCCGAGCAGGGCGATGGCCAGGTCGGCGGCGTCTTCAAGGTGCACGGCGATGCGCTGCACACCCTGGGTTTGCAGGCCGGCAGCCAGGCTCAGGGCCCGGTCGCACAATTGCGCGTGATTCAACGCCGGCTCGGCCGTCACGGCACGCTCCGGCTGAGCCTTGAGCAGCAGTTGCTCAAGTTTTATCCAATTCATGGGTGGCCTCGTACCCGTTGTCGTATCAGCCATTCAATGGCAAACATCAGGCCGATCAATCCATAGGAGATCAGGCCGGTGTACAACATCCACCAGCTCAGCGGCGCCCAAAGGGTCAGGGCGGCGGCGCACAAACCGTTGCAGAGAAAAAACACGCTCCAGGCAATGGTCACCTGGCGGGTGTAGCGAATGGCCCTGGGCGGTAATTCCGGTTCTCGCAGGCGGGCCAGGCGTTCGACCATCGGCGGGCCGTATTTCAGGCTAAGACCGAACAGCGCCAGCATGAACGCGCTGATCAGCACCGGGTACCAACGCAGCAGCACCGGGCTGTCGAACGCTGCCAGCAGCAAGCAGAACGCGATGGCGGCCGTGGACATCCACAGGCTGCCGGGGCGCCGTTCGCCGGTCAGTGCTCGCGCCAGCCACAGGCTGCCCAGCAGCAGACCGAACTGCCACGGGGCAAAATGCTCCATGCCGAAATACACCGCAAAGGGGTACAGCAGGCCTGCGAGCAGCAGGCCAAGGCCGATCAGTCGGCTCATGCGGCGGGCTGAACCAGACGGTAGACCGCCTCGACCACGTCGCTGACGGTACGCACCGATTTGAATTCTTCGGCGGCGATTTTCTTGCCGGTCTGGCGTTTGATGTGATCGATCAGGTCGACCGCATCGATGCTGTCGATTTCCAGATCCTGGTACAGGTTGGATTCCAGGCTGATGCGCTCGGGATCCAGCTCGAAGAGTTCGACCAGAGCATCGCGCAGGGTGTTGAAAATATCGTCACGAGTTTGCATGGTCCGGTCTCAAGCTGCCTGTTTTGCAGTGACGAACGCCGCAAGGCTCGCCACGTTGCTGAAGTGATTACGGGTGTCCTTGGCGTCGGCATCGATTTTGATACCGTACTTTTTCTGGATCGCCAGGCCGAGTTCCAGCGCGTCTACCGAGTCCAGGCCCAGGCCTTCGCCGAACAGCGTCTGGTTGTCGCCGATGTCGTCGACGCTGATGTCTTCGAGGCCCAGGGCTTCGATGATCAGCTCTTTGATTTCCTGCATCAGGCTAACGGTGTTCTGATCGCTCATCTTCGGCGAGCTCCTTGATAAAGTAAGAGTGCAAATAGTCGTTGAGCTTGCGCGAGGCCTGGGGTGCAGGGCCTTGCGTAGCGAAGGCCTGTGGGTCTATATCGGCCCCGACGCGAAAACTGAAGTGCACGCGGCGTTTGGGGATCCGATACCAGGGTTCGGCCTTGGTCAATGTGGTCGG
Source organism: Pseudomonas sp. 008 (assembly GCF_016861935.1). Lineage (NCBI taxonomy): Bacteria > Pseudomonadati > Pseudomonadota > Gammaproteobacteria > Pseudomonadales > Pseudomonadaceae > Pseudomonas > Pseudomonas sp. 008. The sequence goes on along the minus strand of NZ_BOMA01000002.1, from coordinate 301,685 downwards.
GTTGACCTTGATAATCACCGGGGTGAGGATTCTCGCACCGCGCAGCGCGATTGCCGCGCCCCCCCGATGAAAGGCCGGTGGTTGGCCGGGTCGGGTCCGGGTGCCCTCGGGAAAGATGATCAGGGTCTGACCGCTTTTCAGCGCGTCGGCAGCGGCGTCGAGCATGTCCATGCTGCCATCGTTGCTGATGTATTCGGTACAGCGTAGCGGACCGCGAGTGAACGGGTTTTCCCAGAGGCTTTTCTTGACCACGCAGTTGGCGTGGCGCACCAGGCCGATCAAAAACACCACATCGATCAACGAGGGGTGGTTGGCGACGATCATTTGGCCTGGACGCCCGAGCTTTTCCGCCCCCTGTATGTCATAGGTCAGCACGCCACTGCGCGCCATGAACCGAATGAAAAACCAGAAACACCGACTGACCGTATGTCGCGCGCGCTGACGATGGACCTGAGCGTCTCCCGGCAGGCAGTTCAACAGCGGGAACACCACCAGTCGCAGGCACAGGCTGCTCAACCCGAACAGGGTGAAGCTTGCGGCGGTGGCCAGCAGGCGCCAGTAGTAGGCGTCGCGGTTCTTATCGGTTACGGGTTGCGTTGCCAGGTCCATACACGATTTTTCCAGGCATGTTGGCAGGTTGTTTGCTGGCCGAGCAGCGTACGCAACAGATTCAGGGCATGGGGCCAGCGGGCTTTGGACAACGTGTGCGGGGCGCTGTTCAGCGACAGTTGCCACTGATTGCCGGGGGTGATCAACAGGCCGACCGCATAAGGGAAAGGCACATCATCGATCCAGGCCGAGTAGGCGGCGGGCGGTTGCTCTTCGGTGACGATCAGCAGTACCGCGGGCGCACCTTCCTCAAGCAGCGCCGCGGCCTCTAGCATGCCGTGTTCAAGGCCATCGCCGGCGGCGGCGAGGGCGGTCATTTCGCTGGTTTCGCCACGCATGATCGACCACAGGCCGATGACCGCGTTGTGCACCGACAGGCTGAACTGGGTGGGCGACAACGGTTGGTCGGTCGCCAGATCGCTGAGAATTTCGAAGGTGCGCGGGGTTTCGCCGTGGCGAGAAATAAAGACCAACGGTAAATCCGGATGACCATCGGCCAAGGGCCAGCCGACACTGAACGCCATCCGCGCCAGACGGCTGAGTCGCCGACGCTGCATGGCCGGCAGAAACGACACATCCGGGGCGGCATCGCTGGGCTCGAGCACGACCGGTTGTCGGCTCCAGGCCTGCCAATCATCCACGCTTTCAAGCCCAGGGGCCCAAGCGCGCCATTGGGCGATGTTGAAGTTGATCACAGACATTCATCCCGCCCCTGCGGGCTTCCTTTAACGCGGTGAGTCGCAAGAACCGCGGCTGACCTGACGTGGCGCTTAACGCCGAGTGGCGCGCATTATCCCGGTGCTGCGGACGTGTAGCAAATGCTGGTTACATTTTGCGCAACGAAATGTACCGTCTGGTTCGCGAAAAGCTGTCATTTGGCCATTATCCACAATGCGGCGGACATGTCTGTCGGCACTGTCTGCTATCAATGGACGAGTTGGCAGCTTTTCCGGCCAGAGATTTGCCTATGACTGTGTAGTCTAGATGCTGGCGAGGTAGCTAAGCAGCGATGTGGACTACTACACTCGGTGATTCTTTGATACACGGAGGTTTAGACATGCGGCGCGTGGTGTTCAATCAGAAAGGTGGCGTGGGCAAATCAAGCATTGCCTGCAATCTGGCGGCGGTCAGCGCCAGCGAAGGCTATCGCACGTTATTGGTGGATCTCGATGCCCAGGCCAACTCCACTCAATATCTGACGGGGCTCACCGGTGAGGATATCCCGATGGGTATCGCCGACTTCTTCAAGCAGACCCTGTCCTCCGGGCCGTTCTCGAAGAAAGGTCAGGTCGACATCTACGAAACTCCGTTCGACAACCTTCACGTCATCACTGCCACCGCCGAGCTGGCAGACTTGCAGCCCAAGCTTGAGGCCAAACACAAGATCAACAAGCTGCGTAAATTGCTCGAGGAGCTGGACGGTGATTACGACCGGATCTATCTCGACACCCCGCCAGCGCTGAATTTCTATGCCGTCTCGGCCTTGATCGCCGCTGATCGTGTGCTGATCCCCTTCGACTGCGACAGCTTCTCGCGCCAGGCGCTGTATGGGCTGTTGGCGGAAATCGAAGAGTTGAAGGACGACCACAATGAAGGGCTGGAAGTCGAAGGCATTGTCGTCAACCAGTTCCAGGCTCGCGCCAGCCTGCCCCAGCAAATCCTCGACGAGCTGATCGCCGAAGGGCTGCCGGTACTGCCGGTGTACCTGGCGAGTTCGGTGCGCATGCGCGAATCCCATCAGGCCAACACGCCGCTGATCCACCTCGACCCGCGGCACAAGCTGACCCAGCAATTCGTCGAACTGCACAACCTGTTGGAAAATCCCTGAAAGGCAATCAGATCCCCTGACTGCGCAACCAGCTCATCAACTGCGGTAACGGGAAGGCCCCGCTTTGGCGAGCCACTTCCCGGCCGTTCTTGAACAGAATCAGGCTCGGGATCGAGCGAATCCCCAGCTGCGCCGACAACTGTTGATTCGCTTCGCTGTCCAGCTTGGCCAGCCGACACTTGCCCGCCAATTGCCCCGCCGCCTGCTCGAACACCGGCGCAAACGACTTGCACGGCCCGCACCAATCCGCCCACACATCCACCAGCAACGGCAGGTCACCCTTGATCTGACTGGCGTAATCGCCTTGCTTCAATTCGAACGGCTTGTTCAGCAGGACATCAGCCTTGCAGCGGCCGCACTTTGGATGATCGTTGAGGCGCTCGGCGGGGATGCGGTTCAGGCCGTTGCAGTGGGGGCAGGGGATGAGGAGTGGGGCGGGCATGGGCGGCCTCCGAGCGGGTGAGCGTATGAAGCTGATTTGGAGTCGGGAGCGGGATATATCAAGTCTTTGAAGGGAGATGTTTGTGGAGTGAGTGTCGCAAATGCTCACATTTAATCGGGCATTCGGTCTGTGATCGGTAGCTACGCTGGAAGAAGGCTTCAGAATCCCGAATCGTCTATGGAGAGTTCGCTTTGCCGTTATCTGCGTGCTACTTTTGTTGCACTTATCGAGAAATCGATACCTTTCAATTTTCGGATCGGAGTTATCCCATGTCCGTGACCTCCAAAATCCGCCGACAAGGCGGCGCAGCGGTGATTACTCTTCCGCCTACCTTATTGAAGCTCCTGCACCTGGAGGTGGGGGCACAATTGGAATTGAATGTGGTGGATGGCGAGTTGATAGCTCGTCCGGTTATCCAGCCGCCTCGCAAGCGTTACAGCCTTGAAGAGTTGCTTGAGGGCTCCGAAGCAATGGCCGAATTGAACGCACAGACAGCCTTTGCGCGTGAAGGCGATCCAGTCGGCCGGGAGCTCGGTTAATGGTGCGTCGACAAGCCCCGCAGCGGGGCGATGTCTATTGGATTGATCCGAATCCGGTCGAAGGACGAGAGATGATGAATCGTCATCGCTTCGTGGTGATAACGCCAAGGGAAATCAACGCACTGGGTGTCAGCATGACTGTACCCGTGACCAGTGGCGGGAGTTTCAGTCGAAATTCAGGTCTGGCGGTTATCGTGTCCGGCCACGAAACAAACGGCGTTGCAGTGTGTAATCAGGTACGCAGTTTTGACATTGAGCAACGTGTTCGCGATGGTTCGGCCAAGTTTATCGAACGACTTGATGACGTCACGATGGCAGACATCGTCGCTCGAGTCGTCAGCGCCATAGATCCTCTGGATTAGCCGGCTTTACGACGAACAACTGATCTCCAGATGCCTGCCCCATTCCGGTGGCCGCTCGGCGTAGCTCTCCATCCCCGGCTGCTCCTCGAACGGATTGCTCAGTACCGCGTGCAGTCGACGAACTTCTGAATAGTCGCCGCTTTCCGCCGCATCGATAGCTTTTTGCGCCAGATAATTGCGCAGGATGTACAGCGGATTGACCGCATGCATTCGTTTGCGGCGCAGCGCCTGATCAGCTTCACCTTCACGGGCAACCCGGGCGATGTAGCGCTCACCCCAGGCATCGAAGCCCTTGATGTCGACGAAATCATCACGCAGGCGGGCGACGGCCAGTTCGGGTGATTCATCGCCCAGGCGGCGGAAGAACAGGCTGTAATCGACGCCGCTGTTCTGCATCAGTTGCAGCAGCTGCTCCAGCAGTTTCTGGTCGTCGTCTTCGGCGGTAGTAAGGCCGAGGCGGCGGCGCATCAGGTCCAGGTAGTGAGCCTGGAACAGTGGCAGGTACAGGCCGAGGGTCTCGCGCAGGGCTTCGACGCTGATGAACGGTGTCAGGGCCTGGGCGAGGGCGCTGAGGTTCCACTGGCCAATCGGTACCTGGTTGCTGAAGGAGTAGCGGCCCTGGTCATCGGAGTGGTTGCAGATGAAGTGGGCGTCGAAGTCGTCGAGGAAGGCGAACGGGCCGAAGTCGAAGGTGATGCCGAGGATCGACATGTTGTCGGTGTTCATCACGCCGTGACAGAACCCATAGGCCTGCCATTTGGCGATCAGTTCGGCATTACGCTCGACGATTTCGCGGAACATCGCCAGGTACGGCTCCGGCTGCTCCAGGCAGTGTGGGAAGTGCATGGCCAGCACGTGCTCGCCGAGTTCTTTCTGCTGCTCGGGGCGCTTGGTGTAGTAGAAAAATTCGAAGTGCCCGAAGCGTACATGGCTCGGCGACAGGCGCAGGACCATGGCCGCGCGTTCCTGTTTCTCGCGCCAGACCGGCGTGTCAGAGCCGATCACGCACAGTGCGCGCGTGGTGGGAATGTTCAGGGCATGCAGGGCTTCGGAGGCAAGGAACTCGCGGATCGAGGAGCGCAGCACCGCCCGTCCATCGCCCATGCGTGAGTAAGGCGTCTGACCGGCACCCTTGAGGTGCAGGTCCCAATGCTCGCCGGCTTCGTTATAGACCTCGCCCAGCAACAGGCCGCGCCCGTCGCCCAACTGCGGGTTGTAGGAGCCGAATTGATGCCCGGAATAGACCATCGCCCGCGGCTCGGCTTCAGCCCACAGCTTGTGGCCGCCGAACAGCTCGGCGAACACTGGCGTTTCGGCCTCGGCCGGGTCCAGGTCCAGCAGCGCCATGGCGGCGGGGCTGGCGACCACCAGTCGCGGAGCCGCAATGGGCTCGGGCAGGACGTGGGTTGAGAACGCATCGCCCAGGCGGGCGAAGCGATTGTCGAAGGTCAGTTCGTCGAGGGCTTTCAACGGCCATCTCCAGCAGAATGTCCGAGCATTCTGCTAGGGATAGCGCGCTTAGTCGAGTTCGACAGGCGGCGGCTCTTGCCGCGGTTTGCTGGTGGGTGCCGGAACAACGGTTTTGGCTTCCGGTTCGATCGGCACCATCTTGTACTCTTGGCCCTGAAGGTTCTTGAGATAGACCTCCATCTGCCGGAACGAGATGTTGATGTGCTGCTTCTTGAATTCGCGATTGATGAAGCGGTTGACCTCATCGAGCACCGGGTTGCGGTCACCGAGGTCACGCACATGCATGCGCAACTCGTGGTCGAGGGTGCTTTCGCCGAAGTTCAGGAAGTACACCTGGGGTTCCGGGTCCTTCAGCACGCGCGGGTTATTGCGGGCTGCCTTGAGCAGCAGCTCTTTGACCAGGTCCAGGTCCGAGCCGTAGTCGACGCCGAGCTTGAGGGTCACCCGGGTGATGGTGTCGGTCAGCGACCAGTTGATCAGTTGCCCGGTGATGAACGTCTTGTTCGGGACGATGATGTCCTTGCGGTCAAAGTCGGTGATGGTCGTGGCACGGATGCGGATCTTGCTCACGGTGCCTGACAGGTTGCCGATGGTGATGGTGTCGCCGATCCGCACCGGGCGTTCGAACAGGATCATGATGCCGGAGATGAAGTTGGCGAAGATTTCCTGCATCCCGAAACCGAGACCCACCGACAGCGCCGCCACCAGCCATTGCAACTTGTCCCAGCTCACGCCGAGCGTGGACAGGGTCGAGACGAAACCGACACCGGCGATCACATAGGACAGCAACGTGGTCGTGGCGTAGGAACTGCCCTGGGCCAGGTTGAGCTTGGACAGCACAAACACTTCCAGCAGACCCGGCAAGTTGCGCGCCAGCGCGAAGGTGATGCCGATGATGATCAGCGCGCCAAGCATGTCGCCGATGCTGATCGGCACCATGCTCATGTTGGCGCCGGTGCCGCTGGTGTATTCGTAGAGGGTGATGTTGTCCAGGTACGAGAACACCGAAATCAGGTCTGACCAGACCCAGTACAGCGCCGCGATGAAACCGCCGAGCAGGGCCAGGCGGATCAGTCGCAGGGACTGCTCGTTGACCTTCTCGATGTCCAGGGTCGGCTCTTCGATCACCGCTTCGCCGTCGCCAGCCTCTTTCGCAGCCTGGCGTTTGGCCAGGGCGCGCTGATAGGCCAGGCGGCGTGCCGCAACGCTGAGGCCGCGCACGAAGGTGGCTTCGATCACCAGCCAGAACATCAAGAGGTACAGGGTGTTGATCAACCGGTCGCTGAGTTTCAGCGCGGTGTAGTAGTAGCCGAAGCACACCGCGACGAACAACGCGATCGGCAGGACGGTGAACATGACTCCCACGGCCTTGCGGAACAGCGAGGCGTTTTCGTGGGTCGGGCTGCTGACCAGCAGCCGGCTGAGCAGCCAGGCCATCAAGGCGTAGCAGGTCAGTACCACCGGCATGCCGAGCACATCATCAGCCAGCGTCGCCGGTTGCAGTTCGGCGACCGCCACCACGGTCACCAGAGCCATCACCACCAGCCCGAGCCGGCGAATCCAGCCTTGAAGGAATTCGACCTGGGGTTTTTCCCAGCGGAAATGCAGTTCGGCCACGCCGCCCGGTGCGAGGATGCGGTAGGCGGTGTAGAACACCAACCAGGCTTGGGCCATCTGCAACAGCGCCGCGCCCATATTGGCGTTCTGCCCGCGGGCGTCGATTTGCAAGGCCAGGCCGCACAAGGCCAGGCCCAGGGAAACCGGCATCGCCAGCAGGATGTTGATCAGAATCGCTTGCGGGGTATGCCACTGACTGTCGCGTTTGAAATGGCCGATGTCCTGGTGAACTTTGTTCAGGCGGGCATAGAGATTTTTGCGGCGCCACAGCAGCGCGCCGATCAGCAAGGCCAGCGGCAGGAACAGCAGCGGTCGTTGCGTCAGGCCATCGGTCAATTCGCTCAGGCTCGAGGCCCATGGCAGGGTCGTGACCTGGCGTTGCAGGCGTTCCGGTACGTTATGTATCCACTCAAGATCCAGCGGCTTGTTGCTGGGAATCCAGAACATCTGCTCGTCCAGCGTAGCCCGCAGACTTTGCGCGGTGCTGAGCAGTTGTTTCTGATTGAGTTGCAGCGTGATGGATTCGTTGAGCACCGCGCTCAGTTCGCGATTCAAGCGCTCCAACAGGTCTGCGCGGGTGTTGGCCAGGTCCAGCAGGCTCTTGCGCAGTTGTGGGGTGACTTGCTCGGGTGGTTGAGTCGCCAGCAGGTTATCGACGTAGGTGATCGGGTTGCTGAGCAGTTCCCGTTGCTGGCTGACTTCGAACTGATACAGGCGAATGTCGGCAATCTGGTCGGCCAGGTCGCGGTCGAGCCTTAGACGCGGCAGGGCCTGTTTCTGTTTGTAGAGAATCTTGGAGAGCAGCAGGCTGCCCTTGAGCACGTTGATCTGTTCGTCCAGCGCCGAGTCGCTCTGGGTCACGCTGTCCAGTTGCTGCTTGGTCTGCAGGTTCTGTTGAGTGACTTCGTTGAGGCGGTCGGTGCTTTTGAGCAGGTAGTCGGAGAGCTTCAGGTTGGCCGCGCTTTCGGTGGCCAGCAGGCTACTGCCACCGGCCTTCTGCGCCTCGATGGACTGCTGGGTCACGGTCTCTTGCGACTGGGCCAGGCGTTTCTGGTTGATCAGGGTTTGCAGGTCCTGGATCTCCTGATCCAGGCGATCGGATTTTTCCGACAGCAAGTCGTGCTGGCTGTTGCCCAGGTCCTGCAACAGGCTGTTGCCGGCCAGTTCCTGGCGACGCAACGGAATCAAGGCGTTCAGTGCCGCAAGCTCGGCGTTGAGCTGATCGCGTTGCTCGGCGGTCAGGGGCTTGCCGCTGTCCTTGCCAAGTTTGAGGATGTTGTTGATCTGCTGGATGCGCGTCTGGCTGGCAGAGATCTCGGCCTGGGCGCGCTCGGGGCGGGTCTGGGCGGTAATGATCAGGCTGTTCGCTTCGGCCAGGGCTTTCTGCAGGTCGCTTTGTTGAGTGGAACGTTCGGTCAGCAGTTGCTCAAGCTGCTGAATCGTCTCTTTGGTATAGCGCTGCCCCACCGGCACCACTTTGGTGGCCTTGAGGCGGGTCAGCTCGCGCTGGTTCTCGATGTTCTGCCTTGGAGCGTTGGTCAACTGCTGCTTGAGATCGATCAGCTTCTGGTCGTAATCACGCCGGTTGTTGAGCTGGGTGAGCGTGCTCTGCAGGACCGCTTGCAGGGCTTTCTGATCGGCCTCCGGCAGTTTGCGGTCAGCGATCTTGTCCAGACTCGCTTGCACGGCTTCGCTGGACGGCGGCTCGGCGGCTTGCAGCGTGTTGATGGAAAGACTTAAGCCCAGCAGGGCCATGATGAAAAAGGTACGCAGAGTTGACATAGAGACCGATCGAAAACGAGACGAAGTAAGGAGTTTAGAGGAACAGGCCGGGGCCGGGGCGACTTCCTTCGGGGAATCTGACGCCCACTTTCCCAATCTTGTTCCCTTCCATGACCGCGACGGTCCAGAGGGTGTTGTTCCACTCCACCTGGTCACCGACGACTGGAGCGCCGCCCACTTTCTGGGCAATGAAGTGGCCCAGGGACATGTTCGGATCGATGCCCTCGACTTTCAATCCATACAGGGCAGCAACCGCGCCCAGCTGGGCGTCTCCTTCGAGTACGAAGTCGCCGAAGAAGCGCAAATCCAGCCCCCGTTGCGGTGCCTGGCTGAAGAGTTTTCCGAGGGCCGGAAGGTTGTGTTCATGGCCGATCACGCAGAGCAAATCATCGACTTCGAGCACCGTACTACCCGACGGATGGAGCAGTTGCTGGCCACGAAACAGGGCCGCGATACGTGTGCCTTCGGGCATTTTCAGCTCGCGAAGGGGTGAACCGATGCACCATTTCTCGGCACCGAGGCGATACACGAACAGTTCCCACTCGCTGGTGACATGCACTTCCAGCGCCGATCGGGAGATCGGCAGGGGCTCCGGCGGGACGGTCACTTTCAAAAGCTTGGCGACCCACGGCAGGCTTGTGCCCTGCACCAACAGCGACACCAGCACGATAAAGAACGCCAGATTGAAATACAGTTGAGCATTGGGCAGTCCCGCCATCAGTGGGAACACCGCCAGAATGATCGGTACGGCACCGCGCAGGCCAACCCAGGAAATGAATGCCTTCTCGCGTCCATGGAACGCCTTGAACGGCAGCAGTCCAGCCAGCACCGACAGCGGGCGGGCAAACAGAATCATCCACAGCGCCAGGCCCAGCGCCGGCAAAGCGATCGGCAGCAGGTCATGGGGCGTGACCAGCAGCCCCAGCACCAGGAACATGCCGATCTGGGCCAGCCAGGCCATGCCGTCGAGCATATGCAAAATGCCGTGACGGCTGCGTACCGGGCGGTTGCCGATCACCAGGCCGCACAGGTACACCGCCAAAAAGCCGCTGCCGTGCAGGGCGTTGGTCAGGGCGAACACCACCAGGCCGCCGGCAATTACCAGAATTGGATAAAGGCCAGTGGCCAGGTGGATGCGGTTGACCAGTTGCAGCATCAGCCAGCCACCGGCGAGGCCGATGACGCCGCCAATACCGAACTCACGCAGCAAGTGCCCGAGCAGGCTCCAGTGCAGGCCGGTCTGGCCGCTGGCGAGCATGTCGATCAGGGTGACGGTGAGAAACACTGCCATCGGGTCGTTGCTGCCGGATTCGATCTCCAGGCTGGCGGTCACCCGCTCGTTCAGGCCTTTGCCGCCGAGCAGCGAGAACACGGCCGCGGCATCGGTGGAACCGACGATGGCGCCGATCAGCAGGCCCTGAATCAGGTTCAGGTCGAACAACCACGCCGCCGCCATCCCGGTCAGCCCGGTGGTGATCAACACCCCGACCGTGGCCAGCGACAGCGCCGGCCATAACGCCACGCGAAAACTCGCCACCCGGGTGCGTAAGCCGCCGTCGAGCAAGATCACTGCCAGGGCGAGGTTGCCGACCAGATAAGCCGTGGGGTAGTTATCGAAAATAATGCCGGCGCCGTCGACACCGGCCGACATGCCCACCGCAAGGATGATCACCAGAATCGGGATCCCGAGGCGCGATGAAAGTGAGCTCACCAGAATGCTCGCACCTACCAGCAACGCGCCGATCAAGAACAGGCTGTTGATGGTCGTCGCATTCAAAGGCAGTACTCCGGAAGCATAAAGGCGGGCGCAAACTGACCATGCAGTCCGCGTGCCAGCGATTCTAACCTGTTGAAATGTGATGCTGTCAAAAAGCTTTTGACGGCGATCATCCCCTGTGGCGAGGGGGCTTGCTCCCGCTGGGCCGCGTAGCGACCCCCAAACCGGCGCTGCGGTGCGCCAGGTTCAACGCGTGGGTCAATTGCGACTGCTTCGCAGCCGAGCGGGAGCAAGCTCCCTCGCCACAGGGGGGCAGCCGTTACAGGCTAAACCGCCCAACCATGTTGTTCAGGTCCAGCGCCAGGCGCGACAGTTCGTTGCTGGCCGCACTCGTCTGGTTGGCACCGGTGGCCGATTGCACCGACAGATCGCGAATGTTCACCAGATTGCGGTCCACTTCACGGGCCACTTGCGCCTGCTCTTCGGCCGCGCTGGCGATCACCAGGTTGCGCTCGTTGATTTCGACGATGGCGCTGTTGATGGTGTCCAGCGACAGGCCGGCACCGCGCGCGATGTTCAAGGTCGACTCGGCGCGCTCGGTGCTGTTGCGCATCGAGTCCACGGCGTGTTCGGTGCCACTCTGAATGCTGCCGATCATGCGTTCGATTTCGCTGGTCGACTGCTGGGTGCGATGAGCCAGGGCGCGCACTTCGTCGGCAACCACCGCAAAGCCACGACCGGCTTCACCGGCACGGGCCGCTTCGATGGCGGCGTTCAACGCCAACAGGTTGGTCTGGTCAGCCAGGCCGCGAATCACGTCCAGCACTTTGCCGATGTCTCGCGACTCGTTGGCCAGATCGCCGATCAGAGTGGCGGTGCTCTGCACGTCGGCGCTCATGCGTTCGATGGCGCTGACGGTCTCCTGTACCAGGTCACGACCGTCGCCCGCCGAAGTGGTGGCGTTTTTCGAGGCTTCGGAAGTGCTCACGGCATTGCGCGCGACTTCTTCCACGGCGCTGGTCATTTCGTTGACGGCGGTGGCGGCCTGTTCGATTTCGTTGTTCTGCTGGGTCAGGCCACGGGCGCTTTCGTCGGTGACACTGTTCAGTTCTTCCGCAGCAGACGCCAGTTGCGTGGCCGAACCGGAAATCCGTTGCAGGGTGTCGCGCAGTTTGTCCTGCATCTTCGCCATGGCGGCCAATAGACGACCGGCTTCATCTTCGCCATCGACCGTGATCGGGCGCGTCAGGTTGCCTTCGGCGATTTCTTCGGCGGCGCTCAGGGCGTTGGCGATCGGTTTGGTGATGCTGTTGGTCAGCAGCCAGGCGAACAGCAGGGTCAGGCCGGTGGCGATGACCAGCAGGGTCACCACCAGGCTGAAGGCCGAAGAATACTGGTCGGCGGCTTGCTGGTTGGTGTCGATGGTCTGCTGGGTGTTGATCTCTAGCAAGCGATTGAGCACGGTGTTCATGGCTTCAGAGTTGTTCAGCAAATCGGTATTGACCAGTGTGCGCTGTTCGTCGATCTGATTGTTGCGCGACAGGCTCTTCATCCGGTCTTCGATCTGGCGGTACTGCCCCAGCAACTGCACATACTGATCATAGGCTGCACGTTCCTGTGGGCTGGCGATCAACTTTTCGTAGGATGCCTGAGCCGCTCGGATCTGCTGGTTTCGGGTTTCCAGCAGCTCGATGGTTTTCTGCTGGACGTCCGGCTCACGATTCACGAGCAGACGATAGGCCAGCACACGCAGGCGCAGTGTCAGCTGAGTGAATTCGTCGAGGCTTTTAATGCTCGGTACGCTGTTTGAGGTGATCTCCTCGGCGGCGCCGCGAATCTTGCTCATCTGGTTCAGGGCGAACACCCCCAAGATCAGCATCATGGCGCCAATCAGGGTGAAACCGAGGAACGCCCGCGGTGCGATATTCATATTTCTTAGGGACATGGTGTTCACCGAAAAAAGCGCCTCCGTGCGAGGCTGAGACTGTTGTATGGATGACTTATCGGTCATACGACTAAAGTCTTGAGTCGCTGCGCGCATTTGTCGCAGTAGGGCCGCGACGACGAAGTGCAGGAACCAGAACCGGCATTCACAGTCTTTAAAGTTCGCGAGGAAGGTCGACTGCCAGCAAAATCAAGGCCTTGCGCCTGCATAACCCTGGCTTCCACAGTGACTTTTCTTTATCGTACGCGCCCTTTGAAAATGCCCGGAAAATCAAAATGTTAGAAGCATCCCTAAGCCAATTGGAACAACTGGTCAGCGACCTGGTGCAACAGAACCAGGTTCTGCTCGGCACCAATCAATCCCTGAGTGCGGAGCTGGCCCAGGTCAAGGATGAAAACGAAAGCTTGCAACTGAGCCTGATGGAGCAGGAAGAGAAACAAGGCGCCACCGTTGCACGCATTCAGGCCTTGGTTGAGCGCGTCAGCGCCGGCCCTGTCAGCGCATGAGTTACGGCGCCGCAGGGGTAAAAGTCGTCTCGATTCTGGGTGAAGACTATTCAATCAAGGCGCCGGCCGGGGAAGAGCAGACCCTGCTGGACGCCGCCTTAATGTTGAAGGCCGCTCTGGCCGAGACCAAAAAGAAATACCCGGCGCTGATCGGTGACCGCTTGCTGGTGCTGGCGGCGATGAATCTGTGCTCGCAGCAGATCGAAATGCAAAAGCGTCACCAGCAGGAACTCGACCGTTACCAAGAGCAAGTCAGCGCCACGGTTGAAGTGATCGCCAAGACGATCAAACAGGCCTGAGCGGCTTTGCGCACAACCAAAGAATAAATTGTCGTTTGTGTTGTATACAATCGGCATGGCTGTTGCAGTGTTTCAGCCTCTTATTCTTTGGGGGTGCTCCATGCAGTTCTGGCGACGCAGTATTCAATGGCAGTTGATCCTGAGCATGGGCACCGCCCTGCTGGTCAGTATTCTGATCGTGGTTGGCATTTATACCCTCGTGGTCAACCGCCTCGCCCAGCGCTATCTGGTCGAGCAGGCGTTGCCGTCGAGCATCGAAGCGATGCGCAACGACATCGAGCGCATCCTCGTTCAACCCCTCACCGCCGCCAAGGACATCGCCAGTAACAGCATGGTGCGCGACTGGTTGGCCGGAGGCGAAAACACTGCCCAGACCGCGACCTTCGTCAGTTACCTGGAAGGCATCCGCGCTGAGCACAAAGCCTTTACCGCGCTGATCATCGGTGCCGCTTCAAACCATTACTTCACCGAAAAGGGCCTGGACCGCACACTCAGCCGCTCCAATCCCAATGACGCCTGGTTCTATTCGTTCCTCGACAGCAATCAACCGCGCACCCTCAATATCGACAATGACACCGCCACCGGCGAGTTGGCGCTGTTCATCGACCTCAAGGTCGAGCAGGCCGGTAAAGTCGTGGGCGTGGCCGGGCTGGGCCTGAGCATGAAAGAGCTGTCGGAGCTGATCCACAACTTCAACTTCGGTGAGCGCGGCAAGGTCTATCTCGTGCGCTCCGACGGTTTGATCCAGGTTCATCCCGAGGCGCAGTTCAGCGGCAAACGTACGCTGGTCGAACAGATCGGCGCTTCGGCGGCGCAAGCGGTGATGACCTCCACCGCGTCTGGCAGCAGCAGTTTTGCCCGCGATGGCGAAGAGTTTCTGGCGTTGAGCCTGCCGCTACGTGATCTGGGCTGGACCCTGGTGGCCGAAGTGCCGCAGTCGCAGATCTACGCTGAAGCTCGCCGGGCGATGTGGATGAGCGGCGGCATTGGTCTGGCGGTGGCGTTGGTTTGTCTTTTATTGGTGGTGTTGCTGGCTCGTGGATTGGTGCGACCGATTCGTCAGGTAACAGCGGCGTTGGTTGCCATCGGTAGCGGTGGTGGAGATTTGACCCACAGGTTAGATTCCAGCCGCGCCGATGAGTTGGGTGACCTGGCTCGCGGCTTTAATCGGTTCCTGGAAAGTCAGCGCGAGATGATCGGCGAAGTGCTGGCCACCAGTGAGCGTTTACGCACGGCGGTCGGCCAGGTGGCGCGGGTGGTGGACAACACTGCTGAGCGTTCTGGACGTCAGCAGGAAATGACCGACATGGTTGCCACCGCCGTCCATGAGATGGGGCTGACCGTGCAGGAAATCGCCCAGAACGCTGGCAACGCGGCGGTCGCTTCGCAAACCGCGCGAGATGAAGCGCTGCAGGCGCGGGAAGTGGTGGGTGGTTCGATTCGGCATATAGAAAGTATGTCTGACGAAATTGGCGTCGCCGCCGGAGCGGTGGGTGAGTTGGCCCAGCAGGTGGCGTCGATCGATCAAGTGCTGGCGGTGATTCGCGGGATTTCCGAGCAGACCAATTTGCTCGCGCTCAACGCCGCCATCGAAGCGGCGCGGGCCGGGGATATGGGGCGCGGCTTTGCGGTGGTGGCCGATGAAGTGCGGACCCTGGCGCGACGGACGCAGTCGTCCACCGACGAGATCCAGCAGATGATCGGCAGCCTCAAGCAGGGCGCGGAGCATGCAGTGTCTTCAATGCACGCCGGGCAAGCGGCGACCGGCACGGGGGTTGAGTCAAGCCAGCGCACCGGGGCGTCGTTGACGGCGATTACCGGGCAGGTCGAGCACATCAGCGACATGAACCATCAGGTGGCCACAGCGACGGAAGAGCAATCGGCGGTGACGGAAGAGATCAACCGCAACGTGCAGGGCATTTCCGATTTGGCGCGGGCGACGGCGGGGGAGGTCAGGGCTTGTCGTGAAGACTGTCAGACGTTGCAGCGCCTGGCCGATGATTTGGCGCGGCAGATGGGCAGTTTCAAACTCACCTAACCGATCGTTCCCACGCTCCGCGTGGGAATGCAGCCCGGGACGCTCCGCGTCCCTTCCGCGGCCGTGACGCAGAGCGTGGGAACGATCGGTGTCAGCGGGTCAGAACCACTCATCCTGCATGCTCAGGCACACATCATCCCGCGCCTCAAGAATCGCCAGTTCATGGTGGCAACCCGGCACTTCCCACGTCAGGAAATACCGCGCCGCCTGTAACTTGCCTTTATAGAAGCTCACATCCGCCGCATTAGCCTTGGCCAACCCTTCCTCGGCACGAATCGCCTGTTCCAGCCAGCGCCAGCCGATCACCGTATGACCGAACACTTTCAGGTACAGCGCCGAGTTCGCCAGGCTGCTGTTGACCTTGCCCTGAGCCAGATCGGTCAACAGACCGATGGTCACGGTTTGCAGGCGTGCCACCAGTTTCTCCAGAGGCTCACGCAACGCGGTCAACGATTCATGGGCTTGTGCCCGCTCGGCGGTGTCGGCGATCAGACGGATCAATTGCTTGAGCCCCGCGCCACCGTTTTGCGCCAGTTTGCGCCCCAGCAAGTCCAGCGACTGAATGCCGTGGGTGCCTTCATGGATCGGGTTCAGGCGGTTGTCGCGGTAATACTGCTCCACCGGATACTCGCGGGTGTAGCCGTGACCGCCGAGAATCTGGATCGCCAGTTCGTTGGCCTTCAGGCAAAACTCCGACGGCCAGGATTTGACGATCGGCGTCAGCAGATCCAATAGCTCGTGGGCCTGTTTGCGCTCGGCTTCGCCTTCAAGCGTCGTGGTGTCGTCGAACAGCCGCGCCGCGTACAACCCGAGGTCGAACGCGCCTTCGACGTAGGCTTTCTGGGTCAGCAGCATGCGTTTGACGTCGGCGTGCTGAATGATTGCCACCGGTGCGGTGGTCGGATCCTTGCTGTCCGGCACCCGACCTTGCGGACGCTCGCGGGCGTATTCCAGGGAATACAGATACCCGGCGTAGCCCAGCATCACCGCGCCCATGCCGACACCGATCCGCGCCTCGTTCATCATCTGGAACATGTAGCTCAAGCCATGGTGCGGCTTGCCCACCAGATAGCCGACACACTCACCGTTGTCGCCGAAGTTCAGCGCGGTGGAGGTGGTGCCGCGCCAGCCCATCTTGTGGAACAAACCGGCCAGCAGCACATCGTTGCGCTTGCCGAGACTGCCGTCATCGTTGACCAAAAACTTGGGCACGATAAACAGCGAGATCCCCTTCACCCCGGCCGGCGCGTCCGGCAACTTGGCCAACACCATGTGCACGATGTTTTCCGACAGCGGGTGGTCACCGCCGGAGATGAAGATCTTGTTGCCCTTGAGTCGATAGGTGCCGTCGGACGCCGGCTCGGCGCGGGTACGAATATCCGACAGTGACGAGCCGGCATGGGGCTCGGTCAGTGCCATGGTGCCGAAGAAGCGACCGTCGATCATCGGTTGCAGAAAACGCTGCTTCTGCTCATCGGTGCCGAAGCTTTCAATCAGGTTGGCCGCGCCCATAGTCAAGAACGGGTAGGAGGTCGACGCCGCGTTGGCCGATTGAAAGTGCGCGAAGCAAGCCTGGGACAGCAGCGTAGGAAGTTGCATGCCGCCGGCATCGAAACTGCGCGCGGCGTTGAGGAAACCGGCTTCGAGGAAGGCATCCACTGCCGGTTTCACTTCCGGAATCAGAATCGCCTGACCGTCCTCATAGCGCGGCTCGTTCTCATCGCCCTTGCGGTTGTGCGGGGCGAAGAACTTCTCGGCGATGTTGCGGGCAGTGCCGATGGCGGCATCGAAGGTCTCGCGATTGTGCTCGGCGAAACGCTCACGTTGGGTCAGGCCCTCGGCATCAAGGACTTCATACAGCTCGAAAGCCAGATTGCGGGAACTGAGCAACGTCTCGGACATGGCGGCCTACCTTTATTTGGGATGGTCCGAGTCTAGGCGTGGGAATAGAGGCTGAACAGGATGATTGATCTTGGTGATGGAGAAGCAAAAGATCTTGCTTGAAAAACCGGACGCCCATTGCAGGCGCCCGGCTTTATTACGGTTTAACCGATAGTCATCAAGCTGGCATTACCACCCGCCGCCGCGGTGTTTACGCTCAATGCGCGCTCGATCACCAGGCGCTCCAGCGCAATGTTGGTCTCGCCCTGGGACAGGCCTTGAACCCCAACGATGGCGCCGGCACGCTTGGCAATCTGCTGGCACACCGCGCGCAGCTGATCGGAATGGCCATGATGCAGAACGGCATCAACCACCACTTCGTCTTTGGTCCAGTCGGCCACCCGTTTGATCCGCGCCTGAATTTCCTTCGGCAGACGTGCGAACAAGGCCTTGCCCGGTTCAGCGTCCGGCCACACCGCCGAACCACCGACGGCCAATACCGCGGCCAGTTGAGTCAGCAGATCGCCTTCTACATCCGCCAGACACAGCACGTGTTCGCGCGGCAGGATGGCGTAGCTGTTGCGCTCGCCGGTCGGGCCGGCCAGCACGCGGGTGATCCCGCTTTGCGATTGCGCCGCGAACTGCACGCACAGGGCGCTCAGGTCCGTGAGCTTGTTGCTGTCGGCCCAGGCTTGCAGCGCGGTCAGCGGTTTGCTCATGGCGTCACGCAGACGCACGTCCGGCGCTGCGATAGCGTCGCCGCGAGCGAAGGATTGTTCGATCGCATCGGTAGGACGCGTCGACAGCAGACGGTACAGGTACAGCGGACCACCGGCTTTCGGACCGGTCCCCGACAGGCCTTCGCCGCCGAACGGTTGCACGCCGACCACGGCACCGACGATGTTGCGGTTGACGTAGACGTTACCGGCGTTGACGTTGTCGATCACCTTGGCGATGGTTTCGTCGATGCGAGTGTGCACGCCGAGAGTCAGGCCGTAGCCGGATGCATTGATCTGGCCGATCAGTTGGTCGATGTCTTTGCGCTTGTAGCGCACCACGTGCAGCACCGGGCCAAAGATCTCCCGTTGCAGCTCGTCGAAGCTTTCCAGCTCGATCAGGGTCGGCATGACGAAGGTGCCGCGTTTGACTTCTTCGCTGTTGGCGATCGCCACCTGGTACACGTTGCGACCTTTGTCGCGCATGGCCTGGATGTGCTTCTCGATGCCGGCCTTGGCTTCGGCGTCGATCACCGGGCCGATGTCCACGGACAGGCGCTCTGGATTGCCAAGACGGCATTCCGCCATGGCGCCCTTGAGCATTTCGATGACACGGTCAGCGGAATCTTCCTGCAAGCACAGCACCCGCAGCGCCGAGCAGCGTTGACCGGCGCTGTCGAACGCCGACGACACCACGTCGATGACGACTTGTTCGGTCAGTGCCGAGGAGTCGACGATCATCGCGTTCTGGCCGCCGGTTTCGGCGATCAGCGGAATCGGACGGCCCTGGGCATCCAGGCGACCGGCGATGTTGCGTTGCAGCAGGCGCGCGACTTCGGTGGAGCCGGTGAACATCACGCCTTTGACCCGATCGTCGCCGACCAGGCGGGCACCGACGGTTTCGCCACGGCCCGGCAGCAGTTGCAGCACGCCTTCCGGAATCCCGGCTTCGAGCAGCAGGCGCACGGCTTGAGCAGCGACCAGCGGGGTTTGCTCGGCAGGCTTGGCCAGTACCGGGTTACCGGCGGCCAAAGCAGCAGCCACTTGGCCACTGAAGATTGCCAGCGGGAAGTTCCACGGGCTGATGCACACCACCGGGCCCAGTGGGCGGTGGGCGTCGTTGGTGAAATCGTTGCGTGCCTGCACCGCGTAATAACGCAGGAAGTCCACGGCTTCACGCACTTCGGCGATGGCGTTGGCGAACGTCTTGCCGGCTTCGCGAGCCAACAGGCCCATCAGCGGCTGGATCTCGCCTTCCATCAAATCGGCGGCACGTTCCAGAATCGCGGCGCGTTCGGCCGGCGGCGTGGCCTGCCAGATCGGCGCAGCATTCAAGGCGCACTGGATCGCGTTGTCGACGTCTTCGACGGTGGCTTCCTGCACGTGGCCCACCACGTCACGCAGATCGGACGGGTTCAGGACTGGCGCAGGGGTTTCAGTGCTGGAGGCGCAACCGAGCATCGGCGCGGCTTTCCAGTTGTTGTGCGCGGTGGCCAGCAGCGCGCACGACAGCGAAGCCAAACGATGTTCGTTGGCCATGTCGATGCCGCTGGAGTTGGCGCGCTCGGCACCGTACAGGTCACGTGGCAGCGGGATGCGCGGGTGCGGCAGGCCGAAGCCGCCTTCCAGCGTCGCCATCTGCTCGATGCTGGCCACCGGGTCGGCCACCAGCTCCTGAATCGAGATCGACTGGTCGGCAATGCGGTTAACGAACGAGGTGTTCGCGCCGTTTTCCAGCAGACGACGCACCAGGTACGCCAGCAGGGTTTCGTGGGTGCCGACCGGAGCGTACACGCGGCACGGACGGTTCAGCTTGCCTTCGGAGACTTTGCCTACAACCTGTTCGTACAGTGGTTCGCCCATGCCGTGCAGGCACTGGAACTCGTACTGACCGGGGTAATAGTTCTGGCCAGCGATGTGGTAAATGGCCGACAGCGTGTGGGCGTTGTGCGTGGCGAATTGCGGGTAGATGACTTCCGGTACCGACAGCAGTTTGCGCGCGCAGGCGATGTAGGAAACGTCGGTGTACACCTTGCGGGTGTAGACCGGATAGCCCTCTAGGCCTTCGACCTGGGCGCGTTTGATTTCGCTGTCCCAGTAAGCGCCTTTCACCAGGCGGATCATCAGGCGATGACGGCTGCGGCGAGCCAGATCGATCACGTAGTCGATCACGTAAGGGCAGCGCTTTTGGTAAGCCTGGATCACAAAACCGATGCCGTTCCAGCCGGTCAGTTGCGGCTCGAAGCACAGGCGCTCCAGCAGATCCAGCGACAACTCGAGGCGGTCGGCTTCTTCGGCGTCGATGTTCAGGCCGATATCGTATTGCTTGGCCAGCAGGGTCAGCGACAGCAGGCGCGGGTACAGCTCGTCCATCACGCGCTCGTACTGGGCGCGGCTGTAACGCGGGTGCAAGGCGGACAGCTTGATCGAAATGCCCGGGCCTTCGTAAATCCCACGGCCGTGAGAGGCTTTGCCGATCGCATGGATGGCTTGTTCGTACGAGGCCAGGTACTTCTGGGCGTCATGTTCGGTGAGGGCGGCTTCGCCCAGCATGTCGTAGGAATAGCGGAAGCCTTTGGCTTCGAACTTGCTGGCGTTGGCCAGGGCTTCGGCGATGGTTTCGCCGGTGACGAACTGCTCGCCCATCAGGCGCATGGCCATGTCGACGCCCTTGCGGATCATCGGCTCGCCGCTCTTGCCGATGATGCGGCTCAGGGACGAGGTCAGGCCGGCTTCGTTATGGGTGGCGACCAGTTTGCCGGTCAGCAGCAAGCCCCAAGTGGCGGCGTTGACGAACAGCGACGGGCTGTTGCCCAGGTGAGGTTGCCAGTTGCCGGTGCTGATCTTGTCGCGGATCAGCGCGTCGCGGGTGCCTTTGTCCGGGATGCGCAGCAGCGCTTCGGCCAGGCACATCAGCGCCACGCCTTCCTGGGAGGACAGGGAAAATTCCTGCAACAGGCCCTGAACAATTCCGGCACGGCCGCCGGCGCTCTTCTGATTACGCAGTTTCTCGGCAATCGAGGCGGCGAGCTTGTTGGTGGCGTCGGCCATCGGTGCCGGCAAGCGAGCTTGTTCGATCAGCATCGGCACCACTTCAGGTTCCGGGCGACGGTAAGCGGCAGTGATCGAGGCGCGCAGCACCGATTGCGGCAGGATGCTTTCGGCGAATTCCAGGAAGCACTGGTGCGCGTGATCGACGTGGACCTCGCCGGCTTCATCGACTTCCTTGCCATTCAAACCGTTCAGCTCGGACAGGGTTGCACCACCCTCGAGTTTTTCCAGGTAATTGAAAATTGCCTGCTTGATCAGCCAGTGCGGCGTGCGATCAATCGAGGTCGCGGCGGCCTTGAGGCGTTCGCGGGTCGGGTCGTCAAGTTTGACCCCAAGGGTGGTGGTAGCCATATTTTTATCCTCATGTTTGCCACGACCGCGTGGCATCAGCTGGCGGCAAGATTAGCCCTGCTCTGGTCGAGGTGCAACCGGGTGCAACCCTTTTTTTGTCGGAATAATAAGCAGCTCGTCAGGAAATAAATTCTGGTACACAAGTCCTGTGCCTGCTTGGTGCTTTTACTTCTAGTGCAACCTGAAAAACGCCCTAAAAGGGAGCAAAAACCGACCCTTCTCAAGAAAATCCGACTAGGTGCAACTTATTCGAACGAAACTGGTTGCACCTTATTTGCTTTGTTGAATAGCATTCGCGGCCAAGGTGCAACCGGTCAAAAAGATCGGTGCACCGGCTGATGGCTTTCCTGGGGAAACATCAGTCATAAATGCGCGGGCCCCCGAATCGTCTGTCAAACGTCATCGTTTGCGAGCGGTTCACCAGCCGCCGCTACATAAAAACAATGCCAGGGCGTAACTCAATGAGCGTAAGCAATCCAACCCTGATCACGTTCGTGATCTACATCGCAGCAATGGTGCTGATCGGCTTCATGGCCTATCGCTCCACCAACAACCTTTCTGACTACATTCTGGGCGGCCGTAGCCTGGGCAGCGTCGTGACCGCACTCTCTGCCGGTGCTTCCGACATGAGCGGCTGGTTGTTGATGGGCCTGCCGGGCGCTATCTACATGTCCGGTCTTTCCGAAAGCTGGATCGCCATCGGCCTGATCGTCGGTGCTTACCTGAACTGGCTGTTCGTCGCCGGCCGTCTGCGTGTGCAGACCGAGCACAACGGCGATGCGCTGACCCTGCCGGACTACTTCTCCAGCCGTTTCGAAGATAAAAGCGGCCTGCTGCGGATCATCTCCGCGGTCGTGATCCTGGTGTTCTTCACCATCTACTGCGCTTCCGGCATCGTGGCCGGTGCCCGTCTGTTCGAAAGCACCTTCGGCATGTCCTACGAGACAGCGCTGTGGGCCGGTGCTGCGGCGACGATTGCCTACACCTTCGTTGGTGGTTTCCTGGCAGTGAGCTGGACCGACACCGTACAAGCCACGTTGATGATCTTCGCCCTGTTGCTGACGCCGATCATCGTACTGCTGGCCACTGGCGGCATCGACACCACGTTCCTGGCCATTGAAGCGCAAGACCCAAGCAACTTCGACATGCTGAAAAACACCACCTTCATCGGCGTGATTTCGCTGATGGGCTGGGGTCTTGGCTACTTCGGCCAGCCGCACATCCTGGCGCGTTTCATGGCGGCGGATTCGGTCAAGTCGATCGCCAACGCTCGTCGCATCTCCATGACCTGGATGATCCTGTGCCTGGGCGGCACCGTCGCGGTAGGTTTCTTCGGCATCGCTTACTTCTCGGCCAACCCTGCCCTGGCCTTGCCGGTGAGCGAAAACCACGAACGTGTGTTCATCGAACTGGCGAAAATCCTGTTCAACCCGTGGGTTGCCGGTGTGTTGCTGTCGGCCATTCTGGCGGCGGTGATGAGTACGCTGAGCTGCCAATTGCTGGTGTGCTCGAGCGCCCTGACCGAAGACTTCTACAAAACTTTCCTGCGTAAAAGTGCTTCCCAGGTTGAGCTGGTCTGGGTCGGCCGTGCCATGGTGCTGCTGGTTGCGCTGATCGCTATCGCTCTGGCGGCTAACCCGCAAAACCGTGTACTGGGCCTGGTCAGCTACGCTTGGGCAGGTTTCGGTGCTGCGTTCGGTCCAGTTGTCCTGATCTCCGTGATCTGGAAAAACATGACCCGCAACGGCGCACTGGCCGGCATCCTGGTCGGCGCGATCACTGTGATCGTCTGGAAACACTTCGAACTGCTGGGCCTGTACGAAATCATCCCTGGTTTCATTTTCGCCAGCCTGGCGATCTACATCGTCAGCAAAATGGGTGCACCGACCAGCGGCATGCTTTCGCGCTTCGCCGCGGCCGAAAAGGATTTCCGCCTGAACCAGTGAGGGGATGAGCTGATGCTCTGACCTTTCGCCGAACATGAAAACGGCCCGCTTCCTTTTGGAGGCGGGCCGTTTTTTTTGTGCTCCCACATTTGTTCGGCGGTGCTTCTGACAGGAATGTCTGTAGTGCCTTATCCAGTTTTTTGAAGGAAAAATCCCTAAAAAAGCAGGGTAAATCTGATTTCCTTGTCCCTCCATCAACACCCCTTGTCGCTCATGCAGAATCGCCCGCCTTCATTCTGCAGAGACACATCGGATGTTCGCGCCTGCCAATCAACCGCGTTTCACGTTGACCCTCGACGGCGTCCAGAATGAGCTCAAGGTGCTTGAGTTCACGGGCAAGGAAGCCATCAGCCAACCCTACCGTTTTGACCTGGAACTGGTCAGCGAGCGACCCGACATAGAGCTCGAAAGCCTGCTGCATCGTCAGGCGTTTCTGAGTTTCGATGCGCAAGGTTCCGGTATTCATGGTCAGGTTTTTCGCGTCGGCCAAAGCGATTCCGGGCACCGTCTGACGGGTTACCAGATCAGTCTCGTACCGCGTCTGGCGTATCTCGACCGGCGTATCAATCAGCGGATCTTCCAGCACAAAAGTGTGCCGACGATCGTCACGCAAATCCTCAAAGACCACGGCATCCAGCGAGACGCCTTCGAGTTCCGGCTCGGCAGTGATTACCCCCTGCGCGAGTACTGCGTGCAATACGCTGAAAGCGATCTGGCGTTCATCCAGCGCCTGTGTGCCGAGGTCGGTATTCACTACCACTTCCAGCACAGCCCCGACGGCCATCTGTTGGTGTTCGGCGACGATCAGACAGTTTTCCCTCGCTTGCCCGAACCGACGCTGTACCTGCCGGGCAGCGGGATGGCCGCGGATGCACCGGCCATCAAGCGTTTCAATGTACGGCTGGAAACCCGCACCACCGCAGTCACCCGTCGTGACTACGACTTCCAGAAACCGCGATTGCAACTCGAGAGCCGCCTCGACAGCGAGCAGCGGCCGGTGCTGGAGGACTACCACTTCCCCGGCCAATTCACTGATCGTGAACACGGCAAGCATCTGGCTCAACGAGCGCTGGAACGGCACAGCGCGGATTACCGTCAGGCCGAAGGTCGCGGCGATGAATCCGCTTTGGCCAGCGGGCATTTCCTACACCTGGCCGAACACCCGCGTCAGGCGTGGAATGACTTGTGGTTGATCACCGAAATCGAACACCGCGGCCGTCAGCCGCAAGTGCTGGAAGAGTCGGCCACCAGCGACAGCCCGGATGATTTCCAGGGCTATCGCAATACGTTTCTGGCGACACCGTGGGACGTTTCTTTTCGCCCACCGCTGGGGCCGGAAAAGCCACGGATGCTCGGCTATCAACCCGCCGTGGTCACCGGCCCGACGGACAGCGAAATCCATTGCGACGAGTACGGTCGGGTCAAGGTTCAGCTTGCCTGGGACCGCGACGGGCAGCTCAACGAACACTCCAGTTGTTGGTTGCGCGTCGCCACGGGCTGGGCTCACGACCGTTACGGCAGCGTGATGATTCCGCGCGTCGGCATGGAAGTGCTGGTGGGGTTTATCGATGCCGATGCCGACAAACCGCTGGTGATGGGTTGCCTGCCCAACGCCGCGACGCCTGTGCCCCTCGATCTGCCGGCGGACAAGACCCGCAGCATTTTCCGCAGCCAAAGCAGTCCCGGTGGCGGCGGTTACAACGAATTGCGCATCGAGGATCGCAAAGGCGCCGAGGAAATCTACCTGCGCGCCCAGCGCAACTGGACTCAGCACGTCCTCAACGATCAACAGGTGCAGGTTGATAACCGGCGCAGCATCGTCGTCACCGGCACCGCCCGCCATGAGTTGAAGGCCGACGAGAAACGCATCACCCACGGCCAGCGCCAGACCGAAGTGCGGCTGGACGATCACCTGGTGGTGGTCGGCGACCGGCACATTCGCGTGAACAATCAGGCCCTCAATGCCAGTCAGCAATTCCACGTCAGCGCCGGCCAGCAAGTGGTTATCGACGGCGGCGCCAGCGCGACCATTCAGGCGGGCGGGCAGTGGATCAACATCGGCCCCGGCGGGATTTTCAGCAGCGTGCCGATTCAGGTCGGTGGTGCTCTGATGGCGGCCATGGCTTCTGCGCCGAGCTTGCCGGATGTGCCGTTGAAACTTGCAGCAGCCCCGGCGGCGCTGCTCAGTGCCGCGCAGATTCTCAGCCTGCAAAGCGATGCGCCGTTCTGCGAAGAGTGTGAGCGCTGTAAGGACGGTGTCTGTGCTGCCTGATGTTTTGTCGCCTCGCGCCTGGTTGGAGCGCCAGCCACTGCAACCGTCGGAGCAACTATTCGCGATTTTCAGCAGCGCCAGTGCAGCTGAACCGTTCAAAGCCTGGCAATGCTCGATCACGTCTCAAGCGCCGAGCCCGATCTGGGCTGGTACTGCCTACGCCGAGTGGGAAGCGGTGATGCCCTATGTCGGAATCGTCGCTGCTGACAGTGAGTTTCTGGATTGGGTCGCCACCACTGAGTCTCGCGATTGGGGGTGGCTGGCGGTGTCTTGCGCCACTCAAGAGGTGTTGGTCGAGCATTTGCGCAGCCTCACACACGTTCTGATGCCCAACGGCAACGCGGTGTTTTTCCGCTATTGGGATGGGCGCTATGTGCTGCCGATTCTGCAGTCTGCCGAGGTTAACGCTGCGCAACTGATGCCGGTGATCGGGCGTTGCCTGATCAATGGTCAGCCACTGGATATCGGTGGTAGTGCGCTGAAAACCGCCAGGGTTTTCCCCTGGTGGGAAGTATCTGAATCGCTGCTCAACCACCTCGCCACCAAGTCCGCGACAACGAATATCAACAACCTGCTGAAGTGGTTGAGCGAGGACCGCCCTGATCTTTATGAGGCGTTCTCCGAAAGCGTGTTGCGGCACAAAGTCGCGAGCTTTCTTGAGATGCCAGACCTGCCTCAAGCGCCGAAATCAGCGTTGGTGGATTACCTGATGACGGAGCTGGACTGATGGATCAGATCGTACGGATCGAGCAGGAGCTCGACGGTTTCAAAGGCACACTGGTTTTGTATCGCCAGCAGCTTGGCAACTTCTTGAACCGGAACGCGGATAGGGTCAGCCGGGCGATGGACATGCCTTCGCTGTTGGACATGGAGCGGGTGATAAAACTCGGCGATACCACGACTGCGGTGAGCAGTGGCGACGATGATTTTATCTCGGGTCTTGCGCAGTGTCCGGCTAGTGGAATTCTGCAGATCGAGAGCAAGTTCGAATCGGTCTACGACATTCCGTTGGGGAGCATTCAGGTCGATGTGATTGCCAATGATGGCGGCGAAAGTACACCTGTCACACTCGATGAAAACGGTCAGGGGCAGTTCAAAGGCACGCCCGGCAAGTTCTACCGCGTTCATGTCCACACTGAAGTCACCCCGACTCAAATCGATGATCTTTTCTCCTCCTACGACGGCCTGACCCAGGAGCTGGAAAGCTGGCTGCGCAAGGAATGGGAAGGGTTCAAGCCACAGTGGTCGCAGCAATCG
Source organism: Pseudomonas sp. 008 (assembly GCF_016861935.1). Lineage (NCBI taxonomy): Bacteria > Pseudomonadati > Pseudomonadota > Gammaproteobacteria > Pseudomonadales > Pseudomonadaceae > Pseudomonas > Pseudomonas sp. 008. The sequence continues at coordinate 275,057 of NZ_BOMA01000002.1, read as the reverse complement.
GCATCCGCTTCGTTGGCGGCGGTGGGCAACGGAGTGCTCGCGGGAGGTTGGGCGGCGATTCAGGCGGTTTGGGATGGCATGGGTGAACTCGCCGACATCCTGAAAGACCCCAACGCCTATGCCGAGAAGCTGGGTGAAAGCGCCGGCAGACTTGCCGATCTGGCCGTAACCGCTCCAGACAAGATGGAAAAGGCCATGTTGCTGGCCAGCGACGAGGCGGCGCTGTGCTTGCTGATGCGCACTGCGACCTTGTGGCTGGAAGCATTGCCACCTTCGCAACTGGCCGGGTCTTCGGCTGAAGCGATTTCCAAGGTCGTGGTTGGGTTGGTCATCGACCTGTTGATTGGTTTGGTACTGAGTGTGGTCGGGGTTGGCATTGCCTGGCTGACCGTGCGCCTAGCCAAGTACAGCGCACAGATTTTTCAGGCCGCCATGGGCTTCGTGAAGTCGATGGTTGCGATCATCAACAACTTCATGGAGTACGTTGATCGCTACAAAAAGGTCGCCGCGCGCGGTGTTGCGGCGGGCCTGAAAAAAGGCCGGATGCAACTGCGCTGGGATGCCAAACGCAACACCACGCTCAAGCAAAACGAACACCACGACGACTCCCCGGATCAGGCGAAAAACCCCAACGGCGACAGCGCCGACTCAGTCGACAAAACCGCGACCAACCAATGCCCGGTGTCGATGGTCACTGGCGAAGAACTGCTGACCCTCACCGACGGTACGCTGAACGGCATCCTGCCATTCGACTTCACCCGGCTCTATCGCACCAGCGCCGCCGAGATCGACTGCGGCCTCGGCTTTGGCTGGAGCCATTCGCTCGCCCATCGACTGGAGATCGACGGCGACCAGGTCATCTGGATCGACCACGAAAACCGCCGCACCACGTTCCCGCTGCCGAATCACGAACGCCCGGCCATCCACAACAGCCTGTCGCGTGCGGCGATTTACCTCGGCGATGCCCCCGAAGAACTGATCCTCGCCCAGGCCGGCGGCGACACGCGGTTCTACCACTTTCACCACGGCCGGCTGACCGCGATCAGCGACGCCTACGACAACCGCCTGCGCATCACCCGCGACCGTCAGGAACGCATCCAGCGCCTCGACAACGGTGCCGGTCGTGCCTTGCTGTTGCGCTACGACCGCGCCCACCTGATCGCTGTCGACTACCAAAGTTTTCGTCAGGCCCAGACCCTTGCCGAGGCCTGGCACACCGAACAAACCTTGGTCAGTTACCACTACGACGAACGCGATCAACTGATCGAAGCGAGCAATGCCGCCGGCGAAAGCGAGCGTTACGACTACGACGACCAGCACGTAATTTTGCAGCGGCAACTGGCCGGTGGCGCAAGTTTCTTCTGGGAGTGGGAACGGTCTGGCAAGTCGGCGCGCTGCGTACGGCATTGGGCGTCGTTTGCGCAGATGGACACGCGCTATGTCTGGGATGACCAGGGCAGCGTCACCGTCTGGAACATCGACGGCAGCGAAGAGGTTTACGTCCATGACGACCGGGCGCGGCTGGTGCGCCGGGTTGGGCTGGATGGCGGCGAACAGCTCAAGGCCTATGACGAGCAGGGTCGATTGATTGCCGAGCAGGATCCGCTCGGCGCTGTCACCGAATACCGTTACGACGACGTCGGACGCTTGGTGGCGCTGATTCCACCGCAAGACGAACCGACGGCCTACGAGTATCGCAACGGTTTCCTGCATGCGCGCTATCGCGGTCAGGCGGTGTGGAAATACCAGCGCAATGCCCAGGGTGATGTCACCGAGGCGACCGATCCCGACGGTCAGGTCACCCATTACCACTACGACCCTCAGGGCCGGTTGCTGTCGGTCCGCTACCCGGACACCAGTCGGCATGTCTTTGTCTGGAATGCCTTGGGTCAGTTGCTTGAGGAAACACTGCCAGATGGTGGGCAGCGAACGTTTTCCTACGATGCGCTGGGACGGCAGACGACTCGTCAGGACGAACACGGTGCGCTCACCCAGTATCAATGGGATGCCGTCGGCCGACTGGTCCAGGCGACATTGCCGACCGGCGCCACCCGTGGGTTCAGCTACAACGCCTACGGCAAGATCACCGCCGAACGCGACGAACTGGGCCGCATCACCCGCTACGAATACGTCGACGATTTGCACCTGGTCAGCCGCCGGATCAATCCCGACGGCACCCAGCTCAAGTACCGCTATGACAATGCGCAGCTGCTGCTGACGGGAATCGAAAACGAATCCGGCGAAAAATATCAGCTGGACTACACGCCCAGCGGATTGATCCGACAGGAAACCGGTTTCGACGGTCGCCGCACCGCCTACGCCTACGACCTTAACGGCCAGCTGCTGGAAAAAACTGAGTTCGGTGATGACAGCTCGCGGCTGATAACGGCTTACAAGCGGGACTCAGCCGGGCGCTTGCTGGTCAAAACCTTGCCCGACGGCACCCAGGTCGAATACCGCTACGACTCGTTGGGCCGGCTGACCAGCGTCGACGACGGCCACGATCACCCGCTGGAATTCGAGTACGACCGGCAGGACCGGCTGATCACCGAGCACCAAGGCTGGGGCACCCTGCGTTATGGCTACGACGCCTGCGGCCAGCTCAACCGTCTGCGCCTGCCGGACGGCAGCAAACTCGACTACCACCACGCCAAGGGCGGTGCGCTGGCGGCCATTGACCTCAATGGCGCGCGGCTTACCAGCCACCAGTTCGTCTTCGGCCGCGAACAGCAACGCCAGCAAGGACAACTGACCAGCCAATACCACTACGACGAACAAGGCCGGTTACAAGCCCACGCGATCAACCAGCAAACCCGGCCGCTGTACCTGCGCCACTACAGCTACGCGGTCAACGGCAACCTGGCGACCATCGCCGACAGCCGTCACGGCCAGCGCAGCTACTACTACGACGCACTCAACCGCCTGACCCGCGTCCGCCACACCCGCGACGACCCACCGGAAACCTTCGCCCACGATCCGGCCGGCAACCTGCTGATGCAGGACCGCCCCGGCCCGACGGCCGTCAAAGGCAATCGCCTGTTGATGCAAGGCGACCGCCATTACGACTACGACGCCTTCGGCAACCTGATCCGCGAACGTCGCGGCACCGGGCAGAAACTGGTCACCGAGTACCGCTATGACTGCCAGCATCGGCTGGTCGGCGTCACGTTGCCGGATGGAAGTTGCGCGAGTTATCGCTACGACGCTTTTGGCCGTCGCATCGCCAAAACCGTCGACGGCAACACCACCGAGTTCTTCTGGCAGGGCGACCAAGTGGTCGCTGAAAGCAGCAAAGAGCACTACCGCAGCTACGTCTACGAGCCGGGCAGCTTCCGCCCGTTGGCCATGCTCGACGGCAAAGGCCCGAAAAAGGCCTGCCCGTTCTACTACCAACTCGACCACCTCGGCACGCCGCAGGAACTGACGGATTTTGGTGGCGAGATTGTCTGGTCGGCGAAGTACAACGCCTACGGCAAAGTCACGCACCTGGCATTCGGTGGAGGCGAGCAGCTCGACCAACCACTGCGTTTCCAGGGGCAGTACTTCGACGCCGAGAGCGGCCTGCACTACAACCGGCATCGGTACTATGATCCGGAGGTGGGTCGGTATCTGACGCCGGATCCGATCAAGTTGGCGGGTGGGCTGAACCAGTACCAGTACACGCCTAACCCGACGGGGTGGGTTGATCCGTTGGGGTTGAGCGGGAATTGTCCGCCATCGAATAAGCCAGGGTGTGGGGCGCCGGATGATACGACTGACGTTAGGGTTGATGAGGGTGAGCCTGAGTTACCGAAGCCTAAGTTAAGTGCTGCTGAGGTTGCTGAGAATGAAATTAGACGGTTGGATAAAAGCCAGGGCATGCACATGGTGGGGAAACATAGTCCAGCGGTACCAGATGCCAAATGGAAGCAGCGGGCTATTGATGGTACGGATCCGATAACTGGTAGAAGACCTCGGCACCAACGTGGCAATCCAAGCTCCAGATTTAGCTCTTGGGAGTTGATGCTCGAGGCTTACACTCTTGCAACAACGAGGACTGAGAGAGGGCTATCTCGATTTACGGGGACGGACGGGGAAGGTCATAACATCGTTAGAATGAGGCTTCCGGGTGCCGGGGAGGGATATATGCCAAACACTAGGTCAAAGGAAAATCCAAGGCTTATTAAGTTGGACGGCTTTGAAATGAAGTTTAGTGATGCTGGCGTTCCATTTACGTTATACCCGATCAAGTGAGGGAGATTATGTTTATTGATCCTGATACTCAGCAGCCATATATACCGACACCTTCATATTTTTTGGGGTGTTTTGATATTTATGATCGTGAAGAGACTCTTGGTGAGGAGTTAGAGAGGTTCGATCCTAATGATCCGACGGACAGGGAGGAGCTAATTCTCAAATACTGCCTCCCTAGAAAGCGATCATATAGGCAGAGATTTTTACTTTACAAATGTCTGGAGGAAGCTCTTCAGGACAAAAATTATGATTTCCAATCACTGCTGAAGTATGACCCTGAGGCGTATTCATCATTTCCTGATGGGTGGGATGAGATGAAAGATACCAGGGCATTTTTTGAAGACATTTTTCGCTTGGCAACTGTTGAGTGGAAAGACGACCTTCAAAAAGCCAGTCTCGAAGATCAATCCACTTGGACGGCTGTTGGTTAATTGCATGGACGTCGTACATCCTGCGAAATTTCTGGGCAAGGTCGTCGGAAGTTTCCTTCAAGTCGCGGCGGTTTCCATGAACTGGTGTGAAATGATTTCCATCGATAGTCTTTGGTGGTCACTGAAAATTCAGTGGCGGGGTGTAGGAACCCTTCAAAGTCGTTGGAAATGTATTAGCGTTGAAGCTTGGTTTGCGGCCGTTAACGTGCGTCCGTAATATCAGTTGCGGCGGTTGTGCGCGGGCACGCTTCGGCGTGGTCGAGTTTTCCAAAGGCCTCGATATTCCTACCCCGCGCATAGCTGCCACCCCAGCCTGTAGGAAGGCTGATGGCAGTTCCTGTTTACTGCCTCTGGAACTTGAAAATGAAAAATCTTCACCCCGATCCACCCTACGAAAAACCAATTCCCCACCCAAAAAGCCGCTTCATGGCCCTAACCGGCAACTGCACCGACATGCCGACCCTGTTCGTCGATACCCACGCGCCGCTCGATGTTTTATACGACGCTGCCAACTATCGAATTCGCGCCGTCACTCAGGTGCTGGAAAACATGTCCATGCGCGGTTCGGTCGAGTGTGAATCCTTCATTCTTAGTGATTTTGCCTTGCTCTGTGCCATTTCATTGCGCGATGGGTGTGATGTGTTGGATGTGGTTGGGCGGCGGTTGCGGGCTCGGCCTTCGGAATAACGTCGAGTGGCTTTTGTGGCGAGGGAGCTTGCTCCCGTTGGGCTGCGCAGCAGCCCCAAAACCTGCAATCCCGTTTTGTCAGCTGTACCGAGTGGCTTGGTTTGGCGACTGCTTCGCAGTCGAGCGGGAGCAAGCTCCCTCGCCACAGGTTATGGGGTGGTCTGGATATTTTGGGGCTGCTTTGCAGCCCAACGGGGGCAAGCCCCCTCGCCACAGGGTTTATGGATTGGCGCGGTATTGGGGTTGTACTTGCCCGCTCAGCCGCGAACCCCTGACGTTCTGCCCCGTACAAGGTAAACTTCCCGGCCTTCGCAGGAGCAGCCATGAATTATCGTCACGCCTTCCATGCCGGCAATCACGCCGATGTGTTCAAACACCTGACTTTGACCCGCCTCATCGCCTTGATGTCGCGCAAGGAGCAGCCGTTTGCCTATCTCGACACTCACGCCGGCATCGGTCTGTATGACCTGCAGGGCGATCAGGCCAGTCGTACCGGTGAGTACCTGGAAGGCATCGCGCGGTTGTGGGATCAGCCGGATTTGCCAGCGCTGACCGCCGATTACATGAAGGTGTTGCACGAGATGAACCCGGATGGCCAGTTGCGCTATTACCCGGGGTCGCCGGAGTTGGCGCGGCGTTTGACCCGGCCGCAGGATCGCGTGTTGCTGAACGAGAAGCACCCGGAAGACGGTGTGTTGCTCAAGGACAACATGAAGGGTGACCGTCGGGTGAAGGTTCACCTGGGCGAAGGCTGGCATGTGCCGCGTGCGCTGCTGCCAGTGCCGGAGAAGCGGGCGGTGATGTTGATCGATCCGCCGTTCGAACAGCTTGATGAGATGCAGCGTTGTGCCGCGTCGTTGAAAGAGGCGATTGGCCGGATGCGCCAGACGGTGGCGGCGATCTGGTATCCGGTGAAGGATCAGCGGGCGTTGCGGCGGTTCTATCAGGATCTGGCCGGCACGGGTGCGCCTAAGTTGTTGCGGGTGGAGTTGTTGGTGCATCCGCTGGATACGCCGAACAGCCTGAATGGTTCGGGGTTGGCGATTGCCAATCCGCCGTGGGGGCTGGAAGAGGAGTTGCGTGAGTTGCTGCCGTGGTTGTCCAAGAAGTTGGGGCAGACCCAGGGTGGCTGGCAGATGGATTGGTTGATTGCCGAATAGGGTCAATCGACAAGCAAGATCAAAAGATCGCAGCCTCGTTTCACTCGACAGCTCCTACAACGGAATGCTTTTCTCTGTAGGAGCTGTCGAGTGAAACGAGGCTGCGATCTTTTGCTTTAAGCGGTTAGATCGGGCACGTCACGCCAGTACCGCCAATCCCGCAATACCCCTCAGGATTTTTGGCCAGGTACTGCTGGTGATACGCCTCGGCGTAGTAGAACGTCGGGGCTTCGTCGATCTCGGTGGTAATGATGCCTTTGCCAGCCTTGGTCAGTTCCGCCTGGAACACTTTCGCGCTGTTCTTCGCCGCTTCCAGTTGTTCCGGTTTGGTGCAGTAGATCACCGAGCGGTACTGGGTGCCGATGTCGTTGCCCTGGCGCATGCCCTGGGTCGGGTTGTGCAGTTCCCAGAACATTTTCAGCAGCTGTTCATAGCTGACTTTTTCCGGCTCATACACCACGAGCACCACTTCGGTGTGCCCGGTCAGGCCCGAGCAGACTTCTTCGTAGGTCGGGTTCGGCGTGAAGCCGCCGGCGTAACCGACCGAGGTGCTGAACACGCCTTCGCGCTGCCAGAATTTGCGTTCCGCGCCCCAGAAGCAACCCAGGCCGAAGATCGCGAATTCTACGTTGCCCGGAAATGGACCCAGCAGCGGGTTGCCGTTGACGAAGTGTTTCTCCGGAACCTTGATCGGGGTTTCGCGGCCAGGCAGAGCTTGTTCTTTAGTCGGGAGCACGTTTTTGTTCACCAGAATTTCCGAGCGCAGAACCATGATCAGTCCTCTCAGTCAGGTTGAGATGTAAATACAGACTGCCAGTTTGCCCGAGTGTTACGTCGCTGTCAGGCGATTGGGCCGCGCGGGTAGCGTTTGAGCTTTTCGATCAGCTCGGAGCCCGGGATCGGTCGGTCGAACAGGTAGCCCTGGCCGACGTCGCAGCGGTGGCGGCGCAGGAAGGCCAGTTGCTCGGCAGTCTCGATGCCTTCAGCCACGACCTTGAGTTTCAGGTTGTGGGCCATGGCAATCACGGCGGAGGTGATTTCCATGTCGTCCTGGTTGTCCGGGATTTCGTGGATGAAGCTTCGATCGATCTTGATGATGTCGATCGGGAATTTTTTCAAGTAACTGAGCGACGAGTAACCGGTGCCGAAGTCGTCCATCGCCAAGGTCAGGCCCAGACGCTTGAGCTGATCGAGCTGCAAGTGGGTGTCTTCGGTGGCTTCCAGCAGCAGGCCTTCGGTCAGTTCCAACTCCAGCAGGTTCGCCGGCAGCGCTTCTTCCTTGAGGATGTTGGCGATGGACGCCACCAGGTCCGGGTCAGAGAACTGCTTGGGCGACAGGTTGATCGCCACTTGCAGGTTGCCCAGGCCGGCGGCGGTCAGGTCTTTGCTCATGCGGCAGGCCTGGCGGGCGATCCATTTGCCGATCGGGATGATCAGTCCGGTTTCTTCGGCCACGCTGATGAACTGGTCCGGGCGGATCATGCCTTTTTCCGGATGGTTCCAGCGCAACAGCGCTTCCATGCCCAGCAAGCGACCGCTGCGCAGGCACAGCTTGGGCTGGTAGAACACGTCCAGCTCGTTCTGGGTCAGGGCGCGGCGCAGGTTGTTTTCGACGAACAGTTTGTAGCTGGCCTCGGCATTCAGTGCTTCGGTGAACACCTGCACCTGGTGTTTACCGTTGGCCTTGGCCTTGTGCAGCGCCAGGCCGGCGTTGCGCATCAGCGTCTGTGGGTCGCGACCGTGCAGCGGCGCGCAGGCCAGGCCCACGGAGCCGGTGACGCTGATCAACTGGTTGTCGACGAACATCGGTTTGTCGAGGGTTGCCAGCAATTGATTGGCAACCTGCTGGCCCGCCGAGAGGTCAGTGTCGTCCAGCAGTACCGCGAATTCGTTACTGGCAAAACGCGCCAGACTGCCGCTCGAACTCAGGCTGTTGCGCAGGCGCCGCGCCAGGCTGATCAGCAGTTTGTCGCCGGTCTGGTGGCCGAGGCTGTCGTTGATCCGCTTGAAGTTGTCGATGTCCACCAGCAGCAGGCTGATGGGTGTATCGCTGTCTCGGGCGAAGCGCTCATCGAGGTTGCGGATGAACGCCGGGCGGTTGCCGAGGTTGGTCAGGTTATCGGTGTAAGCCAGGCGCTCGATGCGTTGCTGGGCGAGCTTGGTCTGGGTGATGTCTTCGTAGATGCCGATGTAGTGCGTCAGCTCACGGTTGTCGCCGTAGACCTTGGAAATCGACAACTGGCCCCAGTAGGGTTCGAGGTTTTTACGCCGGCTCTTGAACTCGCCCTGCCAGCTGTTGCTCTTGGCCAGCGCCGACGGAGCGTCGAACAGCAGTTCGCTGAGGTTTTCCAGCGCTGGCAGTTCCGACAGCCGCTGGCCGTGGACTTCCTCGGTGGTGTACTGGGTAATCGCGGTGAAGCTTGGGTTGACGTACTCCACCACGCCGTCGCAATTGACCAGCAGAAAGGCGTTGGCGCTTTGCTCCACTGCACGCTGGAACAGGTGCAGGGCGCTGGTGGCGGTGCGGCGGTTGTGGTTATTGATGACTTGGGCGAATTGATCCGCCAGTTCGCCGGCAAAGGCGATTTCGTCCGACTGCCAGGCGCGGGTCGCCCCGATCTGTTCCAGGCAGAGCACGCCGACCACCTGGCCATCGACGCGGATGCTGGCGTCGAGCATGGCGTTGACGTCGCGCGGGCGCAGGTGCTCGGCGATTTCCCGGGTGCGTGGGTCACGCATGGCGTTGTGGGCGTCGATGGCGCGGCCGGTGTGCAAGGCGTCGAGGTAATCGGGAAAACCACTGGCGTCGATCGGCTCTGGCAGTTGGCGACCCCGGGTGGCGCGGTGATAGGCCGAGATCGGTGTCAGTAGCGAGCCATCGAGGTTCCACAGGCTGGCGCAGTCGATTTCATAGATGTCGCAGGCGCTGCGGGTGATCAGTTCGGCGGCTTCTTGCAGGGAATTGTTGGTGCTATAGCGCTGGCGGGTCAGCAGCAGGATCAGGTCTTGCTGGGCGCGCACTCGGTCCAGGTGCTGCAGTTGTTCCTGCTGGGCACGTTGATTGAGTTCCAGGGCGATTTGCAGGCGTGAGTTCTGGGTTTCCAGATCCAGCGCCGGCAGCAAGGGTTCGCCGTCGAACAGGCCGTCCACCACCATCAGGTAGCCGCGCAGCAGGTGCCGATTGTGTTGTTTGTAGGCTTCGCCCAGTTCCAGCAGGCTCAGAACGCCGGCGGCGGTGTGCAAGGTGTAGCGGATCAGGTAATGCGGGCTTTCGGTGAGTTGCTGCTGGATCGTGTCATGCAGTTGATAGCGCGCTTCGGGCTCCATCAGGCTGGCGTAGGGCGAGCCGACCAGAGCACAAAGCTCCACCGCCGGCAGGCCGAACTGTCGTTCGCAATTGGGATCGAGAAACAGCAGCGCCCAGCTTGGTTCATTCAGCCGTTCGAAACGCAGCATGCCGAGCCGCGAGGGCACAGGCAACTGCGTCACTACCTCGGCCACCATACGGCTGGCGGCATCGGGTTGGCTTTTCATTGAAGGAAACTCGCTTCGAATATGCTGATCGCGCCGGGCTCTCGCCCTCTTTACTGTTGCCTGCGGCAAGGTTGCATCATTGCGACACCGACTGACAAGAGACATGAAGGCCAAGTGCTATAAGAATATGTCGGCAGACGTGGAGAATTCTTCAACGAGGCGCCGAAAGTAATGTTGTGAATCAAGAGATCGCAGCCTTCGGCAGCTCCAATAAGGCTGCGATCTTTTTCAAGGGTCAACGCAATTTGATGCTGATCGACTGCAATGGCTTGCCATCCCGATCGTGATAATTGACGCGAACCTGTTCGGCCTCGACGACCAGATGGGCAAAATTGTCCTGGCTGATCACCTCGCTGGTCAGTTCATGCCGATAATCTCCCTCGGGCGTTCGGGCCAGGGCTTGATCGAGAATGAAGGTCGACGCCTTGGCGTACGGCAGCAGTTTGCTGTTGCACAGCGGTGAGGACACGATGGTATGAACTTCAAAATCCGGGGCCTCGCTGTGGGTCAGGCGACTGGTGAGGGAGCCGTGGACATCGCCGGAAATGAACAGGACGTTCTTGATACCGCGTGTACGAATCGTCTCCAGCAGCCGTAGGCGTTGCTCCGGGAAGGCTTTCCAGGCGTCATCGCCGTTTAGTTTGCGGTCGGGATAGAACATGACGCTGGTGACCACGAATTTGACTCGGGCCGGGCTATTGATCAGCCATTTGAGCAGCGCCTGTTCCTGTTCTTCGTCAAGGATACGCCGGTCGTTGGCCGACAGATTGCGTCGCGTTCGACTGTCGGTGATAAACCACCCGATATCACCCTCGGAGAACTGATACCAATACTGTTCCAGTCTTTTACTTACTTGCCCATTGGCCAGCAGTTCATGCGTGGGGCTGTGACTGGCTTGATATAACTCATATGCTGCAATGGCATTTTTGTATAAGTAATCATCGTCGTTACTTTTGTTGGCGGGCCAGTTGTCTTCTATTTCATGGTCGTCGAGGATCATGTAAGTCGGCATGCCTGACATTAACTTGGAAATATGAGGCTGGGAAAAGGCTGTGCGGTATTTTTTGAGAATGTCCTTGTATTCCCGGTCGGGGGCCACGAGGTTCAAGTCGTCGACGTAAATCTGATCGCCAGTCATCAGCATGGCGCTGATGGGCGGTTCGGCGCTGTCCGCCAGGCTGTTGATCGAGGCAAAAATCCGGTCGCCCAACTGTGGGGCCGACGCAATGCCGGCGGTCATTCGCAGGTAACGACACGAGCCGACGACATAGGCCCGTGGCTGGCTGGTTTTGCTGGACTGCGTGCGAAAGCGGTAAATCTCCCGCGGCCATTGCAGCGGCAGTTCCTGAACCGTCTCTACGGTATGCACCGGGTTCATGGGGCTGAACCAGCCTGCCTGGTATTCATAGTCGGTGTCGGTGGCCAGATCATTGAGTGCAATGACATCGGACATGTCGCGCAAGACGGACAGTTTTGCAAATACGCCTTTTGACCAGTATGGCTCACTGGTGCGTCGATAACGGATGCCTGCAAATACCAAGGCATTGTCCTGTAATTCACCGCGCAAAAAAATACGGGCATGGTTAGTTGTGGTGTGGCCGATAATTGGGCCAACAGTTGGTTTGAACATGTTCGAATCCATTCGAAGTAATGCTAACTAAGCAGATTAAGTTATCGAGGTTTCTATTAGAAGTCCCCGAACTAAGCCTAGTTATTGGCTGGAGAAAAATATCGGGCAGAAGTGGACTGGGGTTGTAGGTGGCGTAAGCCTTAGATGTAGGAATAAGGCACGAAAAGGGGCAATCCCGTAGCAGCTGTCGAGCTTGCGAGGCTGCGTTCGGCTGCGTAGCAGTCGTCAAACCAGAAATTGCAGTGCATCAGGCTCACCGCGTCAGCCGGATTCACGACTGCTACGCAGCCGAACGCAGCCTCGCTGGGGCTCGACAGCTGCTACATAGGATGCTGAAACGCGGAGGGCTTTCTTCAGGGCAAAAAAAGCCCCGCCAAATCGACGGGGTTGAGGTACGAGCGTGGCGCTCGGAAAACGTGGAACGCGATTGGCCCTCCGCCAGGGGAGGGCCAGTCGGTGTTACAGCAGGATGGTGCGGATGTCCGCCAGCAGGTCGCTCAGACGCTTGGTGAAGCGTGCAGCAGCGGCGCCGTTGATCACACGGTGATCGTAGGACAGCGACAGCGGCAGCATCAGTTTCGGCTGGAAGGCTTTGCCGTCCCAGACTGGCTGGATGGTTGCCTTGGAAACACCGAGGATCGCCACTTCCGGCGCGTTGACGATCGGCGTGAAGCCGGTGCCGCCAATGTGGCCGAGGCTGGAAATGGTGAAGCAGGCGCCTTGCATCTCGTCCGACGAAAGCTTCTTGGTCCGGGCTTTCTCAGCCAGGGAAGCAGCTTCGGCGGCCAGTTGCAGGAGGCTCTTCTGGTCGACGTTCTTGATGACCGGTACCAGCAGGCCATCCGGGGTGTCGACGGCGAAACCGATGTTTACGTATTTCTTGCGGATGATCGCTTTGCCGCTTGGTGCCAGCGAGCTGTTGAAATCCGGCAGTTCCTTGAGCAGGTGCGCGCAGGACTTGAGCAGCAGCGGCAGGATGGTCAGCTTGACGCCGGCCTTCTCTGCAACGGCTTTCTGGGCGTTACGGAACGCTTCCAGCTCGGTGATATCCGCCGAGTCGAATTGCGTCACGTGCGGCACGTTCAACCAGCTGCGATGCAGGTTGGCAGCGCCGACCTGCATCAGGCGTGTCATCGGCACTTCTTCGATTTCGCCGAAGCGGCTGAAGTCCACGACCGGAATCGGCGGGATGCCCGCGCCGCCGGTTGCGCCAGCTGCAGCGGCCGGAGCTTCCTTGGCCTTCTGCATCATGGCCTTGACGTAAACCTGAACGTCTTCCTTCAGGATGCGACCGTGCGGACCGCTGGCGCCGACAGCGCTCAGCTCGACGCCAAACTCGCGGGCCAGTTGACGCACGGCAGGGCCGGCGTGAACTTTCGCGCCAGGCTTGGCAGGAGCAGCAGCCGGGGCAGCAGCAGGAGCGGCGGCAGCCGGAGCAGCAGCGGCAGGCGCTGGAGCACTCGGCGCAGCAGCGGCAGCCGGAGCCGGGGCTGCAGCAGGTGCCGCGCCTTTGACTTTCAGCTTCAGGATCAGGTCGCCGGTACCGACTTCGTCATCCAGCTTGATGGAAATGCTTTCCACCACGCCAGCGGCAGGCGATGGGATTTCCATGCTCGCCTTGTCGGATTCCAGGGTGATCAGCGACTGGTCGGCGGCAACAGTGTCGCCAGCCTTGACCAGTACTTCGATGATCTTGGCCTTGCCAGCCGAACCGATGTCCGGGACGTGAATGTCCTGAACGCTGTCGGCAACCGGTGCAGCCGGAGCCGCGGCGGCTGGCGCCGGAGCAGCGGCAGCAGGCGCAGCAGCCTGGGCAGGAGCGGCAGCAGCAGGGGCCGCAGCACCCGCCACTTCCAGATCCAGAATCAGATCACCCGTGCCGACTTCGTCGTTGAGCTTGACGCTGATGGCCTTGACCACGCCAGCGGCGGGCGAAGGGATTTCCATGCTGGCCTTGTCGGATTCCAGGGTGATCAGCGACTGATCAGCCTCGACGGTGTCGCCGACCTTGACCTGGATCTCGATGATCTGGGCCTTGCCCGACGAACCGATGTCCGGCACGTGCACTTGCTGGATGCTGGCAGCAGTCGGCGCGGCAGCAGGCGCCGCCGGCGCAGGTGCGGCAGCCGGTTTGGCTTCAGCTTTGGCAGCTGGCGCAGCAGCCGCAGGGGCTGGCGCAACGGCACCTTCGACTTCCAGTTCCAGCAGTTCGTCGCCTTCTTTCAGGCGATCGCCCAGCTTCACTTTCAGGCTCTTGATAATGCCGGCCTTAGGCGCAGGCACTTCCATGCTCGCCTTGTCCGATTCCAGCGTCAGGATGCTCTGATCGGCTTCGATACGGTCGCCGACCTTCACAAACAGTTCAATTACTTCACCTTCACCGCTGCCGATGTCAGGTACGCGAATGAGTTCGCTCACAGAGTGTCTCCTCAGCAGTCCAGTGGGTTGCGTTTTTCCGGGTTGATGCCGAACTTGGCGATGGCCTCAGCCACCACTTTAGGTTCGATGTCACCACGGTCAGCCAAGGCTTCCAGGGCTGCCAACACCACGAAATGACGGTCTACTTCGAAGAAGTGACGCAGCTTCTTGCGGCTGTCACTGCGGCCGAAACCATCGGTGCCCAGGACTTTGAATTCCTTGGACGGGACCCACTGACGAATTTGTTCAGCGAACAGCTTCATGTAGTCGGTAGAGGCAATGACCGGACCTTTACGGCCGTTCAGGCACTCTTCGACGTAGCTCAGCTTAGGCTTCTGGCCAGGGTGCAGACGGTTAGTGCGTTCAACGGCCAGGCCATCGCGACGCAGTTCGTTGAAGCTGGTAACGCTCCACACGTCGGCGCCGACGTTGAACTCTTCACGCAGGATCTTCGCCGCTTCACGGACTTCACGCAGGATGGTGCCGGAGCCCATCAGCTGAACGTGGTGCGCCGCTTCGCGGGTGTCTTCCTCGAGCAGGTACATGCCTTTCTTGATGCCTTCTTCGGCACCGGCCGGCATGGCTGGCTGCTGGTAGGACTCGTTCATTACGGTGATGTAGTAGAAGACGTCCTGTTGCTCTTCGGTCATCTTCTTCATGCCGTCCTGAATGATCACCGCCAGCTCGTAGCCGTAGGTTGGATCGTAGGTGCGGCAGTTCGGGATGGTCGCGGCCAGCAGGTGGCTGTGACCGTCTTCGTGTTGCAGGCCTTCACCGTTCAGGGTGGTACGGCCGGCGGTGCCGCCGATCAGGAAGCCACGGGTACGGCTGTCGCCAGCGGCCCAGGCCAGGTCGCCAATACGCTGGAAGCCGAACATCGAGTAGAAGATGTAGAACGGCAGCATCGGCTGGTTGTGGCTGGAGTACGAAGTACCGGCAGCGATGAAGGAGCTCATGGCGCCCGCTTCGTTGATGCCTTCTTCGAGGATCTGGCCCTTCTGGTCTTCCTTGTAGAACATCACCTGGTCTTTATCGACTGGCTCGTAGAGCTGGCCGACGGAGGAGTAGATGCCCAACTGACGGAACATGCCTTCCATACCAAAGGTACGGGCTTCGTCCGGGATGATCGGTACGATGCGCGGGCCGATTTCCTTGTCTTTGACCAGTTGCGCGAGGATCCGCACGAAGGCCATGGTGGTGGAAATTTCACGGTCGCCCGAGCCGTCCAGGATCGCCTTGAGGGTGTCCAGTGGAGGGGTAGGGATGTTGAAGCTTTTGGCGCGACGCTGAGGAACGAAACCGCCCAGTGCGGTACGGCGTTCGGCCAGGTAGCGGGCTTCGGCGCTGCCTTCTTCCGGTTTGAAGAACGGCAGGTTCTCCAACTCTTCGTCCTTGACCGGAATGTCGAAACGATCGCGGAACAACTTCAGGCTGTCGACATCGACTTTCTTGGTGTTGTGCGCAGTGTTTTTCGCTTCGCCAGCACCGGTGCCATAACCTTTGATGGTCTTGGCCAGGATGACAGTCGGTTGTTCCTTGTGGTTGACCGCTTCGTGGTATGCCGCGTAGACCTTGTACGGGTCGTGACCGCCACGGTTGAGCTTCCAGATCTCGTCGTCGGACAGATCGGCAACCATCGCCTTGAGTTCTGGCGAGTTGAAGAAGTGTTCACGCACGAACGCGCCGTCTTTGGCTTTGTAGTTCTGGTACTCGCCGTCGATGACTTCGTCCATGCGGCGTTGCAGGATGCCGTCGACGTCCTTGGCCAGCAGTGGGTCCCAGAAGCGGCCCCAGATGACTTTGGTCACGTTCCACTGAGCACCGCGGAACACGCCTTCGAGTTCCTGGATGATCTTGCCGTTGCCGCGAACCGGGCCGTCGAGGCGCTGCAGGTTGCAGTTGATGACGAAGATCAGGTTGTCCAGCTTTTCGCGGCCGGCCAGGGAGATCGCGCCCAGGGATTCCGGTTCGTCGCACTCGCCGTCGCCCAGGAAGCACCAGACTTTCTGTTTGCCTGGCTGGATGAAACCACGGTGTTCCAGGTACTTCATGAAGCGTGCCTGGTAGATCGCCTGGATCGGGCCCAGACCCATGGATACGGTCGGGAACTGCCAGAAGTCAGGCATCAGCCAAGGGTGAGGGTAGGACGACAGGCCCTGACCGTCGACTTCCTGGCGGAAGTTGTTCATCTGGTCTTCGGTGATGCGGCCTTCCATGAACGCACGGGCGTAAACGCCTGGCGAGGTGTGGCCCTGGAAGTAGATCAGGTCGCCGCCGTGTTCGTCGGTCGGGGCCTGGAAGAAATAGTTGAAGCCGATGTCGTACAGGGTCGCGCTGGAGGCGAAGCTGGAGATGTGACCGCCCAGGTCAGAATCTTTCAGGTTCGTGCGCATCACCATGGCCATCGCGTTCCAGCGTACCAGCGAGCGAATGCGGCGTTCCATGAACAGGTCGCCAGGCATGCGTGCTTCGTGGGTAACGGGAATGGTGTTGCGGTATGGCGTGGTGATGGCGTAAGGCAATTGCGAACCGCTACGGGTTGCGAGTTCGCCCATACGGGTCATCAGATAGTGAGCACGGTCTTCGCCTTCTTTGTCGAGAACCGATTCCAGGGCGTCCAGCCATTCCTGGGTTTCGACGGGATCGAGGTCTTGCATGGCTTGCTCCAGGGCGGAAAGGCTTCCAGAATCGGTTGCCTGAGTTTGCGACTGGCCTTGTGGGCAGACGATATAAATTCTTGGATTGCCGATAGGTTGTTCCGGCGGCGTGTAGTTTTACTACAAATCTTCGGGCATTTCAGCCTTTCGAATGTATAGACGAGTAGTAAAACTACAGATGATTGGCTTGTGGCCTCCGGCTGCGTTGTGAGAATAATCGTTAAGGTTGGTCTTTTGCCAATCGAAAAAGGTGGAAGCTTGATGATCGCTGCCAAAAATAAAGAAATTTCAGCTATTTCTAACCTTTGTTCGACAGTCAGTCACGTAGCGTGTTTTCACGAATCACTACATGCAGCCCTTCACACGCCGATCAAGGATAGACCATGAGCCTCCCTTCGCTTGCCGAACTGCCCGATGGGCTCCTGCCGTTAGTCACCCGCGCCGAGCAGTCGTTTCGTACAACCGTCGGGGTTCTTCCCGATGACCATGGCCTGTCTGCCTGGACGCCTGAGCGCTGGGCGCAATTTGCCCGCGTCGCCGCTGCCAGCGACTTTGTGATTGAACAGAGTCTGCGTGACCCTTTGATGTTGCTGGAACTGGTGCAGTCCGGCGAACTGGATCGAGCCTTTGCCCCGGGCGAGTTGTGCGCACAGATCGCCACGGCGGTGAGCGCCGCCGAAACCGACGACCAGCTTGGCCGTGCCCTGCGCCGCCAGCGTAATCGTCACCAGGTGCGGATCATCTGGCGCGACCTGACTCGCCAGGCCGATCTGGTGCAGACCTGTCGCGACCTCTCGGACATGGCCGATGCCAGCATCGATCAGGCCTATCAGTGGTTGTACTCGCGGCATTGCCAGCAGTTCGGTGTGCCCACCGGGCGGCGCAGCGGCGAGCCGCAGCAGATGGTCATCCTCGGCATGGGCAAGCTCGGCGCGGTGGAGCTGAACCTGTCGTCGGACATCGACCTGATCTTTGCCTATCCCGAGGGCGGCGAAACCGTCGGCGTGAAACGCTCGCTGGATAACCAGGAATTTTTCATTCGCCTCGGCCAGCGTCTGATCAAGGCGCTGGACCCGATGACTGTCGACGGTTTCGTGTTCCGCGTCGACATGCGCCTGCGGCCTTACGGTTCGTCCGGCGCTCTGGTGCTGAGCTTCAATGCGCTGGAACAGTATTACCAGGATCAGGGTCGCGACTGGGAACGCTACGCGATGATCAAGGCGCGGGTGGTGGCTGGCGATCAAGTGGCTGGCGCCCAGTTGCTCGAGATGCTGCGGCCGTTCGTTTACCGGCGTTACCTGGACTTCTCGGCCATCGAAGCGCTGCGCACCATGAAGCAGCTGATCCAGCAGGAAGTCCGGCGCAAGGGCATGGCTGACAACATCAAGCTTGGCTCCGGCGGCATCCGTGAAGTCGAGTTTATCGCCCAGGCTTTCCAGCTGATTCACGGTGGTCGCGACCTGAGCCTGCAGCAGCGTCCTCTATTAAAAGTACTGAGCACCCTGGAGGGGCAGGGCTATCTGCCGCCGGCGGTGGTCGGCGAACTGCGCGAAGGCTACGAATTCCTGCGTTACACCGAGCACGCGATTCAGGCGATTGCCGACCGCCAGACCCAGATGTTGCCGGACGGCCCGCAGGATCAGGCGCGCATTGCCTTCATGCTCGGGTTTGCCAACTGGACGGCATTCCACGAACAACTGATGTACTGGCGTGGCCGGGTGGCCTGGCACTTTGGCCAGGTGATTGCTGATCCCGATGAAGAGCAGGGCGCCGAGAGCGAAGTGGTGGTCGGCGGGGAATGGCTGCCGCTGTGGGAAGAAGCCCAGGACGAAGAAGCCGCGTGCCGCCAACTCGAAGAGGGCGGTTTCGCCGATGCCGCCAAGGCGCTGAAGGCATTGGCCAGTCTGCGCAGTAGTCCGCAATTGCGTGCCATGCAGCGCCTGGGACGGGAACGCCTCGATGCTTTTATACCGCGCTTGCTGGCCCAGGCCGTGGAGCACGCCAATCCCGATCTGGTGCTGGAGCGCGTGCTGCCACTGGTTGAAGCGGTGGCGCGGCGTTCCGCCTATCTGGTGCTGCTGACCGAAAACCCCGGTGCGCTGCGCCGTCTGCTGACACTGTGCGCGGCGAGTCCGTGGATTGCTGAACAGATCACGCGTTTCCCGTTGCTGCTCGACGAATTGCTCAACGAAGGCCGGCTATTCAAGCCGCCGCTGGCGCCGGAACTGGCGGCCGAGTTGCGTGAGCGTCTGACGCGGATTCCCGAAGACGACCTCGAACAACAAATGGAAGCCCTGCGGCATTTCAAGCTGGCGCACCGCTTGCGTGTCGCCGCTTCGGAAATTGCCGGTAGCCTGCCGTTGATGAAAGTCAGCGATTACCTGACCTGGCTTGCCGAAGCGATCCTCGAACAAGTGCTGGCCCTGGCCTGGCGCCAGACGGTGGCCAAGTACGGTACACCGCTGCGCACCGATGGCAGCGTGTGCGACCCTGGATTCATCATTGTCGGTTACGGGAAAGTCGGCGGCCTGGAATTGGGGCACAGTTCGGACCTGGACCTGGTGTTCATCCATGACGCGGATCCGCAAGCGGAAACCGACGGCCCGAAACCCATCGACGGCGCGCAGTTCTTTACCCGGCTCGGGCAGCGGATCATTCACTTGCTGACGGCTCAGACCAACTCCGGTCAATTGTATGAAGTGGACATGCGCCTGCGGCCGTCCGGTGCTTCCGGTTTGCTGGTGAGTTCATTGGGCGCGTTTGCCCGGTATCAGGAAAACGAGGCCTGGACCTGGGAGCACCAGGCGCTGGTGCGGGCGCGGGTGCTGGTGGGTAGTCAGGATGTCGGCCAGGCATTCGAGAAGGTTCGCGCGACGGTATTGGCCAAATCCCGGGACCTGTCGACCTTGCGCCAGGAGGTCAGCGAGATGCGCGCCAAGATGCGCGATAATCTCGGCAGCAAGAGCACTGCGGCGGGCACGGCGGCAAATGCCTTCGAGGCCACGGCGCCGTTCGATCTCAAGCAGGACGCTGGAGGTATCGTCGATATTGAATTTATGGTGCAATACGCGGCTCTGGCGTGGTCTGAAACACATCCGTCATTGCTGCGCTATACCGACAATATCCGCATTCTGGAAGGGCTGGAGGAGGAAGGGTTGATACCCGCCGAAGACGCCAGCCTGTTGCGTGAGGCCTATAAAGCCTACCGCTCCGCCGCTCACCGGGAGGCCTTGCAGAAGGATGCCGGTGTGATACCGGGCGACCAGTTCGCGGATGAGCGACGGCAGGTCATGCGGATCTGGCGTGAGCTGGGGTTAAGCTGACATGAGTGTGGCAGGCTTTTGTGGCGAGGGAGCTTGCTGTGGCGAGGGGGCTTGCCCCCGTTCGACTGCGCAGCAGTCGCAAAGCGTTACACTCGATAATATGTGTAAGTGGTTGAAGATTTTGGGAGTGCTCCGCACTCCAGCGGGGGCAAGCCCCCTCGCCACATTAACAAGTCAGCCCAAGAGATTTACTGGCTAAGCTGCACGCACTGGATGTGCAAAAATTGATCTGACGAGCCTGTACAGGCTCGTCCAAATGACCTGGCGGCTCACCCCGCAGGTGCTGGATTCTCGAGGCGGGGAGGCGTATGCCTCCCCGGTTCGTTTTTGGAAACCACATGAAAATTCTGATCGTTGGGCCCAGTTGGGTCGGTGACATGGTGATGGCGCAGACACTTTTTCAGTGTCTCAAACAACGCCACCCGCAGTGCGAAATCGACGTGCTGGCCCCCGAGTGGAGCCGGCCGATCCTCGAGCGCATGCCCGAAGTACGCCAGGCCTTGAGCTTCCCGCTCGGCCACGGCGTTCTGGAGCTGGCGACGCGTCGGCGCATCGGTAAATCCCTGGCCGGTCAGTACGACCAGGCTATCCTGCTGCCCAATTCGCTGAAGTCGGCCCTGGTGCCGTTTTTTGCCGGCATGCCGAAACGCACTGGCTGGCGTGGCGAGTTCCGCTACGGCCTGCTCAATGACGTGCGCACGCTCGACAAAGAACGTTATCCATTGATGATCGAGCGCTTCATGGCCCTGGCCTTTGAGCCTGGCATCGAGCTGCCGAAACCTTATCCACGGCCGAGCCTGCAGATCGACCCGGTGACTCGCGACGGCGCGCTGGCCAAGTTCGGCCTGGCTCTTGACCGTCCGGTGTTGGCGCTGTGCCCCGGCGCCGAGTTCGGCGAGTCCAAGCGCTGGCCGTCCGAGCACTATGCCAAGGTCGCCGAGGCGAAGATTCGTGAAGGCTGGCAAGTCTGGCTGTTCGGCTCGAAAAACGATCACGCGGTGGGCGAAGACATACGTGGGCGGTTGATTCCGGGGCTGCGTGAAGAGTCGGTGAACCTCAGTGGCGGCACTTCCCTGGCCGAGGCCATCGATTTGCTGTCCTGCGCCGACGCGGTGGTCTCCAACGACTCCGGCCTGATGCACGTGGCTGCCGCGCTGAACCGCCCGTTGGTGGCGGTATACGGCTCGACGTCGCCGGGCTTCACGCCACCGCTGGCCGAGCATGTCGAGATCGTGCGCCTGGGCATCGAATGCAGTCCGTGCTTCGATCGCACCTGCCGTTTCGGTCATTACAACTGCTTGCGCCAGCTCATGCCCAAAGCGGTGAACGAAGCCTTGCAGCGTTTGCTGGGCACTGTGGTCGAGGTCAAATAGTTTGCGGGTACTGTTGATCAAGACTTCTTCGCTGGGCGATGTGATTCACGCGTTGCCAGCGTTGACCGATGCGGCGCGGGCGATCCCCGGCATCAAGTTCGACTGGGTGGTGGAAGAAGGTTTCGCCGAGATTCCGACCTGGCACCCGGCCGTGGGCAAGGTGATTCCGGTGGCGATTCGTCGCTGGCGCAAGAACATCTGGCAGACCCTCAAGAGTGGCGAGTGGAAGCGCTTCAAGCAAAGCGTCCGCGCGACGAAATACGACTTGGTGATCGATGCGCAGGGCCTGCTGAAAAGTGCATTGTTGACGCGCTATGCCAAAGCACCGGTGGCCGGGCTGGACAAGAACTCGGCCCGTGAACCGATCGCCGCGCGCTTCTATTCCCGACGTCTGGCCGTGGCCCGTGGGCAGCACGCGGTTGAACGAGTGCGTCAGCTGTTCGCGTTGGCCCTGGGTTACGACCTGCCCAAAGGGCTGGGTGATTACGGCCTGAACGTCGAGCGGCTGGTGGAGTTGCCGCGCAAGAATCCGTACGTGGTGTTTCTCCACGGCACCACCTGGGACACCAAGCATTGGCCCGAAGCCTATTGGCGCGAGCTGGCCGAGCGGGTGGGGTATCTCGGCGTGGCGGTGAAGCTGCCATGGGGCAATCCGGTCGAAAAGGCCCGCGCCGAGCGCATTGCCAAAGACATGAAACACGTCGAAGTGCTGCCCAGGCTGAACCTGGCGGGTGTCGGCAAAGTCCTGGCCGGCGCGCAAGCGTGCGTGGCGGTGGACACCGGCCTCGGTCACCTGGCTGCGGCGCTGGACGTGCCGACCCTGTCGCTGTTCGGCCCGACCAATCCGGGCCTGACCGGCGCCTACGGCAAGTCGCAGATTCACATGGCCAGCGACTTCCCTTGCGCACCGTGCCTGCAAAAGAAATGCACCTATCAACCGACGGCCGACGATGCCCGTCGGTTTGACCTGAAGCGCGAGTGGCCCCTGTGCTTCACGCGTCTGAATCCCGAGCGTGTCGCGAGCCGACTGAGCACGTTGTTACTGGCTGAGGAGCTGCGCTGATGCAATTGGCATTTGTCCTGTACAAGTACTTTCCGTTTGGCGGCTTGCAGCGCGACTTCATGCGCATCGCCCTTGAATGCCAGCAGCGCGGCCATCAAATTCGTGTCTATACGTTGATCTGGGAAGGTGACATCCCGCCGGGCTTCGAAGTGTTGGTGGCGCCGGTCAAGGCGTTCTTCAATCATCGGCGCAACGAGAAACTCACCGAATGGATGGAGGCCGATCTGGCCAAGCGCCCGGTGGATCGCCTGATTGGTTTCAATAAAATGCCGGGCCTGGACGTTTACTACGCCGCCGACGGCTGCTTCGAAGACAAGGCGCAAAACCTGCGCAACTCGCTGTACCGTCGCTGGGGCCGCTACCGGCACTTCGCTGAGTACGAACGCGCGGTGTTCGCCAAAGATGCCAAGACCGAAGTGCTGATGATTTCCGAAGTCCAGCAGCCGCTGTTCATCAAGCACTACGACACACCGCTGGAGCGCTTCCATTTGCTGCCACCGGGCATTGCCCAAGACCGTCGTCGCCCCGCGAACGCGGATGAAATTCGCGCCGGGTTCCGCGCCGAATTCAACCTGAAGGACGATGAGCTGCTGCTGGTGCAGATCGGTTCCGGGTTCAAGACCAAAGGCGTGGACCGTAGCCTCAAGGCACTGGCCGCGCTGCCCGCCGAGCTGAAAAAACGCACCCGGCTGTTTGTAATTGGCCAGGACGACCCCAAAGTATTCCAATTGCAGAGCGCCACATTGGGGCTCGGCGACAACGTGCAATTCCTCAAGGGCCGCAGCGATATCCCGCGCTTCCTGCTCGGTGCCGATCTGCTGATCCACCCGGCGTACAACGAAAACACCGGGACGGTATTGCTTGAAGCCCTGGTAGCCGGTTTGCCGGTGTTGGTGAGCGCGGTGTGTGGGTATGCCCATTACATCGCCGAGGCCGACGCGGGTCTGGTGCTCGACGAACCCTTCGATCAGGCGCAACTGACTCAGTACCTGACCGGCATGTTGAACGACACTGATGCACGGGCGGCCTGGAGCCGCAACGGTCTGGCCTTCGCCGAGACGGCCGACCTCTACAGCATGCCGCAGCACGCGGCCGATGTGATTCTGGCGGAGCACGCTTAATGAAGTTGATGCTGGCTGAACCGTTCAAGAGCCTCTGGGCCGGACGCGACCCGTTCGCCGAAGTCGAGGGCCTCAAGGGCGAGGTGTACCGCGAGCTCGAAGCGCGCCGGACACTGCGAACTGAAGTGGACGGCCACGGGTACTTCGTGAAGATCCACCGGGGCATCGGCTGGGGTGAGATTTTCAAGAACCTGCTGACCGCCAAGCTGCCGGTGCTGGGCGCGGGCCAGGAGTGGAAGGCCATTGAGCGTCTGCAAGAAGTCGGCGTGCCGACCATGACTGCCGTCGCTTATGGCGAAAAGGGCAGCAACCCGGCGGATCAGCATTCGTTCATCGTCACTGAAGAATTGGCGCCCACCGTCAGCCTTGAAGATTTCAGCATCGACTGGGTCAAGCACCCGCCGGAGCCCAAGCTCAAGCGCGCCCTGATCGCCGAAGTCGCACGCATGACCGGCATGATGCACCGCGCCGGGGTCAACCATCGCGACTGCTACATCTGCCACTTCCTGCTGCACACCGATAAGCCGGTGACCTGCGATGACCTCAAGTTGTCGGTGATCGACTTGCACCGCGCCCAGGCCCGCCCGACGATTACCCGGCGCTGGCGCAACAAGGACCTGGCGGCGCTGTATTTTTCGGCGCTGGAGATCGGCCTGACCCGTCGCGACAAACTGCGTTTCCTCAAGGGGTACTTCCAACAACCTCTGCGCCAGATTCTGGTTGAAGAAGCCGGGTTACTGGCGTGGCTCGAAGGCAAGGCCAACAAGCTCTATGAGCGTAAACAGCGCTACGGGGATGCGCTCTGATGTCGGGTTGGACACTGGAGCCGGCTTACAGCGATCTGGCAGAAGATTTCGGCAGTCTTGATGCGGTGTTTGCCCTCGAGGGCGAGCGACTGACCCATGATCCGCTGTCTGAAGTTATTCGCGTCCAGCGCAAAGGCGTCAACTATTACGTCAAACGCTACGTCAGTGCCGGCAAAGGCCTGCGACGCTACCTGGGAAAGCCTCGGGTAAAGGCCGAGTGGCAGAACCTCAAGCGTTTCGCCAAGTGGGGCATTCCCACCGCAGAGGTTGTGGCCTGGGGGTTGGAGCGGCACGGTGTGACGTACGCCCGTGGGGCAATGATCACCCGCGAACTGCCGCGTACCGAAGACTTGTCGGTCCTGGCTAATCGGCGTGATCCGAAACTGGCGGACCGCGCCTGGGTTGATACCGTCAGTCGCCAATTGGCCGGTTACACCCGGACCATGCACGACAACCGTTTCACTCATAATGATTTGAAGTGGCGCAACCTGTTGGTCGACGATGAGGCCCGGCTGTTCCTGATCGATTGCCCCAACGGCGATTTCTGGCGCGGCTTCTGGCTCAAATACCGCATCACCAAAGACCTGGCCTGCCTCGACAAGGTCGCCAAGTATCACCTGTCGGCTACCCAGCGCCTGCGCTTTTACCTGCAATACCGCCAATGCGCCCGGCTCGACGCCGCGGACAAGAAACGCATTCGGCACGTGGTGAGATTTTTTGAGGGACGCGAATGACTGATTTTCTGGCTGCTGAAGACCGTGCGCTGTTCGAGCGTCATGGTCTCGGCACCTTCGACGCACTTTGGGCCAAACAGCTCGACGCGGTGGACGAGCCCAACACCGGCCGGGGTGGCTGGAGCAGTGTGTTTCGGCTGGATCTGGACGGTCATGGCTACTACCTCAAGCGCCAGAGCAACTACCTGACGCGCTCCCGGCATTCGCCCTTTGGCGAGCCGAGTTTTGCCCGTGAGTTTCGCAACATAAGTCGTTATCGGGCGCTGGGTATTCCGGCGCTGCAGGCGGCGTTTTTTGGTGAGCGCAAGGTCGACGGTGAAGTTCGGGCGATTCTGCTGACTCACGCGCTGGACGGTTGGGATGATCTGGATTCGCTGTTGCAGCGCTGGTCGGAGCTGAGCGCGATACAGCACTCGGCCATTCTCAAGGCCTGTGGGCAACTGGCGCGACGCCTGCACGGCAGGCGCCAGGTCCACGGTTGCTTCTACCCCAAGCACATTTTTCTTCAGGCCACCGGCGACGGCTATCAGGCGCAATTGATCGACCTGGAAAAAACCCGGCCGCTGTTTTTCGGCCGGCGTGATCGGGTCAAGGACCTGGAGCCGTTGCTGCGTCGGGCGCCGGAATGGAGCGACAGCCAGCTGCGCGAATTGTTGGCGGTTTATCTGGATCAGTCGCTGAACAGTTCGCGGGTGGACCGCTGGGTATCGCGCCTGAGTGCGCGGCGCAGTAACAAGGAGACGCGTTGATGCGTTTGTCCGAACTGAAAAACGCCGGCCGCAGCCCGAGCCTGCCGCTGAGCATTCCACTGGCCGATGCCGCGGGGCCTGCCGATTTGCAGCTGCTGAGTCTGCTGCGGGTATTGCCGGGGCAGCGTTATGTGGGTGCTGGCGTCTGGCGCGGCCGGCCGGTGCTGGCCAAGTTGTTGGTCGGTGGCAAAGCGGCGCGGCATTTTCAACGTGAACTGGACGGCGTGCGTTTGCTGGCCGCTCAGGGGCTGACCACGCCGTTGTTATTGGCCGATGGCCTCAAGGATGGCGAGGGCGGTTGGCTGTTGTTCGATTTCCTTGAGGGTGCCGAGAGCCTGGGGGATGCCTGGAAGCAGGTCGAACACTTGCCCGCATTGGCGGATGAACAATCCGCGGTGCTGGCTGAGGCGTTGGGCGCCATCGGCCAACTGCACAGCAAAGGCCTATGGCAGGAAGACCTGCACCTGGACAACCTGCTGCGCCATGGCGGTCAGTTGTATTTGATCGATGGCGCCGGGATCTGCGTCGAAACGGCGGGCAAGCCACTGTCGCAACAGAAAGTCCTGGAAAACCTCGGGGTGTTTTTCGCCCAGTTGCCCAAAGTGCTGGAACCCTTCACCGAAGAGTTGCTGGTGTATTACCTGCTGAGTAACGGCGAACACGCGTTGCCGATGGAGGCGTTGCAAAAACAGATCGACAAGGTCCGTCGCTGGCGTTTGAAGGACTTTCTGATCAAGGTCGGCCGCGAATGCACGCTGTTCAGCGTCCAGCGTGGTGCGTTCGGCTTACGGGCGATTCGCCGTGAGGAAGAGGCCGCGATGCTGCCGGTGCTGGCACAGGCCGACGCCTTGCTCGATCAGGGGCATCTGTACAAGACCGGCGGCGCGGCGAGCGTCGGCAAGGTCGAGGTGGCCGGGCGCACACTGGTGGTCAAGCGTTACAACATCAAAGGCTTTACTCACTGGCTCAAGCGTTTCTGGCGCCCGAGCCGCGCCTGGCACTCATGGCGCGAAGGCAATCGCCTGGCGTTCCTCGGTATTGCCACGCCAAAACCATTGGCGTTGCTGGAGAAGCGTTTTCTCTGGCTGCGCAGCCGGGCGTACCTGGTGACCGAGTATTTGCCGGGGCCGGACATCATCGAGCGCTTCGCGCCGTACGTTGAGAGCGGGGACGCGCCGGAAGCCGAGTTACGGGCTCTGGATCACCTGTTCGCCGAACTGATCGGCGAGCGGATCAGCCATGGCGACTTCAAGGGCCATAACCTGTTCTGGCAGCAGGATCGCTGGGCACTGATCGATCTGGATTCGATGTGTCAGCATGGTTCGCTCAGCAGCTTTGCCCCCGCGTATGCGCGGGATCGGGCGCGGTTCATGCGCAACTGGCCCGAGAGCAGTGCGCTGTACCAAGTGATTGATCAGCGTCTGCCCAAAGATATCTCTAGCGCTGCTTGAATCGGGTCTTCGACCCCATCGCGGGCTTGCCCGCGATGGGGTCAGATCAGTCTCCCGAGATCTGGCGGACAAGTTCTTGTGAATTGTCCTACATGATCTGCAGAGCCCATGAACTGTGCCCTGAATAGCCACGATGCTAGTTTGCCTGACGTTCTCGGAGGGCAGATTTTGACGATAAAAATGGCTGTGATGTTGAGCTCTTTTTCACTGGCGCTGTCTGGCTGCGGGACCGCTGTCACGGTGCTGCAGGATGACGAAGAGGCCGCCCGTGGCCTCAGAAAGCAAAAGACCTACTGTCAGTCCATTCCTCGCATCTACAGCGGTCTGGCTCACGACTTTTGTCTCCTCCATGCGCCACCCGATCCCACGGGTATTCTGGTGCCGTTCGTATTGCTGGACTTGACCCTTTCGGGTGTATTCGACACGGTTTTCTTGCCCTATACGATTTACCGGCAGGCTGCCGACGGAAATATCAGGATTTACTGGCGGCCGGGTCGCGGATGAGCAAAGGCGAACGCTTGGGCTCGACGTCATCTTCACGGCACCGATAAGGGCAGGGTCATTCCCGCCACGTTTACGCTATAATCCCGCCCTTTAGCTGTCTCTCGCCCCTTGCGAGGGCACATTAATTTTTGAGGCGCGTTGCGCCTGCATGCAGACTAAAGAGGCTAGACCCCTGTGGCATTGACGATTCTTGGCCTGTCCGGCGCCCTTAGCCATGATCCTTCCGCAGCCTTGTACATCGACGGCAAGCTGGTCGCGGCGGCTGAAGAAGAGCGTTTCGTGCGTGATAAACATGCAAAGAACCGCATGCCTTACGAATCGGCGAAATTCTGCCTCGAGCAGGCTGGCATCAAGCCATCCGACGTTGACGTGGTGGCGATTCCATTCGCACCGATCAGCCTGTTCGGCAAGGCTCGCTGGCACTACGCCAAGCGCTACTGGTACGCCCCGGACCGCGCCCTCGATGCGATCCTGATGGGTAACCGTCGCTACAAGCGCTATCGCAACAAGATTGTCTGGTGCCTCGAGCAATTGGGTTTCGATCCGAAAAAGATCAAGATCGAGCCGGTCGAGCACCACTTGGCCCACGCCTCCAGCGCCTACCACTGCTCCGGTTTCAAAGAGAAAACCGCGATCCTGGGGATCGACGGCAAGGGCGAGTACGCCACGACTTTCTTCGGTTATGGCGAAAACGGCAAGATCCACAAGATCAAGGAATTCTTCGATCCGGACTCCCTCGGCGGCCTGTACGGCACGATCACCGAGTTCCTCGGCTTCGAAATGCTCGACGGTGAGTTCAAGGTCATGGGCATGGCGCCGTACGGCGACGCCAGCAAATACGATTTTTCCCGTCTGGCCTCGTTCGAGAACGGCGAGCTGGTGATCAACACCGACTACGCCAACGTCATCGGCCTGCGTCGTTATAAAGAGAAGGGCAAGGGTTTCTACTTCTCGCCGAAGCTGATCGAGTGGCTGGGTCCGAAACGTGAAGGCGACATCGCCGACGAGCCGTACATTCACTACGCCGCCAGCATGCAAGCGCTGTTCGAGAAACTGGCGTTGCAGATGATCGACCATTACCTGGGCGATGTGCTCAAGGAAACCGGCAAGCTGGCCTTCGCCGGTGGTTGTGCGTTGAACGTCAAGCTGAACCAGAAAATCATCGCCCGCGACGACATCAAAGAATTGTTCGTCCAGCCTGCGTCCGGCGATGCCGGTACCGCGGTGGGTGCGGCCGCTTACGTGTCTCATGCTCGTGGTGTACCGGTCGAGAAGATGGAGCACGTCTACCTCGGCCCGTCCTACAGCAATGAAGACGTGATCGCGGCCTGCGCCCGTCACGCCGACAAGCCAAAGTGGCGCAAGCTCGACAACATGCCGGAGCAGATCGCCAAAATCATGGTCGATGGCAACCCGGTGGCCTGGTTCCAGGGCCGCATGGAGTTCGGTCCGCGTGCCTTGGGCGGTCGTTCGATCATTGGCTGCCCGAGCGTGGCCGGCGTGGCGGACCGTATCAACCATCAGATCAAGTTCCGCGAGCGCTGGAGGCCTTTCTGCCCGTCGATGCTCGACACCGTTGCGCCGCAAATGATCAAGATCGATCACCCGGCACCGTTCATGACCTTCACCTTCGAAGTGGCTGAAGAGTGGAAAACCCGCGTGCCGGAAGTCGTCCATGAAGACGGCACGTCCCGGGCCCAGGTGCTCAAGCGCGAATACAACCCGCGCTACTACGACATGATGAAGGCGTTGGAAGTACTGACCGGCAACGGTGTGTCGCTGAACACTTCGCTCAACCGTCGTGGCGAGCCGATGATCTGCTCGCCGACTGACGCCTTGAACATGTTCTTCGGTTCCGACCTGCAGTACCTGATCATGGAAGACATTCTGGTGGTCAAAGAAGGCGCGGACGCTTATGACTCGCTCGGCTGAACGCCATGTGCTGCAGTTCTGTCACGGCTATGACGGGCCGTTTCTGGACTGCGCCCGGCAGTACGCCAGCCTGTTCGCGGGGACCGGTTATCGCGTGACCACGGTGTTCCTGACCGGGGCTGCAGATAGCCAAGTCGCCGCGAACTGTGCGTCCGACGAGGTGCTGTTCATGGAGTACAGCTCCAAGGCCATTCGTGGCCTGAAGCTGGGCGCCATCGGCGATCTGCGCAAGATCGCCGCATCGCGCAACTTCAGTTTCTGCATCGCTCATCGTTTCAAACCGATCTACATCGCCCTGCTCGGCACCTCGTTGCCGGTGATTGGCGTGCATCACGCGTTTGGTGATTACCAGCGCCGCACCCGCAAGCTGTTCGCGCATATTTTCCGCAAACGCCTGAGCCTGCTCGGCGTCTCCGACGCGGTGCGTGACGACATGCGCCGTTGCTTGCCGAAATGGCCGGTCGAGCGGATTCAGACGCTCTATAACCGGATTGATGTGCAGGCGTTGCAGGCCAGCCAAGTGTCGGTTCGCGAGGCCCGGGAAACCCTCGGTCTGTCGATGGATGCCTGGATTGTCGGCAACGTCGGGCGCCTGCATCCGGACAAGGATCAGACTACGTTGTTGCATGGTTTTGCCAGCGCATTGCCGGGGTTGCCGGCCAACAGTCAGCTGGTGATTCTGGGCAGCGGTCGGCTGGAGCAGGACCTCAAGGCCCTGGCGCGTGAACTGGGTATCGGCGATCGCGTGCTGTTCCTCGGCCAGGTGCCCGAGGCGCGTCGCTACTTCCGCGCTTTCGATGTGTTTGCCTTGAGTTCCGATCATGAACCGTTCGGCATGGTATTGCTGGAGGCCATGGCCGCCGGTGTGCCGCTGCTCGCCACCGCGTGTGGTGGCGCCAGGGAAGTGGTCGAAGGTGTGGGCATTCTATTTCCGCTGGGCGATGCCGGGCACTTGGCTCAAGGGCTGCAACATCTGGCCGCGATGGACGAGCAGCAACGCCGGCAGTGCGCCGAGCTGATGTTCGACCGCTTGCGTGAGCGCTTCTCCGATCGCGCGGTGCGCGATGCTTTCTGGCATTTGCCGCACGTTACCGAACTGGCACCGAGGGGCTGATGCTCAACCGATTTCAAGGCTGGCGCGAGCGTGGCTGGGTGCAGGTCGACGCCTCGACTTATGCACAAACCTGGCAGCGTTTTGGCGGCAGCGTCGCGACTCATCCTCTGGTGGTCGAACGTCTGGCACAGTTGGCCGACATCCCGGTGCGTTACCTGGCTTGGGAGCAGGACGGCGAAGTGAAAGCCGCCATCCCGACCTGGGGGCGCGACCTGGCGCTGTCCAAGGACGTGCTCAAGCGCACGGGTAAAAAAGGCCTGTTCGACCTCGGCAATGCCGAACTGATTCTGCCGGCCGCCACCGATGCCCAGGCACCGCTGCGCCATCGGGGGCGTTACCTGTCGGCGCTGAGCGAAGGTCGTTTTACCGGTATCAAGCTGCAGACAGAACAACTGGCGCTGGCCCGTACGCCTGAAGAATTGTCGAAAAAGTTTCGCTACAACCAGCGCCGCGAGTTGCGTCTGCTGGAAGAGGCGGGCGGCGTGGTGCGGCCGGTTACCGAGTTTTCCAGCAGTGAACTGGCGGCGATCTATTGCGACCTGTTCCAGCGTCGCTGGGGCTTTCCGGCCACCGGTGCCGAGCGTATGGGCGAGGTGATCGAGTTGTTGCGCGAGTTGCTGATCGGCTCGGTGATTTTCCTCAACGACGCACCGATTGCGACTCAACTGGTGTACCGCGTCGAGGCGCCGGAATGGATCAGCGTCGAATACGTCAACGGCGGTGTCGATCCCGAGACCCGCGAATTCAGCCCTGGCAGCGTACTGAGCTTCCTCAACACCCAAAGCGCCTGGGAACATGCCCGCGCGTTGGATAAACCCCTGCGGTTTTCCTTTGGTCGAACCGACCGTGAGTACAAGGACCGTTGGTGCAATTCTGTGCCGGTCTTTACGGTATGAGCCAACCCATGAGCCGCAAACAGCAACTGCTCAAGCGCCATCGGCGCAACAAACGCATCGGCCTGTTGATTGCGTTGATGCTGCTGATCGCGATCGGCGTGCTGGTGGTCTGGTGGCTGCCGCTGGTGTTTGCGGTGCTGGGCTGGATCGCCCACGAGGCATGGTTTGCCGACCATCTGTTTTATTCCCCCCAAGACGATTACCAATACAGCTTCCCGCCGTATACACCACAGCCCAAGATCCATCTGGACGGTGAACGGCTGCGGCTGGATGAGGGTGTCATGCTGGTCGATGACGCCACGCTGGTACTGGCGTTGCGGGTGAAAAGTACTTGGCTGGGGCGCTTTATCGATCCGGTGGTCGAGTTGCTGGGGGGGGATAATCCCGACCGGCAAACTTTCGAGCGCGGTGTAAATGGGCTGCGTTATCTCAATCTCAGTGGTCAGTCACGGGTGCTGTCACAGGGTGAATTACGTTTGCGCGGGCGTTTCTGCCGATTGCTTGGTGAGCCAGTACTTTGGGCGTTCGAGCATCCGGATTACAGTCGTCAACGGGTGATGGTGATCGCCCCGCACGCCGACGACGCCGAGCTGGCGGCATTCGGGCTGTACAGTAGCGCAAGTCAGAGTTGGGTGGTGACCCTGACCGCCGGAGAAATTGAGGCCGGGCACTATCGACAGATGGGGCTCAATGATGTCGAAGCGTCCCGCATGAAAGGTTCACTGCGTGCCTGGGACAGTGTCAGTGTGCCGTTGTGGGGAGGTGTACCTCAGGAGCGCTGTATACAACTGGGGTACTTCTGCCTGCAATTGCCCGCCATGCAGAGAGCACCCGCCGAGGCCGTAGCGTCCCGCGAGGCACAGCTTGGCGATACCCGATATTTCCGCCGGTTCAATCCGTTTGCCTTGGGCAGTGACGTTGATGGTCTGCCGTCCTGGAACAATCTGCTGGCGGATCTGCGTGAGTTGATCGAGCGCATCGAACCTCAGATCATTGTCTTGCCGCATCCACGCTTTGACCCTCATCCAGACCATCTGTGCTCGCAGCAGGCAGTGATGCAGGCACTAAGCGGCACGACTTGGCAACCCGACACCTTATTGCATTACGCCAATCATTTGCACGACAACGATCGCTGGCCAATGGGCGATGCCGGTACAGGCGTAGCGCTGCCGCCGCAGATGGATACGCATGAGCCGCTGCGGCCCTGGACGCTTTGTTTGTCCGCCGAAAAACAATGGCATAAGGCCATGTCGTTGGGCATGATGCACGACCTTCAGCCCGGGCCTCCCTTCAAGCGTCTACTTCGCCGGGCAATACAACGTTGCCTGGCGGCCCGACGCTGGCCGGCATTCGGCGAAAACGAGTTCTTCCGTAAAACAGTGCGACGCCACGAGTTGTTTTGGGTCCAAGAGCAGTCTGGAAAGAGAGAGTCCAATTGAAAGTTCTGTTTCTGGTTCAGAAGGAGCAGCGAGCGATCCTTGACCGACTGTATGACGGGATCGCCGAGCATTGCGAGTGCGACAAGCGTGAATTGACCAGTGCAGAGCAGGACGACTTGCGTGGCTACTTTCGCAGGCATGTCGATGTGACCCTTTATGACCGGATCGTGTTTTTCCTGCGCTTCAAAAAAGAAATCAGACAGGTGAGGTTCATACAAACCCTGCCCAATCTGGTTATTCTTGAACACGATGCGTACCAGAATTACATCCCGTGCAAATACACCGGGAAATTCAGTGCCCATTACCGCAAGTTGCCTTGGGTGCGGGTGATCAGCTCGGGTTTCATGGTCAGCCAGCGCTTGCGTGATGAAGGTTTTGACGCGCACTTCGTGCCCAAGGGCTACGATCAGGCGCTGCTGCAAAACCGTCAACGTGAGCGTGATATCGAGCTGGGTTTCGTTGGCAGTCTCAATAGTGTGGCGTATGCCGGTCGCAAGGCCATGCTCGAGTCGGTGGCCGACGTCGAAAACTTGCTGATCACTCGCACCGGGTCGGGTGAGGAGTACTGCGAGACGTTGAGCCGGATCCGTTACTTCGTGAGTGCCGATGTCGGCATGGGCGAATACATGATCAAGAATTTCGAGGCCATGGCCTGTGGTTGCGTGCTGTTTGCTTACGATCAAGGGGAAGCAGAGAATCGCGCGCTAGGTTTTGTTGATATGCAGAATATTGTGCTCTATCGGACACGCGACGAACTCAGAGAGAAACTCGCCGTGTTGCGCGCGTCCTCGCAACTGGCCGAGGCCATTTCGTTGGCCGGTCAGGCTCTGGTAGAGCAGCGCTATACCTTCCGGGCGGTGGGGCATGCGATTGTCGATGCCATGCGTGCGCCGTTGCGCGAGCGGGTGCCGCTGAGCTGGAAAGAGAAACTACGCTTGTCGTTGGGGCTGTGAAGCCGGGCGATTAAACAATAAATGGTGCGGTGTAAATAAATGCTGTTCAGCGATACTAGCGACATTTCGATCGTCATCACCAGTTGCGGCCGCTTCGATCTGTTGAAGCGGACTCTGGAGACACTTGACCGGTTCAACACGGCCCCCATCCGTAAAGTGTTCATTACCGAGGACTCCGGCGACAGTGCCGTAGAGGCCTGTATTCCGGAGCACTGGAGGGCGCACACCCAGTTCTTCATCAACAATCCGCGTCTGGGTCAGTTGCGATCCATCGATGCCGCCTATTCTCAGGTGCAGACGTCATGGATCTTCCATTGCGAAGACGACTGGGATTTTTATCGCGAAGGGTTTATCGAAGATTCCCAACGACTGTTGGAGGAAGATCCACAGGCGCTGCAGGTGTGGTTGCGCAGCTTCAATCATGACCTGATGGTTCACAGTCCTTATGTGTTCCTGGGCGAACGAAAAATCAGCCATGGCGTTCCTTTCTACATGCTGGGCTCGCACAAGGCGGACTGGCAGGGTTTTTCCTTTAACCCAGGGCTACGCCGTCGCGCGGATTACCTGTTGCATGCACCGTATTCCGGGTTATCCGGAGAGAAAGACTTGTCGCGTCTGTATGCCGGGGAAAACCGCTATGCGTTGATTCTGGAAAACGACGCGGTATTGCACACCGGCTTCGGTGAACATGTGGTGGTTCCACAGGAGCGTGCGAACAAATTGAAGCGCAAACGTCTCGATCGGCTCAAGCTGATGGCAGCCCTTATTATCGGTTTGGCAACAGGTTGGGTGCTCCATGGGATTTAGCGGCGCGAAGCCTGGAAAGATCACCGTCACGTCTTATTTTGGAACGATGCTCTGTCTGTTTCTGCTGAGCTTCATAGTGGGCTGGTCGTCGAAGTGGACCAACAACCTGTTTTACGGACTGATGGTATTGCCGGGCCTGTTTTTCCTGATCAAGGAACGCGGTAACGGCTTGCTCAAGCAGCCGTTGATGTGGGGCTGGCTGGCATTTCTTCTGTGGTTTGTGGTGCCTGCGGCGATTGCCGGACACTTGCAGTTCTACAAGCACATTTTCTATGTGCTGATGTTCGTCATGGTGCTCGGCGCATTCACCGAACCTCGCTTTTTCCGCAGCCCCCTGTTTGTTCGTGCGCAGTTCTGGATCCTGGCGGTGTACATTTTCGCCTGGGCGGTCTACAGCTGGGCAACTGGTGAGTATGCCGTCGGTAGTCGGGTGGCATTGCTTCCTGCACGTTTGCAGAACGTCATATATGCCGGTATCTGGTTGTTGTGCGCGCTGGCGCTGGCATTGCCATTCTGGCTCAGGGAACGCAAGTTCGTCGAAGCTGGCTTGGCCGTCGCTTTTTCGTTATTCGCGGTAGTCTACATTCTGCAGGCACGCACGGCGTTGGTAGGGGCCGTGTTCCTGGCGGGAATCTGGGTGCTTTATGGGATCTATCACAAGCCGCGGCAAGTTGGCGGCGGCGTCGCGATTAGTCTGGTGCTCATGGGGCTGTTGTTCCTGGCGGTGCATAACGACGCCTGGTACCAGGCATTGTGGACGCGCGGCGATTCGTATCGCATCGAGATTTTCGAAGTCATGGTTGGCGAATGGCACCGTTGCGGCTGGGTACTGGGTTGCGGCATCGACTTCCACACCACTCAGGTGCTCGACGGCTGGATGCCGATCCAGCATCCGCACAATATTTTCGTCTCGCTGGGGCTTTACAGCGGCGCCGTCGCACTGGTGTTGTTCATCGCTGTGATGGCGGCCTCGCTTTGGCAGGCCTGGCGTATGCGTGATGAGTGGGGCGTGTATCTGGCGTGTGCGCTAGTGATGTTGAATTTCGACGGCGGCTTGTTGATCGGTAATCCAGACGAACTATGGCCATTGGTGCTGTTGCCGGCGGGGATGATCCTTTCTCGGGCATTGCAAGCGCAGCGCCAGGCACTAGTGTAATACCTGACCTTCGTCCCATCCCCAGGGACGAAGGTGTCTGGATCATTTTTGCAGAGCGATGCTCAGTTCCTCCGGGGAGCAGGTGCTCTGCGTCTGGCCATAATTCTTCATGAAGACTTCGCCGCGACCGTC
The DNA here is from genome assembly GCF_016861935.1 of Pseudomonas sp. 008. Taxonomy (NCBI): domain Bacteria; kingdom Pseudomonadati; phylum Pseudomonadota; class Gammaproteobacteria; order Pseudomonadales; family Pseudomonadaceae; genus Pseudomonas; species Pseudomonas sp. 008. The sequence goes on along the minus strand of NZ_BOMA01000002.1, from coordinate 238,754 downwards.
GAGCAACCATAGGCGGTCTTGCGGGTATCTCACCATGTGCTTGAAGTTGCGCAGCCGTAGGCTCTTGCGCAGCGGACGGCGATAAACCCGCATGTCTGCAATATCGATCAGGCCCAGCTGATGCTCGGGCGTGAGCACGATATTGCCCAGGTGCGCTGAACGGAAGTAGATTCCGCGCTCATGCAAGGTGGCCATGAAGGCCCCCAGCTGACCGCGCAGTGGGTCGGCATCGTCCTGGGCATCCAGAAGTTGGCGCAGGGTCCGACCCGGTAACGGGTCGTAATGCACGGCATCGCGCTCGATGCTGGGGATGCGGTAGACCTGACGTATCGACGGGCAGGGAATCTGCCGCTCATGCAGTGCGTCGCAGTTGTCGGCAAAGCGTTTGGCGTAGGGGTACCAGGCAGCCGATGTCAGCAGGCGCTTGCGGCGAAACAGCTTGAGGATCGAGCCGTCCGTCAACCGCAGAACCTTGTCCCCGGAGCCATCGGCTTCAAGGACTTGTGCTCCCTCGCGCAGGGCGAGGTATCGGGGGTGGTCAAGCACTTGCATCAATACTCCAGGTTTCGACGCCGTGAGGCATGGATAGCCGGTCATGTTACCGCAGCTCAGTGACTAAAATGGCCTGTGTTACACTCGCGGGCTCTTTTCTCATACAACGGGTTCTCATGACTAGCCCTGATTCGCCTGCGCCGTCGAGCTTGAAAATTTACCTGCGCCTGCTGTCGTATGTGCGCCCGTACTGGGGCATGTTCGCCATCAGTATCGTCGGCTTCGTGATCTTTGCTTCGACGCAGCCCATGCTGGCCGGGATTCTCAAGTATTTCGTCGACGGCTTGAGCAACCCGGAAGCGGTGCTCTTTCCCAATGTGCCTTATCTGAAGGACTTGCAGCTGCTGATGGCCGTGCCGTTGCTGATCATCCTGATCGCCGCGTGGCAAGGCCTGGGCTCGTTTCTTGGCAACTACTATCTGGCGAAGGTTTCGCTGGGGTTGGTGCACGACTTGCGCGTCGAGCTGTTCAACAAGTTGCTGGTACTGCCTAACCGTTATTTCGACACCCATAACTCCGGGCATCTGATTTCACGCATCACCTTCAACGTGACCATGGTTACCGGCGCCGCCACCGACGCTATCAAGGTGGTGATCCGCGAAGGCCTGACTGTGGTGTTTCTGTTTGCCTACCTGTTGTGGATGAACTGGAAACTGACCCTGGTCATGCTGGCGATCTTGCCGCTCATCGCGATCATGGTCGGCAGCACCAGCAAGAAATTCCGCAAGCAGAGCAAGAAGATCCAGGTGGCCATGGGCGACGTGACCCACGTTGCGTCCGAGACCATCCAGGGGTATCGCGTTGTGCGCAGCTTCGGTGGCGAGAGCTATGAAGAGCGCCGCTTTGCCGAAGCCAGCCAGGGCAACACGGACAAGCAATTGCGCATGACCAAGACCGGCGCAGTCTACACGCCGATGCTGCAGTTGGTGATCTACAGCGCCATGGCCGCTCTGATGTTCCTGGTGCTGTTCCTGCGCGGCGATGCGACCGCCGGTGACCTGGTGGCATACATTACCGCCGCAGGCCTGTTACCCAAGCCGATTCGGCAGCTATCGGAAGTCAGCTCGACGATCCAGAAAGGCGTCGCCGGGGCCGAAAGCATTTTCGAGCAACTGGATGTCGAGCCGGAGCTGGACAAGGGTACAGTCGAGAAAGATCGGATCAACGGTCATCTGGAGGTGCGCAACCTGAGCTTCACCTATCCGGGAACCGACCGTGAAGTACTGAAAAACATCAGTTTCACCGCGGCACCGGGGCAAATGATCGCACTGGTGGGGCGTTCCGGCAGCGGCAAGTCGACGCTGGCCAGCCTGATTCCACGCTTCTATCACCACGAAACCGGCGAGATCCTGCTCGATGGCGTTGAAATCGAAGACTATCGCCTGCGCAATCTGCGTCGTCATGTTGCCCAGGTGACGCAACACGTCACGCTGTTCAATGACACGGTTGCCAACAACATCGCCTACGGTGATCTGGCCGGCGCGCCGCGTGCGGATATCGAGAAAGCTGCCCAAGACGCCTACGCCATGGATTTCATCGCCCAGCTGCCGCAGGGGCTGGACACCGATGTCGGCGAGAACGGTGTGCTCCTCTCCGGCGGTCAGCGACAGCGTCTGGCGATCGCCCGCGCCTTGCTGAAAAACGCGCCACTGTTGATTCTCGATGAAGCGACGTCGGCACTGGATACGGAGTCTGAACGGCACATTCAAGGCGCGCTGGATCGAGTCATGAAAGGTCGCACGACGCTGGTCATCGCTCATCGGTTGTCGACCATTGAGAAGGCTGACCTGATTCTGGTCATGGATCAGGGCCGGATCGTCGAGCGCGGCACCCATGCCGAGCTTCTGGCACAGAACGGCTACTACGCCCGCCTGAACGCCATGGGCCTCGATGCCCCGGCTGAAGACATCGCCTGACTCGATGCAAGGGTGAGCCCTGCTCACCCTTGCGTTCACCGGCGTGCAACGCGTCCGGTGGATTGTATCCAGACTTTTACGCTTGTTGACCAAACCGGAATAAATCTCGGCAACGCGCTTGTTAAGGTTCCTGAACGAACTTTGACTTCAAGCGATGGGGCAACCCTTTCGCGCGGGTACTGCCATGCTGCAACGCTATCTCTGGAAGCTCTTGCCCAAGTCGCAGCGGGCTTTTCTGCTGGGGCGCCTGTCGGTCGTGGACCGTCAGGTGGTCAACAAATCCATGTCGGCCAATCTGGGGTTTCCTCAGGCCTTCGAACAGCATTCCTGTCTATTCATTCATGTCCCCAAATGTGCCGGGAGCAGTGTGTGTGCAGCGCTGTTCGATGGCTGGAGCCCTGGGCACTTGCCGTTGTATTGGTACGAGCAGCAATTCCCCGAACAGTTTGCCACCAGTTTTAAGTTCGCCTTCGTTCGTGATCCGCTGGAAAGGGCTTACTCGGCTTATGCCTTTTTGCGCGGCAACGAGTTGGGTCGGCGCGACCAGGCGGCGCAGCAGCTGGTCAGCCACTACCGCGACTTCGATGATTTCGTCGCTCGCTGGCTGCATTCGGAGACGATCAGCCGACAAATACATTTTGCCGCGCAAACGGATTTTCTGACCGACTCTCTGGGGCATCTGGCCCCGGATTTCATCGGCTACCAGGAGCATCTGGAGCGAGATTTTCGCTTGGTCTGCGAACAGTTAGGCCACTCGGTGGTGTTACCTCACCTCAACGGCTCGCAACAGCGGCGTCCGATGCTTGCCCGCGATTTCTGCTCGGTGCGTACCCGTCGGCTGGTGCGACGGGTGTACCAGCGCGATTACGAAATGCTCGGTTATGAATGAGACCCTGTCGATGCCTGTTCCGGAGATCAGGCCTTACGATTTATCGCTGTCGAACCACGACCGCGCGGTTATCAAATCCCAGCACCCGCGCTGCCTCTGGCTGACGGGCCTTTCAGGCGCGGGCAAGTCGACCCTGGCCAATGCGCTGGAGCTGCAACTGAATCGGCATGGGCTGCACACGTTTCTGCTTGATGGTGACAACTTGCGCAATGGCCTGTGCCGCGATCTTGGGATGAGTGCCAAGTGTCGCCGGGAAAACATTCGACGCGTGGCCGAGGTGGCGCGGCTGATGGTCGACGCGGGTTTGATTGTGATTGTCGCGGCGATCTCGCCGTTTCGAGCCGAGCGAGACGCTGCCCGTCGGTTGTTTGCTGAGGGTGATTTCATTGAGGTGTATGTGAGCACGCCGTTCGCGGTATGCGCGCAACGCGACCCCAAAGGCTTGTATCAAGCTGCCCGGCAAGGGCGGATCAAGGACTTTACGGGTATCGACAGCCCTTATGAGGCGCCGCTGACGGCGGAGTGCGAGATCGATACCCAGGTGCTGCAACTTGAAGATGCTTGCCGTCGTTTATCACAATTTCTGCTCAATAAATGATCAGAAACCCCCGCTGATTCATCAGGTTGCAGCCGTCCAGCAAGCCAGCACCAACCCTGTGTTAATATCGCGCCCCTGTTCATTTTGTATGTGGGTTGCTCCATGAAGTTGTCCATGCCGCGATTCAATCAAGCCCCTGTCTTGGTGGTCGGCGATGTCATGCTCGACCGTTACTGGCATGGTGGTACCTCACGGATCTCCCCTGAGGCGCCGGTACCGGTCGTCAAGGTCGATCACATCGAGGACCGCCCGGGCGGTGCCGCCAACGTTGCCTTGAACATTGCCGCGCTCGGTGCGCCGGCCTCGCTGGTCGGTGTGACCGGCGACGACGAAGCCGCCGACAGCCTGGTCAATAGCCTCAAGGGCGCTGGCGTGCGAGCGTTGTTCCAGCGCATTGCGCACCAGCCGACCATCGTCAAGCTGCGGGTCATGAGCCGTCACCAGCAATTGCTGCGTATCGACTTCGAAGAATCCTTCGCAACCGACGCCCTGGCGCTGGGCGAGCAAGTCGACGAATTGCTCGAAGGCATCAAGGTGCTGGTGCTGTCCGACTATGGCAAAGGTGCGCTGAAAAACCATCAGGTACTGATCCAGGCCGCCCGTGCCCGGGGCATTCCGGTACTGGCTGATCCCAAGGGCAAGGATTTCTCGATCTACCGCGGTGCGAGCCTGATCACCCCGAACCTCAGCGAGTTTGAAACCATTGTTGGCGGTTGTGCCGATGAGCACGATCTGGTGAGCAAGGGCGCGCAACTGATGCACGACCTCGACCTCGGTGCGTTGCTGGTAACCCGTGGCGAGCACGGCATGACCTTGTTGCGCCCGGATCATCCGGCACTGCACCTGCCGGCCCGTGCCCGTGAAGTGTTCGACGTGACTGGCGCCGGCGACACGGTGATTTCTACCCTGGCGGCGGCGATCGCCGCTGGCGAAGAGCTGCCTCATGCGGTGGCCCTGGCTAATCTGGCGGCGGGCATCGTGGTTGGCAAGCTCGGTACTGCTGCCATCAGCGCACCGGAACTGCGTCGCGCGATTCAGCGTGAGGAAGGCTCCGAGCGCGGTGTGCTGGGCCTCGAGCAGTTGCTGCTGGCGGTCGATGACGCGCGAGCACACAAAGAGAAGATCGTGTTCACCAACGGTTGCTTCGACATCCTGCATGCCGGCCACGTGACTTACCTCGAACAGGCGCGCGCCCAGGGTGATCGCCTGATCGTGGCGGTCAATGACGATGCGTCGGTGAGCCGCTTGAAAGGGCCGGGTCGGCCGATCAACAGCGTCGACCGTCGCATGGCGGTACTGGCAGGTTTAGGCGCCGTGGATTGGGTGATCAGCTTCTCTGAAGGCACTCCCGAAAACCTGCTGCGTGCGGTCAAGCCGGATGTACTGGTCAAGGGCGGTGATTACGGGATCGACCAAGTGGTTGGCGCGGACATCGTCAGCGCTTACGGCGGGACCGTGAAAGTGCTGGGGCTGGTGGAAAACAGCTCAACCACGGCGATTGTCGAGAAGATTCGCAATCACTGATTTTGGATGAGGGCTTGCTGTGGCGAGGGGGCTTGCCCCCGTTCGGCTGCGAAGCAGTCGTAAAACCTCCCGCTGCGATATGTCAGTAAAACCGCGGTGACCGGATCAGGGGTTGCTTCGCGGCCCAACGGGGGCAAGCCCCCTCGCCACAAGTGTTCTATCGTGCTGCCTTGCGCGGCACGATTCTTTTCAGCAGTTGTTTCGCCTTCCCGCGTAACCGGGCCAAACCCGAATCCTTCCCCGGTGGGGTCAAACCCTGCTGTCGCACCCAATCCTTCCAGCGAATCCGTTCATCCCTCACCAGCCAGCCTTCCTGCCGGGCAAAACTCTCCGCCAGATACAACCCGCGGGTACTCGCCGGGTACAGGTGATCCTTTTTCAGGGTATAGAGCTCGGCCATCGGCTGACCGTCCTGCAGTGGCATCAAGTACAAATCGGGGCGTTTGCGATCGAGCCGGGCCACCAGTTGATCGCCCTCCAGCCGCTCGTCGACATGGAACAGGCTCAGGGATTTGGCTTCCTTGGGCACGTCCAGGCGCAAATCGTAGATCAATTGCAGCGAGGCTGTCGGCAAGTGCACGTAGGCCCGGGGACGTTCGATCAGCGGCATGTTCGCGCAGCGCACCGGCCGCGCCGAGCCGGAGAGTGGTGTCAGGCGAAACGGCAGGGCTTCGCGGTAGTGCAGGGCAGCCGAGTAGGGCGCTGGCAGCCAGGTTTCGTTGAAGCGCCCGCTGAGCCAGCCCTCCGGGGTTTCCAGCAGGCACTCTTCGGCAATTTCCTGGGTCGCCGTGTGCAACGGTAGGTTCAGCTCATGGGCCGGCACGTAGCCGGAGATCAGCTTGAGCACCACGTCGCCGCGATCCTGCCGACGCTGACGCACCAACACCCAGTAGTCGCGATTCTGCCAATGCAGGGTCAGGCGCACCGAAACCCCGAGGTTCGCCAGCTCCAGGGCAAACCGTTCGCTGTCGGCCACCGTCACCGGACGGCGGCGTTGCAGGGTCTGGGAAAAATTCAACGGCATCCCGACGCTCTGATAACTCAAACCTTCGGGTGTGGCTTCGACGAACAGCGGCAGGGTCTTGAAGTTGCTCGGGTTCTTTCTGATCAGCGTACGCGGCATGTCGGCTCCTGCTTAAGGCCGCGTGGGCGGCATCAATGGCTAGGGTCTGTTGACGGCCAGCGTCGCGGTCGTCACCAAACGTCAACAGACCCTATGAAGGACCTGGGCAACGGTCGCGACGTTATGGGCGAGGTGCAGCGGATTGATGGTCCCGACAATAGCACTGGCCACCCCCGGGTGTTCAAACAACAACTCGAAGCTGGCACGCACCGGATCAACGCCCGGGCTCAGGCACACATGGCCGCTGGCCAGGGCCTTTTTGACCAGGATCGCTTTGCCGTGAGCAGCAGCATAGTCAATGACTGGCTTCTCGTTCTGTTCGTTCAGATTGTAGGTGACCATTGCGCAATCACCTTGTTCCAGAGCCTTCAAACCGCCTTCGACGGTTTTACCGGAAAAGCCGAAACCGCGAATCTTGCCTTCGCGCTTGAGCTCGGCAAGGGTCGCATAGACCTCATTGTCGTTGAGGATCGCCAGGTCGTTGCCGTCGGAATGCACCAGCACCAGATCGATAAAGTCCGTTTCCAGGCGTTGCAGGCTGCGCTCCACCGAGAACCGGGTATGCGCAGCGCTGAAGTCATGGCGGGACTGACCATCGGCGAACTCTTCACCGACCTTGCTGACGATTACCCAGTCCTGACGCTCCCCACGCAGCAACGGGCCGAGACGCTCTTCACTGCGGCCATAGGCCGGCGCGGTGTCGATCAGGTTGATGCCCAGGTCGCGCGCGAGTTTGAGCAGCCTGCGGGCGTCGTCGTCGCCGGGGATCTGAAAACCGTTGGGGTATTTCACCCCTTGATCGCGGCCAAGTTTCACTGTGCCCAGGCCCAGGGGCGATACCAGCAGGCCGGTGCTGCCCAGCGGGCGATGCAGGTCATGCAGGGTCGGTTGGCTCATGGCAGCAGTTGTTCCCAGGCAGGGACGCCCATCGGCGGTTTCGGCAGTTCCGGCAGCGGGGCTGGATGGCTCGGCTGAATACCGTCGCGTTGCAGTGTGGCGAAGACGCGGTCGGCGAAGTCCGGTGCCAGGGCCAGTTTGGTCGGCCAGCCCACCAGCAGCCGATTCTGCTCGGCGAGGAAGGCGTTGTCCGGGCGGGTCAGGCCCGATTGCAGGGGCTCGGCGCGTTCGACCCGCAAAGTCGCCCACTGTGCGGTGCTCAGGTCGATCCACGGCAGAAGTTGGCCCAGTTCTTTCTGGGCGGCGGCAATTTGCGCGGCTGGCTCGCGGGCCACGCCTTCGGCTTCGGCGATGTCGCCGCCCACGTACCAGACCCACTGGCCATCGGCGGCCGGGTGAGTGGTCACGGTGACGCGCGGCTTCGGCCCGCCGCCCAGGCAGTGGGCGTACAGCGGTTTGAGGCTCGGGCCTTTGACGATGATCATGTGCAGGGGACGGCGCTGCATGGCCGGTTGACTCAGGCCCAGCGCGGTCAGCAGGTCAGCGGTGCCGCCACCGGCACTGAGAACGATGCGCTGGGCGCGGATTTCGCGTTCGTCGACTTTCAAACCGACCAGTTCGCCATTCTCCAGCAGCGGTTCGATGTGTTGACCGGCCAACAGACCGTCGCCAGCCAGGTCGGCCAGGCGCTGGATCAGGCTTGGCACGTCGACCACCAGTTCTGTCAGGCGATAGACCTTGCCCTTGAAGCGCTTGTCTTGCAGCGCCGGCGGCAATTGATCACCTTTGACCTGATCGACCCGCCCGCGCACGGCTTTGCTGGCGAAAAAACTGGTGAGGTTGCCAGCGAGGGTGCCGGGGGACCAGAGGTAATGGGCATCGGACAATACACGCACGCCGGACAGGTCCAGTTCACCGTCGCCGGCCAGCGCCTCACGCCAGCGACGCGGCATGTCGGCAATGGCTTCCGAGGCGCCGGTCAGGGCACCGTGCAATGCGTACTTGGCACCGCCGTGGATGATGCCCTGGGACTTCAGGCTTTGCCCGCCACCGAGGCTGGCACTTTCCACCAGCACGGTCGAGAAACCCTGGCGGCGCAGGCGTGCATTCAGCCAGAGGCCGGCGACACCAGCGCCGACAATCAGAACGTCGGTGGAAATAACGGATGGCATGCAGCGACCTCAGTGTTCAAGACGAGGGCGCAGTATACAGACTCATGGATTGGAGGTTTTGCTGGCGATCAAGAGATCCATTGTGGCGAGGGGGCTTGTCGGACCGCCGCACCGCCCCGTTCGACTGCGCAGCAGTCGTAAAGCCTGCCGCCGCAATATGTCAGAAAAAAGCGGTGACCGGATTCGGGGCCGCTTCGCGGCCCAACGGGGGCAAGCCCCCTCGCCACAAGAGGTTGATGTCGGCAGTTAATGCCCCGCGGTTTTCGAGAACAGCTGAATAACCACGACGCCCAGCACAATCAACGCCATCCCCAGCATTGCCGGCACATCCAGTTTCTGCCCGTAGATAAACAGCGCCGCGACGCTGACCATCACGATGCCCATGCCGGCCCACACCGCGTAGGCCACGCCGACCGGAACGCTGCGCACCACCAGGGTCAGCATCCCGAAAGCAATACCGTAACCGACGATGACCAGCAGCAACGGCAGTGGCGTGCTGATACCCTTGACCGCTTTCATCGAAACGGTGGCGATCACTTCGGCGCAGATGGCAATTGCGAGGTAGTAGTAAGCGGTCATGGTCAATCCTCGTATGAAGTGTTGCTTTCTGAGGTCGGCATTCTAGAGATCCGTCAGATGCGGTAAAGTCATTACCTATCTGTTCTGGAGATGGGTTGAGCCATGAATATGCAATGGAGTCTGGAACAGCTGCACTTGTTTGTCAGTGTCGCGGAACAACGTTCCTTTTCCGCGGTGGCGCGGGATCAGCGCAAGGCGCAGTCGGCGGTCAGCAGTTCGATTGCGCTGCTGGAAGAAGACCTGGGTGTGAGCCTGTTCGATCGCAGCAGTGGTCGCCAGCCGAAACTCACCGAAGCCGGCACCGCGCTGCTTGAAGAGGCGCGGGAAGTGCTGCGCCAATGTGAGCGCCTCAACGGCCGGGCACTAGCGATGATGCGCGGCCAGGAAGCGAGTTTGCGGGTGGCTCAGGACGAGGCGATGCCTTATCAGGCAGTGGTTGAAAGCTTCGAAGCCCTGGCCGAACAATTTCCCAGCCTCGAAGTGCAACTGACCAGCGCTGCCCAGGGTGATGTCGCGCGCAAACTGGTGGAGCGTCGGGCCGACCTGGGCTTGCTGTTTTATCACGAGCAGATTCCCGAAGCCCTTGAGCGCCGAGTGCTGGGCAGCGTTGAAATGGTCACGGTGTGCGGCGTGGGGCATCCATTGGCGCAGCAGACGCAGGTCAATTGCCAGCAACTGGCGCAGCATCGACAGTTGCTGATGTCCACGCAGTCCAGCGTCTATCCCGGCAGTGAACCAGCCAGCCCGCAGGTCTGGCGGGCCGACAGTTTCTATGTGATGGCCGAGTGGGTGATGCGCGGCCTTGGCTGGGCCTGGTTGCCGCGCCATGTCGTGCAGTACCCGGCGTATCAGAATCTGATGGTCGAACTGACCAGCGAATGGACGCCGCCGGCATTGATTGTGGAGCTGGTCTGGCGCCGCGACGAGCCCCTCGGCCCGGCAGCCCGTTGGCTGGCGGAACGTTTTGCCGTGCACTTGCAGGCGATCGGTTAAAAAACCGATAAACTCCGCCGCCATGAATAGAACTCTCTACACCGCGCTGTTTTACCTGGGGCTGCCATTGGTAGCGATTCGGCTTTGGCTGCGGGCGCGCAAGGCGCCGGCGTACGCTAAACGCATTGGCGAGCGTTTCTCCCTCGCGCTACCGGCGATGAAGCCGGACGGCCTTTGGGTGCACGCGGTGTCGGTGGGCGAAAGCATTGCCGCAGCGCCGATGATCCGTGCCTTGCTGCAGCGATATCCGACGCTGCCGATCACCGTCACCTGCATGACCCCGACCGGATCCGAGCGCATCCAGGCGCTGTTTGCCAACGAGCCGCGCATTCAGCACTGCTATTTGCCTTATGACTTGCCTTGCGCTGCGGCGCGATTCCTTGATCGGGCCCGGCCGAAACTGGCGGTGATCATGGAAACCGAACTCTGGCCCAACCATATCCATCAGTGCGCCAAGCGTGGAATTCCCGTGGCCCTGGCCAATGCGCGACTGTCTGAGCGCTCGGCCAAAGGTTATGGCCGCTTCCATAAACTGACCCGGCCGATGCTCGCCGAGATGAGCCTGTTCGCAGTGCAGACCGAAGCCGAGGCGCAGCGTTTCCGCGATTTGGGCGCGCGCCCGGAAACGGTTGAAGTGACCGGTTCGATCAAGTTCGACCTGACCATCGATCCGCAACTGCTGCAGCGTGCTGCCGAGCTGCGCGGGCAATGGCAGGCGCAGGATCGCCCGGTGTGGATCGCCGCGAGCACCCATGAAGGTGAAGACGAAGTGGTGCTCGATGCCCATCGTCGGCTGCTGGCCAATCATCCCGATGCCCTGCTGATTCTGGTACCGCGTCATCCGGAGCGCTTCAACCCGGTGTTTGAGTTGTGCCGGCAAAAAGGTTTCACCACGGTGCGGCGTTCGACGGGCGAGCCGGTGACCGCAGACACTTCGGTGTTGCTGGGCGACACCATGGGCGAGTTGCTGTTTCTCTACGCCTTGGCCGACAGCGCTTTCGTCGGCGGCAGCCTGGTGCCCAATGGTGGCCATAACCTGCTGGAACCGGCGGCCTTGGCCAAACCGGTGCTCAGTGGGCCGCACCTGTTCAACTTCCTCGAAATCGCCGCGCAGTTGCGCAGCGCCGGGGCGCTGGCCGAGGTCGACGATGCTGAAGGCCTGGCACTGGCGGTGCAGCGGCTGTTCGAACTGCCGCGTGATGCTCAACGGATGGCGGAGGCGGGGCTGAAGGTAATGCGCACCAATCAGGGTGCGTTGCAGCGGTTGCTGGATGGGTTGGGCAGGTTGATCGACAAGTCTTGAGTTTGTCACCGACCAATTGTGGCGAGGGAGCAAGCTCCCTCGCCACAGGTTTACCTATTAATGAGCGGGATTAGCTCGTAACTGCTCCGCCGCAGCCTTGGCCAGATCCGGCGGCAAGAAGTCCTTGTCCGGGTTGTAGTCGGCTTTGAGGTAACGCGTCAGGTCCTGCAAATCCCCCGGGTTCAAGGTGCCGGCGGCCTGCTTCAGGCGCAGGTTGTCGAGGATGTAGTCGTAGCGCGTGTTGTTGTAATTGCGCACCGAAGTGTAGAGCTGACGCTGGGCGTCGAGTACGTCGACAATGTTGCGCGTCCCCACCTGATAACCGATTTCGGTTGCCTCCACCGCACTCTGGTTGGAAATGATCGACTGCCGACGTGCCTGCACCTGCTCGACGTCGGTGTTGACGGCGCGGTGCAGGTTGCGGGTGTTTTCCACGACTTGGCGACGCAGGGCTTCGCGTTGTTGTTCCGTTTGATCCAGCCGTGAATAAGACTCACGCACCTGGGAGCTGGTGAGCCCGCCGCTGTAGATCGGAATGCTCAATTGCAGGCCGACGGTGCGTTGTTCCACATTGCCGCCGTAACGCACGCCGGTCGCGCTCGGGTTTTCAAAGCCGAGGGCGTCGTTATCACCTTTCTTGTATTGCGCGACCGCATCCAGGGTGGGTGCATGCCCGGCCTTGCGCTGCTTGAGGGTTTCTTCGGCGGCGCTCACCGCGTAGTTGCTGGCCAGCAAATTCAGGTTCTGTTTGGCCGCGGTATCGACCCAAGCCTTGGCGTCGTTCGGTGCCGGCGGCAGGATCGGCAAGGTGTGGACGATGCCCTGGATCGAGTTGTACTGACGATTGGTCAGGGTGATCAGCGCTTCGAACGCGTCATCTACCTGACGCTGAGCGAGAATCCGGTTGGCCCGCGCCGTGTCGTAACTGGCCTGGGATTGCAGCACATCGGTCTTGTCCGACAGGCCGACGTCGAAGCGCTCGTTGGACTGGTCCAGCTGGCGTTTGAAGGCTGCTTCTTCGGCCTTGGTCGAGGCCAGGTTGTCCTGGCTGCGCAGCACGTTGAAGTAGCTTTCGGCACTTTGCAGGATCAGGTTCTGTTCGGTGGCCGAGAGTTGTAAGGCGGCCTGTTCGTTGACGTCCTTGGCGGCCTGGAACTGGAACCAGCGGTCGGCGCGGAAAATCGGTTGCGACAGGGTCGCCTGATACACCGTGCCGCTGCGGGTCGAGGTCACCGATGGCTGATCGAGCGCGGTACGGGTGTTGTTCATGTCGGCACCGGCCGACAGGTTGGGTAGCAGCCCGGCGCGGGCCTGGGGCACGACTTCCTTCTGGGCGCCGTATTGGGCACGGGCGGCGGCGATATCGGCGTTGTTGTCCACCGCTTCCTGATAGACGCTGACCAGGTCGGTTTTGGTCGATAAGGGCGCTTCTGCTGCCCAAGCCATTCCATTGGACGCACAAGACACGGCAAGGGCCAGTGAGAGTTTGCGCAGCATGAGGCCATCCCTAAAAATTACGCTGATAATTTGAGCGTCAAGGCTACGGTGCGGCGCCCTGCAGCGTCAAGGCAGAGCGTCAAGGCAGAGCGTCAAGGCGCGGCACGGCGTAGCGAGTGTAGTTGCACGCAGGCACGGCAACAATCCGCTGATTGCGCCATTCATCATGGTGTTTACCGTGGTGTTGGCGTTCTTTGCCGGTTATGTCTAGACTGGCCGGGTTCTTGTCGGGGTGCCTTGCTATGAGGCTGAGATCGAATAATTTCGGATCCCGTTGAACCTGATCAGGTTAGCGCCTGCGTAGGGAACAAGATTTCTCGTCACCCGGCGAGTCCTCTTGTGCTTCGTCCGGGATGTTGTTCGACAATCGAACACCCCTCGAGCATTGAGCACAGCACCTGCTGGAATCTCCAGCGCCCGTGCGTCCATTCGTTTACAGGTTCGCTCCGACAAAAATCCACTGCCTGGATGTGTGTCTGGAGAGCCCGTGATGACTACAAAATCAAAAATCGCAACCAACCTGAGTGACTCGGCCAAGGTCGATCAGCAATCGGTTCAGCCGTTTACCCGCTCGCAAAAAATCTATGTTCAGGGCACACGCCCGGACATCCTCGTGCCGATGCGCGAAATCAGCCTGGATGTGACCCCGACTGACTTCGGCGGCGAAATCAACGCGCCGGTGGTGGTGTATGACACCTCGGGCCCGTACACCGACCCCAATGTCACCATCGATGTGCGCAAAGGCCTGGGCGATGTGCGGTCGCCGTGGATCGAATCCCGTGGCGACACCGAGCGCCTGTCCGGCCTGAGCTCCAACTTCGGCCAGGAACGCCTCGCCGATCCGGAACTGACCAAGCTGCGTTTCGCCCACGTCAACAACCCGCGCCGCGCCAAGCCGGGTGCCAACGTCAGCCAGATGCACTACGCCCGTAAAGGCATCATCACCGCCGAGATGGAATACGTTGCCATCCGCGAAAACATGAAACTCGAAGTGGCCCGCGCCGCCGGCCTGCTGGACCAGCAACACGCCGGCCACAGCTTTGGCGCCAGCGTGCCGAAAATCATCACCCCGGAATTCGTCCGTGAAGAGATCGCCCGCGGTCGCGCGATCATTCCGGCCAACATCAACCACACCGAACTGGAACCGATGATCATCGGCCGTAACTTCCTGGTGAAGATCAACGGCAACATCGGCAACAGTGCCTTGGGTTCGTCCATCGAAGAAGAAGTGGCGAAACTGACCTGGGGCATTCGCTGGGGTTCGGACACGGTCATGGACCTGTCCACCGGCAAGCACATTCACGAAACCCGCGAATGGATCATCCGTAACTCGCCGGTGCCGATCGGTACCGTGCCGATCTATCAGGCACTGGAGAAGGTCAATGGCGTCGCCGAAGACCTGACCTGGGAGTTGTTCCGCGACACACTGATCGAACAGGCCGAGCAGGGCGTCGACTACTTCACCATCCACGCCGGCGTGTTGCTGCGCTACGTGCCGCTGACTGCCAAGCGCGTGACCGGCATCGTCTCCCGTGGCGGTTCGATCATGGCCAAGTGGTGCCTGGCGCATCACAAGGAAAACTTCCTCTACACCCATTTCGAAGACATCTGCGAAATCATGAAGGCCTACGACGTCAGCTTCTCGCTGGGCGATGGCCTGCGTCCGGGCTCGATTGCCGACGCCAACGATGAAGCGCAATTCGGTGAGCTGGAAACCCTCGGCGAACTGACCAAAATCGCCTGGAAACACGACGTGCAGTGCATGATCGAAGGCCCGGGCCACGTGCCGATGCAGTTGATCAAAGAGAACATGGACAAGCAGTTGGAGTGCTGCGACGAGGCGCCGTTCTACACCCTCGGCCCACTGACCACCGACATCGCCCCAGGCTACGACCACATCACTTCCGGTATCGGTGCGGCGATGATCGGCTGGTTCGGTTGCGCCATGCTCTGCTACGTGACGCCGAAAGAGCACTTGGGCCTGCCGAACAAGGATGACGTGAAGACCGGGATCATCACCTACAAGATCGCCGCTCACGCCGCCGACCTGGCCAAAGGGCATCCGGGGGCACAGATTCGCGACAATGCCTTGAGCAAGGCGCGTTTCGAATTCCGTTGGGAAGACCAGTTCAACCTGGGCCTCGATCCGGATACCGCACGCTCGTACCACGATGAAACCCTGCCGAAGGATTCGGCCAAGGTCGCGCACTTCTGCTCCATGTGCGGGCCGAAATTCTGCTCGATGAAGATCACCCAGGAAGTCCGTGAATACGCGGCCAACCAGCGGATCGAAACCGTCGATGCCGAAGTCGCCAAGGGACTGGCGGAACAGGCTGAGCGGTTCAAGCAGGAAGGCAGTCAGCTGTACAAGAAGGTTTGATCTGACCGGCGCACTCGGGTGCGCCGCTTACCCTTGTGGCGAGGGAGCTTGCTCCCGCTCGGCTGCGAAGCAGTCGTAAAATCGGTAATCGCAACCTGACTGTCAGACCGCGGTGACTTGTTTTGGGTCTGCTTCGCAGACCAGCGGGAGCAAGCTCCCTCGCCACAAATGGGGGTCAACACCACAACAAATGTTCCTCTGAGATAACACCCTTGAGCATTCAACCCAGCACTTATTCCCCGGACATCGCGGTGCCGACCGACAAGCGCGTCTTCGGCGGTCGTGATCTGTTTTCCCTGTGGTTCTCCCTCGGCATCGGCCTGATGGTATTGCAGACCGGCGCGCTGCTCGCACCGGGTCTGGGCCTGTCCGGTTCATTGCTGGCGATTTTTCTCGGCACGCTGGTCGGCGTGCTGTTGCTGGCCGCTGTCGGCGTGATCGGCAGTGACACCGGCCTGTCATCGATGGCCGCGCTCAAACTCAGCCTTGGTAAAAAAGGCGCAAGCCTTCCGGCGGTGCTGAACCTGCTGCAACTGATTGGTTGGGGTTCGTTCGAAATCATCGTGATGCGCGACGCCGCCAGCCTGCTCGGCGCCCGTGCATTCAGCGAAGGCAGCCTGTGGTCGAATCCACTGCTGTGGACGCTGTTCTTCGGTGCACTGGCCACCTTGCTGGCGGTCAGCGGTCCGCTGACCTTTGTGCGCAAGATCCTGCGCAAGTGGGGCATCTGGCTGTTGCTGGCCGCGTGCATCTGGCTGACCTGGAACCTGTTCGCCAAGGCCGACCTGGCGGCGTTGTGGGCGCAGGCCGGTGATGGTTCGATGCCGTTCGCCGTGGGCTTTGACATTGCGATCGCGATGCCGCTGTCCTGGCTGCCGCTGATTGCCGACTACTCACGCTTCGGCAAGCGTGCGAAGAATGTCTTCGGCGGTACGGCGTTGGGTTTCTTTATCGGTAACTTCTGGCTGATGAGCCTGGGCGTGGCGTACACCCTGGCGTTTGCGCCGAGTGGTGAAGTGAATGCCTTGCTGCTGGCGCTGGCCGGTGCGGGCCTGGGGATTCCGTTGCTGCTGATTCTGTTGGATGAATCAGAAAATGCCTTTGCCGATATTCATTCGGCGGCGGTGTCCAGCGGGATTCTGTTGCGCTTGAAAGTCGAGCATCTGGCCTTGGCCATCGGCGTGATCTGCACGCTGATCGCATGCCTGGCGCCATTGGCCCAGTACCAGAATTTCCTGCTGTTGATCGGTTCGGTGTTTGCGCCGCTGTTTGGCGTGGTGCTGGTGGATCACTTCATCCTGCGCAAACGCAGTGCCCGTGTGGCATCGGCTGCCTTGCGCTGGCCGGCGTTGCTCGCCTGGCTGGGCGGGGTGAGCACCTATCACTTGCTGGCCAATCTCTATCCGGACATCGGCGCAACCCTGCCGTCGCTGGTACTGGCAGGGCTGCTGCAACTGGTGCTTGGTCGAGCCTTCAGCTACGGCCGGGAAACAGCTCAGGCTTGAGAATGCCGTTCAGGCGTGGGTAGGGGATCTTCAGTTCGACGTGGCCCAATGCGTAAGGCGCAAGGGTGCTCACTTCGTACTTGAGGATCACCCCGCCGTACGTCAACGCTACGTTCTGGGTTTTCACGAACGGCCAGTTCTTGACGAACTCTGGCTCCTGATCGAGTTTGGTGCTGATCAACCAGCTGTTGTGCGCCACTTGGGCTGCTTTCCAGAACGCTTCTTCCTGCCCCGGGATCACCATATCCGACAGCGTCAGCACTTTATGCTGCTGACGCGAGTAGTTGATGAAACCGCGGCCCGGCGTGCCATGGGCGCCGCCATTGTCCAGGTAGCTGGACAATTCAATGATCACCAAGCCGTCATGCTGCTCACGTACCTTGGCTTGCAAGTAGCTGCTGTAGCGCGGCTCGGCACTGCTCAAAAATTGCTCGCGATACGCCGCCAGTGTCGGCGCTACAGGGGCGTCGGGTGAGGTGCGGGTCATTTGCAGCAAACGTTTTTCGATGATGCCGTCAAGCGCAGGCTCAGCCGGGAAGTGCAGCGTATCGATGTTCACCAGCGGGCAGTCAGGGTTGGCGCAACCCGGTTTCAGCTGTTCGGAAGCGTCGCGGGTGGTTTCCAGCGGCGCCCGGTAATTGGGCTGGAAAAGACTCTGGCACGCACCCAGGGTCAGGGCGATGGCGGCCACGGAGGCGATCTTGAAAAGCGACATGGGCGTCCTTAATGAAACAGGGGAAGGCGAAAAGTTACCCGCTTCGACTCTCAACGAGGCAGTCAGTTCGCCACTAAGCTAATTAGAGTTGGTTTCGCCCTCACCGTCTATCCCGCTGACTGTAAAGGGGCTGCATCAAACATCGCGGGCGCGTTAGGATGGCGCGAAGTCGAGGTTGCAAGTAACCAAAAGGAGCCTCGTAACGGATTTGCAGTAAACGAGGATTGTCATGACTGATTTTGCCAACGCCATTCCGACCGCCGTTGATATCGTTCGGCGTGAAAAGTGCTACGAGGGCTTCTACAAGCTCGACCGCGTGCACTTGCGCCACGAATTGTTCGACGGTGGCATGAGTCGCGAGATCAATCGTGAAGTGTTCTTGCGCCACGATGCGGTGTGTGTGCTGCCTTATGATCCACAGCGCGACGAAGTGGTGCTGATCGAGCAGTTTCGCGTCGGCGCCATGGGCAAGATCGACAATCCGTGGCTGATCGAACTGGTCGCCGGTCTGATCGACAAGGATGAAATACCGGAAGAAGTTGCTCACCGCGAAGCGCAGGAGGAAGCTGGACTTGTATTCGGGGCGCTCTGGCCGATGACCAAATATTTTCCATCGCCGGGTGGCAGTAATGAGTTTGTGCATTTGTATCTGGGGCGTTGTGACAGTGCCGGGGTTGGCGGCCTGCATGGGCTGGAGGAAGAGGCAGAAGATATTCGCGTCACGGTCTGGGCTTTCGAAGATGCCCTGCAAGCCGTGCGTGACGGACGTATTGCCAACGCGGCGAGCATCATTGCCTTGCAATGGCTGGCTTTGAACCGCGTGGAAGTGAGGGGGTTATGGTCGTAAACAAGCTGCGCGATCGCTATCGGGTTGATCTGGTGGGGCTGCAAGCTTCCTGCGAGGCCAACTACGCGCGCCTGATGCGACTGTTGCCGGACATGCGCAACGATCCGGCGGCCCGGCGCATTGCCGTGACCCAGGGTGACCAGATGCTTGGCGTGCTGGCCCTGGAAGTGCTGCAAGCCTGTCCATACACCACCACCCTGCAAGTGCGTCAGGAACACAGCCTGCCCTGGTTGCCGGTGCCGCAACTGGAAGTGCAGGTGTATCACGACGCGCGCATGGCTGAAGTTATCAGTGCCGAACATGCACGACGCTTTCGCGGCATCTATCCTTACCCGAACGCCGCGATGCATCAGCCGGACGAAAAGGCTCAACTCAATCTGTTCCTGGGGGAATGGCTGAGTCATTGCCTGGCTTGCGGACACGAGTACGCCGTTGTGCGCTAAGAGTGCTGTGTAGTTGTGAACTGCTTCCGGTTCACAGGTTTCCTCTTTTGATCGTCCCCCAGCATAATTGCGGCACTTTCCAATCCCGTGATCACGCCCTGGGAGAACGCCTTGCCGAGCGTATCCACTTTGACCACCGCCGATCCGGCGTTGCTGGTGCAACTCTCCGACAGTCATCTGTTTGCCGAGGCGGACGCGACGTTGCTGGGCATGAATACCCGCGACAGCCTGCAACAGGTGATCGAGCTGGTATTGAAGCAGCAGCCGCGGATCGATCTGATGATCGCCAGTGGTGATCTGTCCCAGGACGGGACGCTGGAGTCATACCAGTTGTTTCGCGACCTGACGCGGCAGATCGATGCCCCGGCGCGCTGGATTCCCGGTAATCATGACGAGCCGCGGATCATGGCCGAGGCCGCCGTGCAAAGTGCGCTGCTGGAGCCGGTGGTGGACATCGGCAACTGGCGGGTGACGTTGCTCGATTCGGCGGTGCCGGGTTCGGTGCCGGGGTATTTACAGGATGAGCAGTTGCAATTGCTCGTGCGCTCGTTGAGCGAGGCGCCGCAGCGGCATCATCTGGTGTGTTTCCATCATCATCCGGTGTCGATCGGGTGTGCGTGGATGGAGCCCATTGGATTGCGCAATCCAGAGGCGTTGTTCGCGGTGCTGGATCGATTTCCGCAGGTGCGTGCGGTGCTTTGGGGGCATGTTCATCAGGAGATTGATCAAGAGCGCAACGGTGTTCGCCTGATCGCATCGCCCTCGACCTGCATCCAGTTCGAGCCGGGCAGCGACGATTTCAAGGTGAGTGAGCAGGCGCCGGGGTATCGGTGGTTGCGGCTGTTGCCCGATGGTCAGCTTGAAACTGGCGTTGAGCGTGTGACCGGGTTCGATTTCCAGATTGATTACGGCTCCAACGGCTACTGATTTCTTTGTCATTTTCAAAGGCCGAGGCGTGGCCATCGCGAGCTTGCCCGCGATGGCATTCGCTCAGGCGACATGAATCCCGCGCATGTCCCCGATTCCCCCCGAGTCCCTGTAAACTCCGCCTTCTTTACCCGACGCACAGGGAGCTCAAATGTCTGGTTCGATCCTTTATATCCATGGTTTTAACAGCGCGCCGGCGTCGAAAAAGGCCTGTCAGTTGATGAATGTGATGGAACGGCTGGGCTTGAGCGATCAGTTGCGTGTACCGGCCCTGCATCACCATCCCCGTGAGGCCATCGCTCAGCTGGAACAGGCGATTGTGGAGCTGGGGCGGCCACTGCTGGTCGGCAGCTCACTCGGCGGCTACTATGCGACTCACTTGGCCGAGCGCCATGGCTTGAAAGCCCTGTTGATCAACCCTGCCGTCAGCCCACACCGGATGTTCGACGGGTTTCTGGGGACGCAGAAAAACCTGTATACCGATGAGACCTGGGAAATGACCCACGACCACGTGACGGCCCTGGCCGAGCTGGAAGTGCCGGCGCCCCAGGATCCGCAGCGGTTTCAGGTATGGTTGCAAACTGGCGATGAAACACTGGACTATCGCCTCGCCCAGCAATATTACCGGGCCTGTGCCTTGCGCATTCAGGCCGGCGGCGACCATAGTTTCCAGGGTTTTGCCGCGCAACTGCCGGCAATATTGAGTTTTGCCGGCATCGGCGCAGATTTGTATCAGGCGATCGATTTCACAGCACTGTGATCATTGCCCCCTATTTTCACTGAACACTGACGACGAGACCCCATGGCCACTCCCAGCGCTAGCTCTTATAACGCAGACGCCATCGAAGTCCTCTCGGGCCTCGACCCGGTGCGCAAACGCCCCGGCATGTACACCGACACCAGTCGGCCGAACCACCTCGCCCAGGAAGTCATCGACAACAGCGTCGACGAAGCCTTGGCCGGGCATGCAACGTCGGTGCAGGTCATCCTGCACGCCGATCACTCCCTGGAAGTCAGCGATGACGGCCGTGGCATGCCGGTGGACATTCACCCGGAAGAGGGTGTTTCGGGCGTCGAGCTGATCCTCACCAAACTCCATGCGGGCGGCAAGTTTTCCAACAAGAACTACCAGTTCTCCGGCGGTTTGCACGGGGTGGGTATTTCCGTGGTCAACGCCTTGTCGACCGAAGTCCGGGTGCGTGTAAAACGCGACGGCAACGAATACCAGATGACCTTCGCCGACGGTTACAAGAAAACCGAGCTGGAAGTCATCGGCACCGTCGGCAAGCGCAATACCGGCACCAGCGTGTTCTTCGCACCGGACCCGAAGTATTTCGATTCACCGAAATTCTCCATCAGCCGCCTCAAGCATGTGCTCAAGGCCAAGGCCGTTCTGTGCCCAGGGTTGCTGGTCAGTTTTGAAGACAAGGCCACCGGCGAGAAAGTCGAATGGCATTACGAAGACGGCCTGCGCTCCTACCTGGTAGACGCGGTCAGCGAATTCGAACGCCTGCCTGACGAGCCGTTCTGCGGCAGCCTGGCCGGTAACAAGGAAGCCGTCGATTGGGCGTTGCTGTGGTTGCCCGAGGGCGGCGACAGCGTTCAGGAAAGCTACGTCAACCTGATCCCGACAGCCCAGGGCGGTACTCACGTCAACGGTCTGCGTCAGGGCTTGCTCGACGCCATGCGCGAGTTCTGCGAGTTCCGCAGCCTGTTGCCGCGTGGTGTGAAGCTGGCGCCGGAAGACGTCTGGGAGCGTATCGCTTTCGTCCTGTCGATGAAGATGCAGGAACCGCAATTCTCCGGCCAGACCAAGGAGCGCCTGTCCTCCCGTGAAGCGGCCGCCTTCGTTTCCGGTGTGGTCAAGGATGCTTTCAGCCTGTGGCTCAACGCCAACCCGGAAACCGGCATGTTGCTGGCTGAACTGGCGATCAACAACGCCGGCCGTCGTCTGAAGGCCAGCAAGAAGGTCGAGCGTAAACGCATTACCCAAGGGCCGGCATTGCCGGGCAAACTCGCCGACTGCGCCGGGCAAGACCCGATGCGTTCCGAGTTGTTCCTGGTGGAAGGTGATTCCGCCGGTGGTTCGGCCAAGCAGGCGCGGGACAAAGAGTTTCAGGCGATCCTGCCGTTGCGCGGCAAGATCCTGAACACCTGGGAAGTCGACGGCAGCGAAGTGCTGGCCAGCCAGGAAGTGCACAACATCGCCGTGGCGATTGGTGTCGACCCGGGCGCGGCGGACATGAGCCAGTTGCGTTACGGCAAGATCTGCATCCTCGCCGACGCCGACTCCGACGGTCTGCACATCGCAACCTTGCTCTGCGCCTTGTTCGTCCAGCATTTCCGCCCGCTGGTGGATGCCGGTCACGTCTACGTCGCCATGCCGCCGCTGTACCGTATCGACCTGGGCAAAGAAATCTACTACGCCCTCGACGAGGCCGAGCGCGACGGCATCCTCGATCGCCTGGTGGCCGAGAAGAAACGTGGCAAGCCGCAGGTCACCCGATTCAAGGGGCTGGGTGAAATGAACCCGCCACAGTTGCGCGAAACCACCATGGACCCGAACACGCGGCGCCTGGTGCAACTGACGCTGGGTGAAGATTTCGCCGAAACCTCGGAAATGATGGATATGTTGCTGGCGAAAAAACGCGCGGGCGATCGCAAGACCTGGCTGGAATCCAAAGGCAACCTGGCCGAGGTTTTGGGCTGATGCGCTTTGGCTGGGCCCTGGCGTGTGCGTTGCTGCTGACTTCGGTGACGGTTTCTGCCGAGCCTGCGCCAGAGCTGCGCCTGTTGTCCGAACATGCCGTCGACGGCATGCGCGGCGGCAATCTGTCAGGGTTGGCCCAGTGTGGCAAGGAGCTGTGGACCGTTTCGGATCGCGACGATGATCAAATCTATCGCCTCGACACCCGCAACCCCACCTGGCAAGCCGAAACCGTGCACATTGACGTACCCCTGGTGCCCGACACCGGTTTGCCTTGGGGCTTGCGCGCGCGGACTTGGGCGGCATCGTTCGTGCGGGGCGGGGATCTGGATTTCGAAGGCATCACCTGTGACAGCGCGGGCAATCGTTACATCGTCAGCGAAGGCCACGCCGCGGTGTTGCAAGTACCGCCAACCGGGCCTGCGTCCTGGCTGAAAATCTCGCCGATGCTGGTTCGCGAAGCGCGGGCGAGCGGCATGTTGTTGCACTTCAATGCATTATTTGAAGGCTTGGCGATCAATCCGGCCGGTGACACGCTGTGGCTGGCCGCCGAACGTGAGCGCCGCGGTTTGCTGCTGATCAAGCGCCAGCAAACAGTGTGGGACTGCGACGGTAGCTGTGTGCTGCTGAGTGAAGGCGGGATGGAAATGCAGCCAGCGCAATTTCCCCACGCCAGAGCGCGCCCTCGGGATTTTGCTGATCTGTCATTGTTTGACGGCAAACTGTTTACCCTTGAGCGCAATGCCTTCCAGATCTGCCGCCGTGATGCGGTGACGGCCAAGGTCGAGCGCTGCTGGTCGTTTGCCGCCGAGGCCTTGCAGGAAAATCGTCGTTATTCACAGCCCTTTGGGCTGGCGGAAGCGCTGATCATCGACGTCGACGGTGCCTGGATCGGTATCGACAACAACAACGGTGCACGTGCCGACGGCGAGGTGCGCCCGATTGTGTGGCGCTTTGCCGCGCCTGAAGGTGGCTGGAGTGCCAAGCCATGAGTCAGCAACCGCCGGGCAAACGCGCCGGTCGGGTGTTGATGGTGCTGGCCTGGGGCGCCGCGCTGTTTCTGGCGACGCGGTTCTTCGGTCAATGGGAGGAGCGTCAACAAAATCCCAACACCGTCGTCAGCTCTGAGCAGGGCCAGGGTTTTATCGAGGTGAAGCTGATCGGCAACAGCCAGGGGCATTTTGTCGCCACCGGCCAGATCAACGGCCAGCCCGTGGAGTTCATGCTCGATACCGGCGCAACCGATGTGTCGATCCCAGCCGAAATGGCTGAACGATTGAAGCTGGAAAAAGGCTTCGGGGTGACCCTGAGCACGGCCAATGGCTTGAGTGAGGGCTATCGAACCCGCCTCGACCGGCTGCAACTGGGCGCCATCGTGCTGCGTGACGTTCGCGCGCTGGTGGCGCCCGGTTTGCACGGCAATCAAGTGCTGCTCGGCATGAGCGCACTGAACAAACTTGAATTTACCCAGCGCGGTGGCACCATGCTGCTGCGCCAGACCACGAAATAATGAGGCCCGCATGAGCGACTCCCTTGATCTCAGCCTGGACGGTGTAGAACGCCGGTCACTGGCTGACTTCACCGAAAATGCCTACCTCAACTACTCCATGTACGTGATCATGGACCGTGCCTTGCCGCATATCGGCGACGGCCTGAAACCGGTTCAGCGACGCATCGTCTATGCGATGAGCGAGTTGGGGCTGGACGCCGATTCCAAGCACAAGAAGTCGGCGCGTACCGTCGGTGACGTGCTCGGTAAATTCCATCCTCACGGCGACTCGGCGTGCTATGAAGCCATGGTGCTGATGGCCCAGCCGTTCAGCTACCGCTACACGCTGGTCGACGGCCAGGGTAACTGGGGTGCGCCGGACGATCCCAAGTCCTTCGCGGCCATGCGATACACCGAAGCGCGGCTGTCGCGTTATTCCGAAGTGCTGCTCAGCGAACTGGGCCAGGGCACCGCGGACTGGGGCCCGAACTTCGACGGCACCCTGGAAGAACCTCTGGTGTTGCCGGCCCGTTTGCCGAACATTCTGCTCAACGGCACCACCGGTATCGCCGTGGGCATGGCCACCGACGTCCCGCCGCATAACCTGCGCGAAGTCGCGACCGCTTGCGTGCGCTTGCTGGATGAACCGAAAGCCACGGTCGAGGAGCTCTGTGAACACATTCAGGGCCCGGATTATCCGACCGAAGCGGAAATCATCACGCCGCGCGCCGACCTGCTGAAAATCTACGAAACCGGTCGCGGTTCGGTGCGCATGCGCGCTGTTTACCACGTCGAAGACGGCGACATCGTCGTGACGGCACTGCCGCACCAGGTCTCTGGCGCCAAAGTGCTGGAGCAGATTGCCGCGATGATGCAGGCCAAACCGTCGAAAGCCCCGCAGATCGCGGACTTGCGCGACGAGTCGGACCACGAGAACCCTTGCCGCATCGTGATTATTCCGGTCAACAGCCGGGTCGATCACGAAGCGCTGATGCAGCATCTGTTCGCGACCACCGAGCTGGAATCCAGCTATCGGGTCAACATCAACATCATTGGCCTCGACGGCAAGCCGCAGCTCAAGAACCTGCGCGCATTGCTGGTGGAATGGCTGGAATTCCGCGTGCGGACCGTGCGTCGACGCCTGCAATTCCGTTTGGACAAGGTCGAGCGTCGTCTGCACCTGTTGGACGGCTTGCTGATTGCCTACCTCAACCTGGACGAAGTGATCCACATCATCCGTACCGAGGAGCAGCCGAAGGCCAGCCTGATCGAGCGCTATGCCCTGAGCGAAATCCAGGCCGACTACATTCTCGACACCCGCTTGCGTCAGTTGGCGCGACTGGAAGAAATGAAGCTGCGTGCCGAGCAGGATGAACTGCTCAAGGAGCAGGCCAAGCTGCAAGCCCTGTTGGGCAGCGAAGCCAAACTGAAGAAACTGGTACGCAGCGAGCTGATCAAGGACGCCGAAACCTATGGCGATGACCGTCGTTCGCCAATCGTCGAGCGCGCCGAAGCCAAGGCGATGACCGAGCACGATCTGCTGCCGAACGAGAAAGTGACGGTCGTATTGTCGGAAAAAGGCTGGGTTCGCTCTGCCAAAGGTCACGACATCGACGCCACCGGTCTTTCCTACAAGGCCGGGGATGGCTTCAAGACCTCGGCGGCCGGGCGCTCCAACCAGTTTGCGGTGTTTATCGACTCCACCGGCCGCAGTTATTCGGTTGCAACTCACACACTGCCGTCGGCCCGTGGCCAGGGCGAACCGCTGACCGGCCGTCTGACGCCGCCACCAGGGGCGAGCTTCGAATGCGTGCTGATGCCTGAAGATGATGCGCTGTACGTGATTGCGTCCGACGCCGGTTACGGTTTCGTGGTCAAGGGCGAAGACCTGCAAGCCAAGAACAAGGCGGGCAAGGCCCTGTTGAGCCTGCCGAACAACGCCAAGGTCATCCTGCCGCGTCCGGTGGCCGACCGTGAACACAACTGGCTGGCCTCAGTGACCACCGAGGGTCGCCTGCTGATCTTCAAAATCAGCGATCTGCCACAATTAGGTAAAGGTAAAGGGAATAAGATCATCGGGATTCCCGGTGAGCGTGTTGCCAGTCGCGAAGAATATGTCACGGACATCGCTGTTTTGCCGGAGGGCGCCACTTTGGTGCTGCAGGCCGGCAAACGTACCTTGTCACTGAAGGCGGACGACCTCGAACACTACAAAGGTGAGCGTGGGCGTCGCGGTAATAAGCTGCCACGCGGTTTTCAGAGAGTGGATGCGCTGTTCGTCGAAAACCTCAATTAAGCGTCCTAGAGCGCTCGATCTACGATTTAACGCGTAGATCGACGCTTTGGCGCTGGAGTCGGAACGCATATTCACGGATGATATGGCCTTTCAAGCGCCGGCGTGGCCGAGCGTTCTTCATATTTTTTGAGTATTTTCACTGTGGTGAGCCTTGTGGCAGCCACCTGGATGGGACGATGACTGCTCTGCGCCTTCCTTTTATTTTGATGCTCGCTGGCGTTCTTGGCCTGGCGGGTTGCAGCGTGCACCAGCCGGTGTCGCTGTATCAACTGGACAGCGGAAGTCCGGCTCAGCCTGCGCAAAGCGCGGGCATGGCGGTATTGTTGGGCCCGGTAACGGTTGCTGATTACCTGCAACGTGAAACCTTGTTGCAGCGTCAGCCGGATGGCAGCCTTCAAGCATCGGCCGACGGTCGTTGGGCGGGCAGCCTGTCGTCGGACATCGATCAGCTGTTGCTGCGTCAGGTCGCAGGTCATCTGGACAGCCAGCGCGTTGTCCTGGCACCTGCGACAGTGGGCTTCACGCCGGATGTTCAGGTTCTGCTGACCATCACCCGTCTGGACTCGGGTGTGTCGCAACCGGCGATCCTGGACGCGCAATGGCGCCTGATCGATCGTCGTGGTCAGGTGCGTGATAACCGTATCATTCATCTGCAAGAGCAGCACTCCGGCGGCACGGCGTCTCAGGTTCAGGCCCAGGGTGTGTTGCTGCAGCGTCTGGCCGAGCAACTGTCCACAGCGCTCAAGCCACTGGCCAACCAGCCACCGATCGCTGAAGCACCGCGCAAACCGGCTGCCAAACCGGCCGCACCGGCAGCAGAGCCGGAGAAACAGCCAAAGATCCCGATGGCCTCGCCGATTCGTACGGATATGGAAGTGTTCAGGTTCTGAGCCTGGATTGAGTCCAGAACAAAGCCCGCCTTGTGCGGGCTTTGTTGTTTTTGCGGGTTGGTCGTAGCAGCTGCGGAGCCTGCGAGGCTGTGTTCGAGGAAGAAGTCCTCGCAGACCTTGTTGGCGCGTTTTGCCTGACCGTGCCCATCGCCTGATTTTACGACTGCTGTGCAGCCGAACGCAGCCTCGCAGGCTCGGCAGCTGCTACAAGAGTTAAGGGACAACAAAAAGCCCGCAGACGATCACTCATCTGCGGGCTTCTCTATAGCGGGCACAAGGTTACGGGTTATGCCCGGCGTTCGTGCATCCGCGCCAGTTGCCGCTCCAGCATCGATGGATAAGGCTCCATCAGGCGTTCTACGCAGCACGCACCCTCAGGGCTTGCAATCGGGCGGATCCGCGCACGCTGGCGAATCAGCGCGTCGTCGCTGATCTTGCGCTCCACCAGCAGCAGGTTGCGGCTGTGTTGCGACAGGGCCAGGGCATCCTGAGCGGTTTCGGTCAGTAGCAGGTCGATCTGGCTCAAGCCGAACAGTTCGTCGCCCAAGGTCAGGCCCAACTGCAATTGCAGGGTGATGCCGCTGTCGGCGACTTCGATCTGCAACTGATGACCCAGGGCGCGCAGCAACTCACCGCAGCAGATGGCGTTGGTCAGGTAGTCATCGCCGCTGTCTTCGGTATGGAACAGCATCAGCGTGCTGCCATCGTTCAGGGTGTGCAGTTCGCTCTGGTAGAGCGACGCAGCCTGATCGAGGCAATCGCGGTAGCGTTTGAGCAGCTCTTCCAGACGTGCGCGGGGCAGGCGACGGAGTTGATCCTGTGCGCCCAGTTGCACCGCCAATACCGCGCTGTGTTGAGGTACGTTCGATACCTGCGGCTTTGCGACGGATTTCGGCGCACTGTCTGTCGAATCGTCACGCAGATCGGCAAACGGGTCTTCGTCGTCCTCGTCGTCTTCGACCGTGCTGACAATGCGTCGCGGAGCAGGCTTGAGACCTGCCACCGGTCGGCTTTCATCGAAGCTAGGATCACGCAGGTTGCGTACTTCGAAGGCCGGATCGGTCTCTTCGTCGTCATCGCTGTCGTCGAACTCGGGCTCCGGAACGGGCTCGGGTTCGGCCGGCTCCGGCGCGAAATTGGCGTGCAGCTGGCGAGCGAGATCGCCGACTTCATCCTGACGCTCGGTGGCCGGGGTGTATTCGTCGATATTGCGCAGCCACACCCGCAATTGCAGCAGCGGCGTGGAGATATTGCGGCCCAGGCGCAGGCTCAAGGCCAGGGACAGCGCCAGCAGAATCGCGCTCAGAATGCCCATGCTTTGCAGGCTGATGGTCATCGGCTGCTGGAACTGATCCATGTCCAGGCTGATGCGCAGTTGCCCGGCGGTCACGTCCTGGAAGGTGATCTTGCTCTGGTACATGCCTTCGGCTTCGCCCAGCAGGCCGTGCTTGGGACGCTGACCGGCTTCGGCGAGGATGCGGTTATCCACGCTGTAGATGGCAGCGTGGGCCACCAGCTTGTTCTTGGTCAGGTTGTTGAGCAGCACATTCAGGCTGAGGATGTCGTTGGACACCAACAGCTCCGTGGCCGACGTAGCCGTCTGGGTAGTCAGGCTTTCGCCCAGGGCATCCGCCTGCTCGTGCATGGCCTGCTTGAACTGCAAACCCATCACACAGGCATAGATCACCAGGGCCAGAGCGACCAGGATCACGTTATGGCTGGCAATGCGTAATGCGATCGGTACACGGCGATGACGCAGTGCCCGGAAGATCAGCAGAAAGAAGTTATCGGTTTTTACTGGCGTGGGCCGGTTCACTTGAGCTCGGCTCTTTGTCCGTGAAGTTGACGCGCAGTATAGCGACAGGCCCTAGGCCGTCAAAGCGCTCGCGGTGCCCGATGGTCACTGAAAATGGGTAGAATGCGGTTTTTTTCCACCTGCGGGGGTGCGCCTTGCGCGAAATCGTCCTGATAAACATCACGGGAGTCGACCGTCCGGGTCTGACTGCGGCCATAACCGGCGTTCTGGCCCAGGGTGGTGTGAACATTCTCGACATCGGTCAGGCGGTGATCCACGACACCCTGTCGTTCGGCATCCTGGTTGAAATTCCTGACACCGAGCAAGGCAACTCGGTGCTCAAAGACATCCTGTTCAAAGGCTATGAGCTTGAGCAACAAGTGCGTTTCACGCCGGTGTCCGAAGAGGATTACCAGCAGTGGGTCGGCAACCAGGGCAAGAAACGCCACATCGTCACCCTGTTGACCCGCAAAGTGACCGCCGAGCAATTGCAGCGTGTGAGTTCGATTACCGCCAAATACGGTCTGAACATCGACCATATCGACCGTCTGTCCGGGCGCATGCCGCTGGACACCCCGGCCGACAAGGGCAAGGGTTGCATCGAGTTTTCCGTGCGTGGCGAAGCGGCTGACCCGCAAGCGCTGCGGGCTGAATTCCTCAGCGTCGCGCAAGAGCTGAACGTCGACATCGCCTTCCAGGAAGATTCGCTGTTCCGCCGTAACCGTCGCCTGGCGGTGTTCGACATGGACTCGACGCTGATTGAAGCCGAGGTCATCGACGAACTGGCCAAGGCCGCCGGCGTTGGCGACCAGGTGTCCGCGATCACTGAGCGAGCGATGGCCGGCGAGCTGGACTTCCGCGCCAGCTTCAAGGAGCGCCTGGCCTTGCTGCAAGGGCTGGACGTCAGCGTGCTGGACTCCATCGGTGCTTCGCTGCGCCTGACCGAGGGCGCCGAAACCCTGTTCGCGGAACTCAAGCGTCTGGGCTACAAGACCGCGATTCTGTCGGGCGGCTTCACCTACTTCGCCAAGCAGCTGCAGGCCAAGCTGGGCATCGACTATGTGTTCGCCAACGAACTGGAAGTGGTCGATGGCAAAGTCACCGGCGTGGCGGTCGAACCGATTGTCGATGCGCAACGCAAGGCGGATTTGCTGCGTGAACTGGCGCATAAAGAAGGTTTGCGTCTGGAGCAGACGATTGCCGTCGGTGACGGTGCCAACGACCTGCCGATGCTGGCGATTGCCGGGCTGGGCGTAGCGTTCCGCGCCAAACCATTGGTCAAGCAATCGGCGAAGCAGGCGATTTCCACCCTTGGGCTGGATGGCGTGCTGTATCTGCTGGGCTTCCGGGATCGCGACGGGCAGCTCTGAGTTTTCGACCGTCCGGGCGAGCCCTATCGCGAGCCTGCTCGCGATAGGGGCACCCTCTGGGACTCGCCGTTATAGCGACTTCCACAACGAATCGAACTCTTGCGCTACCCCGACCACGCCGCCTTCCGCGGCGTTTTCGTTTCTGGCTACTTCCAGCGAACGGTAGGCAAACTGATTGAAGCTGTTGGTGCCCGTCATCCGTCTCTCCAGCTCGGCCGGGCGTTCCTGGCCATTGGTGTTGATCAACACCTTATTACCTTCCTGGAACGGCAGGCGCGGCGTGAGCAGGGTGGCCGGCAGGTCGATGGCGCTGATAGCGGGCAGTAACAGCCCGCGCAAGTACTGGCTGTGTTCGTCGCCGGAGCGAATCAGTTGCAGGCCGCAGGGTTCGGCGTAAGGCGCAACGTGTTCGATACCCATCTGCGTGCCGCCGCCCCGTACCTGGCGGATCCAGCGCACCACGGCAACGCTCCAGCCTTGACCGGCCGTATCCTCGATACCGACCATTTCGCCAGCCTGCAGTTCGGCAGGCACTGCGCCGGGCCAGGCCAGGCAATAACCGCCAGGGCTGTGATTGATCACCGGTAGCGCGTAGGTCGGGAAATGCTGTTGGCCGGACGCCTCGTGGTTGTCATGTTTCTGAAGGTGTGGATATTCGATCTCTTCGTAGGGCAGCAGCGTGTCTGCCGTGCCATGGGGGGCGGCGTCGAAGGCCTGTTTCCATTGGTCCTTGGCGCGTCCTGCCGGCTCGGCTGCCGAGAACTGCGCGGGGCGGGCGCCGGGTTTTTTCAGGATGTCGTTGAACGGGCGTTTGCCACCGAGATAAAAGTGCAGGGCGCTCATGCCCACGCACAGGGTCAACGTGCCGTGGCCGACGGTGCGCTGGAAACCACGCTCGGAGGCCTGGCCCCAGGCGGCATACAGGTGTTGCAGCGTATCCAGATTCAGCCCCGTCGGAACCGGCAGCGGCGATGCCTTGTCGGCCGATTGTTGCAGATGGATTTCGATGGCGGCGACCAAGGGCTGCGGGTCGATCCCCAACAAGCGCTCCTGTTGTTCGGCAGGGAATTTGACGCGATAACGCGGGCCGCTGTCGAGGTCTGGGGCGACGGCAAACAGCCCGTTGTCCGGTTTGAAGGGTTGCAGCTTGATCCATTGGCTCCAGGGTTCCAGCACTTCGGCGAGCCGGGCTATCTGGTTCTGGCGCAGTTGATTGCAGCGTGAAGCACCCAGCAGGAGGGCGACGACGTAGGTCTGCTCGATACTCAGGCTTTGCGTCTGGCTGGCCAGTTCATCGCGCACGCTCTGATGTTGCAGCTGAAGTTCGCAGCCGATCCGGTACAGCTGATGCAGTTCCAGCCACAGCCCTTCGGGCGCCGGGCAATAGAGCTCAGTGGCGCGGATCAACGTACCGTTCAAGCAATGGACGGCACGTTGCAATGCCAGGGTCAGCAGCGGTGCACGGTCTTTACTGAAACGCGGTGCAATGCGGACGACGATCTGCTTGTAGCCGATCGCCAAGTGGCTCTGCAGCGCCTGGCAAAGGTTGGCAATCTTGCGCGAGCGCTCGTCGAGCACAATGGCCTGGTGCAGAAAATGCCGCTCCAGGAGCTTGCAGACGTAATACACCTCGGGCCGCAGCAATTCGAGCAATTGCAGGCGATTGTCGCTGGGTGTGAGCAGTTGGTTGAGTTCATTCAAGCCTTGGTACAACAGGCGAGCGGTTTCACCGATGTTGGCTTTGGGCAGGTTGGCGATCCAGCGCTTGAGGTCGCGTGGCGTGGCTTCGCAGAAAGACAGGCGCGACTGCGTCGGGATCGGTGCGCGTAGCAGCAGGGCAGGATTGGTCTCATTCATGCCGTGGACAAACTCCGACCGGGAAATGGGCAACGAATGACTTTGACTGTAGCAGCTATGAACGCTGGAGGAGGGGGCGCAACGGGAGGAAATGTCCGATCCCACGAAAGGCGTTCGTGGGATCGGATCGAGGGATCAGGCGGTTGGCAGGCCGATGCCCTGGCCCATCTGCACGGGCGAAAGGGCGCCCAGCCCTTCAGCCCATTTCACTTGATCCGGTCCGAACAGCACGACCGCCGTAGAACCGAGCTTGAAACGACCCAGTTCCGCACCTTTTTCCAAGTGAATCGGCGCACGGGCCGCTTCATCGTAGCGGAAGGTTTTCAGCTCGCGTTTTGGCGGTGTGACCAAGCCAGCCCAAACGGTTTCGATCGACGCCACGATCATCGCACCCACCAACACCACGGCCATCGGGCCGCGCTCGGTGTCGAAAATGCACGCTACACGCTCGTTGCGGGCGAACAGTTCCGGAACGTTTTCAGCGGTGGTCTGGTTGACCGAGAAGATGCGGCCGGGGATGTAGACCATTTCGCGCAGAGTGCCGGCCAGCGGCATGTGCACACGGTGGTAGTCTTTCGGCGACAGATAAATGGTGGCGAAATCGCCGCCCATGAAGGGCGCTGCGTTGGCCGCGTCGCCACCCAGCAGTTCCAGCACGCTGAAGCTGTGGCCCTTGGCCTGGAAAACGCGACCGTGTTCGATCGGGCCGAGCTGGCTGACCGCACCGTCAGCCGGGCTGAGGATCGCGCCTGGAGTTTGATCCAGCGGGCGAGCACCGTCCTTCAAGGCGCGGGTAAAGAACGCATTGAAGTGCTCGTAAGCCGTCAGGTCTTCGACCAGCGCCTGGGACATGTCCACTTGATAACGCTTGGCGAACCAGGCGGTAAAGGCGTTCTTGAACCAGCGCACGCGGCATTCGGCAATGCAGCCGGCCAGTCGCGAGAGCAAGTGATGGGGCAGCAGGTATTGGCTGAGGATAAACAAACGCTTATTCATTAACTGTCCTTGAAAAACTTAAATCTCTACGGGCGTGTCAGGGTGGTTGCCCCATTCGCCCCAGGAGCCGGCGTAGCCTTTGACCCGCGGATAACCGAGCGCCTTGGCCACCAGATAGGTGAAGCCAGAACGATGGTGTGTCTGGCAGTGGGTAATGACTTCTTTGTCTTTGGTAATGCCGAGTTGTTCCAGGATTTTCGGCATGTCGGTGCGGATACGCAGGTTGCGCGCCTGATCCATGCCGGCGGTCCATTCGAAATTGACCGCGCCGGGGATGTGCCCGCCCTTGGCCGCCAACACTTTCTCGCCGGAGTATTCCTGCGGGCCACGTGCGTCCCAGATCGCCAGGTCAGCGGCGCCGAGGCGGCTTTGCAGGTATTCGCGGGTGGCGACAGGTTCGTCGTGCAGGGTCAGGGCGACCGGGCCGCCGACTGCCGGCGGGATCTGGATCGACATGGGCAAACCTTCTGCCAGCCAGGCCGGCAGGCCGCCGTCGACATAGTGATACTTGCTGTGGCCGATGACATCCAGCAGCCAGATAAAACGCCCGGCCCAACCGCCGCCTTCATCGTCATAGACGACATAGACCGCATCAGGGTTGTGCCCCAGTTCGCCGAACAATGCTTCAAGCGCGGCGTGGGTCGGCAACAGGCCAGGCGCAGGTGCCTGCCCCAGCTGAGTGCGTTTTGGATCGACAAAGCGTGCACCGGGGATATGCCCTTCGGCATAGCGGGCGCTGCTGGTCAGGTCCACCAGAATCAGTTCGCGGGAGTCGAGACGCGGGAGCAGGTCGCTCGGTTCGATCACCAGCGCCAAGCCAGAGAAGTCAGACATGTGAGGTCTCCAGAGCACAAAGGGGAGGATTGTAGCGCAGCGTCATGAGGGCCTGTTATCAGTTATTTTGGGGCAGGAAATAACTGTAAACAGCCCCTGAAGGTTAATGCCTCGCCGTAGCAGTTGCCGAGCCTGCGAGGCTACGTTCGGCTGCGAAGCAGTCGTCAAACCATAACTTGAGGTACATCAGGCAAACCGCGTCAGTCGGATTCACGACTGCTACGCAGCCGAACGCAGCCTCGCAAGCTCGACAGCTGCTACGGCGAACGCAGCCTTCGGCAGTCGCTACACGGCCCTATCGGTGGCTAAAGCTGTGCAGGGCCTTTTCGATGCATTGAGCGGTTTTGCCGAACGCTTGCACGGTGATTTCCGAGAACGGTCCGCCGCCCTGATCCGCTACCACGATCATGATCCCCCGGCCGTTGTTGACCAGTGAGCGCAGCAGCAGGTGTTCGCCACTGAATTGGTTACGCAAGCTGGCTGGCAGCAGGGCCGAAAATTGTGCGTTGTTGGCCGGCGTCAGGCGCACCTGGGCCTGTTGCGCGAGCAGGCGTTGCAGCACGGTGCTCTGGCTGACCACCAGGTTCAGGCCGGCCACTTCCTTGGGTAGCCCGGCGGTCTGGTGCACACGCAAATTGGCGTGCGTGCGGTCGGCCATCAGAATCATCACCCGGCGCATGCCACACGCCACCAGAGCGTCCCGGGCCGATGTGGTCAAGTGCATGGCATTGGTAAAGCGGCTCGGCTCCACCAGCAATTCGGCGCATTGCTTGCGCCACTTCGCCAGGTCTTCGGCGGTCGGCGCCGGTGCGGGCAACAAACCGGCATGCACGCGGTGCGCGCCCGGTGGCCAGATCAGCGATTCGGCCGGGTGCCAGAGGTCTGGCATGGCGTGTTGGCGAGCGCTGTTGGCGGCCTGCTGGTGCAATTGTTGTTGCACCTCATCCATCGGCATTTGCAGGTAAAGGCTGGTCAGGTACTGCCAGCGCTCGCAATGGGGGCTGTCCCAGGCCTGTTGTGCCGCCAGCGCCAGACCGTTGGCCAGCAGCACGGTATTGGCGGGCTGATTGAGCCAGCGGCGCAACGTCGGGTCGTCATCCAGGCGGTTCTGTTGGCGCAATGGGTGGTCGCTGTCACGTGCGATGCGCAGGACTTTCACCAGCTCACGTTGCTCGCTGCGCAGCAGCCGATAACCTTGCTGCACCCAGATCGGCAGGCGCCAGACGTCCACCAGCGCCAGACAGATTTCCAGCAGGCGCACGCCGAACAATTGCTTTTCGACTTTGCGTGCCGACTCGCCTTTATGGATAACCCGCAACTCCCACTCTTCAAGCAACTGCGGATGGGTCAGCGCCATGGGCCAGAGTGGCGAGAGAAACAGCAGGCTGCCCCAGTGGATGTCCTGCCACAGTCGCGCCAGGCGACTGGCAAAAAAACCGTTGGCCTGTTGAGTGGCGTGCTGGCTGATCAGTTGAAGCTGGCGCAGGGCGACGGGGATTTGCAATTGGGGTTCGGCGGGCAGGCGGTCGAGCAGTTCTTCGGTGCGTTTCAAACCGAGGCGATTGATCGCCACCTCAAGGTTTTCAGCAGGCTCGGTCATGCTGCCATGGGTGTGACGGTTGGCTTCGCGAATCACGCTCAACGCCAGGGCCGGGCTTTCCTGCATCAGTTCAGCGATGTCACGCAGCGAGCTGCGGTTATCGCGGATGGCTTTGCAGACCCGGTCGTGGCTGGTTTGCGGAACCGGCAGGCGTACGCCATCGAGAAGCTTGACCCAGCTTTCAAGCGTGGTTGGTTTTGGCGTTGGGACGTTCGTTTCGTTAGCCATGTCTGGACGCGATCATCGTCTGCTTTACCTATGCCCTGAACGGGTCAAATTAGCTTTTCGCCTTAACTGGCTATAGTCTGGCGCAGTTTTGCCGATAAGTAGAAGAAGAGATTTTTTAACTTCCGAATATGACCTTGAACCCGACTCAGTAAGTGCTCTCCTACCTATGGCTAAAATTATCGGCATCATCGTCGTATTCGCGAGCGTGCTCGGCGGATACGTGCTTTCCCACGGCAAGATTGCCGCTCTCATCCAGCCTTTCGAGGTGATGATTATCGGCGGCGCGGCCCTTGGCGCCTTCCTGCAGGCCAACCCCGGCCACATGACAATGCACGTGCTCAAGAAGTCCTTGGGCATGTTCAGTTCGCGTTTCAACCACACCTTCTACCTGGAAGTGCTGGGGCTGATTTACGAGATCCTCAACAAGAGCCGTCGCGAAGGCATGATGGCGATCGAAGGCGACATCGAAGATGCCGCCGCGAGCCCGATCTTCGCCAAGTACCCGGCGGTGCTCAAAGACGAACGCATGACCGCGTTCATCTGCGATTACCTGCGCATCATGTCCTCCGGCAACATGGCTCCCCATGAGCTGGAAGGCCTGTTCGACATGGAACTCTACAGCCTCAAGGAAGACCTCGAGCACCCGTCCCACGCGGTGAATGGCATCGCCGACGCCATGCCCGGTTTCGGTATCGTCGCGGCGGTATTGGGGATCGTGGTGACCATGGCATCCCTGGGCGAAGGCGACCAGAAGTCCATCGGTCTGCACGTGGGGGCGGCACTGGTCGGTACCTTCTTCGGTATTCTCGCGGCCTACGGTTTCTTTGGCCCGCTGGCCCACTCTCTGGCTCACGATGCCAAGGAAGAACTGAACACCTACGAAGCCATCAAGGCTTCGCTGGTGGCTTCGGCTTCCGGGATGCCGCCGTCGCTGGCGGTGGAGTTCGGTCGCAAGGTTCTGTACCCGGCGCACCGTCCTAGCTTCGCTGAGCTGGAACAAGCGGTTCGCGGTCGTTAAGTCATGGAAAATAACCAGCCGATAATCATCAAGCGCATCAAGCGCATCGCCGGAGGGCATCACGGGGGCGCCTGGAAAATCGCCTTCGCGGACTTCGCGACGGCGATGATGGCGTTCTTCCTGGTGTTGTGGCTGCTGTCCACCGCGACGCCTGAACAGAAGATCGCCATCGCCGGTTACTTCAAGGACCCGGTCGGGTTTTCCGAAAGCGGTACGCCGTACATCATCGACCTGGGCGGCACACCGACTCTGGCGCCGGAGAACACCCTCAACCCGGAGGTGAAATCTCAGCCGCAGCCAGACAAGGTGACCATCGACGCCGAGCAGGTTGAAGGCATGGCCGAGCAGGTCGAGAAGGAACGCCTGGAGTTGTTGCTGCAAGAGTTGCAGAACAAGGTCAATGAAAACCCGCAATTGCAGAAATTCAAGGACCAGATCCTCTTCGAGATCACCCAGGACGGTCTGCGCATCCAGATCATGGACGCTGAAAACCGCCCGATGTTCGACTCCGGC
Organism: Pseudomonas sp. 008; assembly: GCF_016861935.1. Classification (NCBI taxonomy): domain Bacteria; kingdom Pseudomonadati; phylum Pseudomonadota; class Gammaproteobacteria; order Pseudomonadales; family Pseudomonadaceae; genus Pseudomonas; species Pseudomonas sp. 008. Next base: position 201,301 of record NZ_BOMA01000002.1, on the reverse strand, counting down.
AGTGCGCGTCTGAAGCCATACTTCGAAGACATTCTGCTGGCCATGGCCGACACCATCAAAGCGGTGCCGAACAAAATCAGCATCAGCGGCCACACCGATGCCAAGCCGTACTCGGGCACCGGCGATTTCGGTAACTGGGAACTCTCGGCCAACCGCGCCAACGCGGCTCGTCGTGCATTGGTCGCCGGCAGTTACCCAGATTCACAGGTGGCGCGCGTCGTGGGTTATGCCTCATCGGCACTGTTCGATCGGGAGAACCCGTTCAACCCGGTCAACCGCCGGATCGACATCGTGGTGCTCACCAAGAAAGCCCAGCGCGCCATCGAAGGCGAACAAGGTGCCGAACCGGCGCCAGCGCCGACGCAAGGGCAGGGTGGTCCGGGCGAAGTGCCGGCGCCGCCAGCCGATCCGAACGCATTGCCGGCGGATAAAGAGCCGCTGCCGGCACACGAACTTCGTGAGCGTTTGAATCTGTTTGATAACCCGGTGCCGAAGCCGGGCGAACCGCCCAAACCCGCTCTACCGCCCAAGCAATAACCTGCAGAAAAGCCACCATGAGTGGCTTTTCTGTTTCTGGCTGCGTCACTGCAGCGTCGCAATGACTCGACTCACTGCAAGTTTGTTTTCGGAATCATGGAAGATCAGTAATGGAAAGACTCAAGTCCTATTTTCAGCAGCATGGCAATGCACCCTTCAAGTTTGGTGAAGGGCGGGTCAGTGGCTACATCTCAGCCACGCTCGGGCTATTGAGCCTGCTGGCGGTCTTCTGCTTTCTCTTTCCCGAATGGCTGACCACCGCCGAACTGCGCAAGGTGTACGACGAGCAGTTTGCGCGCACCACGCTATTGCTTGGGCTGGTACTGTCTTTCAGCCTGGGCACCCTGAATATCCTGCTCAACAAGCGAAAGCGCTTGGGGATCACCGGACTTGTCGCCTCGGGGCTGGCGGTGTTTCTCGGCGGCACCAATGTGCAGATCAGCTCGATTGGGCAGACACCGTACTCGCTGGGGCTGGACTGGTTCGTCCTGGCTCTGCTGGTGTCGGCCATCGTCTTTATCCCCCTGGAAAAACTCTATTCCAAGGACCCTGAGCAAAACATTCTGCGTCCGCACTGGCGAACTGACCTGACCTACTTTTTTGTCAGTCATATGCTGGTGCAGTTCATCCTGATTTTCATCACTGCCTCGTCGAGCTTTATGGCTGGTTGGGCCGTGTCGACGGATTTGCAGGCCAGCGTACAAAGCCTGCCGATCGTTGTGCAGTTCTTACTGGCGGTACTGGTAGCCGACCTCGGTCAGTACTGGCTGCATCGGCTGTATCACGTCGTGCCGTGGTTATGGCGCATGCATGCCGTACATCACTCAAGCACGCACATGGATTGGCTCGCCGGCTCGCGTGTCCACTTCATCGAGATTCTGCTCACCCGCACCGGCGTGCTGGTGCCTTTGATGCTGCTGGGTTTTGCACCCCAGGCGTTGAACGCCTACGTGATTCTGGTCGGGGTGCAGGCCGTGCTGGCCCACGCCAATGTACGGATCAACGGCGGCTGGCTGAATTATGTGCTGGTCCTGCCGCGCTATCACCATTGGCATCATGCCCGGCACAAGGATTACATCTACAAGAACTATGCGATCCATACGCCGCTGGTGGATATGCTGTTTGGCACCTTCAAGTTGCCACCCAAGGAGTGGCCGACGCGCTACGGGGTTTTTGGCAAGGACTTGCCGGGCGGTATCCTGCGCCAGCACTTGTACCCGTTTCAGAAGCCTGGGCTGAAAAGCGTCGAACCGAAACCGCCGGCAGCGGTTTCCTGAGGCCAAAAAAAGCCGCGATGAACGCGGCTTTTTTGCACCTCTCAGAAACCCCGTCGGATGCGACTCTTGAGCTGGTCGTGGAATAGCTCCGCATTGCGTCTGTAGGTGCCGTAAAGGGATTCGCTGATCGAATCGAGTGTCATTGAACGCTTGGTCGCCACTTCTTCACGGTAGGCATCAATGAAAAAATCCAGATCCTTGTCAGTGCTGAGCTTTGGCCATTTATCGAGGTACAGCGGCAGTTCCGTCGGTTCGGTCTGGAATGAGCAAATCCGCCTGTTGCTGATGGTCGCCTCGCCGACTTCGAACGGTACCCACCATGGCGGCACGGTCTTGCCCGAGACCACGGCTATCAGATGCGTGCTCGCGGTGATGTAGCGGGTGATGACCCCGGTGATGTCGTCAGTGGTCTGGGATTCCGGATCCAGCACGTCGAAGTAGGTCTTGATGTTGGCCTGTATCAGACGGCTGCAGATGGCGATCGCGTAGGGGCGATCCGCGTGACAGTAGCTGATGAATACAGGCATCAGACGTGTCCCTTGAGGGCGAGTTCGCGGTAATGGGCGCCTGAACGGTTCCACGAGTGAACGATGAACAAATGATAGGTTGGCATGGCTGTCCCTCGGTATCGCTAATGTGCGAAGAGGGCTTGAATGTATGCAGTTGAATGGCTGGAACAAGGGCTTCGCGGTGAAAGAGAAGTGCCCTTCAAACAGGCGTGCGGATGCCCTACAGAAATATCTGATGTTTAAGTCGATGGGTGGTTTTTGTAGGCTGCTGCGAACAGCCAGCCGTCCCATTGATGTCTGGGCGGCTGGCGCATCTGTTTAATAGCTGTTTTCAGGCAAGCTGGCGATGATCGAGCGGTAGCTGTTCATCCGCTGCTGCTGCACGCGGCCATCTTCCAGCGCCTTGAGCAGGGCGCAACCCGGTTCGCGGTCGTGTTTGCAGTCGCGGAAGCGGCAGGTGCCGAGCAGGTCGTTGAACTCGATGAAGCCGGCTTCGACGTCGGCGCGGCTGACATGGCCCAGGCCGAATTCCCGAATGCCCGGGGAGTCGATCAACTCACCGCCGCCGGGGAAGTGGAACAGCCGCGCGGTGGTGGTGGTGTGGGTGCCCTGGCCCGACAGCTCGGACAGCGGGCCGACGCGGGTTTCGACTTCCGGCAGCAAGCTGTTGACCAGCGACGACTTGCCGACGCCGGACTGGCCGACGAACACACTGATGCGCCCATCCAACAGTTTTTGAAGTTGCTCCATGCCGTTGCCGTGGTGCGCCGACACCTCCAGCACCGGGTAACCCAGCGTGCGGTAAACCGCCAGCAAGGCATTCAGCGCCGGGGCGTTCTGCTCGTCGATCAGGTCGAATTTGTTCAGCAGCAGCAACGGACGGATACCCGCGTGTTCGGCGGCGACCAGATAACGGTCGATCAGGTTGGCGTGAGGCTCGGGCAGCGGGGCGAAGACGATGACGATCATGTCGACGTTGGCCGCCACCGGCTTGAGCTGTCCACGACTGTCCGGGCGGCAGAGCTCGGTTTTGCGCGGCAGTTGCGCCACGATCACACCGATGCCCTGGTTGCCGGCACGCCACACGACCTGATCGCCGGTCACCAGCGCCGGCAGGTTGGCGCGCAAGTGGCAGCGGAATACCTGGCCGGCCAATTCGCCATCGAGAGCCTCGACTTCGACCTGCACACCGAAGTGCGCGATCACCAGGCCCGTCTGTTCCGGACCCAGGTCGCCACCCTCAAGTGCCTCGACAGCCGAGGACTCGCGTTTGGCGGCGCGGGCAGCGCGCTCGCCCTGAATCTTTTCGATGCGCCAGTTTTGACGACGATTGAGTTGGCGTTTGGCCATGGGTGTTCCGTATCGAGAATGCAGCGATTAGGTAAAACGGCCGCGAGTTTAGCACGCCCGGCCGCCTCCCTAGGCTAAACTGCGAACCTACGCCGAGGAGCCGACATATGCAGAACCCGCAGAACCTGATCTGGATCGACCTGGAAATGACCGGGCTGAACCCTGATACCGACGTCATCATCGAGATGGCCACCATCGTCACCGACAGTAATTTGAACACCTTGGCTGAAGGTCCGGTGATCGCCATCCATCACAGCGACGAGATCCTCGCCGGCATGGACGAGTGGAATACCCGTCAACACGGCGGCTCCGGACTGACCCAACGGGTTCGCGACAGCCGCATCAGCATGGCCGAAGCGGAAGCCGAGACCATCGCCTTCCTGGAGAAATGGGTGCCGAAGGGCAAGTCGCCGATCTGTGGCAACAGCATCTGCCAGGACCGTCGCTTCCTTTATACCCATATGAAGTCGCTGGAAAGCTACTTCCACTACCGCAACCTCGACGTGTCGACCCTCAAAGAGTTGGCCGCACGCTGGGCGCCGGATGTGCGCGACAGCTTCAAAAAGGGCAGCACTCACTTGGCCCTGGACGACATCCGCGAATCGATCGCCGAGCTGCAGCACTACCGTAAGAACTTCATCAAGTTCTGATTGGGTATAGGGAGGTTTTTGTGGCGAGGGAGCTTGTCGGAACGCCGCACCGTCCCGTTCGGCTGCGTAGCAGTCGTAAAGTCAGCCGACGCGGTCTATTTGAAGAGTTGCTCTGTCAGCAGATGGGGCTGCTCTGCGGCCCAGCGAGAGCAAGCTCCCTCGTCACAGGTTCCTTTGCCCCCTTTTGGTGCCCTGACGATCTGAGTAGACTGCGCGCCTTCTCGTAAGGACCGCCACCATGTTGCTGATGCTCTACCTGATCGCCATTACTGCCGAAGCCATGACTGGCGCCCTGTCTGCGGGCCGTCGCGGCATGGACTGGTTTGGCGTGGTATTGATTGCATGCGTCACGGCGTTGGGCGGCGGTTCGGTGCGCGACGTGTTGCTTGGCCATTACCCGCTGACCTGGGTCAAACACCCGGAATACCTGGTGCTGACGTCGATCGCAGCGATGTTCACCGTCTTCGCGGCGCGCTGGATGCGCCATCTGCGCTCGCTGTTTCTGGTGCTCGACGCCGTGGGCCTGGTGGCGTTTACCCTGATCGGCTGCATGATCGCCCTGGAAATGGGCCACGGCATGCTGGTGGCCTCGGTCAGCGGCGTGATCACCGGGGTATTCGGTGGCATTCTGCGGGACATCTTCTGCAACGACATCCCGCTGATCTTCCGCCGCGAACTCTACGCCAGCGTCTCGTTTGCCGCGGCGTGGTGCTATTTATTCTGTGTCTATCTGCAATTGCCGGGTGAACAGGCGATCCTGATCACACTATTCGGCGGCTTCCTGCTGCGCTTGCTGGCGATCCGTTTCCACTGGGAAATGCCCAAGTTCGTTTATAACGACGAAGCCTGATTTACACGCAGTCCCTGTAGCAGCTGCCGAAGGCTGCGTTCGAGGCCGAAGGGCTCGCTTCGCAGTCGCGCCGAACGCAGTCTTCGGCAGCTACTACATAAGCCCGTGTTGTTTTAGCGCCCATTCGACATGCTCGCGCACCAGTTCCGACGGATAGTCCCGCCGTGCCTTCAACGCTTCCAGCACCGGAATGCTCGACGGTGCATTGCCCAGGCCGACCGCCAGATTGCGCAACCAACGCTCGTAACCGGCCCGACGCAACGGTGAACCTTCGGTGCTGCTGAGGAATTTTTCTTCGTCCCACATGAACAGTTCGGCCAGTTCGGCGTTGTCCAGGTTGTGCCGGGGTTTGAAATCGCTTTCCCCGGAAGGCCGGGCGAAGCGGTTCCACGGGCAGACGATCTGGCAGTCATCGCAGCCGAACACCCGATTGCCGATCAGCGGTCGTAAATCTTCAGGAATCGCGCTTTTCAGTTCGATGGTCAGGTACGAAATGCAGCGACGGGCGTCCAGCACGTAGGGGCCGACGAAGGCGTTGGTCGGGCAAATGTCCAGGCAGGCCGTGCAGCGACCGCAGTGCTCGGTGGCGTGGGGCGGGTCCACCGGCAGCGGCAGGTCGACGAACAGTTCGCTGAGGAAGAAGTAACTGCCGGCCTTGCGATTCAAGACCAGCGTGTTTTTGCCGATCCAGCCCAGGCCAGCCTGTTCGGCGATGGCCTTTTCCAGCACCGGGGCGCTGTCGACAAAGGCGCGGTAGCCGAACGGGCCAACCACTGCCTGGATTTTTTCCGCCAGTTGTTGCACGCGTTTACGAATTAATTTGTGGTAATCGCGGCCCAAGGCATAACGCGAGACGTAGGCTTTTTCCGGTTGGGCCAGCCGTTGCGCCATGTGCGTGTCGCCCGGCAGGTAGTCCATGCGCAGCGAAACCACGCGCAGGGTGCCCGGTACAAGTTCTTCCGGGTGCGAGCGTTTGCTGCCATGGGCGCCCATGTAATCCATTTCGCCGTGGTAGCCAGCGGCGAGCCAGCGCTCCAGGTGCTGCTCATGCTCGGCCAGGTCGAGGCCGCTGATGCCGACTTGTTGAAAGCCCAGCTCGCGGCCCCAGTCCTTGATGGATTGGGCGAGGGCGGGCAGGTCTGTAGTAATAGCGGGCATGAGGCGAGAGAAACCGGAGCTGAGATGCGTATAATTCTGCCAGACATCGGAGCCTGAAGACGCATGCCGCACACTAAAGATGAATTACCCGACGCGCTGTATAGCGCCGCGCAAGTCCGAGGGCTCGATGCGAGCGTGATCGCGGCCGGTACACCGGGCTTCGAATTGATGCAGCGTGCGGCACGGGCGACCTGGCGTGCGTTGGTCCGCCATTGGCCGGCGGCGCACGAATTGAGTGTGGTAGCCGGTCGCGGCAATAACGCAGGCGACGGTTATCTGGTGGCCGTGCTGGCCCGACGTGCCGGCTGGCATGTGCGGGTGCTGGCCGCCGGCGACCCCGGGCGTTTGCAGGGCGATGCCGCGTCGGCCCATGCCGAGGCGGTGGCCGAAGGCGTGGCCATTCAAGGCTGGACCCCGCACTCCGAGTTGCGCGGCATTGTGCTGGATGCCTTGCTCGGCACCGGCCTGACCGGTGAAGTACGCGAGCCGTTCGCCAGCGTCATCGCCGCGATCAATGCCAGTGGGCTCCCGGTTGCGGCGGTGGATATCCCCTCGGGGCTGTGCGCCGATACAGGTCGCCAGCTCGGCATTGCGGTTCGAGCGGACCTGACGGTGACGTTCATCGGTTTGAAGGTGGGGCTGTTCACCGGTGACGCGGCGGATGTGGTGGGCGATTTGGTATTCAACGATCTGCACGTCGCCCCCGAGACATTCATCGGGGCCGACATCAGTGCGCATCGCCTGACGGTCGGTAATGTGCCGCGTCTCACCGGCCGCGCTCCAACCGCCCACAAAGGCAAGTTCGGCCACGTATTGCTGATCGGCGGTGATCGCGGTTTTGGCGGCGCCATCCTGCTCAGTGCACAAAGTGCCCTGCGCAGCGGTGCCGGCATGGTGTCCGTGGCCACGCGCAGTGAGCACGTTCCGGCCGCCCTGGCGCGTTTGCCGGAAGTCATGGTGCTCGGCACGTCGTCGGCCAATCAATTGATGGGCCTGCTGGAGAAGGCCACGGTGCTGGTCGTCGGCCCGGGGCTGGGGCAGGCCGCCTGGGGGCGCAGCCTGTTGTCGGCCGCGGCCAACGCGTCGCAGCCACAAGTCTGGGATGCCGATGCGTTGAACCTGTTGGCCGAAGGTGGCGTGAGCTTGCCCGCAGGTAGTGTCATCACGCCGCATCCGGGCGAAGCGGCGCGATTGCTGGGGATATCGACAGCTGCCGTACAGGCAGACCGTCCGGCTGCCGCCCATGCGTTGAGCAAAAAATATACAGCGGTGGTAGTGCTCAAGGGCGCTGGCAGTCTGATTGCCAGCCCCGATGGGCGTCTGGCGCTGTGTCATCAGGGCCATCCGGCCATGGCGTCGGCCGGGCTGGGTGATGTGCTGGCCGGTCTGGTCGGCGCCTTGCTCGCTCAGGGCCTGGACGCGTATGACGCGGCCTGCCTGGCGGTCTGGCTGCACGCCAATGCCGGTGAGCAACAAGGTAAATTCGGCCGCGGGCTGGCGGCCAGTGATCTGATTCCAGCCATTCGTCAGTTGTTGGAGGAGCAAGCACCGTGTCTGAAGTAACCCTGTACCTGGCCGATGAACAGGCCATGAGCGATTTTGGCGCACGTATCGCCAAAACCACCGGAGGGCACGGTCTGATCTTTCTTGAAGGGGATTTGGGTGCGGGGAAAACCACGCTGTCCCGGGGCATCATCCGTGGCCTGGGGCATACCGGCGCGGTAAAAAGTCCGACCTTTACCCTGGTCGAGCCTTACGAGATCGGCGCCGTCCGCGCCTTCCATTTCGACTTATATCGATTGGTCGACCCCGAGGAGCTGGAGTACCTCGGCATCCGCGACTATTTCGATGACGACGCATTGTGTCTTATTGAATGGCCCCAGAAGGGTGCAGGCTTTTTGCCAAAGCCCGACCTGACCATTACCATTAGCCCGCAAGACAGCGGGCGTTCGCTGAGAATTTTGCCCCAAGGCTCGCGTGGCGAGTCGTGGTGTGCCGTTTTGGCATTGGAATCCAAATAAATGATGGGGTTAGGTATGCGCTTTCGCGCGTTGGTTGCTGCCGTAGGGGTGTTGTTTTTGGCGGTGACCGTCGACGCTGTGGCCGAGACGAAGGTCAACAGTGTTCGCCTTTGGCGGGCGCCGGATAACACTCGACTGGTGTTCGACCTGACGGGGCCTGTCCAGCACAGCGTCTTTACCCTGACCGCACCGGATCGGCTGGTAATCGACATCAATGGCGCGACGCTCGGCTCGCCACTGAACGTCTCCACGGCCAACACGCCGATCACGGCAATGCGTTCGGCTCAGCGTACGCCGACCGATTTGCGGGTGGTCATCGACCTGAAAAAAGCGGTCACGCCGAAAAGCTTCACCTTGGCGCCGAACGCCCAGTACGGCAATCGCCTGGTAGTCGACCTGTTCGACAACGCGGCCGACGCCGCGCCACCGCCTGCGCCAACACCGTCTGTGGCCACGGTACCCGCCGTACCCGTCACGCCGTCCGAGCCTTCGATCAAGCTGCCACCTGCACCGGCTGGCAAGCGCGACATTATCGTGGTGATCGATGCCGGTCACGGCGGTGAAGACCCGGGCGCCTCGGGCTCTCGCGGTCAGCGTGAAAAAGACGTGGTGCTGGCCATCGCCCGTGAGTTGCAGCGTCAGGTCAATGGCATGAAAGGTTTCCGCGCCGAACTGACCCGTACCGGCGACTACTTCATTCCGTTGCGCGGCCGTACCGAAATCGCCCGCAAGAAGGGCGCCGACCTGTTCGTTTCGATCCACGCCGACGCCGCGCCGTCAGCCGCTGCGTTCGGTGCCTCGGTGTTTGCCCTGTCTGACCGCGGCGCTACGTCGGAGACCGCCCGTTGGCTGGCCGACAGCGAAAACCGTTCCGACTTGATCGGCGGTGCCGGCAACGTCAGCCTCGACGACAAGGACCGGATGCTCGCCGGCGTGCTGCTCGACCTGTCGATGACCGCTTCCCTGACTTCCAGCCTGAACGTTGGCCAGAAAGTCTTGAGCAACATCGGTCGCGTCACGCCGCTGCACAAACAACGTGTCGAACAAGCCGGGTTCATGGTGTTGAAGTCGCCGGACATCCCGTCGATCCTGGTGGAAACCGGGTTCATCTCCAACGCCAACGAAGCCTCGAAACTCGCGGCATCGAGCCACCAGCAGGCGCTGGCGCGCTCCATCAGCAGCGGCGTGCGGCAATTCTTCCAGCAAAACCCGCCGCCGGGCACCTACATTGCCTGGCTGCGCGATTCCGGCAAGATCGCCCAAGGCCCGCGAGACCATCGCGTGAGCCCCGGCGAAACCCTGGCGATGATCGCTGTGCGTTATCAGGTGTCTGCGGCCACCTTGCGCAGTGCCAACAACTTGCAAAGTGACGAACTGAAGATTGGTCAGACGTTGACCATTCCAGGTACTGAACTGGCGGCCAAAGAATGAACCAGGTGCTGACCAACACGGCGCGTATCGAGCTACTCAGCCCGCGGCTGGCGAACCAGATTGCTGCTGGTGAAGTGGTTGAGCGCCCGGCCTCGGTGATCAAGGAGTTGCTGGAAAACAGCCTCGACTCCGGCGCCAAACGCATCGATGTCGATGTGGAGCAGGGCGGTGTCAAGCTGCTGCGGGTGCGCGACGATGGCAGCGGCATTTCCGCCGATGACCTGCCTTTGGCCCTGGCCCGTCACGCCACCAGCAAGATTCGCAACCTGGAAGACCTCGAACAGGTCATGAGCCTGGGGTTTCGTGGTGAGGCGCTGGCCTCCATCAGTTCCGTGGCGCGTCTGACTCTGACTTCCCGCACTCGCGACGCCGATCAAGCCTGGCAGGTGGAAACCGAAGGCCGGGACATGGCGGCTCGCGTGCAACCAGCGGCTCATCCGGTGGGCACTTCGGTGGAAGTGCGCGATTTGTTCTTCAATACCCCGGCGCGCCGCAAGTTTCTCAAGACCGAAAAAACCGAATTCGATCACCTGCAAGAAGTGATCAAGCGTCTGGCGCTGGCGCGGTTCGATGTGGCGTTCCATCTGCGTCACAACGGCAAAACCATCCTCAGTCTGCACGAAGCCCATGATGACGCGGCCCGCGCCCGGCGTGTGGCGGCGATCTGTGGGGCGGGCTTTCTGGAGCAGGCGCTGCCGATCGAAATCGAACGCAATGGCCTGCATTTGTGGGGTTGGGTCGGGTTGCCGACCTTCAACCGCAGCCAGGCGGATCTGCAGTATTTCTTTGTGAATGGCCGTGCCGTGCGCGACAAACTGGTAGCACACGCGGTGCGCCAGGCTTATCGCGACGTGCTGTTCAACGGTCGGCACCCGACATTCGTGCTGTTTTTCGAAGTCGATCCGGCGGGCGTCGACGTCAACGTGCACCCGACCAAACACGAAGTGCGTTTCCGTGACGGGCGCATGGTTCACGACTTCCTTTACGGCACTTTGCATCGCGCCTTGGGTGATGTGCGGCCGGAAGACCAGTTGGCCGCGCCTGTCGCGACAGCCATGGTCCGGCCAACCGGTATCGAAGCCGGCGAGTTCGGCCCGCAGGGCGAGATGCGTCTGGCGGCCAATGCACTGCTGGAGCAGCCCCAGGCCCAGCCGTCATTCAATACCGCGGCGAGTTCTGGCGCCGGTGCCGGTTATCAGTATCAATACACGCCGCGGCCTCAGTCCGGCGTGCCCGTCGCCGAAGCCCAGGCGGCCTATCGCGAGTTTTTCGCGCCGTTGCCCGAGGCTAACGCAGTTGCGCTGCCCGCCGGGCAGGATGACATTCCGCCGCTCGGCTATGCACTGGCGCAGCTCAAGGGCATCTACATTCTTTCGGAAAACGCCCAAGGCCTGGTGCTGGTAGACATGCATGCCGCCCATGAGCGGATCATGTACGAACGCCTGAAAGTCGCCATGGCCAGCGAGGGGTTGAGCGGTCAGCCGTTGCTGGTGCCGGAATCCTTGGCGGTCAGCCAGCGCGAAGCTGACTGCGCCGAAGAAAACGTCGCCTGGTTCCAGCGTCTGGGTTTTGAATTGCAGCGCCTTGGCCCGGAAACCCTGGCCATCCGGCAAATCCCCGCGTTGCTGAAACAGGCCGAGGCCAACCGACTGGTTAGCGATGTGCTCGCGGATTTGATGGAATACGGCACCAGCGACCGGATTCAGGCGCACCTGAACGAACTGCTCGGCACCATGGCCTGCCACGGCGCGATTCGCGCGAATCGGCGCCTGGCCTTGCCGGAAATGAACGGCCTGCTGCGGGACATGGAAAACACCGAGCGCAGCGGTCAATGCAACCATGGCCGACCGACCTGGACCCAACTGGGCCTGGACGATCTGGACAAACTGTTCTTGCGCGGTCGTTGATGAGCCAGTTCCCTCCCGCGATTTTCCTGATGGGGCCGACGGCCGCCGGCAAGACCGATCTGGCCATCGAACTCACCAAGGTCCTGCCCTGCGAGCTGATCAGTGTCGATTCGGCGCTGGTTTATCGTGGCATGGACATCGGCACCGCCAAACCCTCCAAAGAGATCCTGGCCGAATTCCCGCATCGTCTGATCGACATTCTCGACCCAGCCGAGAGTTATTCTGCCGCGGATTTCCGTCGCGATGCGTTGCAAGCCATGAGCGAGATCACCGCGCGGGGCAATATTCCGCTGCTGGTGGGCGGCACAATGCTCTATTACAAGGCTTTGCTCGAAGGTCTGGCTGACATGCCGGCGGCCGATGCGGACGTTCGTGCGCAAATCGAAGAGGAGGCTGCACGCCTTGGCTGGCAAGCCCTGCACGATCAATTGGCGGTGATTGATCCGCAATCCGCGGCGCGAATTCACCCGAACGATCCGCAGCGCCTTAGTCGTGCACTGGAAGTTTATCGTGTCAGCGGTCAGAGCATGACTGAGCTACGCTTGCGACAATCTGCGCAAAGTACTGAAGCAGCCGCTTCGGGACTGCAACAATTGCCCTATACTGTCGCGAACTTGGCCATCGCTCCGGCAAATCGCCAGGTACTGCACGAGCGCATTAAACAAAGATTCACAAATATGTTGGAACAGGGATTCGTCGACGAGGTCGTAGCCCTGCGAGATAGAGGTGACTTGCATTCCGGGTTGCCGTCTATACGTGCTGTAGGTTATCGACAAGTCTGGGATTACCTGGATGGCAAGCTGACGCAAGCCGAGATGCAGGAGCGTGGAATCATTGCCACGCGCCAATTGGCGAAGCGCCAGTTCACCTGGCTGCGCAGTTGGGCTGATTTACACTGGTTGGACAGCCTCGATTGCGACAATCTGCCGCGCGCCTTGAAATACCTCGGGACCATCTCCATATTGAGCTGAGTCCTTGCAATTGCCGTCTATCCTTGGGGGTGTGACGGCCCCAAGCCATCTGTTTACCTATTTTTTATATTGAATCCTTAAAGGAGTGCGGCACATGTCAAAAGGGCATTCGCTACAAGACCCTTACTTGAATACTTTACGTAAAGAGAAAGTGGGGGTTTCCATCTACCTGGTCAACGGGATCAAACTGCAAGGCACGATCGAGTCTTTCGACCAGTTCGTTATCCTGCTGAAAAACACCGTCAGCCAGATGGTTTACAAACACGCTATCTCTACAGTGGTGCCAGTTCGTCCAATTCGTCTGCCTAGCGCAACCGAATCCGAAGCAGGCGACGCTGAGCCAGGTAACGCCTGATAGGAGTCTCCTTTGTTCTTTGAGCGCCACGGTGGTGGTGAGCGGGCAATTCTCGTTCACTTGGATGGTCAGGACCCTGAGGCGCGCGAAGATCCGCAGGAGTTTCAGGAGTTGGCAATTTCGGCTGGTGCCGAGACCGTCGCGTTTTTTAACGTGCCGCGTCATCGGCCAACCGCCAAAACCCTGATCAGCAGCGGCAAGGTCGAAGAGTTACGCGACCTGGTCAAAGCCGAACAGGTCGATCTGGTGATTTTCAATCACATCCTCACGCCCAGTCAGGAACGTAACCTCGAACGTATTTTCGAGTGTCGCGTGATCGATCGCACGGGTCTGATTCTCGATATTTTCGCGCAACGCGCTCGCACCCATGAAGGCAAGCTCCAGGTCGAACTGGCCCAGCTTGAGTACATGAGTACGCGACTGGTTCGCGGCTGGACTCACCTTGAGCGGCAGAAGGGTGGTATCGGTCTGCGTGGGCCGGGTGAAACCCAGCTGGAAACCGACCGGCGCCTGTTGCGGATTCGTCTGCGTCAGATCAAGGGGCGCCTGGAAAAGGTCCGCAGCCAGCGCGAGCAGTCTCGTCGCGGGCGCAAGCGTGCTGACATTCCGACGGTTTCACTGGTGGGTTATACCAACGCCGGCAAATCGACGCTGTTCAACTCGGTCACCGATTCCGACGTCTTTGCCGCCAACCAGCTATTCGCGACCCTCGACCCGACCTTGCGCCGACTCGAACTCGAGGATCTCGGGCCGATCGTGTTGGCCGACACCGTGGGCTTCATTCGTCACCTGCCGCACAAACTGGTCGAAGCATTTCGAGCTACGCTCGAAGAGTCGAGCAACTCCGACCTGCTGCTGCACGTGATCGATGCGCACGAGCCTGATCGTATGGCCCAGATCGAACAGGTCATGGTGGTGCTCGGGGAGATCGGGGCACAAGACTTGCCGATCCTTGAGGTATACAACAAACTCGATTTGCTCGAGGGGGTTGAGCCGCAGATCCAGCGCGATGCCGATGGCAAGCCGCAGCGGGTCTGGTTGTCGGCCAAGGACGGTACCGGCCTGGACTTGCTCAAGCAGGCAGTGGCGGAACTGTTGGGCAGCGATTTGTTTGTTGGCACCTTGCGCTTGCCGCAACGTTTTGCTCGACTGCGTGCGCAGTTTTTCGAACTCGGTGCGGTGCAAAAAGAAGAACACGACGAAGAAGGCATCAGTCTGCTGGCCGTTCGCTTGCCACGGATCGAATTGAATCGACTCGTGAGCCGCGAAGGTCTGCAACCGATGGAATTCATCGAGCAACACACTTTGCAATAAAAGCCTGAGAAAGCGGTTGTGCCGCGGTGACAGGCATTCTGTAGCATTGGTCGGCGCGCCGTGGGTGCGTCTTTGCTTTATCAGATGGAGAGCGCTATGGCTTGGAATGAGCCGGGTGGCAACTCGAATAATCAGGATCCTTGGGGTGGCAAGCGCCGCAATAACGGCGACCGCAAGGGACCACCGGATCTCGACGAGGCCTTCCGAAAGCTGCAGGAAAGCCTGAACGGGTTGTTCGGTGGTGGCAAGAAACGCGGTGACGAGGGCGGTGGTCCGGGCAAGAGTGGCGGCTTTGGCGGCCTGCTCGGCATCGGTCTGACCGTGCTGGCGGCCGTGTGGCTGTACAGCGCTGTCTACGTGGTCGACGAGCAGGAGCAGGCCGTGGTGCTGCGCTTCGGCAAATATTATGAAACCGTCGGCCCGGGCCTGAACATCTATTTCCCGCCGATCGATCGCAAGTACCTGGAAAACGTCACGCGTGAGCGTGCCTATACCAAGCAGGGTCAAATGCTGACTGAAGACGAAAACATCGTCGAAGTGCCGCTGACCGTGCAGTACAAGATCAGCAACCTGCAGGACTTCGTGCTGAACGTCGATCAGCCGGAAATCAGTCTGCAGCATGCGACCGACAGTGCCTTGCGCCACGTGGTGGGTTCTACCGCCATGGACCAGGTGCTGACCGAAGGTCGTGAATTGATGGCCAGCGAAATCAAGGAGCGTCTGCAACGTTTCCTCGATACCTACCGCACCGGTATCACCGTCACTCAGGTCAACGTACAGAGCGCTGCTGCACCGCGTGAAGTCCAGGAAGCCTTCGATGACGTGATCCGCGCCCGTGAAGACGAGCAGCGTTCGCGTAACCAGGCTGAAACCTACGCCAACGGCGTCGTGCCGGAAGCCCGTGGTCAGGCCCAGCGCATCCTCGAGGATGCCAACGGTTACCGCGACGAGACCGTCTCCCGCGCCAAAGGTGAGGCTGACCGCTTCACTAAGCTGGTGGCCGAATACCGCAAGGCGCCTGAAGTTACCCGTCAGCGTCTGTACCTGGACACCATGCAGGAAATCTTCAGCAACACCAGCAAGGTTCTCGTGACCGGCAACAAGAATGGCCAGAGCAATCTGCTGTATCTGCCGCTGGACAAGATGGTCGAGGATGGTCGCCGCACCAGCACTCCGGTGACCGGCGCAGCAGCCAGCAGCAATGAAGTGAATGTGCGTGCGGCAGCTGATCTGCAGCAACAGCAGGCACGTACCAGGGAGAGTCGCTGATGAGCAATAAATCGCTGATCGCCCTTATTGTCGGCGTCGTCGTGGCGATCGTTGCCTGGAACTGCTTCTACATCGTGGCTCAGACCGAGCGCGCGGTGTTGCTGCAGTTCGGTCGCGTGGTCCAGGCCGATGTTCAGCCGGGCCTGCATGTGAAAGTGCCTTACGTTAACAAGGTGCGCATATTCGATGCGCGTCTGATGACGCTGGATGCACCGACACAGCGCTTCCTGACGCTGGAAAAGAAAGCCGTGATGGTCGATGCCTACGCCAAGTGGCGCGTGAAAGATGCCGAGCGCTTCTACACCGCGACTTCCGGCCTCAAGCAGATTGCCGACGAGCGCCTGTCCCGTCGTCTGGAGTCGGGCCTGCGTGACCAGTTCGGTAAACGCACCCTGCACGAAGTGGTATCCGGTGAACGTGATGCGCTGATGGCAGACATCACCGCTTCGCTGAACAAGATGGCGGAAAAAGAGCTGGGCATTGAAGTTGTCGATGTCCGGGTCAAAGCCATCGACCTGCCGAAGGAAGTGAACCGCAGCGTGTTCGAGCGTATGAGCACCGAGCGTGAGCGTGAAGCTCGCGAGCACCGCGCCAAGGGTAACGAGCTGGCCGAAGGCATCCGTGCCGACGCCGACCGTCAACGCCGCGTGCTGCTGGCTGAAGCCTATCGTGAATCCGAAGAGGTGCGCGGTGATGGTGATGCCCAGGCTGCTGCGATCTACTCTAAGGCATACGGCCAGGATCAGGAGTTCTACGCGTTCTACCGTAGCCTGCGTGCCTACCGTGAAAGCTTCGCGAACAAATCCGACGTCATGGTCCTGGACCCGAGCAGTGACTTCTTCCGTTACCTGGAAAAAGCCAAGCCTTGATACGACGTTGACCTGAATCATCCCCCGCCTGGCGGCTAAAGCCTCGGGCGGGGTGATCCTTTGGGAAAACGTGTGTATGATGCGGCAGCCGGGAAATTCCCGGCTTTTTTGCGTCTGCACGTTTGATTGCTGTTTTTATGCAGGCGCCCGAGTTGAATGACTCGACAGGTTTTTCGAGGAAAGTGGTTGGCGAAGCCGGTTTCAGGCTTTTCGCCACGTTGTTCATGCGCGGGGTTTATGCACATGAGCCGATCATTTTCTGCTTCACTCAAGGCTCGCCCAAAGGCTTGCTGCCCGGATCATAGGGGAATGGCGTAATGGCAACGGTAGACCGCTGGCTGCTGCCAGATGGCATCGAAGAAGTACTGCCACCGGAGGCTGCGCGCATTGAAGTTGCGCGTCGCCAGGTGTTGGATCTGTTCCAGAGCTGGGGTTACGAGTTTGTCGTGACTCCCCATATCGAGTACCTGGAATCCCTGCTGACCGGCGCAGGCCAGGACCTCGATCTGCGCACCTTCAAGGTCATCGACCCGCAGTCGGGCCGGCAGATGGGTTTCCGTGCCGACATCACGCCGCAAGTGGCGCGCATCGATGCGCACACCCTGCGTCGAGAAGGCCCGAGCCGTCTGTGCTATGCCGGTAGCGTGCTGCATGCTCAGCCACGTGCGTTGTCGTCCTCGCGCAGCCCGATTCAACTGGGCGCCGAGTTGTACGGCGATGCCAGCCCGAGCAGCGACGTGGAAGTCATCAGCCTGATGCTGGCCATGCTGCAACTGGCCGATGTGCCGGATGTGCACATGGACCTCGGGCATGTCGGCATCTACCGCGGCCTGGCCCGCGCCGCCGGTTTGTCCGGCGAAGTCGAGCAACAGTTGTTCGATGCATTGCAACGTAAAGCCATCGACGAGGTCATTACCTTGACCGAAGGCCTGCCTGCCGATCTGTCGGGCATGCTGCGAGCGCTGGTCGACCTGTGTGGCGGTCGTGAAGTGTTGAGCGCTGCCCGCGAGCGTCTGGCCAATGCGCCGGCGCCTGTTCTGGCGGCCCTGGACGATTTGCTGGCGATTGCCGAGCGTCTGTCCACGCGTTTCCCGGAGTTACCGCTGTACTTCGACCTGGGCGAATTGCGCGGCTACCACTACCACACTGGTGTGGTGTTCGCCGTGTTCGTGCCGGGTGTTGGCCAGTCCATCGCTCAGGGCGGTCGTTACGACGACATCGGTGCCGACTTCGGTCGCGCCCGTCCGGCGACAGGCTTCTCCACCGATTTGAAAACCCTGGTGACCCTGGGG
This sequence comes from Pseudomonas sp. 008, assembly GCF_016861935.1. Classification (NCBI taxonomy): domain Bacteria; kingdom Pseudomonadati; phylum Pseudomonadota; class Gammaproteobacteria; order Pseudomonadales; family Pseudomonadaceae; genus Pseudomonas; species Pseudomonas sp. 008. The sequence goes on along the minus strand of NZ_BOMA01000002.1, from coordinate 183,541 downwards.
CGTGCTGAGATCGAGCTACCGTCTGGCGGTATCTGGATGCCTGACAGTACGGATGCAGCACTCTGGCAGCAGGTTTGCCAGTTGCGCAGTGAGGGTCAGCGTGTCGTTCAGGCATTGCCTGGGCAACCTTTGGCCGCCGCCCGTGAAGCGGACTGCGACCGGCAATTGATTCAGCAGAACGGGCTTTGGCAAGTATCGCCACTGGCTTCTTGAGTTTTCCTGCCGGCCGCCGCCGGCACCAAGTTTGCGCGAATGAGGACAAGTGTTATGGGTAAGAATGTCGTAGTCCTGGGCACCCAATGGGGTGATGAGGGCAAAGGCAAGATCGTTGATCTGCTGACCGAACATGCTGCCGCCGTAGTGCGCTACCAAGGTGGCCACAACGCTGGTCACACCCTGGTGATCGACGGCGAAAAAACCGTCTTGCACCTGATCCCGTCTGGCGTGCTGCGCGAAGGCGTGCAGTGCCTGATCGGTAACGGCGTGGTGGTTGCACCCGACGCCCTGCTGCGGGAAATCAACAAGCTGGAAGAGAAAGGCGTACCGGTGCGCGAGCGCCTGCGTATCAGCCCGTCCTGCCCGCTGATCCTGTCCTACCACGTAGCGCTGGACCAGGCCCGTGAAAAGGCCCGTGGCGAGTTGAAGATCGGCACCACCGGTCGCGGCATCGGCCCGGCTTACGAAGACAAGGTTGCCCGTCGCGGTCTGCGCATCGGTGATCTGTTCCACCGTGAGCGTTTCGCCGCCAAGCTGGGCGAGTTGCTGGACTACCACAACTTCGTACTGGTCAATTACTACAAAGAGCCAGCGATCGACTTCCAGAAGACACTCGACGAGTGCATGGAATACGCCGAACTGCTCAAGCCGATGATGCTCGACGTCACCGCAGAGCTGCACAACCTGCGTCGTGCCGGCAAGGACATCATGTTCGAAGGTGCCCAGGGCTCCCTGCTGGACATCGACCACGGCACCTACCCGTACGTCACCAGCTCCAACACCACCGCTGGCGGCATCGCCACCGGTTCGGGTGTTGGTCCGATGTTCCTGGACTACATCCTCGGCATCACCAAGGCCTACACCACGCGCGTCGGTTCCGGTCCGTTCCCGACTGAGCTGTTCGACGACGTTGGTGCGTTCCTGGCCAAGCGTGGCCACGAGTTCGGCGCCACCACCGGCCGTGCCCGTCGTTGCGGCTGGTTCGATGCCGTGATCCTGCGTCGCGCTATCGATGTGAACAGCATCTCGGGCCTGTGCCTGACCAAGCTGGACGTGCTGGACGGCCTGGAAACCATCAACATCTGCGTAGGCTACAAGAACGAAGACGGTGCAGTGATCGACGCACCGACCGACGCCGACAGCTACATCGGCCTGGAGCCGGTGTACGAGCAGATGCCGGGCTGGAGCGAGTCGACCCTGGGTGCCAAGACCCTGGAAGAGCTGCCTCAGGCTGCGCGCAACTACATCAAGCGCATCGAAGAGTTGGTCGGCGCGCCGATCGACATTATTTCGACGGGCCCGGACCGCAACGAAACCATCGTTCTGCGTCACCCGTTCGCTTAATAAGTCGTTGATGTAAAACACAAAGGCCCCTTAATCGGGGCCTTTGTCGTTTATGCCTGTTGGACGGCATGACCTTTGCTGTGAATATCGCCTTCAGAATGCCATCAATTTAATGGCGTTAGAGTAGAGGGATTTCCTGTGTCGGCCGTTCTCTCACTGTTACAAAGCCGTTTGTTGCGGCCCGTGTTCGTTACCCTTGGTATCGCCCTTTTGGTGCAGGTGCTGGTGGCTGTCGCTCTGACCCGGAGCACGGTGACTGCGCTGGAAACCGATCTGGGCGTGCGCCTGGGCGCCGATAGCCAAAAGCTCTCCGGTGAGCTGGAGCAGGCGGGGCGTGAAGTCACGTCGAGCCTGGATAACCTGTCTAGCAGTACCCGTCAGCGCCTGACCGCTGGGCTGTCTTCACGTTTGAAAGACGAGCAGGCTCAACTGCGTACGACGCTGGAGAAGGACCTGAAGGAGTCGGCCAATGACATGGCGCAACTTCTGGCCTCGGTCGCACCCCGCGCCATGTGGGACAGCGACATTCCTACCCTGTCCGAATTCGCTCGCCGCGCCCAGCGAAATCCCAACGTGTTGTTCGTGGTCTATGACGACGCCACGGGCCAGCACCTGACGCGCTACCTCAACCGGGAGAACCCGATCAACAAGGGGCTGCTGGAGAAAGGCCAGGGCGAGCGGGCGCTGGACAAGGTGCTGGATGCAGCGAAGAGCGATCCTTCGGTCTACTACCTTGAAGCTTCGATCAGTCCCAATGGGGTGGAAATCGGCAAGGTCTTGATGGGGGTCTCAACTGCCTCCGTGGAAACCGATCTGGCGGCGCTGGACAAGCGTTTCTCAGCGCTGATCGCCAGCAGCGATCAATTGGTGGGTGACAGCCTCAAAGGTGCGGCGGCTGACAGCGCAACGGCGATGCGTGGGCGTCTGCAATCGGCGCAGTCCACTGCTTCTGAAATGAAAGCCAACACCACGGGCGCCGTGCAGGAAGCCGCGGGGGCTTTGCGCTGGCGCATCGGCATGGGCCTGGCGGTGGTGGGTTTCGGTGTGCTGCTGTTACTGGCGGTGGTGCTGGGGCGTCGAGTGGTCAATCGCCTGAAAATGCTCATTGTCGCGATGGATGACTTGGCGGCAGGTGAGGGCGACCTGACCAAGCGCGTGCAGATCAACAGCCAGGACGAGATCGGCGACATGGCCTCGGCGGTCAATCGCTTTGTGGATAAGTTGCAGCCGATCGTGCGCGAGGCAGGCGATGTGGCCCAGCGTACCGGCGTGGAAATCGGCGCCATGACCCTGCGCAATGCCGGTGCCGATGCAGCGGCTGGCATGCAGCGCGATGAAGTGGCCGAAAGCCTGCGCGCGTTGTCGCAAATGGCTGACGAGGCTCAGTCTGAAAGTCACGCCATGCAGGCCGCTTTGCAGCAGGTGGTGGACATTCGTCAGGCCACGGATGAGAACACCCGGACTTCGGCGAAAGTCGGCAGTCTCATCGAGGCATTGGCTGGACAAGTCGACACTGGTGCGAAAGTCATCGAGCGTCTGGCGCAGCAGAGTGAGCAGATTGAAGTGGTGCTGACGGTGATTCACGGGATCGCCGAACAAACCAACTTGCTGGCGCTGAACGCAGCTATTGAAGCTGCGCGTGCCGGCGAGACCGGTCGCGGGTTTGCTGTGGTGGCGGACGAGGTGCGGGCGCTGGCGAGCAAGACCCAGAGCTCCACCGGCGATATTCAGGCGCACATTGTTGCGCTGCAGCAGGGCGCGCGTGAGGCTGTTGCGGCAATCGGGCAGGCTGGGCGTCAGGCCAGTGAAGGTTTGCTGGTGTTGCGCGACAGTGCGCGGTTGCAGCAGTCGGTGCAGGCGTCGGTCGAGCAGGTGCATGCAGCGATCGGCCTGGCGACCCAGGCCGCGGCGCATCAGGCGCAAGGTGCGCAGGCTGTGCGTGGGCGGGTTGAGACCATTCATGCTCAAGCTGAGAAAGCAGCTCAGGCGGTGGTGGAGACCACGGCCAGCGGCAAGGTGCTGGATGGGTTGGCGGCGCAGCTGAAGGCGAGCCTGGGGCAGTTCAGGGCTTGATCTTCAGGCAGGACAATCGCCATCGCGAGCTGGCTCGCGATGGCGCTCTCAACGGCTCAAATACATCCGCGTCGTCAGCAGATACACAGGCAACCCCGACACCACAATCAACAACGCCGCATAAGGCGCCGCTGCCGCGAACTCCACATTCGCGGTATGCGCCCAGACTTCCGTCGCCAATGTATTGAGCCCGGTCGGGCTCAGCAGCAGCGTCGCCGTCAGTTCCTTCATCGCATCCAGAAACACCAGCGCAAACGCAGCACCCAGGGCGGGAAAGATGATGGGCAGGGTCACCCGACAAAACGCGCTGAAAGACGACGCCCCCAGCGTGCGTGCGGCCTCTTCCAGCTGCGGCGCGGCCTTGTTCAGCGCGGTGCGAATCGGTGCCTGCGCCAGTGGCAGAAACAACAGCGCATAGGCAATCAGCAGCAACGCCGAGGTCTGGTACAGCGCTGGCACATAATGCAGGGCGAAATACACCAGGGTCAGCGCAATCACCAATCCCGGCAGTGCATGCAGCAGATACGGCAAGCGCTCGGCCCAGATTGCCAGTCGGCCTTTATGGCGCACCACCAGCAACCCCACCGGCACCGCCAGCACCAGGCACAGCGCAGCGCCACCGAGCGACAGCGCCAGCGACGAGAGCAATGCCTCGCTGATCGCGGCCACCGGGAACGCTGCCGACGAACCCACCATCAACCAGTACGCCAGCATTCCCAGTGGAATGCCGCTGCCGATGATCGCCAGCAGCAAGCAGTAAAGTTGTCCCACAGCCGCCCACGGCCCGAGCCGAACCTGCTCTGCATGCCGAGCAGCGCCCTGGCCGGTGCGTACGTGACGGCCTTTGCCGCGCACGCGTAACTCAAGCCATAGCAGCACCAGGCACAGCGCCAGCAACACCGCAGAAAGCATCGCTGCATTGGCGTTGCTGAATTCCAGTTCGAACTGCTGATAGATCGCCGTGGTAAAGGTTTGCAGGCCGATGATCGACAGCGCGCCGAACTCCACCAGCATGTGCAGCGCAATCAACAGTGAACCGGCCAGCAGTGACGGCCAGAGCAGGGGTAGGGTGATTTTGAAGAATACACCCCAACGATTCTGCCCCAGGGTGCGGGCAGACTCTTCAAGAGAGGGGTCGAGATTGCGCAGCGTTGCCGCGACCGGCAGAAAGATCAGCGGGTACTTGGACAGCGTCATCACCAGTATCGCCCCGCCCAGCCCTTCGAAGTGAGCGCTCAGGGACACCCAGGTGAAACTGCTGACAAACGCCGGCACTGCGAACGGCAGGCACAGGATCACGCCCCATAACCGCCGTCCCGGCAGATTGCTGCGCTCCAGCAGCCAGGCGAGTGACAGGCCAATCACTCCGCAGGCCAATGTGACGCCCAGCATCAGCGCCAGGGTATTGCGCAGCAGGCCAAACACGTAGGGCCGCCACAGCAGATGCAGCGCCTCGGCCCAGCCGGCTTGCCAGGTTTTGAGGCTGACATAGGCCAGCGGCAACAGGCTGAGTACCACCAACAGCAGAACCGGTAGCAGCAGCCAGATCGACGGCCGCTTGCGCCTTGGCATGTAACCCCCGTGCGAAGCGGGGGCGGATAACGAGGCGCTCATCAGTTCAAGCCAACGTCACGTTCCAGGTCCAGTGCTTCTTCGGCATTGCCGAGGTCGGCTGGCGTGACGTTCGGCGCTTGCAGTTCGCTGAACGGCTTGAGACCGCGATCCGATTCCATGCCCTTGTGCAGCGGGTATTCGGCAGTGGTCCGGGTGATCACGCGCTGACCTTCTTCGCTGGCCATGTAGGCGAGCAATTGCTGGGCTTCTTTTGGATGTTTGCTGGATTTCAGTACGCCAGCGCTGGAGACGGTGATCAGTCCGCCGACGTCGCCACCGGTGAAGTAATGCAGCTTCGAGTCGAGTTGGCCTTTTTCACGCTGCAAGGCGAACCAGTAATAGTTGTTCACCAGCACGGTGGCGACTTCGCCATTTTCCACGGCTTTCAGCGCAACCATGTTGTTGCTGTAGGTCTTGCCGAACGCACGCAGGCCGGTCAGCCACTCTTCGGCGGCGTCCATCCCGTGGACCTTGATAATCGCCACCGCCTGTTCCTGGAAGGCGCCGCTGCTAGGCACGAAGCCGACCTTGCCTTGCCATTTTGGATCGGAGAATTCCATCACGGACTTGGGCAGGTCTTTTTCGTCGATCAGTTTAGGGTTGAAGGCGACGACCCGGACCCGCGCGGTGATGCCGATCCAGGTGCCGTTGCCGGCAACGTAGTCCTTGGGCAGCACTTCTAGCGTGGCGGCATCGGCTTTCGCCAGCAGGCCTTGTTCGCCGAGCTTGTTCAGCGGTGGCGATTCTTCGGTGTAGATCACATCGGCGGGAGAGCGATCGCCTTCTTCGACGATCTGGCTGGCGAGTTGGTTGCTGCTGCCCTTGCGCACATTGACGTGAATCCCGGTCTTGGCTTCGAAGGCTTTGGCGACGGCATCGCCGACTTCCTTATGTTGACCGTTATAGAGTGTCAGGGAAACCGGATCGGCGGCTTGGGTGAGGGGCGTGGCGAGTGTCAGGCCGAGGAGGGTGATGGTCAGGCCGCGGCGCAGGGTATTTCGAAGCATCATTCGCAGGGTTCCTCACTGTCGCATTGCAAAAACTTGAAACAATGATAAACGATATTGTTTCTCAAGTGCGCCTTGAGGGTCTGAGGAGTGTTTGCTAATGGGCTGGCGCTGGACTCTGTGGCGAGGGGGCTTGCCCCCGTTCGGCTGCGAAGCAGTCGTAAATCCTGAAGTTACGGTATGACTAACGAGTGATGAGGGCCGCTTCGCGACCCAGCGGGGGCAAGCCCCCTCGCCACGGGGAAGTAATGGCTTGGGGTTTTCAAAGGCCAGAAACGCAAAAACCCGCTTTCGCGGGTTTTTGTGAAACTCAAGATCGTGACCTTGAATTTGAATTGGTGCCCAGAAGAAGACTCGAACTTCCACGACCTTGCGGTCACCAGCACCTGAAGCTGGCGTGTCTACCAATTTCACCATCTGGGCATGATCTTCAGCGTTGCCGCTGTTGATGTGGCGCACTATACGGAGAGCATTTTGATCTGTAAACCCCTGATTTAATTTTAATAATTCAGAAGTCTAGAATGCAAAAACCCGCTTTCGCGGGTTTTTGTGTGAGCCTTGAAATTGATCTAATCTCAAGCTCGAAATTGGTGCCCAGAAGAAGACTCGAACTTCCACGACCTTGCGGTCACCAGCACCTGAAGCTGGCGTGTCTACCAATTTCACCATCTGGGCAGTATCGGCAGCGCTAGTGCGTCGTCGATGGCGCGCACTATACGGAGCGTCTTTTTAACTGTAAACCCCTGTCATCAAAAAAACCTGGAAAATTTTACCGGCGGCATTCAAATCAGCTTCGCGGTGTCGATAAAGGGCTTTAGATGGGCTGTCATAGCCTGAAATTTCCCGTTTCATTACGCCTATGCCAAACTAACCCGCATATAGACAAGGTGAAAACTCTCTAATGGCCGATTGGCAGTCCCTCGATCCCGAGGCCGCTCGTGAAGCGGAAAAATATGAAAACCCTATTCCTAGCCGCGAACTGATCCTTCAGCACCTTGCTGATCGAGGTTCGCCTGCTAACCGCGAGCAGCTGGTCGAAGAGTTTGGTCTGACCACAGAAGACCAGATCGAAGCCCTGCGTCGCCGCCTGCGCGCCATGGAGCGCGACGCTCAACTCATCTACACCCGTCGCGGCACTTATGCGCCGGTGGACAAGCTCGACCTGATCCTGGGCCGCATCAGCGGTCACCGTGACGGTTTCGGCTTCCTGGTCCCGGACGACGGCAGTGACGACCTGTTCATGAGCCCGGCGCAAATGCGCCTGGTGTTCGATGGCGACCGTGCCCTGGCCCGTGTTTCCGGCCTCGACCGTCGCGGTCGCCGCGAAGGCATGATTGTCGAAGTGGTGTCCCGTGCCCACGAGAGCATCGTCGGTCGTTACTTCGAGGAGGGCGGTATCGGTTTCGTCGTCGCAGACAATCCGAAGATCCAGCAAGAAGTGCTGGTGACGCCAGGTCGCAATGCCAACGCGCAGATCGGTCAGTTCGTTGAAGTGAAGATCACTCACTGGCCGACGCCACGCTTCCAGCCGCAAGGCGACGTGGTCGAGGTGGTGGGCAACTACATGGCGCCGGGCATGGAAATCGATGTTGCCCTGCGCACCTACGATATTCCGCACGTCTGGCCTGAAGCGGTCTTAAAAGAAGCCGCCAAGCTCAAGCCTGAAGTCGAAGAGAAAGACAAAGAGAAGCGCATCGACCTGCGTCATCTGCCGTTCGTGACCATCGACGGTGAAGATGCGCGCGACTTCGATGACGCGGTCTACTGCGAAGCCAAACCGGGCAAGCTGCGCCTGTTCTCCGGTGGCTGGAAGTTGTACGTGGCGATTGCCGACGTTTCCAGCTACGTGAAAATCGGTTCGGCGCTGGATAACGAATCCCAGGTTCGCGGCAACTCGGTGTACTTCCCCGAGCGCGTGGTGCCGATGCTGCCTGAGCAGTTGTCCAACGGCCTGTGCTCGCTGAACCCGCACGTCGATCGCCTGGCCATGGTTTGCGAGATGACCATCTCCAAATCCGGCGAAATGACCGACTACTGCTTCTACGAAGCGGTGATTCACTCCCATGCCCGCCTGACCTACAACAAGGTCAGCGCCATGCTGGAAACGCCGAAAGCCACCGAAGCGCGTCAGCTTCGTGGTGAATACACCGACGTCCTGCCGCACCTCAAGCAGCTGTATGCGCTGTACAAGGTTCTGCTGGCGGCTCGTCACGTGCGCGGCGCGATCGATTTCGAAACCCAGGAAACCCGGATCATCTTCGGTTCCGAGCGCAAGATTGCCGAAATCCGTCCGACCGTTCGCAACGATGCTCACAAGCTGATTGAGGAATGCATGCTGGCGGCCAACGTGGCCACCGCCGAATTCCTGAAAAAGCACGAAATCCCTGCGTTGTATCGCGTCCACGACGGCCCGCCGCCGGAGCGTCTGGAAAAACTGCGCGCCTTCCTCGGCGAGCTCGGCCTGTCCCTGCACAAAGGCAAGGACGGCCCGTCGCCGAAGGATTACCAGGCTTTGCTCGCGGGCATCAAGGATCGTCCGGATTTCCACCTGATCCAGACCGTCATGCTGCGCTCGTTGAGCCAAGCGGTGTACAGCGCCGATAACCAGGGCCACTTCGGCCTGAATTACGAAGCCTATACCCACTTCACTTCGCCGATTCGCCGCTACCCGGACTTGCTCACGCACCGGGCGATTCGCAGCGTCATCCATTCGAAAATGGACACCCCGCACGTTCGCCGTGCCGGCGCGATGACCATTCCGAAGGCGCGGATCTATCCGTACGACGAAGCGACCCTGGAGCAGCTCGGCGAACAGTGCTCGATGAGCGAGCGCCGTGCCGACGAAGCCACCCGCGACGTAGTGAACTGGCTCAAGTGCGAGTTCATGAAAGATCGCGTGGGCGAATCGTTCCCGGGGGTGATCACCGCCGTGACCGGTTTCGGCCTGTTCGTCGAACTGACCGATATTTACGTCGAAGGCCTGGTGCACGTCACCGCGCTGCCGGGTGACTACTACCACTTCGATCCTGTGCACCATCGCCTCGCCGGTGAGCGTACCGGTCGTAGCTTCCGCCTGGGCGACACTGTTGAAGTGCGCGTCATGCGCGTCGACCTCGACGAGCGCAAGATCGACTTCGAGATGGCCGAAAAAACCATCAGCGCACCGATCGGTCGCAAAAAACGCGGTACTGAAACCGCAGCGCCTGCTATCAAAACAGCTGCCGAGCCGGTACTGGCCAAAGCTGGGCGTCGTCCGGCCAAGGAAAAGGCCGTCGAGGCCTATCGTCCGAGCGATGCGGCGGCAAAAAATGCCGAGTTGCGCAAAAGTCGTGAAATGAAACAGGCATTGCTGTCTGAAGCGAAAAGCGGCGGTAAAGCGGCGTCTGGGGGAAAGACCGGGCGGTCGGCGCCTGACAAGGCCCCCGGCGGCAAGCCAGCCAAATCGAGCAAACACCGTAAAGGCCCGCCAAAAGCGGGTTCCGCTCCAGCCGCCAGAAGCGGCGGGGCGCGTAAACCTAAGGCCAAGTCATGAGTCAGTTGGAAAAGATCTACGGCGTGCACGCGGTAGAAGCGTTGCTGCGTCACCACCCAAAACGCGTCAAGCAGATCTGGCTGGCTGAAGGCCGCAGCGATCCGCGCGTTCAGACGCTGATCGAGCTCGCTGCCGAAAATCGCGTGGCCGTCGGTCAGGCTGAGCGTCGTGAGCTGGACGCCTGGGTTGAAGGCGTGCACCAGGGCGTGGTGGCGGACGTGAGCCCGAGCCAGGTTTGGGGCGAGGCCATGCTCGACGAGCTGCTCGATCGCACCGAAGGCGCGCCGTTGCTGCTGGTGCTCGACGGCGTGACCGATCCGCACAACCTCGGCGCTTGCCTGCGTTCGGCCGATGCGGCCGGCGCGCTGGCGGTGATCGTGCCGAAGGACAAATCAGCCACGCTGACCCCGACGGTTCGAAAAGTTGCTTGTGGCGCGGCGGAAGTGATTCCGTTGGTCGCCGTGACCAACCTGGCGCGCACCCTGGAAAAACTCAAGCAGCGCGGCTTGTGGGTCGTCGGTACGGCGGGCGAGGCTGAGCAGGATCTGTATCAGCAGGACCTGACGGGCCCGACCATCCTGATCATGGGTGCCGAAGGTAGCGGCATGCGCCGCCTGACTCGCGACCTTTGCGACTATTTGGTGCGCCTGCCGATGGCTGGCAGCGTCAGCAGCCTCAACGTGTCCGTCGCCACCGGCGTCTGCCTGTTCGAAGCGCTGCGCCAGCGTGGCGTCAAAGCCGCCGGGACCGCCAAAAAGTCCTGACACTCCTTTGCAGGAGCCGCCGCAGGCTGCTCCTGCAAGTGTTCGGCTTTCCAGTCGAAGTGATTGTTCAAATAATCACCAATTGCCTTGCACCTCCCTCGACCCTTCTCTACAATTGCGCCCCTTGCTGTGACGGCAGGCACGCATGTGTCTATCGCAAGCAAGTCCATAAGTGTCATTCACTCCTTGTCTGACCGCTTTTGAGCGGCAGGCTACAACCCGTAAGGAGCATTCATGCGTCATTACGAAATCATCTTTTTGGTCCACCCGGATCAAAGCGAGCAAGTCGGCGGCATGGTTGAGCGTTACACCAAGCTGATCGAAGAAGACGGCGGCAAAATCCACCGTCTGGAAGATTGGGGCCGTCGTCAACTGGCCTACGCAATCAACAATGTTCACAAGGCTCACTACGTGATGCTGAACGTTGAGTGCACTGGCAAGGCCCTGGCCGAGCTGGAAGACAACTTCCGCTACAACGATGCAGTGATCCGTAACCTGGTCATCCGTCGCGAAGAAGCCGTTACCGGCCAATCCGAGATGCTCAAGGCTGAAGAAAACCGCAGTGAGCGCCGTGAGCGTCGCGACCGTCCTGAGCACTCCGACGCTGAAGGCGTTGACAGTGATGACAGCGACAACAGCGATAACGCTGACGAGTAATCCACGGACCTTTTGAGGAGCCTATTACATGGCACGTTTCTTCCGTCGTCGTAAATTCTGCCGCTTCACCGCTGAAGACGTGAAAGAGATCGATTACAAAGATCTCAACACTCTGAAAGCTTACGTATCCGAGACCGGCAAAATCGTTCCAAGCCGCATCACCGGTACCAAAGCACGTTATCAGCGTCAGCTGGCCACCGCTATCAAGCGCGCCCGCTTCCTGGCCCTGCTGGCCTACACCGACAGCCACGGCCGCTGAGACCGGGCAGTCGACACGTAGCAAAGGATTGAATGCATGCGCGCCTTAGCTGAGTTCATCATGCGCGGCCGTATGCAGGCCACTCTGGTAGTGGCCGGATGCGCAACATTGCCGTTGTTGTATTGGTTGGGTGCTGCCGCTGGATGCCTTGTGCTCCTGCGGCGCGGATTGAAGGACGCCGTTGGCGTACTTGCTCTGGGACTGCTGCCGGCGTTGATCTGGTGGCTTTTCTTCGACGACCCACGGGCACTTCTGGTGCTGCTGGGGTCTTCGAGCCTTGCGTTGGTTTTGCGCGCAAGCGAGTCCTGGAACCGCGTGCTGCTGGTCAGCATAGCGATGGGATTGGTGTTTTCAGTGGTGCTGGGGGCGGCTTTTGCGCCCCAGATCGAGATGCTGGCGCAGGCTTTGATAAAAGTCATGCCGTCGCTACTCGGTGAGGTCTACCAGCAATTGTCGGTAGACGAGCAAGCGCGCTTTGCGTCCCTGATTGCACCGGTCCTGACCGGCCTGATTGCGGCCTTGTTGCAAATCGTCAGTGTGCTGAGCCTGATTGTCGGGCGCTACTGGCAGGCGTTGTTGTACAACCCGGGTGGTTTTGGTCGCGAGTTTCGCGCCATCCGAATCCCGCTGGGACCGGCGATGTTGCTGCTGGCGTTAATGCTTCTGGGGCCAAATCTTGGTCCGCAGATGGCCATGTTGACGCCGTTGTGCAGCGTACCGCTGGTGTTCGCCGGGCTGGCCCTGATTCACGGGCTGGTGGCGCAAAAGCGACTGGCCAAGTTCTGGCTGGTGGGGTTGTACGTCACGCTGTTGCTGTTCATGCAACTGATCTATCCGTTGCTGGTGGTCCTGGCCATCGTCGACAGCCTGATTGATTTTCGCGGTCGTTCGGCACCGAAAGATGCCGATAGCGCGAACGGTGAAGGTTAAAAGTTAAGAGGATTTTCACATGCAACTGATCCTTCTGGAAAAAGTCACCAACCTGGGCAACCTGGGTGACAAAGTGAACGTTAAGGCTGGTTACGGCCGTAACTACCTGCTGCCTTACGGCAAAGCTACCGCTGCGACCCCAGCCAACCTGGCTGCGTTCGAAGAGCGTCGCGCTGAGCTGGAAAAAGCCGCAGCAGACCGTAAAGCATCGGCTGAAAGCCGTGCCGCCCAACTGGCTGAGCTGGAAGTGACTATCACTGCCACCGCTGGTGACGAAGGCAAGCTGTTCGGTTCGATCGGCACCCACGACATCGCTGATGCACTGACCGCCTCCGGCGTTGAAGTTGCAAAAAGCGAAGTTCGTCTGCCGAACGGCACCATCCGCAACGTAGGCGAATTCGACGTAGCCGTGCACCTGCACGCCGAAGTTGAAGCCACCGTACGCGTTGTCGTGGTAGCAGCTTAAGCAGCACTTGTCGGCTGGCACCCTCGGGTGCTTGCCGGTAACATCGGGCACGATCCTGTTTACAGGTCGTGCCCTTTGTCTTTCTGCAGTTCCTGATTTTCACAATCCCTGCTTTTCCTGAATAAACCAAGTGGCCATGAACGATATCTCCGCTCCCGAGCAATACGATCTGCAAACCGCTGCCCTGAAGGTGCCGCCGCATTCCATCGAGGCCGAACAGGCCGTGCTCGGTGGGCTGATGCTGGACAACAACGCCTGGGAACGCGTGCTCGATCAAGTCTCCGACGGCGATTTCTATCGGCATGACCACCGTCTGATCTTCCGGGCCATCGCCAAACTGGCGGACCAGAACCAGCCAATCGACGTCGTGACCCTGGCCGAGCAATTGGACAAGGAAGGTCAGACGTCCCAGGTCGGCGGTCTCGGTTACCTTGGCGAACTGGCAAAAAACACGCCGTCCGTCGCCAACATCAAGGCCTATGCCCAGATCGTTCGCGAGCGGGCAACCCTGCGCCAGTTGATCGGCATCAGTACCGAAATCGCCGACAGCGCTTTCAACCCTGAAGGCCGCACCGCCGCCGAGATTCTCGACGAGGCTGAACGGCAGATCTTCCAGATTGCCGAGGCTCGCCCGAAAACCGGCGGCCCGGTCAGTGTCAACGACCTGCTGACCAAGGCCATCGACCGCATCGACACCTTGTTCAACACCGACAACTCGATCACCGGCCTGTCCACCGGTTACACCGACCTCGACGAGAAGACCAGTGGCCTGCAACCGGCCGACCTGATCATCGTCGCCGGTCGTCCGTCCATGGGTAAAACCACCTTTGCGATGAACCTGGTGGAAAACGCCGTGCTGCGCAGCGAGAAGGCAGTCCTGGTTTACTCCCTCGAGATGCCAGGCGAATCGCTGATCATGCGTATGCTGTCGTCCCTCGGTCGTATCGATCAGACCAAGGTCCGGGCCGGTCGCCTGGAAGACGACGACTGGCCGCGCCTGACGTCGGCGGTCAACCTGCTCAACGATCGCAAGTTGTTCATCGACGACACGGCGGGTATCAGCCCCTCGGAAATGCGCGCCCGGACCCGTCGTCTGGTGCGTGAGCACGGTGAGATCGGTCTGATCATGATCGACTACCTGCAACTGATGCAGATCCCGGGCTCCAGTGGTGACAACCGGACCAACGAGATTTCCGAGATCTCCCGGTCCCTGAAAGCCCTGGCCAAGGAATTCAACTGCCCGGTGGTGGCACTGTCCCAGCTCAACCGTTCCCTGGAACAACGCCCGAACAAGCGCCCGGTGAACTCCGACTTGCGGGAATCGGGAGCGATCGAGCAGGACGCCGACGTGATCATGTTCGTTTACCGGGACGAGGTGTATCACCCGGAAACCGAACACAAAGGCATTGCCGAAATTATCATCGGCAAGCAGCGGAACGGCCCGATCGGCTTTATCCGCCTGGCCTTCATCGGCAAATACACCCGATTTGAAAACCTGGCGCCGGGTAGCTACAACTTCGACGATGACGAATAACTGTGGCGAGGGGGCCTGTCGGAACACCGCACCGCCCCGTTCGGCTGCGAAGCAGTCGTAGATCCTGAATTTGCGGTATCACAGATAAACTATGGGGGCCGCTTCGCAGCCCAACGGGGGCAAGCCCCCTCGCCACAAGGGTTATATGTAGCCCCGGGATTTTTGCGAAAACAGCTCCACCGATTTCCGACCATAGCCGTCGGAATTGGTCAAAATTTGTGCTATATTCCGCGCCCGCGAAATTCAATGAAAGCCAACACCGGTTATCGACATGCAAGCAGCCAAGCCGTTATTTGACTATCCCAAGTACTGGGCCGAATGTTTCGGGCCAGCGCCATTCCTGCCGATGAGCAGGGAGGAGATGGATCAGCTCGGCTGGGATTCCTGCGACATCATCATCGTCACCGGTGATGCCTACGTCGACCATCCGTCGTTCGGCATGGCGATCATCGGCCGGCTGCTGGAGGCCCAGGGCTTCCGCGTCGGGATCATTGCGCAGCCGAACTGGCAGTCCAAAGACGACTTCATGAAACTTGGCGAGCCGAACCTGTTTTTCGGTGTCGCGGCCGGCAACATGGACTCGATGATCAACCGCTACACCGCCGACAAGAAAATCCGTTCCGACGACGCCTACACCCCCGGTGGCCTGGCGGGCAAACGTCCGGACCGCGCGAGCCTGGTTTACAGCCAGCGCTGCAAGGAAGCCTACAAGCACGTGCCGATTGTGCTCGGCGGTATCGAAGCCTCCCTGCGCCGCATCGCCCACTACGATTACTGGCAGGATCGGGTGCGTAACTCGATCCTGATCGACGCCTGCGCCGACATCCTGCTCTACGGCAACGCCGAGCGTGCGATCGTCGAAGTCGCCCAGCGCCTGTCCTATGGTCACAAGATCGAAGACATCACCGATGTGCGCGGCACCGCGTTCATTCGTCGTGATACGCCGCAAGGCTGGTACGAAGTCGACTCCACGCGTATCGACCGTCCGGGCAAGATCGACAAGATCATCAACCCGTACGTGAACACGCAAGACACTGCGGCCTGCGCCATCGAGCAGGAAAAAGGTCCGGTTGAAGACCCGAGCGAAGCCAAAGTCGTGCAGATCCTGGCCAGCCCGAAAATGACCCGCGACAAGACCGTGATTCGTTTGCCGTCGGTTGAAAAGGTCCGTGGTGACGCCGTGCTTTACGCCCACGCCAACCGCGTGCTGCACCTGGAAACCAACCCGGGTAATGCCCGCGCACTGGTGCAAAAGCATGGTGAGGTCGACGTCTGGTTCAACCCGCCGCCGATTCCGATGACCACCGAAGAAATGGACTATGTGTTCGGCATGCCCTACGCGCGCGTTCCGCACCCGGCGTACGGGAAGGAAAAGATTCCTGCCTACGAGATGATCCGTTTCTCGGTGAACATCATGCGTGGCTGCTTCGGTGGCTGCACCTTCTGCTCGATCACCGAGCACGAAGGCCGGATCATCCAGAACCGTTCCGAAGAGTCGATCATTCGTGAAATCGAAGAGATCCGCGACAAGGTTCCGGGTTTCACCGGCGTTATTTCCGACCTCGGCGGCCCGACCGCGAACATGTACCGCATCGCCTGCAAGACCCCGGAAATCGAATCCGCGTGCCGCAAGCCTTCATGCGTGTTCCCAGGCATTTGCCCGAACCTCAACACCGATCACTCGTCGCTGATCCAGCTCTATCGCAGCGCCCGGGCCTTGCCGGGTGTGAAGAAGATCCTGATCGCCTCCGGCCTGCGCTACGACCTTGCGGTCGAGTCGCCGGAGTACGTCAAGGAGCTGGTGACCCACCACGTCGGTGGTTACCTGAAGATCGCCCCGGAACACACCGAGGAAGGTCCGCTCAACCAGATGATGAAACCGGGCATCGGCAGCTATGACAAGTTCAAGCGCATGTTCGAGAAGTACACCAAGGAAGCCGGGAAAGAGCAGTACCTGATTCCGTACTTCATCGCCGCTCACCCGGGCACCACCGACGAAGACATGATGAACCTGGCCCTGTGGCTCAAGGGCAACGGTTTCCGTGCCGACCAGGTGCAGGCGTTCTACCCGTCGCCGATGGCCACCGCCACCGCGATGTACCACTCGGGCAAGAACCCGCTGCGCAAGGTCACTTACAAGAGCGACGGCGTGACCATCGTCAAGAGCGAAGAGCAGCGTCGCCTGCACAAAGCGTTCTTGCGTTATCACGACCCGAAAGGCTGGCCGATGCTGCGTGAAGCGCTGACCCGCATGGGCCGCGCCGACCTGATCGGGCCGGGCAAGAACCAGTTGATCCCGTTGCATCAGCCAGCGACCGACAGCTACCAGAGCGCCCGTCGCAAGAACTCGACGCCGGCTGGCAGCCACAAAGTGGCCAAGGAAACGACCACCAAGATCCTGACCCAGCACACCGGCCTGCCACCGCGTGCCAGCGATGGCGGTAACCCGTGGGACAAGCGTGAACAGGCCAAGGCGGCGGCATTCGCCCGCAACCAGCAGGCTGCCAAGGAGCGTAAGGACGCGGCCAAAGGCAAGGGGCCGAAGCCTGCGCGCAAGCCGGTCGTGCCGCGTTAATCTCCGCGCCATATCGCAAAACGCCAGCCTTAGTGCTGGCGTTTTGTTTTCTAGCGAGTGTGCGGCCTGTTTGCTAAGGTGGCGCGCACTTCAACGGCTGCCCGGACAACCGATTTCCCTGTATAACGCCCAATCCTGTGGGAGCCGGGCTCGCCCGCGATGACGGCGGCACGGGCAATAAAGATCTCACCCCCGATTCTCAAGGACGATTCACATGAGCAACCCCTTACCGGGCATCGGCATGGATTACAGCCCCTCCCAGTTCATGGCCCGCCAACGCATCGAAAGCCAGATCAACCTGCCACGCCTGTTCGCCGCCATTGACGCCGACCCCGGAATCGTCGGCGCGGGCGTGGTGTACATTGACGCTGAGTTCAACGTAGTGACCCTGCGCGAGTTCAAGCCGATTTGCAGCATCAAGCCCAAGCGGATCATTTTGCGCGAGGCGCAGAAGTACATTGCGCCTGCGCAATTCGCCCAGCAGGTGCAGGACAATCCGCGCGAATCGCGCCTGGTTGGTGAGGCAGTCAACACCAGCTTATCGTGCGCGGGTGCAGTGATCGGCTGGATCGTAGTGCTCAGTGGTTCCGTGGCTATTCCGTTTTCGGCGGGGGCAAGTACGGTGGTCGCTGCGCTCGGTTATACCGCTGCGGCTGCCAGCTCAGTGCAGTGTTTTGCCAGCGGCTATCGGACCCGCAATGAGATCGTCAACCCCGCCCGTAACGATGAGCTCGACAGCGAAGAGTGGTACCAGTACACCATGATTGCGCTGGATGCTGCGTCCTTGGTCGGGGTAGGCGCATCCACGCTGACAACGCTCAAACTGGTCAGGCTGAATAAGGCCACGACCGGGAAAAGTGTCAGGGAAGTGCTCAGGGGGCTGAATCGACAGGAACGTGCCAAACTGACCAAAGAACTATTGAGCATCAACGACCCGCGCTTGACGTCGAAGATGATCAAGTTGAAGCAGTTGTCGGGCGAATTGCCCAAGCGTTTCACACCCACCGAGGTCAAGAATGCAACGGTCACTCAGATAAAAGACGCCTTGGGCGCCGCTATCGGTTTTACCGGCAGTGCAATTTCGGGGAATGTCCGCACCATTGCCGTAGGTCTGTACGAGGAGGCTGAGCAATGAATGAGCTGCCCAGCATTCGCAATTTTCTATCGAAGTATTTCCCGGTCTTCATGGGGGCAATATTCGCGTCAATTTTTACCCTGGTCTTTGCGGTGCCTTTGTTTTTCGAAAGCTATTTTCGAAGCCTTCCGTTGGCTGACAACACCAAGTACTCGTTTTTCGGGGGGATCGCGCTGACCCTCATTGTCGTGCACTGCCATTTCATGGTCGCGCGCGGTCGTCCGCATTGGGTGCGGCCTCTGGTTGTGCTTCTGGCCCTTTGTTTTCTTGGGGTATTGCCCACCATTGCATATGAGGTGCATCCCCTGACTTATGCTGTGACGTTGTTGTTCCCATTGCTGGCGCTATTGCTGCTCAACAGCAAGCGTCACCGCGAGATGCGCCAGAAGCTGCTTGAAGTACGTCACTTGCGCCAAGCTGTTATTGCAAAGCACAAAGCCCGTTAGTTGGGTAGATTCGGGCCCCGCCCTTCACACGTGCGCCACAAATATGTGCAACTCTCGCACCATAACCGCGGCCACGGCGCCGTTTTGGTGCTGTACTGCACCGGGTCTGTTGATAAAGCGCAATGACCGCCGCTCTGGCATAAGTCTTGCGCGCTTTGTGTCTATGCCCTGGCTCGCAGGAGGCCGCCGTGTCGATTCATGTCGCATTGCATCACGTCACGCATTACCGCTACGACCGCGCCGTCGAGCTCGGTCCGCAGATCGTTCGCTTGCGCCCGGCTGCCCACAGTCGCACGCGGATACTGTCCTATGCGCTGAAAGTCTCGCCCGAGCAGCATTTCATCAACTGGCAGCAAGACCCTCAGGGCAATTACCTGGCGCGGTTGGTGTTCCCGGAGAAAACCGATGAACTGAGGATCGAAGTCGACCTGCTGGCCGAGATGGCAGTCTTCAATCCCTTCGACTTCTTCCTCGAGCCCTACGCCGAGAAGATCCCTTTCGCCTATGCAGCGGATGAGCGCAAAGAACTGGCGCCGTACCTGGAAACCTTGCCGCTGACGCCGACATTCAAGGCCTATCTGGACGGCATCGACCGCACGCCGCTGCCCAGCGTGGATTTCCTCGTCGCGATCAACCAGCGCCTGAGTGAAGACATCGGTTACCTGATTCGTATGGAGCCGGGCGTACAGACTCCGGAATACACCCTCGAACAGGCCTCCGGCTCCTGCCGCGACTCGGCGTGGTTGCTGGTGCAATTGCTGCGCAACCTCGGCCTGGCGGCGCGATTCGTCTCCGGTTACCTGATCCAGCTGACCGCCGACGTCAAAAGCCTCGACGGTCCCTCGGGCACCGAAGTGGATTTCACTGACCTGCACGCCTGGTGCGAAGTCTATTTGCCCGGTGCCGGCTGGATCGGCCTGGACGCAACCTCAGGGTTGTTTGCTGGTGAAGGACACATTCCGTTGGCGTGCAGCCCCGACCCATCCTCTGCGGCACCGATCAGTGGTTTGGTGGAACCGTGCGAGTGCGAATTCACCCACGAAATGTCGGTCGAGCGGATTTGGGAAGCGCCAAGGGTTACCAAACCCTACACCGAAGACCAATGGCTGGCGATTCAGGCATTGGGCCGGCAGATCGATGCTGATTTGCTTGAAGGTGACGTGCGCCTGACCATGGGCGGCGAGCCGACGTTCGTTTCCATCGATGACCCGGACGGCGCCGAGTGGAACACCGCCGCGCTCGGGCCAGACAAGCGTCGGCTGTCAGCCGAACTGTTCCAGCGCATGCGCAAGCATTACGCGCCCAAGGGCCTGGTACATTTCGGTCAAGGCAAGTGGTACCCCGGCGAGCAACTGCCGCGCTGGTCGCTGAACTGCTATTGGCGCCGCGATGGCGTGCCGATCTGGCACAACAGCGCGCTGATCGCCGACGAGCAGGAAGACTACGGCGCCGATGGCGAATTGGCCGGGCGTTTCCTGGCGAGTGTCGCTGAGCGCTTGAAAATTCCGACGCGCTTTGTGTTCCCTGCCTACGAAGACAATTTCTATTACCTCTGGCGCGAAGGCGCGTTGCCGCAGAACGTCAGCGCCGAAGACTCACGCCTGGAAGAACCTCTGGAGCGTGCGCGCCTGCGCAAAGTCTTCAGCCAAGGCCTGGACAAGGTCATCGGTCAGGTCCTGCCGCTGGCGCGCACCGCCAAGGGCGATCAATGGCAGAGCGGTCGCTGGTACCTGCGCGAGGAACACTGCCGGTTGGTGCCGGGGGATTCGCCACTGGGGTATCGTTTGCCGCTCGGTTCGCAGCCTTGGGTGAAAGCCGCGGAGTACCCATTCATTCATCCCACGGACCCGAATCAGGATTTCCCGGCGCTACCGGACACCGACCAGCTACAGAATCACGCTCAACCGAAAACGGCCGACGAACGTGTGCCCGAGATCGACCAGTCCGCCGACTGGCTGACCCGCACCGCGTTCTGCGCCGAAGCACGTGAAGGTCGGTTGTACCTGTTCATGCCGCCACTGGAGCGGGTCGAGGACTACCTGGAACTGGTCGCCGCCATCGAAGCCACCGCCGAGGAACTGCATTGCCCGGTATTGCTGGAAGGCTATGAACCGCCGAGCGATCCGCGTCTGAGCAACTTTCGCATTACCCCGGATCCGGGCGTGATCGAGGTCAACGTCCAGCCGTCCGCTACCTGGGACGAGTTGGTGGAACGTACCGAGTTTCTTTACGAAGAGGCGCGCCAGACCCGGCTGACCACCGAGAAATTCATGATCGATGGCCGGCACACCGGCACCGGCGGCGGTAACCATTTCGTCCTGGGGGGGGCGACCCCGGCTGACTCACCGTTTCTGCGCCGTCCCGACCTGCTGCGCAGCCTGATCAGCTACTGGCATAACCACCCGTCCTTGTCCTACCTGTTTTCCGGGCTGTTCATCGGCCCGACATCCCAGGCACCGCGGGTGGACGAAGCGCGCAACGATTCGCTGTATGAACTGGAAATCGCCTTCGCCCAGATGCCGGAGCCGGGCGAAGAATGCCCACCATGGCTGGTGGATCGCTTGTTGCGCAATTTGCTGATCGACGTGACCGGCAACACCCACCGCGCCGAGTTCTGCATCGACAAACTCTATTCACCGGACGGCGCCACCGGACGCCTTGGCTTGCTGGAACTGCGAGCCTTTGAAATGCCGCCCCATGCGCGCATGAGCCTGGCTCAGCAGTTGTTGTTGCGGGCGCTGGTGGCGCGGTTCTGGCGCGAGCCTTATGCACCGCCGAAACTGGCGCGCTGGGGCACCGAACTGCACGACCGGTTCTTGCTGCCGCACTTTATCGAGCAGGATTTCGCCGATGTAATCGTCGACCTGAATGCCGCCGGTTATCCGGTGCAGGCAGAGTGGTTCGCGGCGCATCTGGAGTTCCGTTTTCCCAAGGTCGGCGACTACGCCGTCAGCGGTATCGAACTGGAATTGCGTCAGGCGCTGGAGCCCTGGCATGTGTTGGGCGAAGAGGGCAGCGCGGGCGGTACGGTGCGTTATGTGGATTCGTCCCTGGAACGTTTGCAGGTCAAGCTGACGGGGTTGCCGCCGCAACGTTATCTGCTGACCTGCAATGGCATCCCGGTGCCGTTGCAACCTACCGGTCGGGTCGGCGAGTTCGTCGCCGGTGTACGTTTCCGTGCCTGGCAACCGTACAACTGTCTGCAACCGACTATCCCGGTCCACGCACCGCTGGTGTTCGACTTGCTCGACACCTGGATGGGGCGTTCGCTGGGTGGTTGTCAGTACCACGTCGCCCATCCGGGCGGGCGCAACTACGACAGCCTGCCGGTGAACGCCAATGAAGCCGAGAGCCGGCGGATGGCGCGTTTCTTCCGCATCGGACACACGCCTGGGAAACTTCCTGTACCGAAACTGGAAATCAACGACGAGCTGCCGATGACACTCGATTTGCGACGCTTTTAAACCGTACGCGACGCTCGGATTTTTCGTCTATCCGGGCGTCATGAGCCTGCGTTAGTCTGACCGTTCTTTGCTGTCTGCCGAGCTTTCCATGCCTGACCTGCTTGACCGCTACCCGTTGACTGCGGGCACCTATCACGAACTGCTCGACAACAGCGGCGCCGTGCGCCCGCACTGGCGGCGGCTGTTCGATCAATTGCAACGCAGCACGCCAGCGCAACTGGTGCAGCGTCAGGCGCTGCTGACCCGACAGATTCAGGAAAACGGCGTGACCTACAACGTCTACGCCGACCCCAAGGGCGCTGATCGGCCATGGGAGCTGGATTTGTTGCCTCATGTGATTGCAGCCGATGAGTGGCAGCAGCTTTCGGCCGGGATCGCTCAACGGGCGCGTTTGCTCAATGCTGTGCTGGCGGACCTGTACGGTCCTCAACGCTTGATCGCCGAAGGCCTGCTGCCGGCTGAACTGGTGTTCGGTCATAACAACTTCCTCTGGCCTTGCCAGGGCATCGCACCGCCCGACGGGGCCTTTCTGCATCTGTATGCCGTGGATTTGGCGCGCACGCCTGACGGTCGCTGGTGGGTGACCGCCGACCGGACTCAAGCACCCTCCGGTGCCGGTTACGCCCTGGAAAACCGCACCATCGTGTCCCGGGCCTTCCCCGAGTTGTATCGCGACTTGAAGGTGCGGCACCTGGCCGGGTTCTTCCGCACACTTCAGGAAACACTCGCCCGGCAGGCGCCGAGCGACGATGAAGCGCCGCTGGTGGTCCTGCTGACACCGGGGCGTTTCAACGAAAGCTATTTCGAGCACTTGTACCTGGCTCGTCAGCTCGGTTATCCACTGGTGGAAGGCGGTGATCTGACCGTGCGCGATGCCACGGTCTATCTGAAAACCTTGAGCGGGTTGCGCCGGGTTCACGCGATCATGCGTCGGCTCGACGATGATTTCTGCGACCCGCTGGAGCTGCGCACCGACTCGGCCCTTGGCGTGCCGGGGCTGCTCGAAGCGGTGCGTCAGGGCCGGGTGCTGGTGGCCAACGCCCTCGGCAGCGGTGTGCTGGAGTCGCCGGGTTTGCTGGGCTTCCTGCCGAAAATCAATCAATTCCTGTTCGGTGAAGAGTTGATCCTGCCGTCCATCGCAACTTGGTGGTGCGGCGAAGCGCCGGTGCTGGCCCAGGCCCTGGAAAAACTGCCGGAACTGTTGATCAAGCCGGCGTTTCCGTCGCAGAGCTTTGCACCGGTGTTTGGGCGTGATTTGAGTGAAAAACAGCGCCAGGCTCTGGCTGAGCGCATGCAGGCACGGCCTTATGCCTATGTTGCGCAAGAATTGGCGCAACTGTCCCAGGCGCCGATCTGGCAGGCCGAAGGCGGACAGTTGCAACCGCGAGCCATCGGCATGCGCGTGTATGCGGTGGCCAGTCGGGAGGGTTATCGAGTGCTGCCCGGTGGCTTGACCCGGGTTGCCGCCGAGGCCGATGCCGAAGCGGTGTCGATGCAACGCGGTGGCGCGAGCAAAGACACCTGGGTGTTGGGCGATCGCCCACCCAGCGGCGAACAATGGAAAGCCCAGCGCAACATTGGCGTTCACGATCTGGTACGTCGTGATCCGTATCTGCCATCGCGGGTGGTCGAGAACCTGTTCTGGTTCGGCCGTTATTGCGAGCGCTGCGATGACAGCGCGCGGCTGCTGCGGGTCATGCTCGCGCGCTATGTCGATGGCGATGACCCGCAAGCCCTGGAGGCGGCGGTCGATCTCGGTGAACGCCTGAATCTGTTGCCGGAGGAGGGTGAGTTGCCGGAACGATTGCTGGCGGCGCTGCTCGGCGATGATTGGCCGTTCAGCCTGCGTTCCAATCTACAGCGTTTGCAGTGGGCGGCGTCGCAAGTACGCGGCAAGCTCTCGCGAGAGAACTGGCAAGCGCTGGTGGAGTTGCAGCGCGAGGCCATGGAGCTGGAAACCGAAGAGCCGGATTTCGGCGAGTTGCTGGACTTCCTCAACCGGTTGGTAATGTCGCTGGCGGCGCTGTCCGGCTTTGCCCTCGACGACATGACACGGGACGAAGGCTGGCGTTTCCTGATGATCGGTCGGCGGATCGAACGGCTGCAATTTCTCAGCGGCAGTCTGGCGGCGTTTTTGCGCGGTGCCGGGGCTTTCGATCAGGCCGGGCTGGAATGGCTGCTGGAACTGGGTAACAGCAGCATCACCTACCGCTCGCGGTACCTGGCGGTGGCGCAATTGATCCCGGTGCTCGACCTGTTGCTGCTCGATGAACAAAACCCGCACGCGGTGCTGTTCCAGTTGAAACTGGTGACCCGTACGTTGAAGCGCTTGAATGACGACTTCGGCGCGCCGCGCGAAACAGGTCTGCTGCAGTTGGTGGAGCGGTTGGCGCACTTCGATCTGGGCTGTCTGGAGAACTCGCTGTTCGGCGAGGCCAGTGTTCATGCCGCCGTAGAGGGGTTGGCGGATCTGCTGCAAGAGATCGCCGATGCCAGCGGACAGGTGTCGGATCGCCTGGCCTTGCGCCATTTCGCCCATGTCGATGATGTCAGCCAGCGCACGGTGTCCGTCTGATGAGTGCCCATTACCAGATTTTCCACGACACCCATTATCACTACGACAGCCCGGTGTCCCTGGCCCAGCAACTGGCGCATCTGTGGCCGCGCGCCTGTGCCTGGCAGCGCTGCACCGAACAGCAGTTGCAGATCAGTCCCCAGCCGACTTCACGCCGGGATGAGCTGGATGTGTTCGGCAATCCGCTGACCCGGTTGGCGTTCGAGCGCCCCCACGATGAATTGCTGGTCAACGCTCGGCTCACCGTCGAAGTGCTGGAACGGCCGTCGCTGGACTTCAATCAATCGCCGGCCTGGGAAGCGACCTGCAACGCGCTGACCTACAGCGGTCAGCCACTCTCGCCTGCGTTGCTGGAAGCCTGCCGTTACCGCTTCGAATCGCCCTACGTGCATTTGAAACGCAGTTTCGTCGAGTTCTCCGAAAGTTGCTTTCCTGCTGGCCGGCCATTGCTGCTGGGTGTTCAAGCGTTGATGGAGAAGATCTTCAGCGAGTTCACCTTCGACGCCGAGGCGACCCAAGTGGCGACGCCGTTGGTGGAAGTGCTGGAGAGGCGTCGTGGGGTTTGCCAGGACTTCGCGCATTTGATGCTCGCGTGCCTGCGCTCCCGTGGGTTGGCGGCGCGGTATATCAGCGGCTATCTGCTGACACAGCCCCCACCGGGCCAGCCGCGGCTGATCGGTGCCGATGCGTCGCATGCGTGGGTGTCGGTGTTTTGCCCGGTGCTGGGTTGGGTGGATTTTGACCCGACCAACAATGTGCAACCGGCGCTGGAGCACATCACCCTGGCCTGGGGCCGGGACTTTTCCGATGTGTCGCCGTTGCGCGGGGTGATTCTGGGCGGTGGCAGCCATGATCCCGAAGTTCGGGTGACAGTGATGCCATTGGAATAGCGCAGACCCCATGCGGGAATGTGTTTTTTGGAGGAGGGTTTCAAATTGGCCTGTGAGGGCCAGCAACATCGTTGCTGACCCTGGACACAGATCCGGTGGGCCTGATCAGATCATCGGGCCCTGAGGGTCTCAGGCGTCGGGCGCCTGATCTTTCGGTGCTTCAACATCATCTTCTGCCGCCACTTCACCTTCTGCATCCGGGTTCAGTGCTGCTGCTTCTTCTTCAGCTGTAGCTTTCTTGCGCTGAAGCTTTTCCTCTTTCTTCTGCTCCTTGGCCAAGTCTCTCTGACGTTTGGCGAAGGAATAATTAGGTTTAGCCATGGGCGATCCTCTGGGGTCGAAGGTGAGGTTGAGCGGCGCATATTCTGCCCTGTATCGGCACCGAGCCGTTAGCTGGGTTTTTGCTCGGTCCATTTTGGCGGTACCGAGGGTTGCCAGGCGTCCAGTGCATCGAGCAGGGTTTGCGGTGATTCGCTCATTTGCAGCATGTCACGGTGCTGCCCGCGAACGAAGCCTTCGCCGACGATATGATCGAGAAAAGACGTCAACTTGCTGTAGAAACCGTTCACTTCCAGCAAACCCAGCGGTTTGCCGTGATAACCGAGCTGGCCCCAGGTCCAGACTTCGAACAGCTCTTCCAGCGTGCCCAGACCGCCGGGCAGGGCAATGAAGGCATCGCTGAGCTCGGCCATTCGCGCCTTGCGCGCATGCATGCCGTCGACCACTTCCAGGCGGGTCAGGCCACTGTGGCCGATCTCCTTGTCCTTGAGGCTCTGCGGAATGATCCCGATCACTTCGCCGCCGGCCGCCAGTGCGGCATCTGCCACAATTCCCATCAGCCCGACGGCGCCCCCGCCATAGACCAGGGTCAGCTTGCGCTCGGCCAATGCTCGCCCCAGGGCGACAGCCGCCTCACGATAAGCCGGATTGGTGCCGGTGCTGGCACCGCAAAATACACAAACGGACGTTAAAGACATGCCTTGCTCCATGGTCAATCAGGACCACAGAGTAAAGGCAGGCTCGTATCGTTCCAAGGGTTAAACCGCGCGTTCAGGTGTTTCGTAAGTGCCACTGGCGCCACAGGCGTAGGCGGCCAACAAACTGCTCAACAAGCTGCTGAAAGACATGACAGGCGCTCCAGGTGAGTAATGATGGCCCTGATGATAGGGCCGTCCCAGACGTCTGGCTGGTAGATTGTTTCGATGGGGGTCATAGCCCGAAAGTTGTATACAATTTTTGATTCAGGTCATAGGAACTTGCGAAGATTTCAGGCAGTCTTCTGTCCATTCGCACTTTTGTTAACCCTGCCTTGGAGATTCACCATGTTTGCCAAACTTGTTGCGGTATCCCTGCTGACACTGGCCAGCAGCCAATTGATGGCTGCCGAGTGCAAAACGACCATCGACTCTACCGATCAGATGTCCTTCAACACCAAGGCCATTGAAATCGACAAAAGCTGCAAGACCTTCACCGTTGAACTGACCCACTCCGGCAGCCTGCCGAAAAACGTCATGGGCCATAACCTGGTGATCAGCAAAGAGGCTGACATGCAGCCGATCGCCACCGACGGCCTGTCGGCTGGCATCGACAAGAATTACCTGAAAGAAGGTGATACCCGTGTCATCGCTCACACCAAAGTCATCGGCGCTGGCGAAAAGGACTCTCTGACCATCGATGTGTCGAAGCTCAATGCAGCCGAAAAATACGGCTTCTTCTGCTCGTTCCCGGGCCACATCTCGATGATGAAAGGCACGGTTACACTGAAGTAATCGATTCAAACGCATAAAAAAAGCGTCCACCCGGGACGCTTTTTTTGTGCTCATTTCTACAGGGGACAGAATCAAGGCGCGAACGGCATCACACGCTTGTGATGAGTCTTCTTATACGTATCACAAATGATCTTGAACGCTTCCTCGCGCACCGGTTCGCCGTGCAGGAAGGCGTCGATCTCGGCGTAGGTCACGCCGTGGGACGCTTCGTCCGGTTTGCCCGGCGACAGGTCTTCGAGGTCGGCGGTCGGGATTTTCTCCACCAGCGACTCCGGCGCGCCGAAGCTGCGGGCAATCGCCCGGACCTGATTTTTCACCAGGCCGCTCAGCGGTGCGAGGTCGCAGGCGCCGTCACCGAACTTGGTGAAGAAACCCATCACGGCTTCTGCCGCGTGATCGGTGCCGATCACCAGGCCATGAGCCGCACCGGCGATGGTGTATTGCGCGACCATGCGCATCCGCGCCTTGGTATTGCCCAATACGAAATCCACCGAGACTGCCTCCTTGCCTTCGAAGGCTGCCACTTCACTGGCCAGGGATTTGACTGCCGGGCCGATGTTCACCGTGTGGCGTTCGTCAGGGGCGATGAAGTCCACCGAGGCCTGGGCGTCGTGTTCATCGAACTGCGTCTGGTACGGCAGGCGCACGGCGATGAACTTGTAGCGGTTATCGCCGGTACGTTCACGCAGTTCACGGATGGCGCGTTGGGCCAGCAGGCCGGCGGTCAGGGAATCGACGCCGCCGCTGATACCGAGCACCAGGGTCTTGAGCCCGGAATTGACCAGGCAATCCTGAATGAAGGTGATTCGCCGGGCGACTTCAGCCTCAAGGGCGAGTTGATCCACGAACGGCGGTTGGACCTTGAGCTGTTCAGCAATCTCACGCTGTACGGCTTGCATGAATTCACTCCTTGCTTGATGTACTGGAAAGGGTGGCAGGTACTTGGAAAACGTGTCGCAAATAGGCGACGAAATTCGGGTCTTTGCAGTGAGTCTTGCCAGGCTCATCAGAAATCTTGGCCACCGGTTGGCCGTTGCATGCGGTCATTTTAAGCACGATGCTCATCGGTTCGACACCCGGAATGTCACAGGTCAGGTTAGTGCCGATGCCGAAACTGACATTGATCCGACCACGTAACGCCCGAAAAATCTCCAGAGACTTGGGCAGCGTCAGGCTGTCGGAAAACACCAGGGTCTTGCTCATCGGGTCGATGCCCAGCTTGTGGTAGTGGGCGATGGCCTTTTCCGCCCAGAGCACCGGGTCACCGGAGTCGTGACGCAAGCCGTCGAAGAGCTTGGCAAAGAACAGGTCGAAATCGCCGAGAAACGCATCGGAAGTGATGCAGTCGGTCAGGGCGATCCCCAGCAGGCCACGGTACTCGCGGACCCAGCAGTCGAGGGCGGCGATCTGGCTGTCGATCAGCCGTGGGCCGAGTTGCTGGTGGGCCATGATCCATTCGTGGGCCATGGTGCCCAGCGGCTTCATATCCAGCTCGCGGGACAGGTGCACGTTGCTGGTGCCGACGAAGCGACCGGGGAAGTCGTGCTTGAGCACGTTCACCACTTCTTCCTGCACACGGTACGAGAAGCGCCGGCGAGTGCCGAAATCGGCTACCTGCAACTCGGACAATTCATCGCTGCTGGCGTTGGCGGTCAGCCAGTCGAACTTGCGATAGAGCTGCTCACGGGCCTGTTCCAGGACGATTTCCCGGTAGCGATAGCGGTTGCGCACTTCGCTGACCATGGCCAGCAACGGCACTTCGAACAGAATCACGTGCAGCCACGGCCCGCGCAGGCGGATGAACAACTCGCCGTTTTCAATGCCGGTGTGGATATAGCGCAGATTGAAACGGAACAGACCGAGAAAGCGCAGGAAATCCGGTTTCAGGAAACTGATGCGCTCCAGGAAGCTCAACTGATCGGCACTCAGGCTCAACTCGGCCAGGCGCTCGATCTGGAAACGGATCTCCGCCAGGTACGGGCGCAGATCCTCGCTGTTACGGCAACGAAACTCCCATTCGACTTCCACGTTAGGGTAGTTGTGCAGCACCGCCTGCATCATCGTCAGTTTGTAGAAGTCGGTGTCGAGCAGGTTCTGCACGATGCGATCGGCAAACACACTCTCGCTCATAACGGGTCTCCAGGCGGGTCGCAGCCCGTGGCAGCGACGTTGCAACTGTTTCAATGAATGGGGCTAGTGGCGCATATCAGCGGTGAGGATTGCCAGCAATTTTTTAGACGCTAGAGATCTCTGTGGCGAGGGGGCTTGCCCCCGTTCGGCTGCGCAGCAGTCGTAAATTCCGCATGCATGATCTGTCTGAGGGACCGCGATTGCAGGTTTTGGGGTCGCTACGCGACCCAACGGGGGCAAGCCCCCTCGCCACAGAGTTTTGCATGATATTTCAACTTTGCGGTGTATTCGGATTGTCCATCTGCTCCAGCATCCACTTCACAAAATCCCGCACCTTGGGCACTTCCGCCGAATGCTCCGGATACGCCAGGTAATAGGCGTCAGTGCTCGGCATTGCATGCTGCCAGGGAATGACCAGTTTGCCGTCGGCCAATTCCTCTTCCACCAGAAACTTCGGTAGCAGCGCCACACCACAGCCGACTTGGGCGGCGCGGATGCACATGTAGAACGTTTCGAAACGCGGGCCGTGGTAGCTGTGTTCGGTGTGGTAGCCCTGGCTGTCGAACCAATCGTGCCAGGCCTGGGGCCGGGAAGCGTTTTGCAGCAGGACCAGGTCGGTGAGTTGGGTCGGATCGGTGAACGGCGTGTCCGGCAGACTGCCCGGGGCGCACACAGGAACAAGCTCTTCGCCGAACAGCTTCAGGCATTCGGTGCCGGGCCGTGAGCCCTGGCCGAAGTAGAACGCCAGGTCGCTGCGACCTTGCAGCAGATCGTCTGCTTCCTGTTCGCTGCACAGGTCCAGATGGATTGACGGATGACGCAGGCGCCAGCCTTTCAAGCGTGGCACCAGCCAGCGCGCGCCGAAGGTCGGAGGCGTGGAGACGCGCAAGACTTCGGTGTCTCCGCCGTAGGAACGCAGGTAATGGGTCGACATTTCGACTTGGGTGAGGATTTTTCGCACCTCCACCAAATACAAATCGCCAGCGGGGGTCATTTGCAGGCGTCGGCGCACCCGGCGGAACAACAGGTGCTGCAACAACTCTTCGAGTTGCGCGACCTGTTTGCTCACGGCGCTCTGGGTCAGGTTCAGCTCTTCGGCGGCGCGGGTGAAGCTCAAATGCCGGGTCACGGCCTCGAAACACTGCAGCGCAGTGATCGACGGCAAGTAGCGTTTATTCAGCATCGGTTCTCCTTGTTCTTGTCTCTCTACGTGGCACGCGTGTTACCGGCAGATTCGCAGCATGAATAAACGGAATGATATCTCGCTTAATCGTCGTTTGTTGGAGAACCTCGGGAGCGCTAAAACTACAGGTCAGATCAGTCGAATTAATCCGGCTGCACGATTTCTGTTTCTGCTCGAGGAGTGACCCATGGTTGCCGCATTGCTTGATCGTCTTGGTGTGAACCCGGCCCTGTACCAGAACGGCAAAGTGCCGGTGCATTCGCCCATCGACGGTAGTCGGATTGCCGCCGTGAACTGGGAAGGCGCCGCTGAAGTCGAGCAGCACATCAGTCGCGCAGATCATGCGTTCGAATTGTGGCGCAAGGTGCCGGCGCCGCGCCGTGGCGAACTGGTTCGTCAATTGGGCGACATCCTGCGCGAGTACAAGGCCGATCTCGGTGAGCTGGTTTCCTGGGAAGCCGGCAAGATCACTCAGGAAGGCCTGGGTGAAGTTCAGGAAATGATCGACATCTGCGACTTCGCGGTCGGTCTGTCCCGTCAGTTGTACGGTTTGACCATCGCCTCCGAGCGCCCTGGCCACCACATGCGCGAAACCTGGCACCCGCTGGGCATCGTCGGCGTGATCAGCGCGTTTAACTTCCCGGTCGCCGTCTGGGCCTGGAACGCGACGCTGGCGCTGGTGTGCGGCAACCCGGTGATCTGGAAACCGTCTGAGAAAACCCCGCTGACCGCGCTGGCCTGTCAGGCACTGTTCGACCGTGTCCTGAAGAACTTCAGCGACGCCCCACCGCACCTGAGCCAGGTGATCATCGGTGGTCGCGATGCCGGTGAAGCCTTGGTCGATGACCCGCGTGTCGCGCTGGTCAGCGCCACCGGCAGCACCCGCATGGGCCGCGAAGTGGCACCGAAAATCGCCGCACGCTTCGCCCGCAGCATTCTGGAACTGGGCGGTAACAACGCGATGATCCTTGGCCCAAGCGCCGATCTGGACATGGCTGTGCGGGCGATTCTGTTCAGCGCCGTCGGCACTGCCGGTCAGCGTTGCACCACCTTGCGTCGCCTGATTGCCCACGAATCGGTGAAGGAAGAAATCGTCACCCGCCTGAAAGCCGCTTACTCCAAGGTGCGCATCGGCCATCCACTGGAAGGCAACCTGATCGGGCCGCTGATCGACAAGCACAGCTTCGACAACATGCAGGACGCGCTGGAGCAAGCCTTGAGCGAAGGCGGCCGGGTGTTTGGCGGCCAGCGTCAGCTGGAAGACAAATTCCCCAACGCTTACTACGTTTCGCCAGCCATTGTCGAAATGCCGGAACAGAGCGATGTGGTGCGCGACGAAACCTTCGCGCCAATTCTGTACGTGATCGGTTACACCGATTTTGAAGAGGCGTTGCGCCTGAACAACGCCGTGCCACAAGGCCTGTCGTCGTGCATCTTCACCACCGACGTGCGTGAAGCCGAGCGGTTCATGTCGGCGGTGGGCAGCGATTGCGGCATCGCCAACGTCAACATCGGCCCGAGCGGCGCGGAAATCGGCGGCGCGTTCGGCGGCGAGAAGGAAACGGGCGGCGGTCGTGAGTCGGGCTCCGATGCATGGCGCGGGTACATGCGCCGCCAGACCAACACCGTGAACTATTCGCTGGAGTTGCCGTTGGCTCAGGGGATTACGTTCGATTAAGCAGCAAGCGACAAGCTGTTGATCGATCGTTCCCACGCTCTGTGTGGGAACGATCGATGGTGTGTTGGTTAGGTTTCATTTTCGGAGTCTGGCAATGCCGTTACGCGAAGAGTGTCTGTGGGAAAAACTGACGCCGCAAAGGCCCGACAATGCGGCGCTCAAGGGTGAGGTGACGGTGGATGTCTGCGTCATCGGTGCCGGTTTCACCGGGCTGTCGGCGGCGGTGCATCTGCTGGAGCAAGGCAAAAGTGTCTGTGTGCTGGAAGCGCATCGTGCTGGCCATGGCGGTTCGGGGCGTAACGTCGGGCTGGTCAACGCCGGGATGTGGATTCCTCCGGACGAAATCGAAGCCGGTTTTGGCCAGGCGGTCGGCAGTCAGCTCAACCGTATGCTCGGAGCGGCGCCGTCGCTGGTGTTCAGCCTCGTCGACAAATACAACATCGATTGTCAGTTGCGCCGCGAAGGCACGTTGCACATGGCGCACAACGCGCGTGGCGAGGCGGACCTGCGCAGTCGTGAAGAACAATGGAAACGTCGCGGGGCACCGGTGGAGTTGTTGACCAGAGCTGCCTGCGAACAAGCCACGGGCACCAAAAAGATCGCCGCCGCGCTGCTCGACCGGCGTGCCGGCACGATCAACCCGATGGGCTACACCACGGGGCTGGCCAACGCGGCCATCGGCCTGGGCGGTCAGTTGTTCGATCATTCCCCGGTGACCCGACTCGAACGTCAGGGTCAGCGCTGGTCGGTGCAGACCGCCCAGGGTTCGGTGCTGGCCGAACAGGTGGTGATCGCCTCCAATGCTTATACCGAAGGCGACTGGACGGAACTGCGCCGCAACTTCTTCCCCGGTTATTACTATCAAGTGGCATCGGTGCCGCTGACCGAAGACGCCGCGCAGCAAATTCTGCCCGGTGGTCAGGGCTCCTGGGACACCCGGCAAGTGCTCAGCAGCATCCGTCGCGATGCCGAAGGGCGGTTGTTGCTCGGCAGCCTCGGCAATGGCAACCAGAAACCGACCTGGTTCCTCAAAGCCTGGGCCGATCGGGTTCAGCAGCATTACTTCCCCTACCTGAAACCGGTGGAATGGGAATGCACCTGGACCGGTTGCATCGCCTTCACCCCCGATCATTTGATGCGCCTGTTCGAGCCGGCACCGGGTCTGGTGGCCGTTACTGGTTACAACGGTCGAGGCGTGACCACCGGCACAGTGGTCGGCAAAGCCTTCGCCGACTACTTGTGTAACGGAAATCCTCAAGCCCTGCCGATTCCCTTCGCACCCATGCAGCCATTGGCGGGTGTGGGGTTGCGAAGCTGCCTGTATGAGGCCGGTTTTTCGCTGTATCACGCGGGCCAGTGCCTGCGGATCGTGATCTGATTGTTGAAATATGTTGCTGGAAGCGGCGCTTTTCAGCGAAGCGGCTAGCCTGTAATGGTGCGGGTTGTAGCAGTTGTGCACCGGCAGTGTGCAGTTCGGTGACGCGGGCTGTTACAGGTAGGTTGCACATCGTTTGGCGCTGCGGTTGCAATGATGGCGGAGGCGGGTTGCGCCTTTTGAAATGGATGGTTTCACCTCCCGCGGTTTAGACGGTTGCACGCCCAATGAAAATGGGATCGAAACAGTCGAAATAACAAGAAAGCAGCGACTTTTTTCAGAATAAAAAACTGATGGCACGGCCCTTGCTCTGAGCATTCAGTGAAGTCGCAGTGCCAACTAAAAAAAACCTTGGAGCACCACCTCATGTCCCAGACGTTTTACAAGAAAGGCTTTCTGGCCCTCGCAGTGGCAGCTGCGTTGGGTGTTTCTGCGTTTGCACAGGCTGATGTGAAAATCGGTGTGGCGGGTCCGATGACAGGCGCCAACGCGGCATTTGGCGAGCAGTACATGAAGGGTGCGCAGGCAGCCGCCGATGCGGTCAACGCCGCCGGCGGTGTCAACGGGGAAAAAATCGTACTGGTCAAAGGCGATGACGCCTGCGAGCCGAAGCAGGCTGTGACGGTCGCCAAAGACCTGACTGAAAAGAAAGTCGTTGGTGTGGTAGGTCACTTCTGCTCCTCGTCGACCATCCCTGCCTCCGAGATCTACGACGAAGCCGGCATCATCACGATCACCCCAGGTTCCACCAACCCCAAGGTGACCGAGCGCGGCCTGAGTGCCATGTTCCGCATGTGCGGGCGTGACGACCAGCAAGGTATCGTGGCTGGCGACTATATCGTCGACGTGCTCAAGGGCAAGAAAGTCGCCGTGCTGCACGACAAGGACACCTATGGCCAAGGCTTGGCAGATGCCACCAAGGCTCAACTGATCAAGCGCGGCGTAACGCCAGTGCTGTATGAAGGCCTGACTCGCGGCGAGAAAGACTTCAGTGCCGTCGTCACCAAGATCCGTGCGGCCGGTGCCGACGTGGTCTACTTCGGCGGCTTGCACCCGGAAGCCGGTCCACTGGTTCGGCAACTGCGTGAACAGGGCCTCAAAGACGTCAAGTTCATGTCCGATGACGGCATCGTGACTGACGAACTGGTGACCACCGCCGGTGGCCCACAGAACGTTGATGGCGTACTGATGACCTTCGGCGCCGACCCACGTCTGCTGCCAGACAGCAAGACCGTGGTAGACGCCTTCCGCAAGGCCGGCACCGAACCTGAAGGCTACACCCTGTACGCCTACGCTTCGGTCCAGACCCTGGCCGCGGCGTTCAATGGCGCCAAATCCAACAAGGGCGAAGACGCTGCCAAATGGCTGAAAGCCAACCCGGTCAAGACCGTCATGGGCGAGAAGACCTGGGACAGCAAGGGCGACCTGAAAGTCTCCGACTACGTGGTTTACAAGTGGGACAAGGACGGCAAATACCACCAGCTGGAAAAACAGAAGTGATATGAGCGGTTGATCTGCCCGGCGCCTTGCGCGCCGGGCAGTCCTGAAACATGTCCGTGCAGTACCTGTCTTTTCTCGTAGAGCTGCACACAACCGAGTTGCGCCGGCGGCTGAACCCCGGTCCGTCGCGCCCGGCTTCTGTGCAGTCTCTCAAGTGCGTGAGATTGCGTTATGGATGGTATTTTCCTGCAGCAACTGGTCAACGGCCTGACCCTCGGGTCGGTCTATGGCCTGATCGCCATCGGCTACACAATGGTCTATGGCATCATCGGCATGATCAACTTCGCCCATGGCGAGGTTTATATGATCTCTGCGTACCTCGCGGCGATCAGTCTGGCTCTGCTGGCTTACTTCGGTATTGAATCCTTCCCGCTGCTGATGCTCGGCACCCTGGTTTTCACCATCATCGTCACCGCGGTGTATGGCTGGGTCATTGAGCGTGTCGCTTACAAACCGCTGCGCAACTCCACCCGACTGGCACCGCTGATCAGCGCCATCGGTATTTCCCTGATCCTGCAAAATTATGCACAGATCAGTCAGGGCGCCCGTCAACAGGGTGTACCAACACTGCTGACCGGTGCATGGCGAGTTGAAGTCGGGAACGGCTTCGTTCAACTCACCTACACCAAAATCTTCATTCTGGTTGCCGCATTCGTCGGGATGGGCCTGCTGACCTACGTCATCAAGTACACCAAGCTCGGCCGCATGTGCCGCGCCACCCAGCAAGACCGCAAGATGGCTTCGATCCTGGGGATCAATACCGATCGGGTGATTTCCTACGTGTTCATCATCGGTGCGGCGATGGCGGCCCTGGCCGGCGTGCTGATCACCATGAACTACGGCACGTTCGACTTCTACGCAGGCTTCGTCATCGGGATCAAGGCGTTCACCGCGGCGGTGCTCGGCGGGATCGGCTCACTGCCCGGCGCCATGCTGGGAGGGATCATTCTCGGGATCTCCGAGTCGCTGTTCTCGGGGCTGGTCAACTCGGATTACAAAGACGTTTTCAGCTTCTCGCTGCTCGTTCTTGTTCTGGTCTTTCGGCCTCAAGGCCTGCTTGGCCGTCCTCTTGTGTCGAAGGTGTAAGCGATGTCTTCAACCACTAAAACCATTGATGTCAAAAAAAGCCTGGTTGACGCGATTCTTGCCGGCCTCATCGCCCTGATTGTGTTCGGCCCGATTGTTGGTGTGGTCCTCGACGGCTACGGCTTCAACCTGCAGCCGACGCGTGTGGCGTGGATAGTCGCCATCGTTATGGCTGGCCGCTTTGCCCTGAGCCTATTCTTGCAAACCTCCAAAGGCCTGAGAATTCTCGAAGGCTTTGAGAGCACTGGTTCCGGGGTTCATGTTCTGGCGCCTGATTACAAATCCCGGTTGCGCTGGGTCGTCCCGCTGGTGATCGTTGTCGCCGTGGTATTCCCGTTCTTCTCCAACTCTTACCTGTTGGGCGTGGTCATCCTTGGGTTGATCTACGTGCTGCTGGGCCTGGGCCTGAACATCGTGGTCGGCCTGGCCGGCCTGCTCGACCTGGGTTATGTGGCGTTCTATGCCATCGGTGCCTACGGTCTGGCGCTTGGTTACCAATACCTGGGGCTGGGCTTCTGGACGGTGCTGCCTTTGGCGGCGATCACTGCCGGGCTGGCGGGGTGCATCCTGGGTTTCCCGGTGCTGCGTCTGCACGGCGACTATCTGGCAATCGTGACCCTGGGCTTCGGTGAAATCATCCGGTTGATCCTCAACAACTGGTTGTCCCTGACCGGTGGCCCGAATGGCATGGCGGCGCCGTTGCCAACTTTCTTCGGTCTCGAATTCGGTAAGCGAGCGAAGGACGGTGGGGTACCTTTTCATGAGTTCTTCGGCATCGCCTACAACCCGGACGTGAAGTACTACTTCATTTATGCGGTGTTGTTCCTGGTAGTGCTGGCCGTGCTGTACATCAAGCATCGCTTGACCCGCATGCCGGTCGGTCGCGCATGGGAAGCCTTGCGTGAAGACGAAATCGCCTGTCGCTCCATGGGTCTGAATCACGTACTGGTCAAACTGTCGGCGTTCACCATCGGCGCATCGACGGCGGGCCTGGCCGGCGTGTTTTTCGCGACCTATCAGGGCTTTGTGAACCCGACCTCATTCACCTTCTTCGAATCGGCATTGATCCTCGCCATCGTGGTACTTGGCGGCATGGGTTCGACCATCGGCGTGGTGATGGCAGCATTCGTGTTGACCGTCGCTCCGGAACTGCTGCGCGGCTTCGCTGAATATCGCGTGCTGCTGTTCGGCATCCTGATGGTGTTGATGATGATTTGGCGACCGCGCGGCCTGATCCGGATCAGCCGTACCGGTGTGACCCCGCGTAAAGGAGTAGCGCCATGAGTGAAGTCGTACTCTCGGTCGAGAACCTGATGATGCACTTCGGTGGCATCAAGGCGTTGAGTGACGTCAGCCTGAAGGTCAAGCGCAACTCGATCTTCGCGTTGATCGGCCCCAACGGCGCGGGCAAGACCACTGTGTTCAACTGCTTGACCGGGTTCTACAAAGCGTCCGGCGGGCATATCGAGCTCAACACCCGTGGGGTGAAAACCAACGTCATCAAAATGCTCGGGGAGCCGTTCAAGGCAACCGATTTCGTTTCGCCGAAAAGCTTCATCAGCCGGCTCCACTACAAGATGTTCGGTGGCACGCACCTGATCAACCGTGCCGGTCTGGCGCGGACTTTCCAGAACATTCGCCTGTTCAAGGAGATGTCGGTACTGGAAAACCTGCTGGTGGCCCAGCACATGTGGGTCAACCGCGGCATGCTGGCCGGCATCCTCAACACCAAGGGTTATCGCAAGGCCGAAAGCGATGCACTGGACCACGCCTTCTACTGGCTGGAAGTGGTGGACCTGGTGGACTGCGCCAACCGCCTGGCCGGTGAACTGTCCTATGGTCAGCAACGCCGTCTGGAGATCGCCCGGGCCATGTGTACCCGGCCGCAGATCATCTGCCTCGACGAACCGGCCGCCGGCCTCAACCCTCAGGAAACCGAAGCGCTGAGCGCGATGATCCGGCTGCTGCGTGACGAGCATGATCTGACCGTGGTGCTGATCGAACACGACATGGGCATGGTCATGAGCATTTCCGACCACATCGTGGTGCTGGACCACGGCGTTGTCATCGCCGAGGGCGGGCCTGATGCGATCCGACACGATCCGAAAGTGATTGCCGCCTACCTGGGCGCCGACGAAGAGGAACTGGTATGAGTCAACCGATCCTCGAACTGAAAGAGATCGACGTGTTCTACGGACCGATCCAGGCCCTGAAGAAAGTCTCGTTGCACATCAATGAAGGGGAGACCGTCAGCCTGATCGGCTCCAACGGTGCCGGCAAATCGACCCTGCTGATGTCGATTTTCGGTCAGCCACGGGCGGCTGACGGGCAAATCGTCTATCAGGGTGTGGATATCACTCACAAGTCGTCCCACTACATCGCCTCCAACGGTATCGCTCAGTCGCCGGAAGGCCGCCGGGTGTTCCCCGACATGACCGTCGAGGAAAACCTGCTGATGGGCACCATTCCGATCGGTGACAAGTACGCCGCCGAGGACATGGAGCGCATGTTCGAGCTGTTTCCGCGGCTCAAGGAACGGCGTAACCAGCGGGCCATGACCATGTCTGGTGGCGAGCAGCAAATGCTCGCCATCGCCCGGGCGTTGATGAGCCGACCCAAGCTGTTGCTGCTCGATGAGCCGAGCCTGGGGCTGGCGCCGATTGTGGTGAAACAGATCTTCGCGACCCTGCGGGAACTGGCCAAGACGGGCATGACCATCTTTCTGGTGGAGCAGAACGCCAACCACGCCCTCAAGCTGTCGGACCGGGCGTACGTGATGGTCAACGGGCAGATCCGCCTCAGCGGCACCGGCAAGGAGCTGCTGGTGAACGAGGAGGTGCGTAACGCCTATCTCGGCGGGCACTAAACCGAAGAGCCTGGAAAACGCCCTGACGAACTCAGGGCGTTTTTTTATGCCCGCACAATCCCTACACGAGGCTGTGGTTTGAGGTAAAGGGAAATTGTGGAAAACAATATTCATGACCTCTCAAAGCGCGACATAAAGCCGCTGCAAATTGCTGTTTTGTCACGGTTTTGACTTGTCCCCGTTTGCTGTGGAGCTGGCTGTGAATAACGTGGGAGTAGCTGGCTGTAAGCCTTTGAATACGTGGCTTGCAGAGAGATGATTGTTTTTTGATCAGGTGCTTTTGGCGAGCCTGAAGTGGGCATTGTCAACCTTTTTGTTATGAGCGAACACGGTATGAGCCGAGGTGGACAAGCCTGTGGATAAGTCTGTGGTTAAACTCTGGAAAGACTCGGCTGAGGGCCGTGGTTGCTGGCTTGGCGCCATCGTCGCTATGACCGCTCGGTCGTGCAAATTGTCCTGGACTACACAGCGGATGCCTCAGGGTCAAGAAAAAAACTTTCAAATCTACCCGCAAAGCCTTGTGGATAGCGGCTTGCAGCTTTTCCACTTGCCCCCGGAAACTGTGGACCGGCCTGTGGATAAGGTGCGCGTACATGGCTGCAAGCCACGGGGCATGGGGTGTTGCCAGCATTGATCATTTTTTGTACGGTTTTTGCCATGGTTGCCGCTGTGGAAAAGGCCGGGCATGCTGCCGGTTGATTTTCTATTCCAAGGGCTGACTGTCAGCCGACGCAAGGAGAACACGATGTCCAACACCCTGTTTATTACCGGCGCGACCTCCGGTTTTGGTGAAGCCTGTGCCCGTCGTTTTGCCGAGGCCGGCTGGAAACTGGTGCTGACAGGTCGTCGTGAAGAGCGCCTCAATGCCCTGTGCGCCGAGTTGTCGAAACAGACCGAGGTCCATGGCCTGGTGCTCGACGTACGGGACCGCAAGGCCATGGAGGAGGCGATTGCCAACCTGCCGCCATCCTTCGCCAAGCTGCGCGGGCTGATCAACAACGCCGGCCTGGCCCTGGGTGTGGACCCGGCGCCCAAGTGCAATCTCGATGATTGGGACACCATGGTCGACACCAACATCAAAGGCCTGATGTACAGCACCCGCCTGTTGCTGCCACGTTTGATCGCTCATGGTCGTGGCGCCAGCATCGTCAACCTCGGCTCCATCGCCGGCAACTACCCGTACCCGGGCAGCCACGTGTATGGCGCGAGCAAGGCGTTCGTCAAACAGTTCTCCCTGAACCTGCGCTGCGACCTGCAAGGTACGGGCGTGCGGGTCAGCAACATCGAGCCGGGCCTGTGCGAGAGCGAGTTCTCGCTGGTGCGTTTTGCCGGTGACCAGGAGCGTTACAACGCCACTTACGCCGGTGCCGACCCGATCCAGCCGCAAGACATCGCCGAGACCATTTTCTGGGTGCTCAACGCACCGGCCCACATCAACATCAACAGCCTTGAGCTGATGCCGGTGAGCCAGACCTGGAGCGGGTTTGCCATTGAGCGTAATGGCGGCAAGGCGTAATTGTGGCGAGGGGGCTTGCCCCCGTTGGGCTGCGCAGCAGCCCTAGTGTTTTGTCAGTTGCATCGCAGGCGGCTGCTTCGCCCCCGAACGGGGGGCAAGCCCCCTCGCCACAAAAACTCAGCCGAGATACTCGGCCAGCCCGCGATAGCAGGTTGCCAAGTGATAAGGCGTGGTCGAAGGCATGTCCTTGCGGCTTACTTCGCCCTGCTCATCGCGACACTCATACCAACCGCCCGCGTGCAGAAAGCGCTGCTGCAACGCCTGCAATTGGCGTTGCACCGATGCTTCGCTGTCCGGGCGTAAGGTCAGGGCGCGCAGGTATTCGGCTTGAGCCCAGATGCGTTGGGTTGCGTCGCGAGGGTGATCATCCAGTTCCAGCATCGCTCGCACGGCACCGGTCTGCTGATCGACACCCCGTTGCTCGGTGAACGCAAACGCGCGCTCCAGCGAGGCATGCAGTGTCGAGCCGCGCAGCAATGGCGAGGATTGCAGCAGGAAATACCATTCGAACTGATGGCCCGGCTCGAACCAGTTATCCACAGCTCCCAGCGGCTTCTCCATCAACACCGCATGTCGCGGGTCGATGAAACGCTTTTGCATGGCTGTGCATAACTCGATGAGCGCGTTCTGCACAGCCGCGTCTTCGCGCACCGACAGGGTGGCGAGGAAGGCTTCGGCCAAATGCATCAGCGGGTTCTGTAATGGACCGGAGTCGAGCGAGGACCAATCACGGTCCAGGCTGGCTTCGTACAGGCCGTCGCCCGTGGCGAAACGCTGCGCCACCACTTCCAGCGCGGCATTGAGTACCGACTCCACCAGCGGTTCGCGAACCTTGTTCCAATAATGGGCGCAAGCGAACAGGATGAAGGCGTGGGTGTAGAGGTCTTTGCGCTGGTCCAGCGGCGTACCTTGCGGGTCGATGCTGTAGAACCAGCCGCCATGCTCGGCATCGTGGAAATGCCGTTGCAAGGAACGAAACAGCGCCGCCGCGCGCTCTTCAGCCTTGGGCACCTGGCCGATCAGGCTGGAGAACAAATACAGCTGCCGCGCGCAGGCCATGGCCCGGTAGCGCTGAGGGGGCAGCGGTTTATGCTCGGCATCCAGCGCCTCATAAGGCAACGCCATGTCGGCGTTCCAGCCGGGGCCCTGCCAGAGCGGCACGATCACGTCCTGGAAGTGCTGATGCACTGAGGCGAACAGGGCGGTCAATTCAGGCTGGGAGGCAGAGCGGGAAACATGCGGCATTGGCTGGCGTCGTCACGGCAGGGTTAATTGCGCGACATGTTAGCAGGCCTTAGAGATGCGGTGTCTGTCAGGCCGCCTTCGCGGGCAAGTCGGATCGCGAAGGGGCCAGTTCAGACGCTAGAGAATCAACCCGCGAGCAACCAGACTCCGGTTGCCGCCGACGCCGCACCCGCCAGCCGAACCAGCGGTGCCGCGGCCTGAGGCAAGACGCGAACCAGCGCATAACCCGCGGTATGCAAAGCCGCTGTCGCTGCCACAAACCCTGCGGCATACACCCAAGGACTGGATATGTCCGGCAGTTCCAGGCCATGTGCCACGCCATGAAACAGCGCGAACAACGCAGTCGCCGCCACCGCCAGGCTCAAGGGCGGTCGCACCGCCAACGCCACCGCCAGGCCCAGTGCCAATACCGATGCCGCAATCCCGCTCTCCAGCGCCGGCAGGTTCAGCCCTTCAAAACCCAGCAAGCCGCCGATCAACATGGTGCCCACGAATGTGCACGGCAGGGCCCAGCGCGCAGCGCCTTTCTGCTGCGCCGCCCACAATCCCACGGCAACCATCGCCAGCAAGTGATCGAGGCCGCCGATCGGGTGGCTGATGCCGGCGATCAAGCCGTTGTCGCCATGGCCCGGGTGGGCGAAGGCAATGGCTGGGGTCAGCAGCAGGGCCATGGCGCCCAGAATGCGTTTCAGTGTCATGGATAGCTTTCCTTGTTGATAAGTGTGATCAGGCCGCAGTCAGCAGGCCTTGGCGTTCGATGAAGGCGATGATTGCTTCAAGGCCTTGGCCGGTTTTCTGGTTGCTGAAGACAAACGGCTTGCCGTTGCGCATGCGTTGGGTGTCGCTGTCCATCATCTCCAGCGATGCGCCTACCAGCGGCGCCAGGTCGATCTTGTTGATCACCAGCAGGTCGGATTTGCAGATGCCGGGGCCACCCTTGCGCGGCAGCTTGTCGCCGGCGGAGACATCGATCACGTAAATGGTCAGGTCGGACAGTTCCGGGCTGAAGGTCGCCGAGAGGTTGTCGCCGCCGGACTCCACCAGGATCAGATCCAGCCCCGGAAAGCGCCGGTTCAGTTGGTCCACGGCTTCGAGGTTGATCGAGGCGTCTTCGCGGATCGCCGTATGCGGGCAGCCGCCGGTTTCCACGCCGATGATCCGCTCCGGTGCCAAGGCTTCGTTGCGCACCAGAAAGTCAGCGTCTTCGCGGGTATAGATATCGTTGGTCACGACGGCCAGGTTGTAGCGCTCGCGCAGGGCCAGGCACAGGGCCAGGGTCAAGGCGGTTTTGCCGGAGCCGACCGGGCCGCCGATGCCGACGCGCAGGGGTTGTGTGTTCATGTGATTCTCCAAACTAAAAGGCCCTAGGAACGGAACAGACGGCTGTACTGGCGCTCATGGGCCATGCACGCCAGGGACAGACCGAAAGCGGCGCTGCCAACGTGTTCGAGATTGATTCGGCTGGCGTCTTGCTGCGCCTGTTGCAGCAACGGCAGCAGTTCGCTGGTCAGGCGTTGTGCGGCTTGCTGGCCCAACGGCAGGGTTTTCATCAACACCGCCAGTTGGTTTTCCAGCCAGCTCCAGAGCCAGGCGGCCAGCGCATCTTGCGGGTTGATGTTCCAGGCGCGAGCCGCCAGCGCCCAGCCGAGAGCCAAGTGCGGTTCAGGGCGTTGCTCGAGAAAGGCGCGAGCAGGCTCATCCAGCTCCGGCAAGCCGTTGAGCAGCTGCTGCAGCGAATAGCCCATCTGCCGGCTCTCCTGATGCAGCTCACGTGTTTCGCGGCTGGCGCGATGCTCTTCGCAGCGTTGCAGCAACTCGGCCCAGTTTTCTTCGGCTGCGGCGGTGCAATGGGCGAGCAGTAGCGGTGCTTCGAAACGCGCCAGGTTCAGCAGCAATTGATCGCTGATCCAGCGTCGCGCGCTGTCGGGATCATTGACCCGGCCGTTATCCACCGCCATTTCCAGGCCCTGGGAATAGCTGTAGCCGCCAATTGGCAGCTGCGGGCTGGCCAGGCGCAGCAGCGCCCAGGCGGGGTTCATAAGCGCACGCCGAACTGGTGCAGTTTCGGCGGGTAGTTGAAGTCCTCGTCACCGTGGCGCGAGTGGTGATGGCCACCACCGTAGGCACCGTGTTCCGGCTGGAACGGCGCTTCGATGTTCTCGGCCTTGGCGCCAAGCTGTTCGAGCATGGCCTTGAGCACGTAATCATCGAGCAGGCGCAACCAGCCGTCGCCGACTTGCAGGGCCACGTGGCGATTGCCCAGGTGATAGGCGGCGCGGGTCAGTTCGAACGCATTGGCGCAGGTGACGTGCAGCAGTTGTTCGGGGCGAGCACAGACGCGAACGACGCGCCCGTCTTCGGCTTGCAGGCACTCGCCGTCATGCAGCGGTGGCTGGCCGCGCTCCAGAAACAAGCCGACGTCTTCACCCTCGGCACTGAAACAGCGCAAGCGACTTTTGCTCCTGGCTTCGAAGGTCAGGTGCAACTCGGCGGCCCAGACGGGTTGAGGGTCGATTCTGCGATGAATCACCAGCATCGGAAGGCTTCCAGCAATGAACAATGTTCAGGCTAGAGCAAGGGGCTTGCCAATCGGGTGAGAGGTAGGAAATGCCTGTCAGAGCGACGGGGGGGACTCACAATGTTGCAGGACTTTGATTGAAGTTGGTGCGTGGCGGGTGTTTACGCACCAATTTGCAGCGCACAAAAAGATCGCAGCCTTCTGCCGAAGGCTGCGATTTTTTTCTAACGGGTTACTCGGTACTGCCGAGTCCTTGCCAATGCTTCAGCCCGATAAAGATAAACCGCAACTGCTGGGTGATTTTCGCCTGTGGTGTCAGGTGCTCGGGCAATGCTTCGGCCGGCGGATCGATGATGTCCGGCAGGGTCGCGAACACGCTTTTGACGATCAGATCGGCCATGACGCTCAGGCCGGCGATGTCCAGATGCTGCAGTTTGGGCATCAGCGACAAATCGGCCGCCAGGTCCGAGCTGATGTCCTCGCGCAGGCGGCCGATGGCCTGGCGCACCGGCAGCGAGCCGCCGTACTGCTCTCGGGCAAGAAACAGGAACTGCGAGCGATTGGCCGTGACCACGTCGAGAAAGATCCGCACCGAGGCATCGATGATACCGCCCATGACGAATTCG
The DNA here is from genome assembly GCF_016861935.1 of Pseudomonas sp. 008. Taxonomy (NCBI): domain Bacteria; kingdom Pseudomonadati; phylum Pseudomonadota; class Gammaproteobacteria; order Pseudomonadales; family Pseudomonadaceae; genus Pseudomonas; species Pseudomonas sp. 008. The sequence continues at coordinate 138,568 of NZ_BOMA01000002.1, read as the reverse complement.
TTATGGCGCACCAGGCGGATGGTTTCGCGGAAGGTCTGGCCGACTTCGCACACCAGCGCCAGGCCCAATTCGTCCATGTCGGCGAAGTGCCGGTAGAAACCAGTGGGCACGATCCCGGCGGTTCGCGTCACTTCGCGCAGGCTCAAGCTGCCGAATCCTCGGCCGCTTTCCATCAGGTGGCGGGCAGCGTCCATCAGGGCGTTGCGGGTCTGTTGTTTCTGTTCGGCGCGGGGCAGCATCGCAAGGGTGTTTTCTGGACAGGGACAGCGGCGCACTCTAGCAAATCGGCTTCGCTGGCGTCGAACGGACTGTCGGGGGATCACGCGGGGGAAATGCAGCTTCTATAAAGTCAAAAGCCCAATCCGGGGATTGGGCTTTTTTTCCAGGCCGCCATGGGCTTAGCTCACAGCGCTGTTGCGTTCGATCACACGGTCACCACCACCTTCAGCAAGGGTTTGGCCTTGTGGAGTGCGATCGGCACCGTCAGCCGCCAGGGTTTGGCCTTGTGGAGTGCGATCGGCACCGTCAGCCGCCAGGGTTTGGCCTTGTGGAGTGCGGTCAGTACCGTCAGCCGCCAGGGTTTGGCCTTGTGGGGTACGGTCGGTACCGTCAGCCGCCAGGGTTTGGCCTTGTGGGGTACGGTCGGTACCGTCAGCAGCCAGAGTTTGGCCTTGTGGAGTGCGGTCAGCACCGTCAGCGGCCAGGGTTTGGCCCTGTGGAGTGCGATCCGAACCATCCTGGGTGATCAGGCCTTTTTCTTTCAGGCGCTCGTTACCGTTGGCACCATCGGCAACGGTCTGGCTGAACACCGAGTGGCTGTCTTTGACTTGTGGAGTGGCCTGATCGGCAGCCGGCAGAGCAAAAGCGGTGCTGGCTAACATTGAGAGGGTCAGGCTAAGCAGTAATTCGCGTTTCATGATGGGTTGCTCCTTGGGAGGGCGATAAAGTGGGTACGAGGGCAATGCTACTCTCGATAAGTCGATATAAAAGTTCATAAACGCAATGGTAATAATCAACGGAATTGATTGTTTGGCCGAGCGGCTCTAGAACGGGCGTTTCCGGCGAACGTTTTTGCACTGAGGTGGGTATTTTCGACTCATTTTCGCCTCGCAAAAGTGCGGGGTCGGTAACGCTAAAAAGAGAGGGGCGAGACGGCTATTTGCGTTCGATCGGCCTTCGGGTTAAACCTGCGGGCCGTTTTCCAGTCGTACATTTCATGGCAGGCCGGTTCTGGCCTAACGTTTCATCAGTGCGTCGCTGTCAGGGCGCTCAGTCGTATTCAGGAGCTCTGTGCAATGACGCGCACTCGTAAAATGCTTGCCTGGACCTCCGCCAGCCTCGTTGTGCTGCTGGCCGTCCTGGTGCTGATCATCGCGTTCTTCGATTGGAACCGGATCAAGCCGCCCCTTAACGCCAAAGTCTCTGAAGAACTGCATCGTCCGTTCGCCATCAACGGCAACCTCGCGGTGGTCTGGCAGCGCGAGCCCGACGAAGGCGGCTGGCGGGCCTGGGTGCCGTGGCCGCATGTGGTGGCCGAGGACCTGAGCCTGGGCAACCCGGACTGGTCGAAGCAACCGCAGATGGCCACTCTCAAACGCGTCGAGCTGCGTATTTCACCGCTGGCCTTGCTGACACAGCGGGTGACGATCCCGCGCATCGACCTGACCGAGCCCAATGCCGACCTGCAGCGCCTGGCCGACGGCCGCGCCAACTGGACATTCAAGTTCGACCCCAAGGATCCGAATGCCGAGCCTTCTAACTGGGTGCTGGACATCGGTGCCATCGGCTTCGACAAGGGCCATGTCACGCTCGACGACCAGAGTCTGAAAACCCGCCTCGACTTGCTTATCGATCCGCTGGGCAAACCGATTCCGTTCAGTGACATCGTCGGCGACAAAGCGGCGAAAACCGCGCTTGAGAAGGGCGGTTCGCCGCAGGATTACGCGTTCGCGTTGAAGGTCAAAGGCCAATACCACGGCCAGAATCTGGCCGGCCAAGGCAAAATCGGTGGTTTGCTGGCCCTACAGGATGCCGCCAAGCCGTTCCCGCTTCATGCGCAAATGAAGATTGCCGACACCAGCGTCGAACTGGCCGGCACGCTCACCGACCCATTGAACCTCGGCGCCCTGGATCTGCGCCTGAAACTGGCCGGTGCCAGCCTGGGCAATCTCTATCCGCTGATCGGCGTGACCCTGCCGGATACCCCGCCGTATGCCACTGATGGGCATTTGACCGCCAAGTTGCATGAGTCGGGCGGGGCGGTGTACCGCTATGAGGACTTCAACGGCAAGATCGGCGAGAGCGACATCCATGGCAACCTGGCTTATGTCGCGAGCCAACCGCGGCCCAAGCTCAGCGGGGCGGTGGAGTCCAATCAACTGTTGTTTGCCGACCTGGCCCCACTGATCGGCGCCGACTCCAATGCGAGGCAAAAGGCCCGCGGCGGTGAAAGCAAGCAGCCGGCGGACAAGATACTGCCGGTCGAGGAATTCAAGACCGAGCGCTGGCGCGATATGGACGCTGACGTTGAGTTCACTGGCAAGCGCATCGTCCACAGCGAAAAACTGCCGTTCAACGACCTCTACACCCATTTGGTGCTGACGGATGGTGTGCTCAGTCTAGAGCCCCTGCGTTTCGGCGTGGCTGGCGGTAATCTGGAGGCGCAGATTCGTCTGAACGGGCGCGCCGAGCCATTGGAAGGCCGGGCCAAATTGACCGCGCGCAAGTTCAAGCTCAAACAGTTGTTCCCCTCCATTGAACGTATGAAAACCAGTTTCGGTGAGCTCAATGGCGATGCCGACCTTGTCGGTCGTGGCAACTCGGTGGCCAAGCTGCTGGGCACCGCCGACGGCAATTTGAAGATGCTGATCAATGATGGCGCCATCAGTCGCGAGTTGATGGAGCTGGCCGGGCTCAATGTCGGCAACTATGTGGTCGGGAAAATCTTTGGCGACAAGGAAGTGAAGATCAACTGCGCGGCGGCCAATTTCGACATCAAGAGCGGTCTGGCGACCACGCAGTTGTTCGTCTTCGATACCGAGAACGCGATTGTCTACATCGATGGCACGGCGAACATGGCGACCGAGCAACTGGACCTGACCATCAGCCCGGAATCCAAGGGCTGGCGCTTGATTTCGTTGCGTTCGCCACTGTATGTGCGGGGCAAGTTCATCAAGCCGGATGCGGGGGTGAAAGCGGTGCCGCTGATGCTGCGCGGGGCCGGGATGGTGGCGTTGGGTGTGATTGCCGCGCCGGCGGCGGGGTTGCTGGCGCTGATCGCGCCGAGCGCTGGCGAGCCGAATCAATGTGCGCCGTTGCTGGAGCAGATGAAGGCGGGCAAGGCTCCGGTGACGGTCAAGCCAACCAAGTAATTTCCGGTGTCTGTAAAAACGCCATCGCGGGCAAGCCACGCTCCCACGGGGTTCGTGTCGCATGCCGACAATGGGCACGACGCAAAACCCGTGGGAGCGTGGCTTGCCCGCGAAGGCGGTTCAAGAATCGCTAGAGATCTTTCAGAATATCGGCGAGTCATCTGCAAGCTCTATGTCCCAGGCCAGGATGTCTTCGATGCTCCTACATTGGAATGCGTTCCCCTGTAGGAACTGCCGCAGACTGCGATCTTGGCAACAGACCAGACAGCCGGGCCTCCTCCTGCAACCACGCGAAAAACGCCCGCACCGGCGGATGCCGCTCGCGTCCCGGTACGCACAGCGCGCTGTATCCAGCCCCATCAACCTGAATCTCACCCCGATAAGGCACCAGCAAACCGCTGGCCACACTCTCCGACACCAGAATATTGCTCGCCAGCACCAAACCTTGCCCGGCGATGGCGGCTTGCAGGGCGTAATGTTCTTCGTCGTATTCACGCACCGCTGGCTGTCCGGTCAGCCAGGTTTCGCCGGATTGCGCGCACCAGGCTTCCCAGCCGTGGGCATACAGTTTGGAGTTATGCCACTGCACGCTGATCAGGGTGGGTACCCGACGGGTCGCCAGGGCCACTTGTTCAGGCGAGCCATAAACCCCGAAGGATTCGTCGAACAGGCACAACCCATACAGGTTCGGGTAGTCGTCTTGGCTGTAGCGCAGCACCAGATCGACGCTGGCGTCCTGATGCAAATCGATGACTTCGCAGTGAGTGTCCAGCCGCACGCTGATGTGCGGATGCCGGGCATAAAACCGTCCCAGCCGTGGCACCAGCCAAAGGGCGGCGAAAGCGGCGGTGGTGGAGATCGTCAGGCTCGTGCCGCTGCGTTGCGGGCGCAAGGTATCGACGCTTTGCGCCACTTCCAGCAGGGCGCCATGCAGGCTACGGAACAGCCGTTCGCCGCACTCGGTCAGGCGCACCTGGCGTGGCAGTCGTTCGAACAGCGGCACGCCGAGCCAGTTCTCCAGGGAGCGGATCTGATGGGAAACGGCCGTCGGCGTCACGGACAGCTCTTCGGCGGCAGCCTTGAAACTCAGCAGGCGCGAGGCGGATTCGAAGGCCCGCAGGGCGGTCAATGGCAACGAGGCAAACATTTAAAACTCCATGGATGAAATAGATTCATCCAGACTGATTTTTGCTCATTTGAAGGCAGGCGGCTGTGCGCTTCAAGCTGCAGCCACAAGCCGTTTCAGTTTAGCCCTTAAGGAGATTCAGATGAGCACAATTCTTGCCATTCACGCCAGCCCCCGTGGTGAACGTTCTCATTCGCGGCGGTTGGCCGAGGTGTTTCTTTCAGCCTGGCAGGTCCGTAACCCGCAGTCGCAATTGACCCGCCGTGAAGTCGGCCGGGCGTTGATCCCGGCCGTCAACGAAGCCTTCGTAGCGGCTGCTTTTCATCCGGAGCCTCAAGCGCGACCGTTGTCGATGCAGGCCGACCTGGCACTCAGCGATGAGTTGGTGGGTGAGTTGCTCGGCCATGATCTGCTGGTGATTTCCACGCCGATGTACAACTTCAGCGTGCCCAGCGGCCTCAAGGCCTGGATCGACCAGATTGTGCGGCTCGGACTGACGTTCAATCACAGCCTGGACAACGGCATCGCGCAGTACGAACCGCTGGTGCGGGGCAAGAAGGCGTTGATCGTCACCAGTCGCGGCGGGTTTGGCTTCGGCCCCGGCGGTGAGCTTGAAGCGATGAACCATGCCGACCCGTTGCTGCGCACGGCACTGGGGTTCATCGGCATCACTGACGTCACGGTTGTCGCCGCCGAGGGCGAAGAGTCCGCCGAGCGCACCTTCCAGGTTTCCGTGGCCGAGGCCGAACAGCGCTTGTTGGCGCTGGCCAGGGAGTTCTAGATGGCCTGGCTGTTCCTGATGATTGCTGCCGGGTTCGAGGTCACCTTCGCCATGGGCATGAAGTACGCCGAAGGCTTCACCCGGCTCTGGCCTTCGGTGATCACCGTGGTGGCGGCAATCGGAGGGATTTATTTCCTGACCCTGGCCATGCGCGAATTGCCGGTGAGCATTGCCTACCCGATCTGGACCGCCATCGGTTCACTGGGCACGGTGTTCCTCGGCTTTGCGTTATTGGGCGAAAGCCTGACTGCGCTGAAGCTGGTGTCGGTCGGGCTGATTGTGGCGGGCGTGGTGGGGTTGAAGTAGGGGATGTCATAGACTGGTCGTCGAGTTGTCATCTTGGATGGCGATGCTTGGCTGAGGCCTTGCATCCAGCCTTGCTTCATCTCACCGACCACAAGGATGTTCATCCATGTCGCAAGGCTCCGCCACGCGTTACCCGTTGGTGCTGGTCCCGGGGATGCTCGGGTTTATTCGTCTGCTGCTCTATCCGTATTGGTTCGGGATCATTTCGGCGTTGCGCCGGGACGGTGCAACCGTGATCGCGGTGCAGGTCTCGCCGCTCAACTCAACCGAGGTGCGTGGTGAGCAATTGCTGGCACGAATCGAGGAAATCCTGCGTGATACCGGGGCCGAGAAGGTTAACCTGATCGGCCACAGCCAGGGCTCGCTGACCGCTCGGTATGCTGCGGCAAAACGCCCGGACCAGGTGGCTTCAGTGACTTCGGTGGCCGGGCCCAATCACGGTTCGGAGCTGGCGGACTACCTGCACGATCACTACCCGGCAGACAGCGCCAGGGGCCGATTGCTCACCTTTTTTTTGTGGTTGATCAGCGCGTTGATGTGCCTGCTGGAAACCGGGTATCGCGGGCCGAGGCTGCCGGTGGACATCCCGGCTTCGCACCAGTCGCTGACCACGGCCGGCGTGGCGCTGTTCAATCAGCGTTATCCACAGGGGCTGCCTGACACCTGGGGTGGGCATGGTCCGGAAGTGGTCAATGGCGTGCGCTATTACTCCTGGTCCGGGACTTTGCAGCCGGGCAAGACCGATCGCGGGTGCAACCTGTTCGACGGCACTAACCGCAGTTGCCGGTTGTTTGCCAGAACCTTCGTGCGTGAAGCGGGGCATTGCGACGGGATGGTCGGGCGCTACAGCTCGCATCTCGGGACGGTGATTGGCGATCAATACCCGATGGATCACTTCGATATCGTCAACCAATCCCTGGGGCTGGTGGGCAAAGGGGCGGAGCCGGTGCGGTTGTTTGTCGAGCATGCCGCGCGGCTGAAGGCAGCAGGGGTTTAGACCGCGTTATCGTTCTTCGCGGGCAAGCCACGCTCCCACAGGTTTGGCGTCGTGCCCATTGCCAGCGTCCGACACGAAACCTGTGGGAGCGTGGCTTGCCCGCGAAGGCGTCCGGTCAGGCAACGCTGTTCTTGCGGCCCAGCACGGTAGTCCAGCGCTCCGACAAAATCACCCCACCCAACGTCAACACCCCACCCACCAGGTGATACAGCGCCAACTGCTCATGCAGCACCACCGCCGCAATCAGCGCCGTAATCAACGGCAGCAGATTGAAAAATAGCGTGGTCCGGCTCGGGCCCAGGCGCACCACGGCCTGCATCCACGCCAGCGGCGCAAGCATCGAGGCCAGCAGACAGGCGTAAAGCACCAGCGGAATGTTATGCAGGGTCGGGCCGATTTTCGGTGAGGCGAGGAACAGCGGAAACAGCACCGCCACCGCCACCAGCACCTGTAAATACAGCAACACCAGCGGCGGCAAGCGCAGCTGCCATTTTTTCAGCAAGGTGCTGTAAACCGCATACGCCAGCGTGGCGATCAGCATCATCGCGTCGCCCAGGTTCACCCCGTGCTCCAGCAACGCGCCAAGGCTGCCGGACGACACCACCACCAGAACACCGGCAAACGACAGTACCGCGCCGGCCAGGGCTCCGGCGGTCAGGCGTTGGCCGAGGCTGACCATCGCCATGGCCAGCGACATCAACGGCATCAGCGACAGAATGATCCCCATGTTGGTGGCCGACGTCAGTGTTGCAGCGAAATAGGCCAGGCTCTGATAAACCGCCATGCCGAGTACGCCGAGGATGAAGATCCTCCCCAGGTTTGGGCGTATTACTGGCCAATGGGCGATCACCGGCTTAAGCATGAAAGGCGTGAACAGAATCCCGGCCAGCAGCCAGCGGTAGAAGCCGATTTCGGCGGGGAAGATTGCACCCACCGCGAGTTTGTTGATCACGGTGTTGCCGGCCCAAATGAAAATGGCCAGCAGGGGATAAGCGTATTGCATCGGAAAAAAGCCAGAACGTTAATGAGGGGCAATTATCCGTCTGTCTGGATGCAAGCCTATACTGCGATCCAGACAACCTGCCCCTGATTCCGGACAGCATGAACAGTAAACACATCGACCTGCTGGATTTCAGCGAACTGCCGTCGGCGGTGTATTTCCGCTATGCCGACTTCAGCGCTCACGAATACGCTGCGCCTCACCGGCATCCGTGGGGCACGCTGGAGTACGCCGCCCATGGCGTGTTGCACATGGAAGTCGATGGCAGCCGTTTCATGTCGCCGCCGCAGTACGCGGTGTGGGTGCCGCCCGGGACCGAACACAGTTTCTATAGCCATCAGCCGATCAACTATCGCGCGGTCTGCCTCGCGCCGACGCTGTGCCGCAATCTGCAGCAACAGGCCTGCACCCTGGCGATCAGCGACATCCTCAAGGCGATCCTGAAAGACTTCGCCGCCCGCGATGTGAAAATTCCCGAGCACGACGCGGACCAGCGTCTGGCTCAAGTGCTGGTGGACCAACTGCAACAGGCGCCCATGCATGAGTGCTATTTGCCCTACGCCAGCAGCCCCGGGTTACTTGGCATTCTGGAAGCCTTGCAGGCCGAGCCTGGGGATAACCGGCCATTGGCGTATTGGGCCGGGCAGGTTCACGTCAGCGAACGCACGCTGGCCCGGCAGTTTGTTCGCGAGTTGGGCATGAGTTTCGGTGAATGGCGGCAACGGTTGCGGTTTCTGGCGGCGATCGAAGCGCTGGACAGCCACCGCAGCATTCAGGAAATCGCCTTCGACATGGGTTACAGCACCGGCTCGGCGTTTATCGCGATGTTTCAACGCCAGGCCGGGTGCACGCCGGAACAGTATCGACGCAGCCACCTTGATAGCAGGTGAACGTGTAACAGGCTTTGTCTACACTCCAGAGCGAGGCCGTACCCATCGGTGCGGTAACAAGGAGAAAACTCCATGAAGATGTTGCGTGCCCCGTTGTTGATGATCGGTCTGCTGCTCTGCTCCCAGGGTTTCGCCGCCACTGCCCAACAGAACAAGATGACCACTTGCAATGCCGACGCTACCGCCAAGAACCTTAAAGGCGACGAGCGCAAAGCCTTCATGAGCAGCTGCCTCAAAGCCGCCCCGGCCGCCGATGCCGCCAAACCCCTGACTCCTCAGCAAGAAAAAATGAAAACCTGCAACGCCGATGCCGCCACCAAGGCCCTCAAGGGCGATGCGCGCAAAGCGTTCATGAGCGAGTGCCTGAAGAAAAAATAAACATCAAAAGATTGCAGCCTGCGGCAGCTCCCGCATGAGATCGCGTTCCCTGTAGGCGCTGCCACAGGCTGCGATCTTTTCGGGGTGACGCCGCTTGTGGGTCATCCGCTCGCTTCGGCGCCGGAACGCTGGCAGACTGCCAATCCTTTCACGTCGTTCGTTTTGAGGCTGTATGTCAGCGTTTTCTCAGCGTCAGGTCTTGTTGCTCATCAGTTGGGTCATCATCTTTGGCGGTTTGCTACTGGTGATCCCTCTGCGATTGCTGCCCAGCCTGCTGGCCGGGTTGTTGGTATTCGAACTGGTCAACATGCTCACGCCGCAATTGCAACGGCTGATCGAAGGCCGCCGTGCGCGCTGGTTGGCGGTGGCATTGCTGGGAACATTGGTGGTCAGTGTGCTGGCGCTGATCTTTGCCGGTGCGATCAGTTTCCTGCTGCACGAGGCGGAAAACCCCGGTGCTTCCCTCGACAAATTCATGGGCGTGGTCGACCGTGCACGCGGGCAGTTGCCGCCGTTCATCGATGCTTATTTACCGGCCAGTGCCGCCGAATTCCGGGTGGCCATCGGCGAGTGGATGAGCAAGCACTTGAGCGACTTGCAACTGGTGGGCAAGGACGCGGCGCACATGTTCGTGACGCTGCTGATCGGCATGGTGCTGGGCGCGATCATCGCCTTGCAGCGCGTGCCGGACCTGACCAAGCGCAAGCCCTTGGCCGCGGCGCTGTTCGACCGTTTGCACCTGTTGGTCCAGGCATTTCGCAACATCGTCTTCGCGCAGATCAAGATTTCCCTGCTCAACACCTTCTTCACCGGGATTTTCCTCGCGGTGGTCCTGCCGATGTTCGGGATCAAGCTGCCGCTGACCAAAACCCTGATCGTGCTGACTTTCCTGCTCGGCTTGTTGCCGGTGATCGGCAACCTGATGTCGAACACCTTGATCACCATCGTCGGCCTGTCGCTGTCGATCTGGGTGGCGGTGGCGGCGCTGGGTTATCTGATCTTTATCCACAAGCTCGAATACTTCCTCAACGCGCGCATCGTCGGCGGGCAGATCAGTGCCAAGTCGTGGGAGTTGCTGCTGGCGATGCTGGTGTTCGAAGCCGCGTTCGGCCTGCCGGGGGTGGTGGCAGGGCCGATTTATTACGCGTACCTGAAGAGTGAGTTGAAGCAGGTGGGGATGGTTTGATCCTGCGTTGATCTACTGTGGCGAGGGGGCTTGCCCCCGTTGGGTCGCGAAGCGGCCTCCCTTATCTCCAAAAGAAGGGACTGCTGCGCAGTCCAACGGGAGCAGGCTCCCTCGACACAGGGTTTCAGGTCAATCCATCGAGCCGTAACGCTTGGCCGCCTCGATCGCCAACCCGCTACCGATGCTGCCGAAGATATTCCCCTCAACATGCTGCGCCTTCGGCAACATCGCCGAGACGCTGTTACGCAGCGCCGGAATCCCGCTAGAACCGCCGGTGAAGAACACCGTATCCACCTGATCGACCCGCACATTGGCGTCGTTCAGCAACTGGGTCACGCTGTTGCGCACCCGCTCCAGCAAGTTGTCGATGGCTGATTCGAACAGCGCACGAGTCAGTTCCACACTCAAACCGGGCTCGATGCGGTCCAGCGGCACATGACGGCTGTCAGCGTGGGTCAGCTGGATCTTGGTTTCTTCCACTTCCATCGCCAGCCAGTGCCCGGCGCGCTGGTCGATCAGCTTGAACAGGCGATCGATGCCGCCGGTGTCTTCGATGTCGTAGCGCATGCTGCCCAGGGCCAGGGTCGATTTCTGCGAGTACACCGAGTTGATGGTGTGCCAGGTCGCCAGGTTCATGTGATGGCTGGTGGGCATGTAGGCGCCGCTCTTCATCCGGCTGCCGTAGCCGAACAGCGGCATCAGGCCTTGCAGGCTCAGCTGCTTGTCGAAATCGGTCCCGCCGATGTGCACGCCGCCGGTGGCGAGGATGTCGTCATGACGGTTGTCATGTCCGCGTCGCTCAGGGGACAGGCGCACCAGCGAGAAGTCCGACGTACCACCGCCGATGTCGACAATCAGTACCAGCTCTTCCTTTTCGATGGTGGATTCATAGTCGAACGCCGCTGCAATCGGCTCGTACTGGAACGAGACGTCCTTGAAACCAATGGCGCGGGCTACGTCCACCAGGGTGTTCTCGGCTTCCTGGTCGGCCAGTTCATCGTCATCGACGAAAAACACCGGACGGCCCAGCACCACTTCCTCGAACTCCCGACCGGCGGCGGTTTCGGCACGCTTTTTCAACTGGCCGATGAACAGCCCGAGCAGGTCCTTGAACGGCATCGCCGTGCCGAGGACGCTGGTGTCGTGCTTGATCAGCTTGGAGCCCAGCAGGCTCTTGAGCGAGCGCATCAACCGGCCTTCGTAACCTTCCAGGTACTCGTGCAGTGCCAGCCGGCCGTACACCGGGCGGCGTTCTTCCATATTGAAGAAGACCACCGAGGGCAGGGTTATCTTGTCGTCCTCCAGCGCGATCAGCGTTTCCATGCCGGGGCGCAGCCAGCCGACGGTGGAGTTGGACGTGCCGAAGTCGATACCGCAGGCACGGGCTGGAGATGCGTTTTTCATGTCTTTCAAGTTCCGGTTAAAAAACGGCCGCGCAGTGTATGTCAGTGCGGCGCAGATTCGAAGGCCGACTATCTGTTAAATCGCATTGATCTGCGCTTGAAAGATGGGCCATCGCCCCCAAACTTCCCTGCATAGGTTTGGCAATCCTTGGGCGACAGCAAGAACTGCGCCCGGCTGCCGATAAACTACTGATGCGCTACCCGGTCACAAAGTTGAGATTGATCAATCAAGACGCTGTAAACCAGAGCATGCTGTACCGAGTGGCGCGATTTCGATAATGGATGGTGATTCCCTCGATGGACTTCAAAGACTATTACAAGATTCTCGGCGTGGAGCCGACCGCGGACGATAAGGCGATCAAGGCCGCCTATCGGAAGCTGGCGCGCAAATACCACCCCGATGTCAGCAAGGAAAAGGACGCCGAGGCCAAGTTCAAGGATGCGTCGGAAGCCTATGAAGCGCTGAAAAGCGCCGACAAGCGCGCCGAATACGACGACTTGCGCAAATACGGTCACCACGGCCAGCCGTTCCAGGGCCCGCCGGGTTGGCAGAGTCGTGGTGGTTTCGGTGGCGGTGGTCAGGACACGGGCGATTTCTCGGACTTCTTCAGTTCGATCTTCGGCAACCGTGGTTCGGGTTTCGGTGGTGGTGGACGGTCGGGCCATAGCGCCGGTCGTCGAGGGCAAGACGTGGAAATGGAATTACCGGTTTTTCTGGAAGAAACCCTCTCGACCGAATCGAAGAAGGTCAGCTTCCAGGTGCCGCAGTACAACGCTGCCGGCCAGCATGTCAGCAACACCAGCAAAAGCCTGAACGTGAAGATCCCCGCCGGCGTGACCGACGGCGAGCGCATCCGCCTCAAGGGCCAGGGTGCTCCGGGCATCGGTGGCGGGGCCAATGGCGACTTGTACCTGACCATTCGTTTTGCGCCGCACCCCAAATTCGATGTCGAAGGCGAAAACCTGATCATCACCTTGCCACTGGCGCCGTGGGAACTGGCGCTGGGGACCGAAGTCGCGGTGCCGACCCTGACCGGCAAGATCAACCTCAAGGTGCCGGCCGGCAGCCAGAATGGCCAGCGTATGCGCGCCAAGGGCCACGGCCTGATGCACAAGGCCGGGCACCGTGGTTACCTGTTCGTGCAGCTCAAGGCGGTGATGCCGAAAAAACTCGACCATGACGTCAAGGCGTTGTGGGAGGAGTTGGCGAAAAAAGCTGCTTTCGATCCGCGAGAGAATTTTTGATTCCAAATTAAGGAGGAGCCCAATCATGAGCGACCCCGTGATCGTTCTATTGGACCTGGCAGAATTCTGTGAGGCGACCGAGTTGTCGGACGTGCATGTGATCGAGATCGTCGAACACGGCATCCTCGAACCACAGGGGACAGAGCCCAAGGATTGGCGTTTCACCGACTACGAACTGGTATTGGCCAAGCGCGCCGCCAAGCTGCGGCGCGACTTGGAACTGGAATGGGAAGGCGTCGCCCTGGCGCTGGACCTGCTTGACGAGGTCCAGCAGCTGCGGGCCGAGAACCGCATGCTCAAGCAGCGGTTGGGGCGCTTGGTGATCGAATAGTTGTAAACACTAAACCTGTGGCGAGGGGGCTTGCCCCCGTTGGGTTGCGTAGCGACCCCAAATCCGGTCATCGCGGTTTTTCAGACTGACCGCATGCGTCGATTTTACGACTGCTGCGCAGCCGAACGGGGGCAAGCCCCCTCGCCACAGCGGTCCCAAGGCGTCACACCTTCCTGGGCAACACCACGCTAAACAGTGTGCCCTCAGCCTCGTTGGAACTGACCTCGATCGTCCCTTGATGGGCATCAACCACTTCCTTGACGATGAACAATCCCAGACCAAGGCTGGTGCTAGGAGCTCCGAGTTCTTCGTCGGCACTGCGTACCAACGGATCGAAGATGGTGCCGATTGCCTCGGGTGGAATCGGCGCACCGTCGTTGTGCACGGTGAGGCGAACGCTGTCCGTTTCACCCCTGAGGGTCAGTTTGATCACGCTGTGGTTCGAACCGTGCTGCAAGGCATTGCCGATCAGGTTCTGCAGCATTTGAGCGAGCCTTCGGCCATCCCATACACCCCGGGTATCACCTTCGACGCTCAGTGTCGGATCGCATTGCGGATGAGCAGCGCAGGCTTGGGCAATCGCTTCGCGCGCCGCCTCGGCCAGGTCCATGGGCGCCGGTTCGATCGGCAGGCGCTTGCCCAGGCGACTGCGCACCAGTTCCAGCAAATCGCTGACCATCACCGCCATGTGCCGAGCGCCACGCTGGATATGGATTGCACACGTCAGCGCGTCGCCTTCGAGAGCGGCTTTGCGCAGCAGCATCTCCGTGGACATGCTCACCGCTTGCAGCGGCGCGCGCAGGTCATGGCCGAGGATCGCCAAAAAGATGTCCCGGGAGCGATTGACCTGCTCGGCATAAGCCTCGGTGGATTCGGCCAGGGCTTCGTCGATGGCCTCGTTGAAACGGATCATGTCCTGGAAATAGGCGATGTCCGGGGCGTCCAGGCTGTCGACCCACAACCGAATCACACAGGCACGCAAATGGCGGAACTCACTGGTCATCTGCACCAGGTCGAAGCCCACGGTATGCCGCAGTTCGCCATGGCTGGCACCCGCTTCATCCAGGCTTGGGGTTTTCTCCGGGCCTTCGCCCTTGGCCTTGGCGAGCTGTTCGCTGGCGGTTTGCGCGGTGGTCATGTCCCGCGCTGCCGCCAGCAGAATCGCCTTGGCGTGGTCGCGCAAGGCTGCTTGATCCATGTACTCGGCCGCCGGGGCGATCGTTCTGGCGAACTGTTCCCATTCATCGACGATACGGTCCACGTGTTGCCTGATGAATTCGGATAAGCGCATGGCCGGCACACCTGACTGGAAACTCTTGGCATCTTAGCCCCTTTGCCGACGGGTAAAAACTACCGCTGACAAGGCGGATCAGGCTTGCGAGTTTTGCGGGTGGTATTTAATTGTTTTTTAGATTCTCAAGTTGAGTGGTGTTGTTTGTTTTATCGCTGTTTTCCAACAACTATTTGAGCTTTTATTTTTGTCGTCATTGAATAAGCTAGGCGTTCTGTTGATCGCATAGGGATACATGCGTAATGAATGAAGTATCAGAAGGATCTGTTTCGGGCACGTCTCCAGTGCCCGCTGTCGATGAAAATATTCATCTGAATTATCTTGCAACCAAAGTGCCGGCGTTAATAAATAAGCCATTGGTATCAAAACTTGTATCAAATGCAATTCAGCCACCCGACTTTCCCGAGTGGTACGTCAAGGCCAGCGCTATCGACCGTCAGTATCTCAAGGAGCTCATGAGTGAGCGCTGGCGATTGCAGGACGGTCTGGATGTCACACTGGGCAATTTACAAAAGGACATCAATAAGTTCGCCGAACCCTTGCTTGTTCAGGCCCTGAAAGAAAAGCTGAACCTGGATCTGGACGTTCATGCGACATCGGTACGGCTTTATATTCCGGCCCTTCTGGGTTTTGGCATCGACACCAATGCCAGTCGGCTCAGGCAGTCAACTCTGCTGGAGGCCGCACTCCATAACTTCGAGGAGTCTGAAACCCGTGCTGGCACCTTTCGTGATGGCTCCGGCATTTTCATTACCGACGCCGAAGGAGCCCTCAAGCGCCATTCATTGACCATCGAAAGTTTTGCGAGTCTTTGCAGGGATCTGGATCTCGGTGCGCAATATCAGCGACACATCACAGAGTTGCTGGCCCCTGCGGCGGGAGGTGCAAAGGCCTCACTTGAGCAACACTTCATCGGGACCGAAAAAGCTGCGTTCAATGAGTCGGCGCTGATTGCATATTTGAAGGGCGATATCACTTCTTATGCGTACGGCAAGTTGCAGCAACTGCGAGACAACCAGACAAACATCACGATGGGCAAGCGCCCGTTACAGTCTCATCGACTGTCTCTTTTGGGGGTGAAACTGTCGGGTATCGTGTTGTTCAGTGCAGTGGCTGATTCAACACGAGTAAAGCGAATCTACAATAGCCTGGTTCCGACACACCAACGAACAATGATGGAGTGGTCGCGCAAACTGGCTATTCTGCCCGGGCAGGAGTTTGATCAATTCAAACTACTCAAAGCCTTTTTTGCCAACGGGCCAAGCGGTGTGGTCGACGAGATACAGAGTAGAAACGATATTTTTACGCAAAGCCGGCTCGATGGCGCCTTGATCGCCTACGTACCTGAAGACCCTGAACATCCTTTGAAGGAATACCCGTCCTTCACCGATTTCATGAAGGAGCTGACGAGCCAATTGCGCTCGTCGGACTACCAGCAGTTCTTCAGTCGGTTCGTACCGCAAAAAGACAAGGGCAGGTTTTTCGCACGCGTCAGAGAGCGCTTCAGCACCTTTACCTGGCAGCAGCGGGAACCGTTGAGCATGGGGCCATGGTGGCGGGAAACTGCAGTGGAAAACCCCGATGCAGAGCCGATCACCAACGTGATTGAAGGCGCGCTCTGGCCTCAGCTCTGTCAATGGAGGCTCGACAAGGCCATCGCCGATGCGCGAGATATCGCCGTTCCCACTGACGATGAAGATGCCAATGCCCGTTGGGCGCGACTAAACAGTTACGCGAGCATCGGCTGGAACGTATTCAACTTCGGCGCGATGCTGGTACCGGGTTTGGGAGAGGCCATGCTGGGCATCATGGTCGGGCAAATGCTGCTCGAAACCATGGAGGGCATCGAAGACTGGAGCAAGGGAGACAAGGAAGAAGCGTCGGCGCTTCTGTGCGGTGTCCTGATCAATGCTGCCCAGCTGGCAATCATGGGGGCAGGGCATGTGTTGCCGACGGGCGCGGCGGCAGCGGTCAAGCCTTCGCCTTTTATCGACCAGTTGAAGCCGGTCGTACTCGCTGACGGCAAGACCCGCCTCTGGAACCCGGACTTGAGCCCGTACGAGCATCAAGTCAGTTTGAGTTCCGACTCGACGCCCAACGAGCGAGGCCTTCACGTGCACGGTGATAAGGAGTTGCTGCCGCGCGACAGCAAATACTTCGCGGTGCAGGACGATCCACTGACCGGCGAGCCAAGGATGCAGCATCCGGACCGGCCAACAGCTTACCAGCCAAAGCTTGACCACGATGGCGCCGGTACCTGGCACACCGAACTCGACCGCCCTGTCGAGTGGACTTCGGCCGAGCTCATGCGTGGGCTGGGGACGAAGTCAGAAGCGTTCGATGATGCAATGCTTGAACGCATCCGTATCGCCAGTGGTATCGAAGAAGATGTGTTGCGTCGGCTGCATGTCGAAAACGAAGCGCCGCCCGCGTTGCTGGTCGACACCCTCAACCGGTTCAAGGTGTGGGCGGAAACGGGGAAACTGCCTGAGAACGCCCAGTCAAACATTGCCGACGCCAGGACGCTTCAGGACACCTTCACGCAATTGCCCGCCAACATGGCAGAGGAGCTACTGAGCGCCGCTGATCCGGCTGACTTGCGAGTGCTGGCCGAGCAAAAGCGTATTGGCTTGCACCTCAGGCAGCAGGCGCGCGCCGCCTCGCTGGAGGTGCGTCTGTCGCGTGCCTATGAAGGGCTGTTCCTTGATTCACTGCAGGCGCTGGATACGGAAAAACTGGCACTGCATAGCCTGGAAAGCTTGCCGAACTGGCCGCCGGAGGTGCGCATCGAAATTCGCGAGCATTCTTTCACTGGCCGTCTGCGCGACAGCATTGGCCCAGAAGAAGCGGATGTGCGCAAAGTCCTGGTCAGCACGGAGAACGGTTATGAAGTGCGGGATGCCGAGGACAACCATCTGCACGGCGCGGATGACCTGTTTTCTTCGGTATTGCATGCCCTGCCTGACGCTGAACGCAAAGCACTGGGTTTTGAAATCAATCAAGGCGCGACACTCAAGCACACCGTTCAAAATGCACCATTGGCGCGTGACCAGCTGCGCCCGATGCTGGCGGACAGCCCCCTGCGCAAGCCGGCCTATGATCCCGAGACGATGAAGCTGCTCGGTGGAATGCCTCTTCCTCAAGGCATTCGACGGCTCACCGGACGCCTGACGTTGCAGGAACGCGTCAGGAGCGTGCGGCCGGGCTGGACGGAGGAGCAAGCCCAGGCTTATCTGGACGGTGCCGGCAACGAGGCTGACCCGGAACTGCGGGCCAGCGCGCTGGAAGCGGAATTCAACCGCCTCAATACCAACTTCCAGCGCTGGCTGAATTCGCCGACGGAAGCGTACAGATTCAGCCCTGCCGGCGTTGCCGAATGGCAGTCCAGAAACAAGTTGTACAAGGCCATTCGTCAGTGCTGGCAGCAAACCGGGCCCAGGGATGTGGACGCTTCCGGGAATCTACCGGGGACGGTGCTTGACCTCAGGAATATGCCCTTGGGGCGGCACTTCGGAACTATGCCCCCTCTGGAAGCCGATTTTCAGCACGTGACTTGTCTGAACTTGCTGGGCACTGAAATGACCGACGCTCACGTCGCCTTTCTTGATCATTTCCCCAAACTGCGTTCGCTCAACCTTACCGGCAACCGGCTCACGCATTTTCCCAGCGCCGTGGGGCGAATGATTGGGCTGACCGAGTTGTACCTCGCCGATAACCGGATTGTGCTGGATCTGCAGGGGGCTACGTACTTGAGATGGCTTACCCGACTTCAAAGTCTCGATTTGCAGGGGAACCCGCTGGGTCGAGTGCCGGATATCGGCGGCATGCGCCTGCTGCATACGGTGATGTTGGGCGAGACCGGCATTGATACCTGGCCGGACGGATTGTTTTCTCAAACCCGATTCCGGCATTTTTACTTGAATCTGCAACGCAATGAACTCACGTTCATCCCTCGGGCTACGCCCGGCTCTGTCGAGGCGGAACTGTTGGCTCGGACGGTAGTGAGTCGGGAACGGCAGTGGATGTCGGCCGATACTCTGAACACGCTCAGAGACAACATCAGGTCCGTCGGCCTGGACCCCGATCGTCCGTATCCGCCTCGTGGTGTGCGCGACAGCCTTGATTGGGAGGCAGGCCTGACGCGACGAGATTGGGTCGCCAAACAGGAGATATGGAACAGCGTGGAGGATGAGTTCGGCTCGGTGCATTTTTTCAATAAGATCAGGAAGCTCACCGAGTCCAGCCATTTCCAGAACGACAACGCATTCAGAGTGGACATGACGAGCAAGGTCTGGCGAATGCTGGAAGCGATGTCCAAGGACAGTGAGTTGCGGCGCAACCTTTTTGTCATGGGCAGGGACGAGGCTACCAACTGTGTGGATGCCGGGGCCCAGTTGTTCAATTCAATGGGTGTGGAGGTGCTGATCCACGAAGCTTATGCGCTGGGGAGTCCAAGCCTGGTGGAGGCTGAACTGGTGCAGCTTGCCAGAGGCAAATCCCGTCTGGATGAGTTGAGCCGGATTGCCCACCAAGTGGTCGCCAAACGACTGGCGGGCGGTGAACGATACATGGTGATCGATGCCAATGGCGATGCTTCGGGGAGCATCGATGAGGTCCAGGTACATCTGGGCTACATGACGGACCTGGCCGAGCGACTGGATCTGCCCTGGCAATCCCGTGATCTGCAGTTCCGCACGTACACGGACGTCACGCCTGAGATGATCGAAGATGCCTATCGGCGGGTACTGGATCTGGAGGCCGGCGATTTGCTGCGTGATTCCATCGTTGAACAGCCATTCTGGGCGTCTTACGTCCAGGGCTCGAATCGTCGCGCGTTCAAGGTGTTCAGGCGTCGAATCGATGCAACGACGGAGTTTTTCATGGCGCTTGATAAGCGCGCGACCGAACAGGATCTTTCGCTTGAGGCAAAGGCCGGCCTGAAAGAGGAGCTGAGGGTACTCGCCGCAGAGCTGGGCAAACCGGACAGCGCGATCAGCCCGGGGCAAGTCATGACCAATGAGGCCTATGCTGGCGAGTTGAACTTGATCGACACCGAGATGAAAACGCTGCTGAAGACCCTGACCCAACAGGCGATGGATCGGGCGAAACTGCAAAATGCGGAAATTCCCCTTACGGTTAAACCGAGCAACTGATTGACCTGACAGTACAGCCATCCCGGCACGAAGATTGACGCCCTTCGTGCCGGGTTTTTTATGCCTGACTGGAAATCAAAACAGAAAATACCGCTGGGCCATCGGCAACACATCCGCCGGTTCGCACCACAGCAGTACGCCGTCAGCCTTGACCTGATAGGTCTGCGGATCGACATCAATGTCCGGCAGATAGTCGTTGTGGATCAGATCGGTTTTCTGCACCTCGCGGCACCCTTTGACCACTGCGATTTTTTTCTTCAAACCCAGCGCCTCAGGCAGACCCGCCTCCTGTGCAGCCTGGCTGATAAAGGTCAGGCTGGTGGCGTGCAGCGAGCCGCCATAACTGGCGAACATCGGTCGGTAATGCACCGGTTGCGGCGTCGGAATCGAGGCATTGGCGTCGCCCATGAGGCTGGCGGCGATGGCGCCACCCTTGAGGATGAGCGTCGGTTTGACGCCGAAAAACGCTGGGCGCCAGAGCACCAGGTCGGCCCATTTGCCGACTTCGATCGAGCCCACTTCATGGCTGATGCCATGGGTGATTGCCGGGTTGATCGTGTACTTGGCGATGTAGCGTTTGGCGCGGAAATTGTCGTTGCCTTGGCCATCGCCCGGCAGTGGTCCGCGCTGTTTTTTCATCTTGTCGGCGGTCTGCCAGGTGCGGGTGATGACTTCGCCGACGCGGCCCATGGCCTGGCTGTCGGAGCTGATCATCGAGAACGCGCCGAGGTCGTGGAGGATGTCTTCGGCGGCGATGGTTTCGCGGCGGATGCGGCTTTCAGCGAAGGCCACGTCTTCGGCAATGCTCGGGTCCAGGTGGTGGCAGACCATCAGCATATCGAGGTGTTCGTCGATGGTGTTGCGGGTGAACGGCCGGGTCGGGTTGGTGGAACTCGGCAGCACATTGGCGAAACCGCAGGCCTTGATGATGTCCGGTGCGTGACCGCCACCGGCACCCTCGGTGTGATAGGTGTGGATGGTGCGGCCCTTGAAGGCGGCGAGGGTGGTTTCGACGAAGCCGGACTCGTTGAGAGTGTCGGTGTGAATCGCCACTTGCACGTCGTACTGATCAGCGACGCTCAGGCAGTTGTCGATGCTCGCGGGCGTGGTGCCCCAGTCTTCGTGCAACTTCAGGCCGATGGCGCCGGCCTTGACCTGTTCGATCAGCGGTTCCGGCAGGCTGGCGTTGCCCTTGCCGGTGAGGCCGATGTTCATCGGAAACGCATCGGCGGCCTGGAGCATGCGCGCCAGGTGCCACGGCCCTGACGTGCAGGTGGTGGCGTTGGTGCCGGTGGCCGGTCCCGTGCCGCCGCCGATCATGGTGGTGACGCCGCTCATCAGCGCTTCTTCGATCTGCTGCGGGCAGATGAAGTGGATATGGGTGTCAATGCCGCCGGCAGTGAGGATCATGCCTTCACCGGCGATCACTTCAGTGCTGGCGCCGACCGCGATGGTGACGTTGGGCTGGATGTCCGGGTTGCCGGCCTTGCCGATGGCGGCGATGCGCCCATCCTTGAGGCCGACGTCGGCCTTGACGATGCCCCAGTGGTCGATGATCAGCGCGTTGGTGATCAGGGTGTCGACGACATCGCGTGCCAGCAGTTGGCTTTGGCCCTGGCCGTCGCGAATGACTTTGCCGCCGCCGAATTTCACTTCTTCGCCGTAGGTGGTGAAGTCCTGTTCCACTTCGATCCACAGTTCGGTGTCGGCCAGGCGGACCTTGTCACCGACGGTGGGGCCGAACATGTCGGCGTAGGCTTGTCTTGAGATTTTCATGCGCTTGCCTTGGGATTCAATTGGGTTTGAGACTGTTCGCTTCGCTCACAGATTCGCGGGCAAGCCTCGCTCCTACAGGGGGATGCGATTAATTGTAGGAGCGAGGCTTGCCCGCGAAGGGGCCGGTGCGGACAACGCATTACTTACAGGTCGCCCATGATCCTGCCGGCAAACCCGAACACCCGGCGATGCCCGGCCAGGTCCACCAGCTCGACCTCGCGGCTCTGCCCCGGTTCGAAGCGCACCGCGGTGCCGGCGGGGATGTTCAGGCGCATGCCACGGCTGGCGGCGCGGTCGAAGGTCAGCGCGTCGTTGGTTTCGAAGAAGTGATAATGCGAGCCGACCTGGATCGGCCGGTCGCCGCTGTTGGCCACCTTCAGGCTGACAGTGCGTCGGCCCACGTTAAGCTCGATGTCGCCGGGCTGGATCTGGTACTCACCGGGAATCATCACTGGGCTCCTTGGAGAATCTTGTAGTAGAGGGCGGTCGGTTTGTAGCGCCCGTTCGGGTCGCAGGCGTAGTCCGGGATTTCGCCGGCACGGGTGTAACCCAGGGCCTTGTAGAAGTCTTCGGCGGGGGAGCCGGCCTCGGTGTCGAGGTAGAGCATGCCGCGCTTGTGCTGGCGGGCCGCAAGCTCAAGGGCATGCATCAACTGTTGGCCCAGGCCGCGACGACGGGCGTGTTCACGCACCAGCAGTTTCTGCACTTCGGCGCGATTGAGCCCATTGGCTTTCTGGCACAGGTTCAGTTGCACGCTGGCCTGCACCTGTTCGTCCTTGACCACCACCCACAGCAGCACATTACCTTTGTTCAGGTTGTCCTGGACTTCATCGAAATGAGCTCGGGCCTGGGTGGCGTCCAGATCCGCCATGAACCCGACGCTGGCGCCATAGCCGACGGCGTCGAGCAGCAGATCAATCAAACCCTGACGATAGTGCGCAAAGCTTTCAACATTGACGCGTCGCAGTTGGGCGGCGTTCATGGGGCATCACTCCTTGTGGGGACCGGGGGGCATTGCGCCCGGATCGAGGATCAGTTGCATGAAGGTCAGGTCCAGCCAGCGGCCGAACTTGGTACCCACCTGCGGCATTTGGCCGGTAACGACAAAACCGGCCCGATCGTGCAGCCGGATCGAGGCGCCATTACCGCTTTCTATGGCGGCGACCATCACGTGTTTGTTGCAGCCTTTGGCGCGCTCGATCAGCGCTGCCATCAGTTGCGGGCCGAGGCCGTTGCCGCGCTGGTCGTTGCGCACGTACACCGAGTGCTCGACCGTGTGACGGAACCCGTCGAAGGGTCGCCAGTCACCGAATGAAGCGTAGCCGAGTACGTTGTCGTCGCCGTCGACGATCACCAGAATCGGATAGCCCTGGGCCTGCCGCGCGCTGAACCAGGCCTGGCGGTTGCCCAGGTCCACGGCCTGTTCGTTCCAGATCGCCGTGGTGTTGAGCACGGCGTCGTTGTAGATGTCGCGGATCGCCGGCAGATCGGCGTGCAGCGCATCGCGGATGTGGTAAGTCATGGCGCAGCCTCAGGCGATCGGTTGGTGAACGGTGACCAGTTTGGTGCCGTCGGGAAACGTCGCTTCGACCTGGATCTCCGGGATCATTTCCGGGATGCCTTCCATCACTTGCTCGCGGCTGAGCAGGGTGGTGCCGTAGTGCATCAGCTCGGCCACGGTCTGGCCGTCACGCGCGCCTTCGAGCAGCGCCGCAGAAATGTAGGCCATGGCCTCCGGGTAATTGAGTTTCACGCCGCGAGCCAAACGCCGCTCGGCCACGAGGCCGGCGGTGAAGATCAGCAGCTTGTCTTTTTCGCGTGGGGTCAGGTCCATCGTAGAAATCCATAATCGGCAGTTAAAAAGTCTTCTGTAGGAGCGTATTCAGGTGGCCCATATTCTGGGCGGAACGGCTTCACGGCCGAGCAACGCAGGCCGGAGCAATCGCCATAAATCAATCAGCCAGCCCCGTGCCAACAGCGCCTCGCTGGCCAGGCACCGGGCGACCAGCAGCCCCGGCAGCTGCGTCAGATCCCCGCGCACCTCATTGGGCAGCGAGCGGCACTTCTCCAGCAATTCACTATCAATCTCTCCGGTCACCAGCAACGTC
This sequence comes from Pseudomonas sp. 008, assembly GCF_016861935.1. Lineage (NCBI taxonomy): Bacteria > Pseudomonadati > Pseudomonadota > Gammaproteobacteria > Pseudomonadales > Pseudomonadaceae > Pseudomonas > Pseudomonas sp. 008. The sequence continues at coordinate 115,226 of NZ_BOMA01000002.1, read as the reverse complement.
GCAAACACCGGTTGCCCATCCAGCCCGATCGGCGAGTCCAGCAAACCGTCATCCCCGGCAATGCGCTGGCGTTCGTGCCAGAGCAACTGGCCGTCGCGGCGGATATCCAGGTGGGTCTGGAAGTGACCGAGGTCGAAGCGCTCGCCACTGGCCGGACGCCCCAGCGCTACCACGTCCCAGTAGAACAACCGGGCATCGCCCTCAAGATCAATGCTCGTGCTGAGTTCAGCCTGAGCGGCGCTGAAGATAATCGTTTCTTGCGGCAGCCACTCCAACGTAGCACCGGCGGCAACGCGCAAGTCGAGTTTCTGATAAGCCGGCCCGGCCGCGCGATACCACTTGGCGGCGCCGGGGCTGGTGATTTGCGCCCAGGCGTGCGTGCCGACGCTGGCCGATATATCCAGCCGATCACCGCCGGCAATCCCCCCCGGCGGGTGGACGATGATGTGCTGACACACCTCGGGGCCTTCGGCATACAGGTGTTTCTGCACCCGCAGCGGGCCTTGATGACGGCGCTGCACCGGGCGGGTGCTGGCGCCGAAACGGGCGTAGCCCAGCTCCAGCTCGGCATGCCAGCTCGGGGTAAACAGCGCAGTGGGGAGAGGTAAATTCATATCGTCTAATTTATCGTCAGAAGGCTGCAGGTTAGATCGTAACCAGCCCACGCACACCTTCGGCTTCCATATTTTCGCCGCGACCTTGCTGCACGATCTCGCCCCGGGACATCACCAGGTACTGATCGGCCAGCTCGGCGGCGAAATCGTAGAACTGCTCCACCAGCAAAATCGCCATGTCGCCACGGGCTGCGAGCTTTTTGATCACTGCGCCGATTTCCTTGATCACCGACGGCTGGATGCCTTCGGTGGGCTCATCGAGAATCAGCAGCCGTGGACGACTGGCCAATGCCCTGCCGATTGCCAACTGTTGCTGCTGACCGCCGGACAAGTCACCGCCACGCCGTTGCTTCATTTGCAGCAGCACCGGGAACAGCTCGTAGATGAACGCCGGGACCTCTTTGGCTTCGGAACCCGGAAAGCGCGACAGGCCCATCAACAGGTTTTCTTCCACGGTCAATCGGCCGAAGATTTCCCGGCCCTGAGGCACGTAAGCGATACCGGCATGCACCCGTTGGTGCGGCTTGAACGTGGTGATCGGTTTACCTTCCCAGTTCACCGCGCCCTCCTTGGCCGGCAGCAAACCCATCAAGCATTTGAGCAAGGTGGTCTTGCCCACGCCGTTGCGCCCGAGCAGGCAGGTGACTTCGCCGACCTTCACCTCAAACGTCAGGCCCCGCAGGATGTGGCTACCGCCGTAGTACTGGTGCAGCTTGTCGACTTGCAGCATCTTCAAATTCCCCCTGTGATCGTTCCCACGCAGAGCGCGGAATCGATCAATTGCTCATCAGCGGCCGAGGTAGACCTCGATCACCCGCTCATTGTCCTGCACCTGCTCCAGCGACCCTTCGGCCAGCACGCTGCCCTGGTGCAACACGGTGACGTGGTCGGCGATCGAGCCGACGAAGCCCATGTCGTGTTCCACCACCATCAGCGAATGCTTGCCGGCCAGGCGCTTGAACAGCTCGGCGGTGAATTCGGTTTCGGCGTCGGTCATGCCCGCCACCGGCTCGTCGAGTAGCAGCAGTTGCGGGTCTTGCATCAGCAGCATGCCGATTTCCAGAAACTGCTTCTGCCCATGGGACAACAATCCTGCCGGGCGATTGACCGAACTGGTCAGGCGAATGGTTTCCAGCACCTCGCTGATGCGATCCCTTTGTTCGCCGCTCAGGCGAGCCCGCAAGCTGGCCCACACCGACTTGTCGGTTTTCTGCGCCAGCTCCAGGTTTTCGAACACGCTCAGGGCTTCGAACACGGTTGGCTTCTGGAACTTGCGACCGATACCGGCCTGGGCGATTTGCACTTCGCTCATCTGCGTCAGGTCCAGGGTTTCACCGAACCAGGCCTTGCCGTGACTGGGGCGGGTCTTGCCGGTGATCACGTCCATCAGCGTGGTCTTGCCCGCGCCGTTGGGGCCGATGATGCAGCGCAATTCGCCAACGCCGATGTACAGGTTCAGATTGTTGAGTGCCTTGAAACCATCGAAGCTGACGCTGATGTCTTCCAGGGTCAGGATGGTGCCGTGGCGCGTATTCAGGCCGGGGCCGACGCGTTGGCCGAGGCCGATGGCATCGCGGCTGCTGCCAGCGTCCTTGTTGGGCTGCGGTGGAAAAAAGGCCGGTTCGAGCATGAATTCCGCAGTCGCTGTGATTCTCATGATTCACCCCTTTTCTTCAGCAGACCGATCACACCCTTAGGCAGATACAACGTCACGACGATGAACAGCGCGCCGAGGAAGAACAGCCAGTATTCCGGAAACGCCACGGTGAACCAGCTCTTCATCCCGTTGACCACACCGGCACCCAGCAGCGGACCGATCAGCGTGCCGCGCCCCCCCAAGGCAACCCAGACCGCCGCTTCGATCGAGTTGGTCGGCGACATTTCGCTCGGGTTGATGATCCCGACTTGCGGCACATACAACGCCCCCGCCAGGCCACACAACACCGCACTCAACACCCAGACAAACAGCTTGAAGCCGCGCGGGTCGTAGCCGCAAAACATCAGGCGGTTCTCGGCATCGCGCAACGCGGTCAACACCCGGCCGAACTTGCTTTGCGCCAGCCGCCAGCCGATGAACAGACTCGCCACCAGCAACAGTACCGTGGCGAAAAACAACACCGCGCGAGTCCCCGGTTCCGTGATGCCAAACCCGAGAATGCTGCGGAAGTTGGTGAAGCCGTTGTTGCCGCCAAACCCGGTTTCGTTGCGGAAAAACAGCAGCATCCCGGCGAAGGTCAGGGCCTGGGTCATGATCGAGAAATACACGCCCTTGATCCGCGAGCGGAAGGCGAAGAAACCGAACACCAGCGCCAGCAATCCCGGCGCCAACACCACCAGGCACATGGCCCAGAGGAAGCTGCTGGTGCCGGTCCAGTACCACGGCAATTCGGTCCACGACAGGAACGTCATGAACGCCGGCAAGCCGTCACCCGAGGCTTGGCGCATCAGGTACATGCCCATCGCATAACCGCCGAGGGCGAAGAACAGACCGTGACCGAGGGACAGGAGGCCGGCGTAGCCCCAGACCAGATCGAGGGCGAGGGCGACGATGGCGTAGCAAAGAATCTTGCCCACCAGTGTCAGCGTGTAGGCCGAGACATGAAACGCACTGTCCGGCGACAACAACGACAGCAATGGCAGCGCCAGTAGCAAAACGAGAATCACCGCGCCAACAGTGATGGTGACTTTGGGGCCGGCTTTTTTTGTCGCGGTAACGAGCAGAGGCTGGTTCATCAGTCGATCACCCGTCCTTTCAGTGCGAAGAGGCCTTGCGGACGTTTCTGGATGAACAGAATGATCAGCGCGAGGATCAGGATTTTGCCGAGTACCGCACCGATCTGCGGTTCGAGAATCTTGTTGGCGATGCCCAGGCCGAATGCGGCCAACACGCTACCGGCCAATTGACCGACACCGCCGAGCACCACCACCAGGAATGAGTCGATGATGTAGCTCTGGCCGAGGTCCGGGCCGACGTTGCCGATCTGGCTGAGCGCCACGCCACCGAGCCCGGCGATGCCCGAGCCTAAGCCGAAGGCGAGCATGTCCACGCGCCCGGTGGGTACGCCGCAGCAGGCGGCCATGTTGCGGTTTTGGGTGACGGCGCGCACGTTCAAGCCAAGGCGCGTCTTGTTCAACAGCAGCCAGGTCAGCACCACCACAAACAAGGCAAACGCGATGATCACGATGCGGTTGTATGGCAGCACCAGGTTGGGCAGCACCTGAATCCCGCCCGACAACCACGCCGGGTTGGCCACTTCGACGTTCTGCGCGCCGAACACCAGCCGCACCAACTGGATCAGCATCAGGCTGATGCCCCACGTGGCGAGCAGGGTTTCCAGCGGGCGGCCGTAGAGGTGGCGAATCACCGTGCGCTCCAGCGCCATGCCGATGGCGGCGGTAACGAAAAACGCCACCGGCAGCGCAATCAGCGGATAGAACTCGATGGCTTGTGGGGCGAAGCGCTGGAACATCAGCTGCACCACGTACGTCGAGTACGCGCCGAGCATCAACATCTCGCCGTGGGCCATGTTGATCACCCCGAGCAGGCCGAAGGTGATCGCCAATCCGAGGGCCGCCAACAGCAGAATCGAACCGAGGGACATGCCACTGAAAGCCTGGCCGAGCATTTCGCCGATCAGCAGTTTGCGTTTGACCTGGGCCAGGCTGGTTTCGGCGGCGGTGCGCACACTGGCGTCGGCTTCAACGCCGGGTTCGAGCAAACCTTCGAGGCGGGTTCGGGCCAGCGGGTCGCCGGTTTCGCCAAGCAAACGCACGGCGGCGAGGCGCACGGTCGGGTCACTGTCGACCAGTTGCAGATTGGCCAACGCCAGGCTCAGGGCGGCGTGAACGGTTTCGTCTTGTTCGTTAGCCAGTTGCTGGTCGAGGAATTTCAACTGCGCCGGTTTGGCGCTTTTCTGCAATTGCTGCGCGGCGGCCAGACGGGTTTTGGCGTCGGCGGCGAGCAATTGGTGGCTGGCCAAAGCGGTGTCGATCAGACCCCGCAGGCGATTGTTCAGGCGCAGGGTTTTCGGTTGGCCATCGATGGTCAGCTCGCCTTGTTGCAGGGCGTTGATCAGTTCGATACGGGCCGGATCGGGCTGCGCGGCCCAGGTTTCCAGAAGCTTGGCTTGCTGCACGGGATTGGCCGCGACGAAGTCTTCGGCGTCGCCGGCGTGGGTGACCATCGGCAGTAACAGTGCGATGGCAAGGATCAAGCGGTAAAAGGCAGTGGGCATGTCAGTGTCCTTGCGCGGACTAAGTGTGGGAGCAAACTGTGTGGCGAGGGAGCTTGCTCCCGCTGGACTACGCAGTAGTCCCTTTTTTTGGGGCCGCTTCGCAGCCCAACGGGGGCAAGCCCCCTCACCACAAAGCCCGCTCACACAGGAATTGTGTCGGGCCTGAGCTCCATGCTCAGGCCCCAGTGGCTCAGTTGCTCTTCACCGCATACTCCGGCTTCTTGTCGTTACCCGGAATGAACGGGCTCCACGGTTGGGCGCGGATTGGCCCTTCGGTCTGCCACACCACGTTGAACTGACCGTCGGCCTGTATCTCGCCGATCATCACTGGCTTGTGCAGGTGATGGTTGGTCTTGTCCATGGTCAGGGTGTAGCCGGACGGTGCAGCAAAGGTCTGGCCGGCCAGGGCTTCGCGGACTTTGTCGACGTCGGTGGACTTGGCCTTCTCGGCGGCTTGCGCCCACATGTGGATGCCGACGTAAGTGGCTTCCATCGGGTCGTTGGTCACCGCTTTGTCGGCGCCCGGCAGGTTGTGTTTCTTGGCGTAGGCTTTCCAGTCGGCGACGAACTTCTTGTTCTGCGGGTTTTCCACCGACTCAAAGTAGTTCCACGCCGCGAGGTTGCCCACCAGCGGTTTGGTGTCGATGCCGCGCAGTTCTTCTTCACCCACGGAGAACGCCACGACCGGTACGTCGGTGGCTTTCAGGCCCTGGTTGGCCAGCTCTTTATAGAACGGCACGTTGGAGTCGCCGTTGACGGTGGAGATGACCGCCGTCTTGCCACCGGCAGAGAATTTTTTGATGCTGGCCACGATGGTCTGGTAATCGCTGTGGCCGAATGGGGTGTAGACCTCTTCGATGTCTTTGTCCGCCACACCTTTGGAGTGCAGGAACGAGCGCAGGATCTTGTTGGTGGTGCGCGGGTAAACGTAGTCGGTGCCGAGCAGGAAGTAGCGCTTGGCGCTGCCGCCTTCTTCGCTCATCAGGTATTCCACTGCCGGAATCGCCTGTTGGTTGGGCGCGGCGCCGGTGTAGAACACGTTCGGCGACATCTCTTCGCCTTCGTATTGCACCGGGTAGAACAGCAGGCCGTTGAGCTCTTCGAACACCGGCAGCACCGATTTGCGCGACACCGAGGTCCAGCAACCGAACACCACCGCCACTTTGTCCTGGGTCAGCAACTGCCGGCCCTTTTCGGCGAACAGCGGCCAGTTCGATGCCGGGTCCACGACCACTGGTTCCAGCATCTTGCCGTTCACGCCACCCTTGGCGTTGATTTCGTCGATGGTCATCAACGCCATGTCTTTGAGCGAGGTTTCGGAGATCGCCATGGTCCCGGACAACGAATGCAGAATACCGACCTTGATGGTCTCGGCGGCCTGGACAGTCCAGGTCATGCCCATCGCGGCAATGCTTGCCGTGAGTGTGAAAGCCTTGATCAAACTGCGACGCTTCATTGTGCGATCTCCATGAACGTTAAAGTTTTTTATGGTTGGCAGATGCGGACGACTGAAGGCTGTTTTGCAAGGGCTGTGCCCGGTCGGGGACGGGCAAGGAAATGTCGTATTAGAGCGGTTGCGGGGTTTGGGTGACGCACCATGAAGGGACGGGGCTGGCGCGTTGGTGCGAGAAGATGCGCCACATTGGGGCGAAGAATTGCCCCAATGCCGGTCAGTTAAGGTAAAGGCGCTGTGAATACAAAACCTGTGGCGAGGGGGCTTGCCCCCGTTGGGTCGCGAAGCGGCCCCAAAACCTGCAACTGCGGTGTATCGGGTGCACCGCGTGCAATGGTTTTACGACTGCTTCGCAGCCGAACGGGGCGATGCGGCGTTCCGACAAGCCCCCTCGCCACAAAGGCTCGTTCCCAAAGAGTGGGGGGGCTATGTCGGGTCGACGTTATCCAGCGCCCGGTTAACCGCCAGTTCCGCCAGCATGATGCTCTGTTGAATCGCCAGCGCCGTGTAGCGCTGCGGGCCGGTCAGGTCGTTGGCGAAGTCGCTGGCCAGGACACTTGCCGTGGCTAACGATTCGTAGGCGTGGGCCAGCAGGCTTTCGGTATCCATATTCGGGGCGACGATGAACATGGTGCTGGGGCGGCGGGGTTTTTCGGTGTAGGGCGCCGGGGGATCGAGGTAATAGTCGAGGGCGCGTTTGATGGCTTCGCGATCCTTGAGTAATTCTTCGTTGCGCGAGGCTTCGGCGTTGGTGGTGTTGAAGGGTGGGTCAGGAATTAATTTGTCCATTGAAAAATTTCTCCAGCGTTGGAGCCTCCACTTGCCGCTTCTCACACGGGAAGAGGTGGCAGCTATGTGCGAGGTGAGAAGACCGGTTATGGACACCCGGCCGGACCGAAGTCCGCCCGCACACAGCCGCCATAACGCATTTGCAGGCAGCTAATAAGCTGGCGGCGATTATGCGTGTACAGACACTGGATGACCATAAGTTGCCGGGCTTCTCACACCCGATCGCTGAGTTGTCAGCGACAGCCAAAGACTAGAGAGCCCGCTTCCGACGGACAACCTGAAAGATGCGTGGGAAAGGTCTGCGTTCTGATACATCCGTTAAACATTCAAAAGCGGAACGCGGAGCGTCCCTGGCGGCATTCCCACGCGGAGCGTGGGAATGATCACCCTGTGGGAGCGGTGAGTCAGCGCCGGCGCATCAGGCCGATGAAGAACAGCCCGCCAATCGCGGCGGTGGCGACGCCGATGGGCAAGTCTTCCGGGGCGATCAAGGTTCGTGCGGCCACGTCGACCCAGACCAGGAACAGGCTGCCCAACAACACGCACACCGGCAACAACCGACGATGCTCGGCACCCACCAACCGTCGTGCAATGTGCGGCACCATCAACCCGACAAAACCAATCGAGCCGCTGATGGACACCAACACCCCGGTCATCAATGAGGCAATCAAAAACACCCGCAGCCGCACGGTGCGGGCATTGAGGCCCAGGGTCACGGCGGTCTGTTCACCGGCCATCAACGCATTCAACGGCCGGGCCATGCCCAGCAACAACACCAACCCGAGCAACACACTCGCGGCGGGCACGGCGAGCAATTCCCAACGCGCCAGCCCGAGGCCACCGAGCATCCAGAACATCACCGCCGAACTGGCGCGATGGTCACCGAGAAACAGCAGCAGGTTGGCAATCGCCATCATCACGAACGACACCGCGACACCGCACAGCAGCAGCCGATCACTGTCCAGCCGCCCATGACGGTTGGCGATCATCAGCACGACCAGCATGCTCAGCAGCGCGCCGATGAACGCCGCGATGGGCAAGGTCAGCAGGCCGACGATCTCACCGACATGCAGCACCACAATCACCGCGCCGAGGGTCGCGCCGGAGGTCACGCCCAACAAGTGCGGATCGGCCAATGGATTGCGCGTCACCGCTTGCAGCACCGCGCCGATCAACGCCAGGCCGGCGCCCACCAGCGCGCCGAGCAACATGCGCGGCACGCGGATCAGCCAGACGATGTGTTCCTGCCCGGCCGTCCAGCTCTGCTCGCCAACACCGAACGCCTTGTGCAGCAGAATCCGCCACACCACGTCCACCGGCACCCGCGCCGGGCCAAAACCCAGCGACACCACACACGACATCAGCAACAGCACGCCGAGGCCGATCAGCAACAAGGCATAGCGACGGTCGATCATTCGCCGTGGAAACCCTTGGCCAGGGTTTCGACCGCCAGCACGTTGTCGATCCCCGGCGTGGCTTGCACGTACGGAATGACGATGAAGCGCTGGTTTTTGATCGCGTCCACCGATTGCAGGGCCTGGTTGTTCAGTAAAAACTGCTCCTTCTGTTCAGCGGTGACTTCGCCGTAGTCGACGATCACGATCACCTGCGGATTGCGCTCGACCACGTTCTCCCAGTTGACCCGGGTCCAGCTCGCCTCGACGTCGTCGAGAATGTTGCGCCCGCCGGCCGCGTCAATCAGCGCCTGCGGCATGCCCAGGCGTCCGGAGGTCATGGCCCGGTCTTCACCGCTGTCGTAGAGAAATACCCGAGGCTTGTCCGCTGGCAGATCCTGGCGCACCTCGGCGACTTGCGCCTGCATCTGGGCGATCACAGCGTTGGCGCGGTCTTGCACGTCGAAGATTTTGCCGAGGTTGCGCAGGTCGTTGTAGGTGTCTTCCAGGCTCGCGGGTGGGCGCTTCATCACGAACGCGCAGGACTCGGTGAGTTCGTAGACATTGATGCCCAGCGGTTGCAGGGTTTGCGGCGTGAGGTCACCACCGACGCGCATGCCGTAATCCCAACCGGCGAAGAAGAAATCGACGTTGGCGTTGAGCAGGGTTTCCACCGACGGGTACTTGGCCGCCAGTTCCGGTAAACCGTCGAGGATGGTCTGCATTTGGGGCGTCACCGATTTCCATCCGGTCACGCCGCTGTAGCCGGCCATCCTGGGTTTGAGACCGAGGGCGAGCATCATCTGGGTCATGTTGATGTCGTGGCTGACCGCGTGTTTCGGCGCTTGCTTGAAGGTCACTGCGCGGTTGCAGCTCTGGACAGTCAGCGGGTATTTCGTGGCCTCGGCGAAGGCATGGGCACTGCCCAGCAACAACGCGACGCAAAGCAGGGAACGCAATGTCATGGTTGGGTTATCCAGGTGATTCGTGGGTAGCCGTGCAAGGGATGGTCATCGATCAGAGCGTCGACGCCGAACACGTTGTGCAAAAGGTGTGTGGTCAGGACTTCTTTGGGGGTGCCACTGGCGACGATGCGACCGTGATGGATCACGTACAGCCGATCGCAGAAGGCCGCCGCCAGATTGAGGTCGTGGATGCTCGCCAGCGTGCCGATCTGCAGGCGTTTGACCAGTTGCAGCAGTTCCAGTTGATAGCGCGGGTCGAGGTGGTTGGTCGGCTCATCGAGGATCAGCAATTGCGGTTGCTGGGCCAGGGCGCGGGCGAGGATCACGCGCTGCTTTTCACCGCCGGACAGGGTGGCGAAGGCGTGGTCTTCGAAGCCCTTGAGGCCGACCGATTCGAGGGCTTGGGTTGCGAGCTTCCGGTCTTCGAGAGTATCGCCATCGAACAGACCTTTGTGCGGCGTGCGGCCCATGGCGACCACTTCATCGACGGTCAGACCGAAGGCGTCGGGAAACTCCTGCAACACCACCGCGATGCGTTGCGCGCACCAGCGGGAGGATTGCTTCCAGACGTTGTGATGGTCGAGCTTGACCTCGCCACTCTCGGGTTTGCTGAAGCGATAGGCGCACCGCAGCAGGCTGGTCTTGCCGCTGCCGTTAGGGCCGATCAACCCGACGAACTCACCGGCAGCCACGTGCAAGGAGGCGTCACGCAGCTGGAACTGGTGATGGCAGTGGCCGTGGCCCAGGGGTGTCCAGGCGAGGTTGGTGAGGTTCAGCGAGGTCATTTCATTCCTGATGATCGTTCAAGCCAGCACACAGAACTGTGGCGAGGGGGCTTGCCCCCGTTGGGTTGCGCAGCGACCCCAAACCTGACACCGCAGTTTCTCCGGGTTTACTGCGTTGTCGGGTTTTACGACTGCTGCGCAGCCGAACGGGGGCAAGCCCCCTCGCCACGCCAAGGATTCAATGCTGGCCCGCATTGTATTGGCTTTACGCGTACGCGTATCTCGCCTGTTTCATGATGAAGGTGAGGTGGATTCAATTTGCCGGCCCAGGCGTGACAGCAGCCCCCAATCCAATAGCCACACGACAACCAGCGAAGCCCCCACCAACGGAAACATCACCGCCAGGGCGAACATGATGACCATTGCGGTTTTCCATTTCGGCAGGTCGTGACGCAACGGTGGCACACCGAACTTGCCCTGTGGCCGACGCTTCCACCAGATCACCACGCCGCTGACGGCGCTGAGCAAAATCATCAGGCAGATCAGCAGCACGATGATCTGATTGAACGGGCCGAACATCTTGCCTTCGTGCAGCATCACGCCGACTTCCGTGGCGCGGGCGACGTTGCTGTAATGCTGCCAGCGCACGTCGGCGAGGACGTCGCCGGTGTACTGGTCGACGTGCAGGGTAGCGTCGTTGCGCGGATCGTCGGCGAACACCGCGATGGTGAACACACCGGTGGCGGTGGTCGGGAAGGTGATGCTGTAGCCGGGCTCGACCTTGCGCTGCACAGCGATGTTTTGTACGTCTTGCAGGCTGATGGTCGGCGCCGCCGGGCCGGCTTGCGTGCTGGCGTGAGCCATGTGTTCGGCATGGTCGCCAGACATTGGCATCGGCGTGTTTTCCATGGCCCACGGCACGGTCTGGCGCGTGGCGCTGTTGAGGCTGCGGGCCTCGACGTCGGACTTGGGCACGTCATTCCACATGGCGACCGGAAAGCGGTTCCAGAGGTCGGCGTATTGCTTGCCCCAGAAGCCGGTCCAGGTCATGCCGCTGAGCAGCATCACCAGCAAAAACGCCGCGCCCCAGAAGCCAGTCACTGCGTGCAGATCACGCCACAGCACGCGGCCGCGACTGTTCAAGCGCGGCCAGAGAATGCCGGCGCGCTGGCCACGCGGCCACCACAAAAATACCCCGGAGACCACCAACACCACACCCCAACCGGCGGCCAGCTCCACCAGCCGATCACCGACGGTGCCGATCATCAACTCGCCGTGAATCGAGCGTGCGAGCGCCTGCAGATTGTTCTTCGCATCCTGCTCGCCGAGGATGTCGCCGTGGTACGGATCGATGAACACGTTCAGTTCATGACCTTCATTGATCACCACAAATTGCGCGCTGCGTTCAGCGTTGACCGGCGGCAGGTATTGTTTGATCCGGGCTTGTGGATACGCCTCTTTCACCCGTTTGAGCAGGTCGTCGGCGGCCACGGTGTGATGACCGGCCGGGATGTTCATCAGGCTGCCGTACATCAATGGATCGAGTTGCGGTTTGAACAGGTAGACGATGCCGGTCAGGGCCAGCATCACCATGAACGGCGCGACGAACAGGCCGGCGTAGAAATGCCAACGCCAGGCCAGGTTGTAGAAATTCGGTTTGGGCTGTTTCACTTCGAGTGCTCCGCTAGGCTTGGATCTTTTGTCATTGTCTGGTGACTGCTGCGCAGTCGTTCGCGGGCAAGCCTCGCTCCTACAGGTTCAGGTTGTTCGCAATAACCACATCCGACACAAACCCTGTAGGAGCGAGGCTCGCCCGCGATGCTCTTAGAAGCTCATGTCGACCTTGGTCCAGAGCGTGCGCCCTGGTTCGTTGATGGCCTGCGGATCATTGGCCGGGAAGCCGAAACCGGCGTTGCCGGCCAGGTTCAGGTGTTCGGCGTAGGCCTTGCCGAACAAGTTGTCGACGCCGCTGCTGACCTTCCAGTTCTTGTTGATCCGGTACGCGCCGTTGAGCGAGAACACGCCGAACCCCGAGCTTTTGTCGAAGTCTTTGCCGACCACGTTGCCCTTGTTCTGGTCGATGCGGTTTTGCGCCGCGACCACCCGCCACAAGGCGCCGGCGCTCCAGTTGTCTTCGCTGTAGGTCAGGCCGAAACGGGCGTCCAGCGGTGGCATTTGCGGCAAGGCAGTGCCGTCGCTGCTGTTCTTGCCCCAGGCGTAGGCCAGCGTCGCATCGGCTTTCCAGTTGGCCGTCAGCTTGTAGGCCGCGCCGAGTTCGCCGCCCATGATTCGCGCGTCGATGTTCTCGGCTTGCGAGGTCATGCCCATCATCCCCGGCGTGTAGTTGAACAGGATGTAGTCACGCACCTGCCCGACATAACCCGAGGCCCAGGCTTCGAGGTCGGCGGTCTTGTATTGCAGGCCGAAGTCGAGCTGGGTGGTTTTCTCCGGCTTGATCGCGTCGAACGCATTCACCGAACCGGCAGGGCCGGACTTGGGTGAAAACAGCTCCCAGTAATCCGGGAAACGCTGGGCATGACCGAGGCCCGCATACAGCGTGGTCGGGCTGTCGGCCAGATCATGCTCGTAACGCACGAAACCGCTGGGCAGGGTATCGGCGCGGGTGTCATCGGCGGTCGGGTTGGGGCGGGCCATCATCCCGGAGCCGATGGTCTGCCGATAATCCTTGGCCGAAGCACGGTCCAGTCGTGCGCCGGTGATCAGTCGATCACGGTCGGCGGCGTACCAAGTCAGTTCGCTGAACACGCCGTAGTTGTGGAAGTCGGCGTCCTTGTTGCGGGGCACATCCTTGTAGGTGTCGACGCCCATGGCGCTGCGTTGGCGGTGCTCGTTGGTCTGCGCATCCAGGCCACTGATCAATTGCACATCGGCCCAGCGCCAGGTGGCTTTGATCCGCGCGCCGAGGGTTCGGCGGTCGACGTTGGAAGCCATCGGGCCGGCCATCATCCCGGTGCCGGACGGCGTGCGCAGGGTGTAGTTGTCCATCACATGGTCGGCGTAGTTGTAGTAGACCTGCGCCTCGACCTTATCCAGCACCTCACCGATGTTCGACTGCTCGAAGCGCAGGCCCAGGCTTTCGCGCAAGAACTGTGAACCGTCCATGCCGCGCCCGGCGTAACGGGCTTCGCCGTCGCCCTTGCCGGCAGTCAATTCCAGCAGGGTGTCGGCGTTCGGCGTCCAGCCCAGCGCTACATCACCGTTCCATTTGTCGTAGCGCGAGGGCACGGTGTCGTTGTTGCCGTCCTTGTAGTCATCGGAATGCGCGGTGTTGCCGATCACGCGCACGTAACCCAGCGGCCCGCCAGCGGCGGCGTCCAGCACTTTGTCGAAGCGACCGTTGGAGCCGGCCAATACGCTGGCATTCACCCGGGTGCCGAGTTCGCCGAAGCTTTCCGGCTCCCGGTCGAACAGGATGGTGCCGGCTGATGCGCCGGGGCCCCAGAGCACGGTTTGCGGGCCTTTGATCACGGTGAGTTTGTCGTAGGTTTCCGGTGAGATGTACGAGGTCGGCGCGTCCATCCGGCCGGGGCAGGCGCCGAGCATCATGCTGCCGTTGGTGAGGATATTCAGGCGCGAACCGAACATGCCGCGCAGCACCGGGTCGCCGTTGGTGCCGCCGTTGCGCACTAGGGCGAAGCCGGGGATGGTCTTCAGATAATCACCACCGTCGCTGGCCGGCACCGGTTGGCGCGGGTCCTTGGGGTTGGTGACGACGGTCAGCGGCGAGCTCGGCGCGATGGCGGTGATTACCGTCGGGCTCAGTTCTTCGGTGTGGCCGGCGTGTTCGTCGGCCAGCACCATTGGCGTCAGCAACAAGCCGCAAAGGGCGGCGGTGGCCTGTCTGAAACGAACGCGAGATTGGTTCAGGGCAAAAAAAGCCTGGGCAGCGCCCAAACGTGTGTCAGCAGAAAACCTGGACATGACAATTTCCATCGAACAGTCGTAAACGACACGGCCGGCAGCCTGCGGCTGTCTTCTAAACCGTGTGAGATCAGAGGTGGGTGTTTACGCGACGATGGGCGGGGCGCGGGTGCGGGCGCCGGGGAAGAAGGTTTGCCGGGCGTGGCCCAGGCGGGTGGCGGGTGTGGTGAAGGTGGTGGCGGGCGGGGTGTCGAACGCGGTGAATGAAGCGCCACCGGTGAGTGCCGGGCAATTGAACAGCAGGCTGCAATAGCCGCATTTTTCCCACAGCGCGTGATGCTCGGCTGTCGGCCGGCAGTGTTCGGCAACCGGTTGTGCGTCGTGGTCGGCGTGCTCCATCGCCGACATGTCCGAGCCCATGTCCATCGACATGTTCATGGACATGCCTATCGCCATGCTCGAAGCAGCCGCGCGCGAATCCATCGGCATCGACTGAGAAATCAGCGGGCCGATAAAGATCATCAGCATGGCGAACAGGCTGATCCAGCTGCCGCGGGTCAGGCTCATTGGCTGACGGCGGCGCGCGGATGACCTGGCGCTATGCGGGCGCATAGGCGTTTTCAACGGGGGCGATTACTGGGCGTGCATGTGCGCTTGCATGCTGTCCGGCGCCTTTTTCTGCACCGAGACCTCGACCGTTACATCACCGGACTTCTCAAAGTGCAGGGTCAGCGGGAAGCGTTTGCCGTCGCTCAACAGGCTGCGGTCTCTGAGCTCCAGCAGCATCACGTGGTACGCCATCGGCGCGAAGGTGACTTCGCCGCCAGCCGGGATTTCGACGTCGGGCACTTGCTGCATTTTCATCAGATCGTTTTGCATCACATGTTCGTGCAACTCGGCCTTGCCGGATATCGGCGAGCCGACGCTGAGCAGCCGATCAGCGGTTTTGCCGCTGTTGTGAATCACGAAATATGCCGCGACGGTGGGCGCGTTGGGCGGCAACTCCTGCGACCACGGATGGGCGATCTCAAGTTCGCCAACCTTGTATTCGTGGGCATTGGCAAAACAGGCAGGCAGCAGCAACACAGCCAGGACGATGAGTTTGTTCAACATGGCAGTTCTCCAGAACGATTCAAAACGCAGGTCAATTGCGAGAAGGAATCACACCAGAGGGGACGCGCGGGGGTTGAGGCTGGGCCATTGCTGGCGCGGTGTCGGTGTGTCAAGCGTGGCAGGCGGCACGCTTCGATTGGCCTCGAATCGCGCGTAATACAACTGCGGCGTATGCCCCGGCAACGCCACCAACGGCGCGGAGCCCGAGCAACACCAGCAATGCTGCATGTTGGAATGATCGTCATTCTGCGGCGCTTTCTGCTCGATGTCGCCCAGGGAAATCGCCACCAGCTTCGTGCCGCTGGAAGAGCAGAAGCTACCCCACAGCAACTGTTCGGTCGGCGATTTCGCCGTTTGCGCCATCGCTCCGGACATCGGCATGGCGAGCATGTTGAACAGCACTGCAAAGCAGGCGATCCAGGCAAATGCGAGCCGTTGTCGGGACATGGGACAGATCCGTTTGAGTGGGCGATCAGGCGCGGCTATTTAGCCTGATCAGGGGCGATAAGTAAAAAGACCGCGTGCGGTGTGGTGTCGCAGCGAGTCAGTCAGCATATCGAGCAGCCGGCGTGCAAGCTCAGCCTCGCCGTTTTGAAAGAGTGTAGCGACTTCGACTCTTAATGCCTGAGCGAATTGAGGGTCACTTTGGATTCTTGCCCGGATTGTGTGTTTGACATCTCTGAGCGCTACACGATTGAAGCTTCCATCGCCTGGGTCTTCCTCTTCGCAGGCCTTGATGTAGTGCCACATATCGGCAGACGTCAGGAGAAACTCAGTGATATCGAAGCGAGTGAATTTTTCAGTCATCCGCCATTTCCCGTTACATGGGTGGGGCTTGAAATATGGGGGTTGGGTTGTGAGCCCACAAGTCAGTCGATTTGGATGATGTTGTGCGTTAGGTCCGATGGATATGTAGGGGATTGCGCATTTTCTGTAGCAGCTGCCGAAGGCTGCGTTCGGCTGCGTAGCGGTCGTGATCCCATGCGCCGCAGTCAACCTGGCAGACCGTGGTGTTTGATTTTACGACTGCTGCGCAGCCGAACGCAGGCTTCGCCAGCTGCTACCAGTTTTGTGTGAGGGCCGTTAAAACCTCAGTCACCGCCCCAAACTCCCGCTCAACCCCCGGCAACACCGGCCGCTTCAACACCAGCACCGGCACTCCACGTTCCCGCGCCACTTCCAGCTTCGGCTCGGTGGCGGTGCTGCCACTGTTCTTGCTGATCAGCACATCGATCTGCCGCCGCTCGAACAACGCGCGTTCATCCTCGATCAGAAACGGCCCACGGGCGCCGATCACTTCGCAGCGCGCGTTGCCCGGATAAACGTCCAGTGCACGCAACGTCCAGAATTGCTCCGGCGGGATTTCGTGCAGGTGCTGCAATGGCTCGCGACCGAGGGTGAACAGCGGTCGGCGAAAGGGTTTCAGCGCTTCGATCAGCTCGCCCCAGTCGCTGACTTCGCGCCAGTCATCTGCGACTTGTGGCTGCCAGGCCGGACGGCGCAAGGCCCAGCAGGCAATGCCGCTCAACTTCGCGGCGGTGGCGGCGTTGTGGCTGATGCGGGCCGCGTAGGGGTGGGTCGCGTCCAGCAGCAGGTCAATACCTTCATCGCGGATGAACTGCGCCAGACCTTCGGCGCCGCCATAGCCGCCAACGCGGACCTGACAGTTCAGATCCGTCGGCACACGACCGACGCCAGCCAGGCTGTAGATGTGCTCCGGCCCCAGGGTTCGGGCGATGGCCAATGCCTCAGTGACACCGCCGAGCAACAACACGCGCTTCATTGAAAAACTCCCGCATGGCCGACAATCCCGCCCTGGCGATCGATGGCGAACACTTCGACCTGAACCTGCGCCGGCACCACGCTGCGGGCAAAGTCGAGGGCGTGCTGGCACACTGCGTCGCCAAGGGCGATCCCGGCGGCGCTGGCCATGGCCAAGGCTTGCTGACTGGTATTGGCGTCGCGGATCGCCTGTTGCAACGCCGCATTGGCACCGACCGCCGCGGCCCATTCGGCCAGTTGCGGCAGGTCGATGCTTGAATGCCGACTGTGCAAATCCATGTGCCCGGCCGCCAGTTTGCTGATCTTTCCGAAGCCGCCGCACAGGCTGAGTTTTTCCACAGGTACTTTACGCAAGTGCTTGAGCACCGCGCCGACGAAGTCGCCCATTTCGATCAGGGCGATTTCCGGCAAGTCGTAGACCCGGCGCATGGTGTCTTCGCTGGCGTTGCCAGTGCACGCGGCGATGTGCAGGTAACCGTTGGTTTTGGCGACGTCGATGCCCTGGTGGATCGAGGCAATGTAGGCGGCGCAGGAGAATGGCCGGACGATGCCGCTGGTGCCGAGGATCGACAAGCCGCCGAGAATGCCCAGCCGCGGGTTCATGGTCTTCAGCGCCAGGGCTTCGCCGTCCTCGACGTTTACCGTGACCTCGAAGCCGCCCTGGTAATTCAGTTCCTCGGCCAGCAACGTCAGGTGATCAGTGATCATCTTGCGCGGCACTGGGTTGATCGCCGGTTCGCCGACGTTCAGCACCAGCCCTGGCCGGGTGACGGTGCCGACGCCACGGCCGGCGCTGAAGCGGATACCCGATTCGCTGTGCAAGCGCACCAGGGAAAACAGCAGGGCGCCGTGGGTCACGTCCGGGTCGTCGCCGGCGTCCTTGATCGTTCCGGCTTCGGCGCCGTCGTCCGTCAGCCGACAGAATTCCAGGCGCATTTGCACCCGTTTGCCTTTGGGCAGAATGATCTCGACGGCGTCCGCTTCCACGCCGCCGAGCAGCAGGCGGGCGGCCGCGAGGCTGGTGGCGGTGGCGCAGCTGCCGGTGGTCAGGCCGCTGCGCAGCGGGGCGGGTTGTTCGGCGGTTTCGTCACGCATCGAGGGGTTTCGTCACGTCCAGCAAGGTAATCGGCAGCGCCTGACGCCAGGTATCGAACTCGCCCAACGGTTGCGCCTGGGCGACGTGAATGCGGGTCAGCTCACCACCATGCCGTTCACGCCAGGCCATCAAGGTCACTTCGCTTTGCAGTGTCACAGCGTTGGCGATCAACCGGCCGCCGGGTTTGAGTTGCGCCCAGCAGGTGTCGAGTACGCCTTCACGAGTGACGCCACCGCCGATGAAAATCGCGTCCGGGCGTTCGAGTCCGCTCAGGGCTTGCGGCGCACTGCCGCGAATCAATTGCAGGCCGGGAACGCCCAGGGCATCGCGGTTGTGTTCAATCAACGCCTGCCGTCCCTCATCCGCTTCGATGGCCAGCGCCCGGCAACTCGGGTGAGCGCGCATCCATTCGATGCCGATCGAGCCGCTGCCGGCGCCGACGTCCCACAGCAGTTCGCCGGGGATCGGGGCGAGGCGCGCAAGGGTGATGGCGCGCACGTCGCGTTTGGTCAGTTGGCCGTCGTGCTGGAAGGCTGAGTCTGGCAGGCCGGCCAGGCGCGACAGGCGCGGTGTGTTGGGTTCAGCGATGCATTCGATGGCGATCAGGTTCAGATCGGCGATCGCCGGGTCGCTCCAGTCGTTGGCAGCGCCCTCGATGCGCCGTTCGGCTTCGCCACCCAGATGTTCCAGCACGGTCAGGCGACTCGGCCCGAAACCGCGCTCACGCAGCAGCGCCGCAATGGCCGCTGGACTCTGGCCGTCGTTGCTCAGCACCAGCAAACGCACACCACTGAACAAATGAGCGTTGAGCGCGGCGACGGGACGGGCGACCACCGACAGCGTCACCACATCCTGCAACGGCCAGCCCAGGCGAGCGGCCGCCAGTGACACGGAAGATGGGGCGGGCAGGATCAGCATTTCTGCGCCGGGCAGTTGCCGCGCCAGGCTGGCACCGACGCCAAAGAACATCGGGTCGCCGCTGGCCAGCACGCAAACCGGCTCGCCCCGCAGCGCCAATAGGGGTTCAAGGGAGAATGGACTGGGCCAGAGCTGGCGCTCGCCGCGAATGCACACGGGCAACAAATCCAGTTGCCGTTGGCCGCCGAATATCCGCGAAGCGCCCAGCAGGGCGCGACGGGCGTTCTTGCCCAGCCCCTTGAAGCCGTCTTCACCGATACCTACTACTGTCAGCCAGGGCGACATCTGCAGTCCTCAAAAAATGCCTCAAACGGGGTGTTCCGACGGGCAGGCTTTTCATGCCGTCGGACAAAGCAGGCATAATACCGCGCCTTCGCCCGCGAAGCGCCTTTCCCACACAGCCGGTCGCCCCTTTGAACGAACGCCCGATGTCTTCCGCCTTACGCCCCTCGGCTTGCCCGGGGTTGCTGCGTATCGTCCCGGCGCTGGATGGCGGTATCTGCCGGATCAAATTGAACGGCGGCTCGATCAGCGCGGCCCAGGCTGAAGCGGTGGCCAGCGCGGCCGAACGGTTTGCCGGGGGCGTGATCGAGGCGACCAACCGGGCCAACCTGCAGATTCGCGGAATTGGCAGTCAGCAGACGGCTTTGATCGACAGTCTGCTCGCCGTAGGGTTGGGGCCGCGTACCGCGGCGGGCGACGATGTGCGCAATCTGATGCTCAGCCCGTCTGCCGGGGTTGACCGGCACATGCTCTTCGACACGCATGCGCTGGCGGAGCAGATCCTCACGACGCTGCAAAGCCACGAACGTTTCCACGAACTCAGCGCCAAGTTTGCCGTGCAACTCGATGGCGGCGAGGCGTTGGCGATGCTCGAACACCCGCATGATCTGTGGTTGTCTGCTGCTGAGCGAAACGGCGAGCTGTTACTGGCGTTCGGTCTGGCGGGTTGCCCTACGGACAGGCCCGCAGGCGCGGTGTCACGCGAGCAGGGGCACGCACTGGTGGTAGCGGTGCTGGAGTTGTTTCTCGACCTGGCGCGTCCGGATCAAACACGAATGCGTCATTTGCTGGCCGAGTATCCACTCGCAGAGTTTCTCGCTCGCCTGGCCGAGCGTGTGCCCTTGAAGTCGATTACCGATTGGCAGCGCTTGTTGACTCCGGGTGCCCTGCACATCGGCGATCATTCACAGGCTGGAACCGAACACGTCTACATCGGTGCCGTCCCCCCTTTGGGGCGGCTCGATCCCGTCATGCTCAGGGGCGTGGCGCAACTGGCGTGCGAATTCGGCGACGCGAGTCTGCGTTTCACTCCATGGCAAAGTCTGTTGCTGCCCAACGTTCGAAAAGAGCGGGCGCCTGAAGTGATTAGGCGTCTGGAGCAACTGGGCCTGCTATGTGACGCTGATCAGCCTGTGTCGCGGTTGATCGCCTGCACCGGTTCCGCTGGCTGCGGCAAGGGCCTGGCCGATACCAAGAGCGACGCCATGCAGTTGGCTGCGCTGTTGCAACGTCACGATCAAGCAGTGCATTTATCCGGCTGCCAGCGTTCCTGCGCCGCGGCCCATGTAGCACCGGTCACGCTGCTGGCTGTCGCCCCCGGTCACTACGACCTCTATTTTCGCGATGCAGGGCAACCGGGTTTCGGCGCCCTGCACGCACACAACCTTACTATTGAAGCGGTCGCAGCCTTGCTCGACGCCCGCTCACGGAGTTCCCTTGATGCTTGATTACATCCGCGACGGTCAGGAGATCTATCGCAACTCCTTCGCGATCATTCGCGCCGAGGCCAACCTTGCGCGTATTCCGGCCGATCTGGAGAAACTCGCCGTGCGGGTGATCCACGCCTGCGGCATGGTCGAGGCCATCGATGGTCTGCAATTTTCCGAAGGCGCCGGCAAGGCCGGGCGCGATGCGCTGGCGGCCGGTGCGCCGATTCTGTGCGACGCGCGGATGGTCAGCGAAGGCGTGACCCGTGCGCGTTTGCCGGCCAACAACCCGGTGATCTGCACCCTGCGCGACGACAGCGTGCCGGAGCTTGCCCGCGAGTTGGGCAATACCCGTTCCGCCGCCGCGCTGGAACTGTGGCGCCCGCATCTGGAAGGCAGCGTGGTGGTGATCGGCAACGCACCGACCGCACTGTTTTATCTGTTGGAAATGCTCGATGCCGGCGCGCCGAAGCCGGCGCTGATCCTCGGCTTCCCGGTGGGCTTCGTCGGCGCCGCCGAATCCAAGGCGATGCTCGCGGCGGACAGCCGAGGCGTGCCTTTCGTCATCATGCAAGGCCGGCTGGGCGGTAGCGCCATGGCCGCCGCCGCTGTCAACGCCCTCGCCACGGAGATCGAATGATGCAGCAACCTGGACGTTTGATTGGCCTGGGCGTCGGCCCCGGTGATCCGGAACTGATTACCGTCAAAGCCTTGCGCCTGCTGCGCGAATCGCCGGTGGTGGCGTATTTCGTCGCCAAGGGCAAGAAGGGTAATGCGTTCGGCATCATCGAAGCGCATCTGCAAGATCCACAAACCCTGCTGCCGCTGGTTTATCCGGTGACCACCGAAGCGCTGCCGGCGCCGTTGTCGTATGAACAAGTGATCAGCGATTTCTACGATACGGCCGCCGAACAACTCGCCGCGCATCTGGACGCCGGCCGTGATGTGGCGGTGATTTGCGAAGGCGATCCGTTCTTCTACGGCTCCTACATGTACCTGCACGATCGACTGGCCGAACGTTACGAAGCCGAAGTCGTGCCGGGTGTCTGCTCGATGCTCGGCGGTGCCTCGGTACTCGGTGCGCCGTTGGTGTATCGCAATCAGAGCCTGTCGGTGTTGTCCGGCGTGCTGCCCCACGAAGACCTCAAGCGTCGCCTGGCCGATGCCGATGCGGCAGTGATCATGAAACTGGGGCGTAACTTTCCCAAGGTCCGTCAGGTGCTGGAAGAACTCGGTCTGGCAGAGCGTGCGCTGTATGTGGAGCGCGCGACCATGGCCAACCAGAAAATCGTGCCGCTGGATCAGGTCGAGCCGATGTCCTCGCCGTATTTCTCGCTGATCATCGTTCCTGGTGAAAGGTGGCAAGGCTGATGGCCCATTCTGCTCCGGCGATTGTCATTCTCGGCAATGGCAGCCTTGCGACCGCACGCAAAATCCAACAGCTTTACTCGGGAGCTTTGATCCATGGGTTGGCTGATCGGGTCGAAGGCGCGGATCGCAGCTATCGCGAGTTCGGCGCGACCCTGCGTGAGCTTTATCAACAGGACACACCGATCATCGCCCTGTGCGCGGCAGGGATCGTGATCCGCACCCTCGCGCCATTGTTGCTGGAGAAGGGCGCCGAGCCGCCGGTGCTGGCCGTGGCTGAGGACGGCAGCGCGGTGGTGCCGCTGCTCGGTGGCCTCGGCGGGGTGAATGTCATGGCGCGCGCGATTGCCGCCAGCCTAGACGTCGCGGCGGCGATCACCACCAGCGGTGAGCTGCGTTTCGGCACTTGCCTGCTCAATCCACCGAGCGGTTACGCCCTGGGTGATCTGGAACTGGGCAAGCGCTTCGTCTCGGATTTGCTCGCGGGCCAAAGCGTGCGCATTGAAGGGGCTGCGCCGTGGCTTGATCAGGCACAGTTACCGGAAGATCCCCAGGCTCGGTTGTCGATTCATGTCGGCAGTGCCGAGCGCACGCCTGCGGCCAATGAATTGATGATCTACCCGCGCAGCGTGCTGGTGGCGGTGAGCGCCGAGGTGGCGGACCTGCCGAGCGCAGTTCGAATGGCTTTGCATCAGGCGAAAATCGCCGTGCAATCGCTGGCGTGCCTGTTGGCCAGCGACCTGGACATGGCCAACCCTGCGTTGCGCGAAGCAGCGCTTGAGCTGGGCGTGCCACTGCGGTTTACATCGGCCAGCGGCGTCAGCGGCGTCAGCGAGTTGGCCCGCCACACCGTACCGCACGCTACCGTCGTGACGGCGGATAGCGGAATCGCCATCGCGGTGGCCAGTCAGCCACTGGAGCTTGCGCAGATCGGTCGTGCGCGCGGTCGTTTGGCTGTGATCGGCCTGGGCCCTGGCGCTGCCGAATTGATGGTGCCGGCGGTCAAGGCCGAACTGGCGCGCGCCAATGACGTGCTCGGTTATGAAACCTACGTACGCATGGCCGGGCCATTTCGCGACGATCAGGTACTGCATTGCACTGACAATCGCGAGGAAATGCAGCGCGCTCGCCACGCCTTTGAGCTGGCGGCCCAAGGGCGGTCGGTGGTGGTGGTTTCATCCGGGGACCCGGGCGTGTTCGCCATGGCGGCGGCGGTGCTTGAGGCGTTGCACGAGTCGAGTGAGCCTGCATGGCACAGCGTTGATCTGGAGATCCTTCCAGGCGTTTCTGCTTCTCTGGCCACTGCTGCGCAGGCCGGTGCGCCGCTGGGACATGACTTCTGCGTGATGTCGCTGTCGGACAACCTCAAGCCATGGGCGATCATCGAAAAGCGTCTGGACCTGGCGGCCGAGGCCGATCTGGCGCTGGCGTTCTACAACCCGATCTCCCGCGCACGGCCTTGGCAACTGGGCCAGGCACTGGAGATCGTCGGCCGGCATCGAACGCCGGAAACGGTGGTGGTGCTGGGCCGCGACATCGGTCGCCCTGGCCAGACGCTCCGGGTCACGACGCTCGGCGCACTGACCCCCGATCAGGTCGACATGCGCACCATGGTGCTGATCGGCTCCTCCACCACCTGCGTGTTCCCTCGTGCCGAGGGGGGCAAGTGGGTGTATACGCCTCGTTGGTATGGCGACAAGCCAACATCATGAGTGTCGGCGGCCTCGCTGGAGGCCGCGTTTCAAAATGGCCTGGCGTTGATAAACAGGAAGTTTTAGCGGCAGGCGGTTAGATGTCTTGATGTAAGTTTGTCTTTCTCTAGTGCAAAAGAAACTGTCGCGTTTGTTGATGGTTGCCTTTTGGCTTGTCTGTTTTTTGTTGTGTTTGATGGATTTAATGTTTCTGGGTGTTCGGTTGGTCATCAGTTGTTTGTTTTTTGCTTTCGGGCTGAAGTGTTGTTCAGTTAGTGTTGATTGAGCGTCGGGTGCACTCATCCATTTTGACGGGTGAGGAATTTTTATTTTTACAGGGAAGTATATTTATGGGTGAGCAAACGGCTCGTCATGTGAGCGGCTACGTCAATTTTATTGATTTATTTAAACTGTCTGATCTTGAAGAGGCGTTACAGGAATATAGCGGTACAGAAAAATACGACGCGGTATTTCGATATTACTTTTCTTGTATCGGCCTGCTCGATTTTCCGAGAATGCTTCCACCGCTGGGTTTGCTGCGCGAAGCCCTGGGGGCTTTTGTTGAGTCCAAGAGCCGGCATCGACGTGCTGTGGAGATGGAGCCGAAAGCTGCGCCGGAGGGCGCTGCTGCTCTGGGTTTGACCGAAATCCACGACAGGGTCGAAGGCTTCCACACGCGCCTGTCCAACAGCATTGCAGAGCTGTCTGCCGCAGCAACCGAAGTGCCGAAAAATCTACACTTCGTTTGGCTTGGAGGGGGGCTTGGAAATATTCAGCGCGATTACATTAATGTTTGGTGCAAGGTGTTGGCCGAGCACGATTATGCCGTGAAACTCTGGTATGACAGCGACGCGTTATTGGCCTATGAAACCAACCGGATCATTGTCGAGGCCGCGAAGGCCGATGCGATGATTAATGGTGGACATAGCACGGGAACGTTTCTTGAGCTGGGTGACAAGTATGAAGAGCGAGCCATCGTTCTTAAGCAGCAAATGTTCGCACATATCAACTCAGCGGTAGAGCGTGGTGTTAAAGCGGATGACGCCCGAATTGATCTTCTGGTTCGTGGGTATGGCCAGGATAAAAAAGCCCTGGAAATTTTGCGGGAAAAGAATAGTCAGAGCCTGTTGGCATTGGTCGAGGCGGGAGTAGAGCTTCGCGACTTGGCGGAGAGTGCAACACCGCTGCACTTGCAGACCATTTATGAGCGGGAAATAAGTTTGCGAGGCAATTTTGCCGCCGCCTCCGATGTGGTGCGCATTGAAGCCTTGATGGCAGAAGGCGGGTGTTACGCAGATGTCGATAACTTGCCACCTCTTGTGGAAAAGTTGGGCGATGTGGAAATCAATCAATTCAGCAACGATGCGCGCCTGGGGGTGTTGCAGTTGTTGCTCGATCAAAATCCTGGATGGATGCCCGGTCGAGAGGCGTTAAGAGGTAAATATACAAACTATTTCGACGTCATCCCTGCAGAGCATCGTCCGGCACTGGAACGTTTCGCGAAAAATCGCCCGGATTTGAACAGCGTTTTCCGCGCCCCCGTCGAACTTCTCGTACGTCCGAACGGAATGCGGGCGGTGGCCGAGCAGGCCAGCCTTAGTAATGCGTTTCTCATGGCTCATGCCGGGTCGGCAATGTTGAGCGCTGTCATCGATCGTTTCAAACTCAACTATGAGATTGTTGATGCCACGATCCGCTTGGCTATGGAGAACCAGGTCGCCTTGATTGATAGCGAGGCCATGAGCGGTTTTGCGCGGGAGGTGGTCGAGAAAAAATTTGGTCCGATGGATGCGCTCCCGCCCGAAGAAGAACTCGCCCTCACTTTTTTGATGGAAGCCGCGGCGATTTACTACAGCGACGGCATTCGCCCGCAGAGCGAAGTGACCATCTATCTGACCGGGCCCGCTGCGATGCGCGATGCACTCGCGGATTACGCAAAAATCCACTTCACACCTCGTGCAGCGGGCGCGTGGCGAGAGGATGTGGCTATTGTCGCCGCCGCCATGGTGAATCGGGCTACCGAGGAGGAGCTGGACCATTCCTGGAAAGAAAACGAAAACGACACCGTCGAGTGGCTGCACAAGGAAAAACAACGTTGGGAGGCCGGGCAATTCAAGGCGCGTTACGTCGGCAAGGTGGATCAATTACTAAAGAGTCAGACAATCCATTTCGACCATGGCTGGCCAATAATCGAAGGTCGACATGTGATGTCGACCGAATTGTTGCAGTCCTTGGCGCAGCACCTTGGTGAACCCTTTTTGCGAGCGATGAGCCAACGGGTCTCTGGTGAAGTGACTTTCGACAAGCAAGTGCAGCTGAGTTTTGACGAGCGCCAGTCCATCCTCACACAGGAGATCACGCTACCGCCATCGTTGGTCGGGGAGCCGGCAACCTTGGATCTGCCGCTTGATGAATTGCTTCATCGAATTGGCCGGGGCACTTTGCAGGTTGAACAGCTTAACCCCTTGCAGCGGTTGTTGATCGGTTCGTTACTGGGCGCACGGGCCATGGATCAACGCAACTTTGGACACGTCAACGCACGGCTGGAAAACCTCGCCAACAACGTGTCTGAGTTGGGCGTGTCACACCGTTATGGGGCGATTGAACGGGAGCTGTTCAAAGAAAATCACCCTGCATTCGTTGCCGGTTTGGCCAGCGCTTCGATACCTTCCTTAGCATTGTCCGAGACCAGCATTGAGCTGAAGAAGCAGGCGCTGGAGCGGTCACTGACCTTGCTGCAATGGGGGCGTCAGGTCTCCCGTATTCAGCAGGTAGCAAAACTCGAGTTCCGTGACCGGATTGCCGAGCGCATGGCCGATGTGCTGGAAAGTTTCGATCACGGCAGCTTCAAACTGGTGCCGCAGGATTTGTTGCTTCAAGGGGCCGGTGACCGGATCGCGGGGCGTTGCTACCCACTGGCATTGGCCATGGCGGCGGCGATCAGCAAGGGTGACGAAGCTGCCAACACCTTGCGTGAGCGGTTTTACCTGGCGGTCATTGAGCCTGACACCGTCGCTTCGAAAGCGTTTGTGAGCATCATCGAGGAGCTGCGCGATGTTGACGTCCATGACTTGGGTGGAGCGGTGGTGCGCTCCGATCTGGCACGCGTCATTGCGACGCTCGAAGGTGAAACCGGCAACAGCACCTTGATGCTCAACTCTGACAACCACTCGATGCTGGTAGCCAAAACATTCAGTGGAGGCCGCAGCACTTACCATTTCTACGATCCGAATTTTAGTGTTTTCGAGTTTGATACCGCTGAAGCACTCAGCAGCGCGTTGACACATTTTTTCGTTCGGCAAGAGATGGCCAAACCTTACGCAGCTTATGGAGAGCCAACGCGTCCGACGTTCGATTTGATTGAGCTCGACGCTGGCCGACTCAATGAACGGATACTGCCGTCGGGTGTCCGGGTGTCCAGTCTTTCCGAGTCAGGCAGTCTGCCTGAACAGACGCCCCGGGCAAGGCAGCGGCTGGCCAGCGCAAGAGGACGGTCGTTGGTCAACAATGGGGTATTGGGCAGTTCGTTGCTGGAACTGGACGCTCACTGGTGGGGCGGGCAAATCGCGCAGGCGACATGGCAGCTACAGGAGAAACACGGGCTATCGTCGGGTGCCATTGCGTTGTTTGAGACATTGGAGATAACCCCGACAGGCGCTTACAAAATCAGTCTGGTCAGTAACGATCCTGCGCAGACCATTGTGCGTGTCACCACCGATGATCATCGACTCCTCAGGATTAAAAATTTCCTCTCGCAAACCTTCCACTCCTTGGCGGCTCAACCGCGTGCGCCGGCCAACTCGCCTGATCCTGTGGACGCCGGTAGCGTTCATACGCTCAATGCCGGTTTCACCGTACAGGCCTTGATGAACTCGCTGCGTCATCACGAAGGCGCGGCCAGCGGTAGCGACAAGTCACTGACCACCGCCATTCGCCTGCATGCCTACGTCAACTACGCCCAATTGGTCCATGGCAATGTGGTGGATGTGATTGGTGTTGTGACACTGGTGCGACAGGCCCTGGAGGATGAAAAGCTGATCGCTCGCACCAGTGCGCCATTGGTACAAAAGGCGTTGGGGCATGTGGCGAATGAAGGCGTTGGCACGGTGTTGGGAATGGTGAATGTCGGGTTTGATATTTACCAGTTGAGCCATGCCGGCAATGACATTGAAAAGGCGCAGTTCGGGACGCAATTGGCGTTCGACTCCGCGAGCGCCGTGTTGGGGGCGGCCGGGCTGGGTGCGGGATTGGCCGGCGCAGGTGCCGTATCTGCGGTGCTGGGCGGTGTCGGGGTGATTCTGGGCGGGTTGGCGGTAGGTGTCGCTGCGCTAGCCGAAGGGTTCGCCACCATTGCCGAGGAGGCCAAAGGGGTCGGCCTCTTTTTTGAACGACTGGAGAAGGCGCATCTTCAGGGCGGCTTTCACTTGGACAAGGCGTCGAATGCATGGATTGCACATCCGTTGCTGGTGTTCACCGAACTGGATTTACGCGGATCAACGGTCCATTTCGACAGCCCTAAATTGTTCCCGCTTCGGGATCATTTCGGGGTCCCGGATTACGATGAGGATTACCACCGCGCCATTGATATACGCCTGGAACTTGCGTTGCCGGGCTCGGCGCTTTTCTCGCCAAAGCCTGGGCAGACGATCGTTTTGCCGTGCACACCCAAAACCTGGTATGGCTATGAGTACAAGTTGCTGCCGTTTGTCACGTTTCGTCATGCTGATGGATTTGATACGGCACGTCGGCTGGAGAAAAAGAACGAACAGGGGAAATGGCAGTTCCTGTTTTCCTTTTATTCGTTTCCGGGTGAGTACGTCGTCCACCGACTGAACCCTGTCTGCCAACCAACAGTTTTCAACGTTCGTCTCGATAACGTTGAGCGCTCGCTGGTGGTGCCTGTGCTACCCAAGGCATGGCACGGCCTGGTCTCCTATCGGATAGCCGGTGCCGGCGCTCAATGTTCCGTGCTGCTCAATCAGGGGGTGAGCCTTGAACTCGACGCGCCGGGTCACACGGCCATGCACTGGGTGTTGCTGGCTACCTGGCTGGCGGAGACAGATATCCGGATAGAACCCGCGGGTAGCCTGATGTTGGGCGCTCTGGCTGTGAAGTTCACAGGAAGCGGCGTTCACGATGTGTTGCTCAAACTGGCGGGTAACAAGATCGTGCGCGTTGATCTTGTTGCCCTGCAATTGGAGGTGGTCGAAGAAGCGGCCGATCCGGCGCTCGGAGAGCAAGCGTTGCTGGATCACTTCAAGTCACTGGCTCATGAGCATCGCCTGGCGATCCCTTATCTTCCCGTTCATGATTTTATCGTTCCCTACGAAAAACAGGATGAACCCAGAAAAGTGGCCGCGTACTACGATTCGGCTGAGGATCGTTTCCTGTATGTACGCGACCCGAAAGTGTTGCTGTCCGATGCCGTCGTGTTGGGGGCAGTGATCGAGGGCTCGGCATACTTCTATCATCCCGAGAGCTTTTATATCTGGCAGGTAGATGCAACGACGGGAACGCTGGTTCAGCGATACCGTTTGTTGATAGGCGATGATCAGGCGATTGTCCGTTGTGAGGCGGTGGCCAAGGGCGGCATTCAGATCGTTCAGCGATTCACTCATAAGAGCGGTCAGCACGATGAGCTGACCTACATGATCCATGACGGGGCAGTACTGCTCGGCTCAATCAACCGAGGTCTGGATCCTGCATTGCTAGGCGTTTTGCAGGTCAACACGCTCACGGACTGGAAGCAGGTGCTGGACAACTATGTGTTGCCGGCAGAGTCCATCGATACCGTGAATTGGCGCCCCGGTGCGCTGGTTTCGATTTGTTGGCAGTTCGAAGACAAGTGGCACGATCTGGTCTGGGTCCGAGAGGTTGACGGGTTGATCATCCGTGCGCCGACCCGACGTCGTCATGCGCGAGGATGGAAAGATTCGATTCTGAATGATCTTCGACTGATTGTTCCTGCCGGTGCAGAGGGCGAAGTATTTGTGACCTACGACCAGCCTGACCGACGCCTAGTGCGGCAGCAAAGGTCGATAGAGGATGGCCGCGTGCAATGGTCTTCCACAGAAATTGCGCCCTTGGACCTGAATAATGTTGTTGCCGTTGAGCAGGGCTACCTGGCTCTGACCGAATCCGGTCTGTTCTTCAATGTGATGCCTGATGGCACGCTTCGATTGGGCGGCCTCACCGACACCTGGTTCAAGGATCGAGCCCTATGGTGGTCCGCACTGCCGGAAGTGTCGACGCGCTATCCGGTGTCGAGTTTCGCCCTCCTTGGGTTGACCAACTTTACGGGGGATGCCGACTTATGTGCCTGGTATCTGGACGATCGGCTGTTGCTCTCGGATCCTGGCCATGGAAAAGAAGTACGGTTACTGAGTATTGCTCCAGATAATCAGGCCGCCTGGTTGTTCGATCTTTCAACGGGGAAGGTTTTCAGCCAGCGCTTTATTGATATGAAACATTTGAGTACGGCATTTGCCCAAGGCACCAGGCTTTTGCAAGTTGAGGCATTGCCGGCCCCGATGCAGGTGTGGGCACCCTGGACCTTTACCGACGTGACGGCAGAGGGCGCGGGTCTGAGGGCGACGACTCTCGAAGGCGTGGAGATGGATTTACAGCACAACGAACCGGTACGGGTTACGGGCGTGGACAGCCTCTGGGTCGCTGCACTGGACGCTCCATTGAGTGAGCGCCTGGCAGCGCTGGCGAGCCAACATCGATGCGCCGATTTTCTGTCCGTCAAAAATCCTGACTACCTTCAATGGTATGTGGTCCGGACCGGACGATTGATCCGGATTCCGAAAGCCACCTTTCCTGCGCAATACACGCTGGTGGGTACCCGGCATCAAACCAATGTGATGCTGCACCAAATCGGGGATGGTTTGTTGCACACCTATCCGCAAAAAACTACGGTTGGGCCGCTTGAGTATATTCAGCGAAATGCCGAAGTACTGGTGGTCGAGGGGCTGAAGACGGCCGATGACCTTCTCCCGTTGATTGCCGATGATGTCAGCATCCTGGTGCTCAAAATGGGTCAAGGGACAACGACTAGCCGGCTGACCCGAGCGGCGTGGTTGAAACTTGAATCGGTTATCGTCGATTGTCGTTACCCGCTTGAGCTCCCACCCTTGATTCCGGGAAAGCTGATTCTGGACGCTTCAATCATGGATCAGTTATGGGTCAGCCTGGTCGATGAGCACCTGGTAATGAACGGCCTGGACAGCGGGCACAGTCTGATCTTTCGCGGTGCTTACTCATCGGATGTGACGTTGCGGGGGGACGTGTTCCTTGCGCTCAGTGGTTATCGATCGCGTGCGGTTTCGGAAATAGTGACCGAGTTGCTGAGGCAAAAGGGCATTTCGGGCAGCGCAATGCTAACGGAACTGATGTTGAATCATCAGATCGAGGCGCTTGCAGAACCGGCTTTTTAGAGCTCCTTTGCCGATTAAGGCACCAGATAACCTTTCACCCCGGTGAAGATTATCTGTGCCGCCAGAGCGCACACGAACAATCCCATCAACCGGCTGACAATCTGCAACCCCTGGTCACCCAGAATCCGTTCGATTCGGTTCGATAAATACAGCACCACGCCAACAGTGAAGCTGGCGAGGGCAATACTGAGAATGGCCGTGAGTTTGTCGTCCCAATGCGGCTGGCTCACGCCCATTACCAACAGTGCACCGATGGTGCCCGGGCCGACGGTCAGGGGGATGGTCAGCGGGACGATGGTCACGTCCTGCTGCACATTGTCGGTCTGCACCACCGACTTGCCCTGAGCCATGCCCAGCGCCGAAATGAATAGCACGCTGCCGGCGCCGATGCGAAATGCATCCACGGTAATGCCGAACACGTCAAATATCACCCTCCCGAACAGGTACAGCAAGACACTGGAAACCAGTGTGGCGATCGCCACCTTCCAGGCCAGGCGACGTTGTTCCTTGCGCGAATAACCGCGGGTCAGGCTGATGAAGCAGGACAATACGAAGAATGGGCTGTAGAGCACCAGCATCTTCAGGTAAACGCTGAATAACACATGGAGCATGGTTTTGGCTCGCATCCAGAGACGGGTGAATCGGAGTCTATCAGTTGGTCAAGTGCCTGTGGGGGTCGAGTTTATAAAGTCTGAAAGTTATTTTTATTCATGTGTAGGCTGTTGGGCTGAGTCTGAATGGTTAGTTGTGTGATTGCTGTTGTGGATGATGTTACATGTTTGGGTTTGTCGTGGTGGGTTAATTTGTTTATTGTTTCTTTCGGCAAGTTCATGATGAGTTTGCTTTAATGTCAATAAGGAAGAAGTTATGAATAATATGTTTAGTGAAAGTTATATTGCTGCCTGCTTGGAAAATCTTCAGGGTTATGATTTGGGTGAGACGCCGCTTATTAGATCTCGTGGTTTGTTGGCGCCGGGTGACGAAATTGAAGCGCCGTCGAAAGGATCGGTTGTAGGCGAAGGCCTCATTAGTTTCAGCGGTAACCTCACCGGTATTAACCGCAGTGACGCGCAGAATGCGTTTCACTATGCGTCGCTTGTGGCAAACAAACAGTTTCCACTGGAGCACCAGGGCAAAGAATGGTATGCGCAGTTCTGTAAAGTCATGGGTGAAACGGGTTGGATGACCATCAGCAAGTACTACAACGATCTGAACGTGTCGGGAACCAGTGTCCGCATGGACAAGATGGTGCTGGAGATTCTTGCTTCGGTAGTCACAGGCCTTGCCGTACCGGGTCCGGCTACTGCACTGATGCTGAAAACCGCGGGTGATGCGATTGCCGCCCTGCAAAAACGCGATACCGCATTGACGCTTTATGAGCGCAACTTGCTGGCACAAGGTGTGGGTGGAGTAACGACCGGCTCGTGTATCGATGTGAACGGGACCACTGTTTTTGCCATTGGCGCAGTACGTTTTACACGCCGGAATTCATCGGTAAAAGTAATGTTCGTCGATACGGATGTTCGTGACGTAGGTCTGTATCGCGGTGAGACAGCTTTCGAAAAAAATGATCTTTTGGCTGCGGCTACTCGTGAGCTGATTGCAACGAAACTGGTGAAGTACTCGGCTGATAAGCTCGATTACGACATTTGATGAATGCTTGGAAGGACGGTCGAAAAAAACGACTGTCCTTCTCTGTATGAAGGTATTTAAATGAGATGTGATTATTCAGTATTGATTGTCGGGGCTGCGGTTTTGATAGTGCCCGAATCAGAGGATTTGACCGCTTATGATGATGTGGTCAATACGGTGTTGTATGCACAGTTGGCAGCCAATAAAAAAACAGAACTAGAGCCGGGTGTGAGTTGGTATGACACCTACATGAAAGTTTTGGATGGCATCTGGATGTGGCGCGGTAAAGCGCGCGAAGACTTGAGTCTCCCTCCAGAGAGTGTTGAATCGGCGGTTCAGTGGGTGGCCGCAGCGATGTCCAAAGTAGGGGCAGATGAAGGGCATGTGACTGCAGAAGTGCTGTCACAAATTGTCAACGAATCGGACATCAACCCGGCAGCCAACTTGTTGCGCAGCCATATGCAAAAAGTGTCCGAAGAGCAGTCCACCGAGGTGTCGGTACCTGCGATGGATATTCGTTTGCTGGTGATCGTGGCGCCAACACCGACTTCGTTCAGTAGTGTATGTATCGAGCTCAAAACCCGTCAATTGCTGAGTTCCAGCCCTTTGGCGCACCTCTATTGGGGCGAAGACGTACAAGGCATCATTAGCTGCCGTTACGTCCGGGCGAATCTATCGGAAACGGTATATGCACCTGTACGGGATCAAATTGCTCTGAAGGTCAAGGACCGGATTGAGACCAATGTTGCAATGTTGACCGTGCACGACGATGCCTGCAGCACCACGCAGCCAGAGGAGGTTCGGTCATGACGGATCTGATTGCACCACCGGCAGCGGTGGTTGGCGGCAGTATCGTGTCGTTCGCCAGCGATCTGCCGGCGTCCCACCGCGAAGACGTCTACATGAGCACGGCTTTTGCGCAAAGAGCCACACGCGATGCAATTAATGATGGATTATCGGGCGACTGGTTCGACTACTACTGCGGGCAACTTCGTTTTCTGGGATGGGATGTGCCCGCACCTCAAACGTTTTCGCCCGCGCCAGCTGCTCCGATGGGCAGCAAGGCGATACAACGTATCCGGGAGTCCATCGGTGATAGATTCTCAATATCCATCAGCCGCGCCCTGACAGCGTTGGAGCGCAATTCGCTGGCGCTCGAAATGTTTGAATCCACGACCCTGAAGGGAGATATCGCTTACTTTCAGATGATTCCTTGTGTGATGAACGGCACGCACAAGGTGGATATGGCGGTCTATCACCGCAAGTTTTCGATAGTGCGAGATATCTCTCGGTTCCTGTTCAGCAACAATGATTCGCTTGAGCAAAAAAGCACCGAACAGATAACCACGATCACGTTCAACACGCTTCATTACGGCACGTTTCGGGAGAAAGTGAAGAAGTCTGTGGTGTCTCAGTCCCTAAAATACTTGAGCGCTCTGGACATCTGATCGAGCTTCAGCCCGAGGGCTCTCAGAGGGTCGACACTGTGCGGTTCTGCTGATCACGCTGAGCAACCCAATGCTCGATCAAATCGCGCAACTGCGACAGCTCGACCGGTTTGGCCATGTGCCCATCCATGCCGGCCTGACGCGCGCGCTCTTTGTGTTCGGCGAGGATGTGCGCGGTCAACGCCACCACGGGGGTGCGAATCCGCTGGTTGCCGACTTCCCAGGCACGCAATTGCTGGGTGGCAGAGAAGCCGTCAAGGATTGGCATTTCGCAGTCCATCAGCACCAGGTCGTAACGCTGGGCCTTCATTGCCACCAAGGCTTCTTCGCCGTTGCTGGCGGTATCCGGTTGCAGGTTGAGCTTGCCCAGCATGCCGCGGATGACCTTGGTCGAGATGCTGTTGTCTTCGGCCACCAGGATGCGGAAGTCGCTGGGCACCTTGACCGGAAGGGTAGGGCCGGTGGGCAGGTGCTGCGAGGTAGTCGGGCCGTTGTTGCGCTGGTTCAGTTCTTCCGCCAGGGTGGTCTTGAGGGTGTAGCCGGCCACTGGCTTGGCGAGGATGCGCTTGATCCCGGAGTTGCGCGCGATGATCTTGCTCGGCGCGTTGCTGATGCCGGTGAGCATGATCAGCAGAATGTCGTGGTTCAGGCTCGGGTCTTCCTTGATCTTGGCGGCCAGTTGCATGCCGGTCATGCCGGGCATGTTCTGGTCCAGCAGGACCACGTCGAAATAATCGCGCAGGTGGGCCTTGGTGCGCAGCAGTGCCAGGGCCTCCTTGCCGGACGGCACGGCACTGACGTTCAGGCCCCAGGCGCTGCACTGCTGCACCAGCACCTTGCGACAGGTGTCGTTGTCGTCCACGACCAGTACGCGTGCGCCTTGCAACGGGCTGTCCAGGTCCGAGGTCGGATGCTCGAGACGGTCCGGGTCCAGTGGCAGGGTCAGCCACAATGTGCTGCCCTGGTTGGCGCCGCTCTTGATGCCGAATTCGCCCTGCATCAAACGGATCAGCTGACGGGCAATCACCAGCCCCAGATTGCCCCCCAGGCTGGTGGCCGAGAGGAAATGCTTGCTGTGCAGCTCGGCGTGCATCAGTGCGTCGCGCTCTTCAGCCTCCATCGGCTGGCCGCTGTCCTGCACGGCGATGCGCAGCCGCGGCTTGGCGCTGCGTTCATCCAGGGCGACAACGATCAGAATCTCGCCTTCATCGGTTTTCTTCAGGGCGTTTTCCAGCAGGCTCAGCAGGGTCTGGCGCAGGCGCGTCGGATCACCGCTGATGACGCGCGGTACCTGTGGCTGGATAAAACTGATCAGCTCGATGTTTTGTTGTTCGGCCTTGGCGCGGAAGATGCTCAGGCAGTCTTCGATCAGGGCATTGAGGTCGAACTGCACATCGTCCAGCTCGATCTGTCCGGACTCGAGCTTGGAGATGTCGAGAATTTCGTTGATCAGCGTCAGCAGTTCGTTGCCGGCGCTATGGATGGTTTGCACATAGTCGCGCTGCTTGACCGACAGCGGTGTGCCCAGCAGCAGTTCGGTCATGCCCAGCACACCATTCATCGGGGTGCGGATTTCGTGGCTGATTTTCGCCAGGAATTCAGCTTTGGCGTTTATTTCGGCATTGCTGGCAGCCAGGTCGCGGCTGACGCTGAAACGGTCTTCGGTGATGCTACGCTGTCGCTCGCCCAGGGCCACACTCATCAACAGGCCACTGATACAGATAAACACCAGCAGGGTGATGATCAGGCCTTGCGGGGCGACAAGGGTCAGCCCCTGCAGCGCCGGCAGGATAATCAACGTGCCAAGGTTGAACACCACCATGGCCGCCACGAACAGGCGAGCCGGGCGATAACCTTTTTGCCAGTGATGGGCACTGACGAACAACATGCTCAGGCCGGCCAGGGCAACCAGTGCGTACGTGATCAGGTTCAGCGGCAGGGTGTTGACGAACAACAGCAGCAGGCCGCAGGCCACGATGAACAGGATGTCCCCCAGCAGCAGCTTGTTCAGCGGGTGTGGGCCGAGCGGGGCGAAGAAGCGGTAGGCGAACATCAGGCCGCAAGGTGCGGTCAGCAGCAAGGCAAGATAGGCACCGGGTGTTTGTACGACGGACCAGTTCGGTAACCATGGTCGGGCCAGGTTCAGCAGCAGCACCAGGCTGAGCAGCAGCAACCCTTCGCACGCTGCCAGCCAGAGGCTGCTACGCGAGCGGGTGTAGGTGTAGCGGGTCAGGTTATGCAGGATCAGCATTCCGAGACAGCCAAAGAGCAGACCGTAGATCAACGTCTGGTTCTGAGTGGCTGCGCTCATGACCGCCGATTGCAGGGTGATGTAAGGCCGAAACTGGTGTTCGGAGACCAGTCGCATATAGATGTCGAGGGTTTTGTCGCTTTGTGGCAGCGGCAACATGAAGTCGTTGCTGGGCAGGGGGCGCTCAGCCTGAGGCTGCCCGGTGCCGGTATTCAATTGATCGATCAGTTGGTCGCCGTCGAGCACATACAGATTGAGGTGCGACAGGTCGGGGGCGAACACCCTCAGCAACTGTTCGTGTTTGCCGGGTGCCAGCCTGAAACGCAGCCACAGCGCACCCTCGGGCCCGGCTGCGGTGAGGCGGTCGAGTTCGACGGGGCTGAATTGATTGGTGTAGCGGCCGGAGCGGATGTCGCTCAGCTGTAGATCGCCCTGTTCGTCGAGCAATACCGCCCAGCCACTGCCTTGCGTGGCCTGGGCCGGGAGCATGCAGAGCAAGGTCAGCAGAGTGACGGTGAAGCCTATGGCAATCCTGAGCCAGCGCACGGCGAAATCCCTTCGTAGGTTGATGCCAGAATATAACTATGCGCGGCGCCGGAATAGTCCGGCAAGGGCTGCAAGCCCTTGCCTGGCCGAGTGGATGGCTTATTCCTGATTTTCGCCACGCTCGCGGGCAATGGCGCGGTAGCCAATGTCCTTACGATAGAAGCAGCCTTCCCAGTCGATTTTAGCCGCCAGTTTGTAAGCCTGCTGCTGGGCTGCGTCGACGCTGGTGCCCATGGCGGTTGCGCACAGTACCCGACCACCGGCCGTCACCACCTGACCGTCCTTGAGTGCAGTGCCGGCGTGGAAGACTTTGCCTTCCAGTGCCGCGGCTGCATCCAGACCGTTGATGGCAACGCCTTTGGCGTAGTCACCCGGGTAACCGCCAGCGGCCAATACGACGCCGACGCTCGGACGTGGATCCCACTGTGCTTCGACCTTGTCCAGCGCTTGCGCCAGGGCCGCTTCGACCAGCAACACCAGGCTCGACTGCAAACGCAGCATCACCGGTTGGGTCTCAGGATCGCCGAAACGGCAGTTGAACTCGATAACTTTTGGGTTACCAGCCTTGTCGATCATCAAGCCGGCATAGAGGAAACCGGTGTAGACGTTGCCTTCCTCGGCCATGCCGCGCACGGTTGGCCAGATCACCAGGTCCATGACCCGTTGATGGACTTCGGCCGTGACGACCGGAGCCGGGGAGTAAGCGCCCATGCCGCCGGTGTTCGGACCGGTGTCGCCGTCGCCGACGCGTTTGTGGTCCTGGCTGGTGGCCATCGGCAGCACGTTCTTGCCGTCGACCATGACGATGAAGCTGGCTTCTTCGCCGTCCAGGAACTCTTCGATGACCACCCGGGAGCCGGCATCGCCAAACGCGTTGCCAGCGAGCATGTCGCGCACCGCGTCTTCAGCTTCAGCCAATGTCATGGCCACGATCACGCCTTTGCCGGCAGCCAGGCCGTCGGCCTTGATCACGATCGGTGCGCCTTTTTCACGCAGATAAGCCAGGGCCGGCTCGATCTCGGTGAAGTTCTGGTAGTCGGCGGTCGGGATCTTGTGACGCGCCAGGAAATCCTTGGTAAAGGCTTTCGAACCTTCCAGTTGCGCGGCACCCGCGGTCGGGCCGAAGCAATCCAGGCCACGGGAGCGGAACAGATCGACAACGCCTGCAACCAGCGGCACTTCCGGGCCGACGATGGTCAGGGAAACGTTTTTCTCCGCGAAATCTGCAAGCTGCTCGAGGGCGAGCACGTCGATGGCGACGTTCTCGCACTTGGCTTCAATGGCGGTGCCAGCGTTGCCCGGGGCAACGAACACTTTCTGCACGCGCGGATCCTGAGCCACTTTCCAGGCCAGGGCGTGTTCACGGCCACCGCTGCCAATGATCAAAACATTCATTTCAAAAACCTCGGATGACGCTAATTCTGTTTTGGAACCTAAAGCGCTTCACGCCGTAGGAGGTCGCAATGAAGCCGGTAGATACAAGGCGGAGTCGACCTTGATGAGCGGAGCTGCCTTTTGGCAATGAGCATCATCGAGGTCGGCTCCAACGCAGCAGATACCGGGTTCAGTGCGGCCGTTGTCTTATTAGTGACGGAAGTGGCGCATGCCGGTGAAGACCATGGCGATGCCGGCTTCATCAGCTGCGGCAATCACTTCGTTATCACGCATCGAGCCACCTGGCTGGATCACCGCAGTGATACCGACCTTGGCCGCGTTGTCGATGCCGTCGCGGAACGGGAAGAACGCATCCGACGCCATGACCGCGCCCTGCACTTGCAAGCCGGCATGTTCAGCCTTGATCGCGGCGATACGCGCGGAGTTCACGCGGCTCATCTGGCCGGCGCCGACACCGATGGTCTGACGGTTCTTGGCGTAGACGATGGCGTTGGACTTGACGTACTTGGCGACCTTCCAGGCGAAGATCAGGTCGTTGATTTCCTGCTCGGTTGGCGCGCGCTTGGTCACCACTTTCAGGTCTTCGCTGCCGATCATGCCGATGTCGCGGCTCTGTACCAGCAAACCGCCGTTGACGCGTTTGTAGTCCCAGGCCGGAACGCGGTCAGCCGACCACTCGCCGCAGGCCAGCAGGCGTACGTTGGCTTTGGCTGCCACGATGGCGCGGGCTTCTGCGCTGACGGATGGGGCGATGATCACTTCGACGAACTGACGCTCGACGATGGCCTTGGCGGTTTCAGCATCCAGCTCGCGGTTGAACGCGATGATGCCGCCGAACGCCGACTCGGTGTCGGTGGCGTAGGCCAGTTCGTAGGCTTGACGGATGCCGCCTTCGGCGTCCGGGCTCACGGCCACGCCGCACGGGTTGGCGTGCTTGACGATCACGCAGGCCGGTTTGACGAAGCTCTTCACGCATTCCAGCGCGGCGTCGGTGTCGGCCACGTTGTTGTACGACAGCTCTTTGCCTTGCAGTTGGGTCGCGGTGGCGATGCCGACTTCGGCTGGCTTGGCTTCAACGTAGAACGCCGCGCTCTGGTGCGGGTTCTCGCCGTAGCGCATTTCCTGAGCCTTGATGAACTGGCTGTTGAAGGTGCGCGGGAATTCGCTGCGGCCTTCGGTGCTGAGGGTTTCAGCCGCCTGGTTCACGGTGCCCATGTAGTTGGCGATCATGCCGTCGTAGGCGGCGGTGTGTTCGAAGGCCTTGAGCATCAGGTCGAAACGCTGAGCGTAGGTCAGGCCGCCGGCCTTGAGGCTTTCCAGAACGTTGGCGTAATCGCTGGCATTCACCACGATGGCCACGTCTTTGTGGTTTTTTGCTGCCGAACGGACCATGGTCGGGCCGCCGATGTCGATGTTCTCGATAGCGGTCGGCAGGTCGCAGCCTGGCTTGTTGATGGTGGCTTCGAACGGGTACAGGTTGACCGCTACCAGATCGATCGGCTTGATGCCGTGCTCGCTCATGATGGCGTCGTCGATACCGCGACGACCGAGGATCCCGCCGTGGATTTTCGGGTGCAGGGTTTTCACCCGACCGTCCATCATTTCTGCGAAACCGGTGTAATCCGCGACTTCTACTGCGGCAACGCCGTTGTCGCGCAGCAGCTTGAACGTCCCGCCGGTGGAGAGGATCTCGACGCCCAGGGCTTCGAGCTCTTTGGCGAATTCAAGGATCCCGGTCTTGTCGGAAACGCTGATCAAGGCGCGGCGGATCGGCAGGCGGGTAGTCTGGTCGGTCATCTCAATTTCCATCAAAAGCAAAGGAGTCAGCAAAAAAGGCGACCGGTTTTACGCGGGCGCCTTTCTGGTTTGATTGAATGCTTACAGCAAATCGTACTGCTTGAGTTTCTTGCGCAGGGTGCCCCGGTTCAGCCCGAGCAGCTCACTGGCCTTGGTCTGGTTACCCTTGACGTAGTTCATCACGCATTCGAGCAGGGGAGCCTCGACTTCGGAGAGCACCAGGTTGTACACATCCGTGACGGCAGCGCCCTCAAGGTGGGCGAAATAATTGTGCAGCGCCTTCTCGACACTCCCGCGAAGGGTCTGACCTTCTTCGCTCGGGGTATTGAGGTGCTGTTTCAAATTCACGTTGTCGCTCACGGGTGTTGTTCCACTCACTAAAGTCTCGGTCATCATCGTCATGCGGCCACCCCTTCTCCGTCCCCTGTCAGGCTCTTGTAACGTTCGGCGAAGAAGCCTCGAACGTAGGCGCATTGTGCTTCCGTATCTTCCAAACGATTGAAGTGGGCGCGAAACTCCCTGGCGCCCGGCAAGGTTGCGAGATACCAGCCCACATGCTTGCGAGCTATGCGCACGCCCATGACGTCGCCATAGAAGGCATGCAGCGCGGCCAGATGCTCAAGCAGAATACATTCCACCTCGATCAGTTCCGGTGCCGGGAGTTTTTCACCGGTACGCAGATAATGGTCGATTTCACGAAAAATCCATGGCTGCCCCTGGGCAGCCCGGCCCACCAACAGGCCATCGGCACCGGTCGCGTCGAGCACGTACCGGGCTTTCTCGGGCGAATCGATATCGCCATTGGCGAAGACCGGAATCGACACCGCCTGCTTGATCGCGGCGATGGTGTCGTACTCGGCTTCCCCGGTGTACAGGTCGGCACGCGTGCGGCCATGTACGGCCAACGCCGTGATGCCTGCCTGTTCGGCGATCTTCGCCACCGTCAGACCGTTCTTGTTCGCCCGGTCCCAGCCGGTGCGGATCTTCAGGGTGACCGGCACATCGACCGCAGCCACCACGGCCTGCAGGATCTCGGTCACCAATGCTTCATCTTTCAACAGTGCGGAGCCGGCAGCCTTGTTGCAGACCTTCTTCGCCGGACAGCCCATGTTGATGTCAATAATCTGTGCACCCAGTTCGACGTTGGCCCGGGCCGCATCCGCCAGCATCTGCGCATCTCCGCCGGCGATCTGTACCGAGCGGGGCTCGGGATCGCCTTCGTGGATCATGCGCATCCGCGATTTGCGGGTGTTCCACAAGCTCATGTCGCTGGTGACCATTTCCGAGACTACAAGTCCTGCGCCCAATCGTTTGCACAGCTGACGAAAGGGCTGGTCGGTGACGCCCGCCATGGGGGCGAGGATCAAGCCGTTGTGCAATGTATATGGACCGATGCGTACCGCCGACATAGGACTTCCCTGTTGTGGGGCCGGATCATGAGAGTTCGAAAAAGGGTTGGCATGATACCCGCTCTCGATGACTGGATAAAGGCTGAATTGAACAAAATCTGAACAACTAATTCGTTATCGCCAGCGGTTTGGTTTGAACGGTCAAAGTCAGGAAACCGCCGTCAAGCCTGCAACGCTTGAGTGTTTCACTCGGGCGAATGGAAGCTCAGGCTGTAGTTCACCGCTTTGGGGCCTGGGTCGAGAATGTCCAGCGCGATGTGGATCGGCGTTTGCGGCGGCATTTCGGCCAGGCCTTCGAGATCGCCGTTGAGGTACTCGCCGGGCTTGAAGCGGCGGCTGGCGATCAGGTGGCCGTTGAGGTCGGCAAAACGCAGCTCCAGCAGCGGGAACGGCTGGGAGAAGGGCGCACGGTTATAAATGATGGCATCGACCACCAGCGCCCCATTGAAGTCCGGGTGGCTGCGGACCACCAGATTGCTGCTTTTGACTTTCGCGATGTCGACCTTGGACGGCACTGTGCAGCCGATGTGCGGGCACAGTTGCTGGAACCACGGACGATATTGGTCCTGGCGCGCCAGTTCGTCGAAGTGGTAGGCGACGTATTGGCCGACGAGGCCGGCAGCGCCGAGCAGGATCAGCAGCAGCCAGAAAAAGCGCCGACCCCAGGGGGAGCGGCGTTTTTGCCAATCCAGTTGCAACGGGTCGTCGGTCAGGTCCTGTAGCGCTTCAGCGCGCATGGCCGGTTCGCTGCGTTCGCGTCGCTTGCGCAGAGGCTCGACGGTGGGCAGGTCATCGTCGATCTCATCGTCATCGGCTTTCGCCGACAGGGTGCCAAAAGGGATCGGGGCGTCGAGCGGGTCGTGCAGGCGCAGTTGCTGTATCTCGGGCTCATCGTCCAGCGGCACGGGCTCCATGGACAGCGAGGGCTCGGTGCGCGAGTGTTTGCTTGGCTCGATCGTCGGTTCGACCATTGGTGCTGGCGTCTGCGTGTCGGCGGCTTGCGCACGATCGGCGGCCGACTCACTGAAGAGACTGTCGGGCCAAGGGGCTTCGTCGTGTTCGGTGCTGTCGCGACGAGCGCTGAGGCTGTCTTCGCGAGGGCGACCGAACTCCGTCGTCGGCTGGATTTCCCGCTGTTCGAGCCGGGCGAGTTCTTCGTCCAGGTCCAGGCTGTCCAGGTCCATTTCGGCCGCGGTCCATTGCTTTTGGCTGATGGCCCGCTGCACGGGCGGTTCTACGGGCGCCGATGCAGCCGGTTTTACCGCTTCCTTGCCGGCCCGTTGCTCAAGCAACTGCTTGGCGGCGTTGAATACCTGCAAGCATGAGCCGCAACGAACCACCCCGCGGGCCACGCTCAACTGAGCATGGCTGACGCGGAAGCTGGTTTGGCAATGCGGGCATTGGGTGACGAAGCTATCGGTCATGCGGCAATCCGGTTTATGCAGGCGCTCATTCTAGCGCCGACGGCCAGTGATGCGTACCCAGCCGTCGCGATTGGCGATTGGGTCCAGATCGAAGTCGCGAGCGTAGGCGGCGGCGACTTCTTCGCCCTGTTCGGCGAGGATGCCCGACAGCGCCAGGCGACCGCCGGGCTTGACCAGGCTGGACAGTTGCGGCGCCAGGGAAACCAGCGGGCCGGCGAGGATATTGGCGACCAGTACGTCGGCTTGAACCTGCGGCAAATCTTCCGGCAGATAGAGCGGGAACAGCTCGTCGGCAATGTTGTTGCGTCCGGCATTGTCGCGGGAGGCCTCCAGGGCCTGCACATCGATATCGGTGCCGACGGCTTGTTTGGCGCCCAGCAACAGGGCAGCAATCGCCAGAATCCCCGAGCCGCAGCCGAAATCCAGCACGTTGCAGTCTTTCAGGTCCTGGCCATCGAGCCATTCCAGGCACAGCGCGGTGGTCGGGTGAGTGCCGGTGCCGAACGCCAGGCCTGGGTCCAGCAGCAGGTTCACCGCGTCAGGCTCAGGGGCGGCGTGCCAGCTCGGGACAATCCACAGGCGCTGGCCGAAACGCATCGGCTGGAAGCCATCCATCCAGCTGCGTTCCCAGTCCTGGTCTTCGATCACTTCGCTGTGATGCTCGGGCAGCGGGCTACCGGTCAGCAACTCCAGGTGTGCCAGCACGCTGGCGGCGTCAGTGCCGCCTTCGAACAAGGCCAGCAGGTGTGTGTGCGACCACAGCGGGGTGGTGTTGAGTTCCGGCTCGAAGATCGGCTGATCTTCGGCGTCCATGAAGGTCACCGACACGGCGCCCACTTCAAGGAAAGCGTCTTCGTAGGTTTCGGCTTGTTCTGGGCTGATGGCGAGACGGACTTGCAGCCAAGGCATGGCGGGCACCTTTGAAAAATATAGATTGCAGCCTAGCGGGCTGCGAGAAGCGCGCAAGTTTACGCGAGCGCGCGGCAGAAGACGACCGGGTTGCGATGCTCTGGAGTGAGCGGATTACTGTGGCGAGGGGGCTTGCCCCCGTTCGGTTGCGCAGCAGCCGCAAATCTGTTGAATGCGTTTCGTCAGGAAAACCTGTGGCGCATTGATAGGGACTGCTTCGCAGCCCAACGGGGGCAAGCCCCCTCACCACAGGATTTTGTATTTATCGATCAATCAACAATCCCCAGAAACAACAAAGCCGCCCGAAGGCGGCCTTGTCATGTTCCGGCTGAAGCTTAGTGCTTGTCGCCGGCCAGCTTGTGCTCGAGGTAGTGAATGTTCACCCCCCCTTTGCAGAAGCCTTCGTCACGGGTCAGATCACGGTGCAGCGGGATGTTGGTCTTGATCCCGTCGACAACGATTTCGTCCAGCGCATTACGCATGCGCG
This sequence comes from Pseudomonas sp. 008, assembly GCF_016861935.1. Lineage (NCBI taxonomy): Bacteria > Pseudomonadati > Pseudomonadota > Gammaproteobacteria > Pseudomonadales > Pseudomonadaceae > Pseudomonas > Pseudomonas sp. 008. The sequence goes on along the minus strand of NZ_BOMA01000002.1, from coordinate 70,755 downwards.
CCATGGCTTCGTCACGGGTTGCGCCGTAGGTGATCAGCTTGCCGATCAACGAGTCGTAGTTCGGCGGAACGGCATAGCCACTGTACAGGTGCGAGTCGACGCGAACGCCGTTGCCGCCTGGTGCGTGGAAATGCTTGACCGTGCCCGGGCTCGGCATGAACGTTTTCGGGTCTTCGGCGTTGATCCGGCATTCCAGCGCGTGACCGCGGATGACCACGTCATCCTGGGTGAACGACAGCTTGTTGCCGGCGGCGATGCTGAGCATCTCCTTGACGATGTCGATGCCGGTGACCATTTCCGATACCGGGTGCTCTACCTGGACACGAGTGTTCATCTCGATGAAGTAGAAGCGGCCATTCTCGTACAGGAACTCGAAAGTGCCGGCGCCACGGTAGCCGATGTCGATGCAAGCCTTGACGCAGCGGGCGAGGACTTCCTCGCGCGCGTTCTCGTCGATGCCCGGTGCCGGCGCTTCTTCGAGAACCTTCTGGTGACGACGTTGCAGCGAGCAGTCGCGGTCGCCCAGATGGATGGCGTGGCCCTGACCGTCGGAAAGCACCTGAACTTCCACGTGACGTGGGTTGGTCAGGAATTTTTCCAGATAGACCATCGGGTTGCCGAACGCTGCGCCCGCTTCGGAGCGGGTCAGTTTCGCCGAGGAGATCAGGTCTTCTTCTTTGTGCACCACGCGCATGCCACGACCACCACCGCCGCCAGCGGCTTTGATGATCACCGGATAACCGACTTCGCGACCAATGCGCAGAGCGGTTTCTTCGTCTTCAGGCAGTGGGCCGTCGGAGCCCGGGACGGTTGGAACGCCAGCGGCGATCATGGCGTGCTTGGCCGATACCTTGTCGCCCATCAGGCGGATGGTATCGGCTTTCGGGCCAATGAACGCGAAACCGGAGTTCTCGACCTGTTCGGCAAAGTCGGCGTTTTCCGCAAGGAAACCGTAGCCTGGGTGAATGGCGGTTGCACCGGTCACTTCAGCGGCGGCGATGATGGCCGGAATGTGCAGGTAGGAGTGAGCGGCGGAGGCCGGACCGATGCAGACGGATTCGTCTGCCAGGCCCAGGTGCATCAGCTCTTTGTCGGCCTTGGAGTAAACGGCGACGGTCTTGATGCCCATTTCCTTGCAGGCACGCAGAATCCGCAGGGCGATCTCACCGCGGTTGGCGATCAGAACTTTTTCCAACTTCGCAGTCATCAAAGGCTCTCCGCGATTCAAACGATGGTGAACAGCGGTTGGTCGTACTCAACCGGCTGGCCGTCTTCGACGAGGATGGATTCGATCACACCGCTGGCTTCAGCTTCGATGTGGTTCATCATCTTCATGGCTTCGACGATGCACAGGGTGTCGCCTTTCTTCACGGTCTGGCCAACTTCAACGAAGGACGGCGAGGACGGCGAAGATTTGCGATAGAAAGTACCGACCATCGGCGAACGGGCAACGGAGCCGTTCAGCGTAGGTGCAGCTGGAGCCGCAGGCGCAGCGGCAGCAACCGGAGCGGCGGCAGCAACTGGTGCCGGAGCCGGTGCATGCATCGGAGCCGGTGCGTAGTACTGCTGAGCCGGCGTCTTGCTGTGACGGCTGATGCGTACGGACTCTTCGCCTTCCTTGATCTCAAGCTCGTCGATGCCGGACTCTTCCAGCAATTCGATCAGTTTCTTAACTTTACGGATATCCATGAATCATCAACTCCCAAGGGTCGGTCAGGGGCGTTTAACGCTTGTTGTTCAAGCCGTTGCCTGTCTTTCAAGCTGCTCTAGTGCGGCCTCCAGGGCCAGTCGATAACCGCTGGCGCCAAGGCCGCAGATCACTCCCACCGCTACATCGGAGAAGTAAGAGTGATGGCGGAAAGGTTCGCGTTTATGCACGTTAGACAAATGCACTTCGATGAATGGGATGCTCACCGCCAGCAGCGCGTCACGTAACGCGACACTTGTATGCGTAAAAGCTGCTGGATTGATCAGAATGAAGTCCACACCTTCGCCGCGAGCAGCGTGGATGCGGTCAATCAATTCGTACTCGGCGTTGCTTTGCAGGTAAAGCAAATGGTGGCCGGCATTGCGCGCCCGCTGTTCCAGGTCCTGGTTGATTTGTGCCAGGGTGGTTGCACCGTAGACGCCCGGTTCCCGGGTACCGAGCAGGTTCAGGTTAGGGCCGTGCAAAACCAATAGGGTCGCCATCTGCTGCTCCTTTGTTATCTGTGTGCAATTGTCAGAACCCGGCGACTATGCCGCAAAGCCTTTGTGACTGTCCAGTTCTATGCAATAGGCAGCACGATGGCCGATGTTTGCGCGAAATATGTGACCGGGTGATTAAATCCGGTCATTTGCTTTCGCAACACGTTCGGCGAAGTCCGTGGCGTTTATCTCGCCGATCACTCGCACATCGGTGCGTTCGACGCCGTCCCTGCCGAAAAACATCAGCGCCGGAGGGCCGAACAGCTTGTAGCGGTCGAGCAGGGCGCGCTGTTCGGTGTTACTGGCGGTGATGTCGAAGCGGATTAGTCGATAGCCTTTGAGACGTTCGACGACGTTGGCATCGTTGAGCACTTGGTGTTCGATGACTTTGCAACTGATACACCAGTCGGCGTACCAGTCGAGCAGCAGCGGCGTGCCGGAGGATTTGGCGTCGGCGAGGGCGCGATCCAGTTCGGCTGGAGTGGTGATGGTTTGCCAGGTGCTGGCGATTTGCGGTTGCTGCTCGTTGCTGGCGACGATGCGCGGCTGGCCAATGGGGTTGAACGGATCGGACTGACCGCTGAACGCGCCGTACCAACAGGCCAGTGCATAAAATAGCAGAAACATCCCCAGCAATTGCCCCAGGCGTTTTCTCGGCGGCTTATAGACAAACTCCAGCGCGCCCATGAACAAACCGACGCCACCGGCGAGCAAGCCGATCAACAGTAAGGTGATCTGGCCCGGCAATACTCGGCTGAGCAAACCGATCGCGAGCCCCAGCAAGAGCACACCAATCGCGTTTTTCACGTAGATCAGCCACGGCCCGCTTTTCGGCAACCAGGCCGCGCCGCCAGTCGCTACCAGCAATAGCGGCGCGCCCATGCCCAGGCCAAGCATGAACAGTTTCAATCCGCCGCCCAAGGCATCGCCGCTGGCGCTGATGTATAGCAGTGCACCGGCCAGGGGAGCCGAGACGCAGGGCGAAACCAGCAGGCTCGACACCACGCCCAGCACCGCCGCGCCCCACAGTGAGCCACCTTCGGTGCGCCCGGCGATCCGGTCCAGGCGGCTGCTGATGGCGTAGGGCAGTTTCAGTTCGAACACCCCGAACATCGCCAAGGCAAACACTGCGAAAAACAGCGCGAACGGCACCAGCACCCAGGCCGATTGCAAGCGCGCCTGAAGATTAAGCTGTGCGCCGAACATGCCCATCAAGGCACCCAGCAGGGCGAAGCAGATGGCCATCGGCAGCACATAAGCCAGCGACAGGTTGAAGCCACGTAAACCGCCGATCTGCCCGCGCAGGACTACCCCGGAGAGGATCGGCAGCATCGGCAGCACACAGGGGGTGAAAGTCAGGCCGAGGCCTGCGAGGAAGAACAGCGCCAGTTCGCGCCAGCCCCAGGCTGTGGTCGTGGCACCGCTGCCATCAATACTCAGGCGCTCGGTCTCGGGCGGGTAGCACAGGCCTTTGTCGGCACAGCCTTGATAGGTCACGGCCAGCGTAAAGGCGCGGGAATCGGTGCGTGGCAGCTCTACATCGAGAATGCCGTGGTAAACCTCGACATCGCCGAAGTATTCATCGTGCTTTTGTTCGCCCTTGGGCAGTTGAGCCGCGCCGAGGCCAACGTCGGCCGGATCGGCGCGAAACTGGAAGCGATGGCGGTAGAGGTAGTAACCCTCGGTGGCGACGAAACGCAGCTTGATCGATTGCGGCGTACTTTCTACCAGGCTCAACTGAAAGGCTTCGCGCACCGGCAGAAAGTCGGCGCTGTTGTTGATCGAACCCAGGGTGGAACTGGGGCGACTGTCCAGCAACCCGGCGGCGGAGGCCGGGAGGGCGAGCACTAAAAACAGCAGGCAGAGCAAACGGCGCATGACAATCTCGCGTATTGGAGGTGCGGGCATGATAGCTGAGTGTGCAATGTATGCGACTACGCCGATCTTCCGTAGGCGCTGCCAAAGGCTGCGATATTTTGACTTTGATCTTCAACGCTCGATCCGCCGCCAGGATCAACATCACATGATCGCAGCCTTCGGCAGCTCCTGCAGGGAGGTGTTTCAGTCAGGCTTCGGGCTTACTTTGTTGGTTGATCGCTGGAGTGTTTACACAAGTTGATTGTTACAGGGGTGTAGTGGTTACTGTTGGTATGTCGAAACAGCGTGCTGCTGTGATACTCATAGACTTCCTGGTTGGTCGATACATTGATAGTTGAACCTTGGATATCGACCTTTATGGCTGGATCTCGGGTGACTAAAAACGGACCAGCGGTCTTGAGTTCAGACGCTATTTGCTCGTTGGATGTCAGTTCGCGATAGACATAGTATCGATAGCTGAACGGTACTGTTGCTCCGCCTCGATCATCTTTGACGCCGTAGATGAAGCCGTTTTCGCCAAGGGGTAGTTTAAGTACTACATCGGTCAGCACCGGGTTGCCGGAAGACATGAGCCATGTCCAGCCGATGTAAGCCAAGCATACAACTAGCAGGGAGGAGGCGACGATTGTGTATGCAGTTTTTTGAGTAGTTCCTGTATCGGGCGTTGATACACCAGGGGGCGACGTTGGAACTATCACGGGGCACTCCTGTGCACGCTCGATTGATTGAAGCGCTAAACTCTAGCATCAAAACGATGACTAAAAGCACCGTATAGATAAACAGGAGTTTTCATACAAAAACTCAGGTGTCGATAATCTTTCTCGTTGGTAGCGTTCAGGCCCGAGCCCTTAAACCCGAAATGCCTGCACCGCTGTATGCAACTGCCCACCCAATGTCAGTAAATGTTCGCCTTGGCTGCGCCCTTCACCAATCCTCAGCAAGTTATCCCCACCCAATTGATGAATCCGCTCACTGTGATCGCGGATTTCGCTGACGGCGCCGCTCTGCTGGGCAGTGACATCGGCGATGCGCACGGCGGTGTCGGAAATGGTCTGGATCGCTCCGACGATTTTATCCAATGCACCGTCGGCGGCCTGGGCCTGGTTGGCCGTGGCTTCGGCGTGTTCGACCTGGGCGCGCATGCCTTCGACCGATTGCCGCGCGGCGGTTTGCAGGCCGGCGATCAGTGTCTGAATCTCGGCGGTGGCACCGGCGGTGCGCTGCGCCAGTGAACGAACCTCTTCGGCCACCACCGCAAATCCCCGGCCCATCTCCCCGGCGCGGGCCGCCTCGATGGCGGCATTCAGCGCCAGCAGGTTGGTCTGGTCGGCAATCGAACGAATTACCGTCAGCACGCCGCCGATGGTCGCCGACTCTTCGGCCAGATGTTCGATCATCTGCGCGTTGCCTTGCACTTCACCCACCAGCGCATGCAGCCCGGTGAGGCTCAGGCCGATGACCTTCTGACCATGTTCCACCGCCAACCCTGCATGACGACTGGCGTCCGCGGCCTGGCTGGCATCACCGGCGACTTGTTGAATCGTCGCCTCGAGTTCACCGAGAGAGTCGCGGATCAACGCAGTGTCGCCGGCCTGATGCTCGGCGCCGCTGTGCAGGTCATTGCTCAATTCGGCCAGCGTCCGGCTGCTGCCGGCGACTTGCTCGGCATTGAGGCGAATGGTCCCCACCAGATCAACCAGATAGGCACGCAAGCGATTGAGCGAGGCTTGAATGTCATGCAGTTCGCGGTTCGTCGCACCCAGTTGAATGTCGCGACTGAAGTCGCCCTCGGCCCAGATCGAAAGGGCTGGTGCCAGATTGGTCAGGGTTCGGGCCAGGCGTCGCTGCAAGGTATCAATGAGCAAGGCGATCAGCAGAATCAGCCCGATCATCACGCCCTGCATCAGCCGCACTTCGCCCTGGATTTGCCCGTGCTGGGCGCGCACTACCGGTTCCAGCCCGGCGATGGCCTGCTGCACGGCGGTGATTTTCAAGTGAGTCGCGGCGCTGAGGTCGGCGCGTTTCTGGATCTGTTCGCGCGTGCGTGCCAGTTCAGCCGGGTAGCGGGTGAGCAGGCTATTGAGTTCACGCTTGAGGCTGACACCGGCGTCTTCGGCGACGGCTTTCTCGGTGTTCTCCAGGCCCATCATGGCGGAGAAGTCATCGGTGTTCGATTCACTGCTGGCAGTCACCCCCAGCAGCGGCAAGCTGTTCAATTGTTCAGCCTGAACGCGGATGCTGGCGACTTCGCGCTCGACATCGGCGGCCAGTTCGCTGCGCCCGCTGCTGACCAGTTTGTCCCGGGCCAAAGACAACTTGCCCAGATGCTGGGAAGCTGCGAGCAAAGGCGTCAGGTACGCCGCGTTGCCGTTGGCGTACTGGCTGAGCTGATCGAGGCTGGCACCGAGCTCGCGCTCGGCTTGCAGCAGCAGGGCTTGTGGATCGCCGGCGAGTTTGCCGGCAGCCAGCAAGTCCGTCTTGCTGAACTCTTCCAGGTTCGACAGGCTGGGGCGCAAGGTGTCGGCCAGGGTCTGAGGTAATTCGCCGAGCTCTTTTTGCAGGCTGTCGATGGCCTGGCTGGCGCTGCTCAGGCGCAGGGCATCGCCGCTGGCCAGGTAATCCTCGACGTTGCGCGCCACTTCATTTTGAAACTGCTGGGACAGGCCCAGGTAACGCTCCATCAACAGATAGGGGCGCTCCAGGGCTTTTTGCGACCACCAGAGGGTCGCGCCGAGGGCCACGCACACGGCGACCAGAAGGAGGGTATTGAGATTGGTCAACAGCTTCAGGCGCATTGCGGACTACCAACGGCAGAATGGTAAGTGCCTGAAGTTATTGCGTTTCTGTTACAGCGTTATGACCGAATCGGTCGATTCCGATGAAAAAGTGGCACTTTGCTTTGACTCCCGCGCGGCTTGCACGCGGTTGCGTCCGGCGTCCTTGGCGCGGTACAGCGCCTCGTCTGCCTGTGTGGCCATCATCAGGCTGTCGGAGCCTTCGTGCAGTTCGACGACACCGGCACTGAAGGTGCACCAGAGGTCCTGGGGTTGCGCGGGGTAGTGAATTTCGGCAAAGCGCTGACGGATTTCATCGAGCACCTTGTAGGCCGATTCAATATCGGTGTCCGGCATGACGATGGCGAACTCTTCACCGCCGTAACGGCCGATGAAGTCGGTCTTGCGCAACCGTTGCTTTAGGAACAGCGCCAGACTCTTGATCACCCGGTCGCCCATGGGGTGGCCATGGCTGTCGTTGACCCGTTTGAAGTGGTCGATGTCGAGCATCGCAAAGCTCAGCGGCTTGTTTTCGCGACGGGCACGGAATGAACAGTCTTCGAGCAGCTGCAGAATATGGGTGTGGTTGTACAAACCGGTCAGGCTGTCGCGCACCATCCGCGCTTTCAGATTGCGCGCCCGCGCCGCGCGGTTGCGCACGGTGGTGATCAGGTGTCGCGGCTTGATCGGTTTGGTCAGGAAGTCGTCGCCGCCCTCACTCATGGCGTCGAGCTGCTTGTCCAGATCGTCTTCGGCCGACAGATAAATGATCGGCACGCTGACATAGCGGTCGTTATGGCGGATCACCTTGGCCAGTTCCGTACCGGTGCAGGCCGGCATGTACATGTCGAGGATGATCAGGTCAGGCTGGAAATCCGCCAGTTCGGCCATGGCCTGGATCGGTTCGATCAAGGTCCGTGTGACGATCCCGGCGCTGTTGAGCAGGCGTTCGGTGTGCAAGGCCTGTGCGCGGGAGTCGTCGATGATCAGCACTTTATAAGGTTCGTACTGGGCGACGCAGGTCAGCACTTCGATCTTTTCCAGCAGGCTCGAGGCTTCGAGGGTGCCGGTGAGAAACTCCTGGCCACCGGCGCGCACGGCGGCGAGGCGGGTCGGGGTATCGGTTTCGTGCAGGCTGAAAAACAACAGCGGCAAGGGCTGCTCAAGGCCTTGCTGGGCTTCGGCCGCCAGTTTCAGGCCGATGCCGGCGCCACTGAAGTCGACGTCCATGACAATCGCCGCCGGCAACCGCTCGACCATCGAGGCGCGGAACGCGGCGACACTGCCCAGGGATTGGGCGCTGAGCCCGAAGAATTCAAGTTGCTTGGCCAGCCGTTCGGCCCGGTCGTGATCCTGCAGCATCACGTAGATCGGCTTGCGCAGCGGTGGCAGAAAGGTGTGTTCGAGCTGATCGCCATGGCGCAGGCCGGTACGGGACAAGCGCTGCATCAGGCGGTTGAGGTCAGTGATCAATCCGCTGCTCAGGCGTCCGCGATTGGCGTCGACGGCCTCCAGCGACTGGCCGATATGACGGGCCAGCAGGGTGTGTTCCGGTTGTTCGAAACGTTCGGCAAAGCGCAGTAGGCGCAGATTGGCCTCGCTCAGCTCCGACAGGTCGGTGATGGACCATTCGTTGCGTTGCAGGCGTTGCCATATCTCAAGAATCTGACGTGCCTGATGAATTACCCGCTGGGCAAAGTGGTGCTTGAGGCGCTCACGGCTGGGGTCTTCTGGCTCGGTCATATCCTGACTACTAGTTAGGGTGCATGCTGAGATCGACTGGTGGCTCTATGCTAGCACCTCTTTTCAATTGCATGAGTGTCCTGCGTCAATAATCTGCAAAGCGACATCATTCAGTTCCCGACCGACTGGTCGCATAGGCTCAACGCTGTGCTTCATTTATAGTGACGGCTTCGATTGCAGTCATTGTATGGCTCGCTGTGTCCCGCAGGATTTAATGCGCGGCAAATAAGGCACGATGGCGTAGGGTTGTAGTCGAACCGATGAACTCAAGTGATTGAAAGGATATCGCCATGCTGGACTGGAAGAACCGCACGGGCAGCGCGCCTGAGCGTGCCGCTGAACCGAAATCGGCCACCCGCAGTTATTTTGGTGGCCTGTTGTTCAGTCGGGCGCTGGCCACTCTGATTTGCCTTTACCTGTTGGTGGCTATCGCGCTGGGCTGGTACTGGAGCCAGGAGCCCGCGCTCTTTCCGGTTCAGCAAAATGCCCAGGTGGCAGCCGAGAAAGAAGGCAAGCAGATGGTGGTCGGGTACACCACGGTGGAAACCCTCAAGACTGTCGCCGGTACCTTGCTGACCAAACCGGGTGGCTATATTTCCAACGACCGTTTCCCGCCGGGCCTGTGGATGGACAACATGCCGAGCTGGGAATATGGCGTGCTGGTCCAGGTCCGCGACCTGAGCCGTGCGCTGCGTAAAGACTTCGCCCGTTCCCAGTCGCAGTCCGCCGAAGACGCCGACCTGGCCAAGGCCGAGCCGCGCTTCAACTTCGACAACAAGAGCTGGGTGCTGCCATCCAGTGAGTCCGAGTATCAGGAGGGCATCAACTCTCTGAGCCGCTATCAGGCACGTCTGTCGGGGCCGGACCAGAAGAGCGCGCTGTTCTACGCCCGCGCCGACAACCTGAACAACTGGCTGGGTGATGTAGGGACTCGTCTGGGCTCGCTGTCGCAACGGCTGTCGGCCAGCGTTGGCCGGGTCAAGCTCAACACTGCGCTGAAAACCGAAGTCCCGGCGCTCGGCCAGGTGCCGCAGGTTGACGAAGAAGTTGTTGAAACCCCGTGGATGCAGATCGATAACGTGTTCTACGAAGCCCGTGGTCAGGCCTGGGCATTGTCCCATCTGCTGCGCGCCATCGAAGTCGACTTCGCCGATGTGCTGGCGAAGAAAAACGCTACGGTCAGCGTGCGCCAGATCATCCGTGAGCTGGAGGCTTCGCAAGAGCCGGTCTGGAGCCCGATGATCCTCAACGGCAGCGGCTTCGGTGTGCTGGCCAACCACTCGCTGGTCATGGCCAATTACATCTCCCGGGCCAACGCCGCGGTGATCGACTTGCGTCAACTGCTCAATCAGGGCTGAGTCATGGTAGATAGCGCTAAAGAGGCCGCCCACCGCGCGGCCTCCGATGCCGAACAGATCGCCTGGGTCGACGAGCAGGACAACCTGCTCGGCGCCCTGGTGCGCTCCGACCTGCGTGAGCGTGGGCTGATCGGGCGCGGCACCTACATCATGCTGTTCAATTCTGCCGGCGAGCTGTGCGTTCACCGGCGCACCCTGAGCAAAGCGATTTATCCCGGTTATTGGGACGTGGCGGCCGGCGGCATGGTGCTGGCCACCGAGACCTACGCCGAATCGGCGGCCCGTGAGCTGGAAGAAGAGCTGGGGGTGAGCGGTGTGGAACTGACCGCCCACGATCACTTTTTCTTCGAGGACACCGGCAACCGGCTCTGGTGTTCGGCGTTTTCGGCGGTGTGGGACGGCCCATTGATCCTGCAGCCGGAAGAGGTGCTGGAAGCGCGCTTTATCCCGATTGATCAGGTCCTGCTGGAAATCCAGCAAAAGCCGTACTGCCCGGACTCTTTGGCAGCCCTGAAGCGCTATCTTCGCGCCCAAGGGGATGACGTCGCAAAAGAGCTGTAAATTGGCGCCGATTGGCTCTTAGCAAGTCGGCTTTTTGCCGTTACACTGCGCGACCTTTTCAAACTGAACCGGCAGTGCCCGGCTCAGTAGCGCTGCCCCTGCCTGAGTGGGGCTTCGCGGTCGATAACCTTGCCCAAGGTTGCGATCAGTCTTTGTCCTCCCAAGAGGATTGCCGGTGGCCAAAAAAGCCGCATCCTTCGCCGCCCTTGGTGGCCTGGTATTTTCCACCGACGCAGGTCGTCATTGCCCGGAATGCAGTAAACCGGTGGATGCCTGCATCTGCAAACAAACCGTTATCCCGGCCGGCGACGGCATCGCTCGCGTGCGTCGCGAAAGCAAGGGCCGTGGCGGCAAGACGGTGACGACCATCACCGGCGTGCCGTTGGCCGAAGACGCGCTCAAGGAACTGGCCACCACGTTGAAGAAACGTTGCGGGACCGGTGGGGCGTTGAAAGACGGGATCATCGAAATCCAGGGCGATCATGTCGAGCTACTCTTGGCTGAGCTGATCAAACACGGTTTCAAAGCGAAGAAGTCCGGCGGCTAGCAGCCTCTGTGAAAACCACCCGCGGCTTGATCCAGTCCTGATTTCATTCTGGTCTGGCGTCGTCTCCATGGTTTTCACAGAGCCTGTTCAAGACCGGTTTCTAAACTCACTGCGGTCAGCGAGGTCTACCCCCTCGTTGACGAAACGTCATTTTCATTCTTTAGACTGCGCCGGCCTGAACTCAAGGCGACGCTCTATGACTTCTTTATAGGGGACTTCGATGTCCGTAAGACGCACACGCAAAGACGATGGCAGCCAATGGACAGTTGCGGACAGCCGCAGTGTTTACGGGATTCGCCATTGGGGGGCCGGGTATTTCGCGATCAATGACGCCGGTCGCGTCGAAGTTCGTCCGAACGGCCCGACCAGTTCGCCTATCGATCTGTTCGAGCAAGTCGACCAACTGCGCAAAAGCGGTTTGTCCTTGCCGCTGCTGGTGCGTTTCCCAGACATCCTGCAAGACCGCGTGCGTCAGCTGACCGGCGCGTTCGATGCCAACATCGAGCGCCTGGAATACCAGAGCAAGTACACCGCGCTGTACCCGATCAAGGTTAACCAGCAGGAAGCGGTGATCGAAAACATCATCGCCACCCAGAACGTATCGATCGGTCTGGAAGCTGGCTCCAAGCCTGAGCTGCTGGCGGTACTGGCACTGGCGCCGAAGGGCGGCACCATTGTCTGCAACGGTTACAAGGACCGCGAGTTCATCCGTCTGGCGCTGATGGGCCAGAAGCTGGGCCACAACGTGTTCATCGTGATCGAGAAAGAATCCGAAGTCGGTCTGGTGATCGAAGAAGCGGCGTCGCTCAAGGTCAAGCCTCAGGTCGGCCTGCGTGTGCGTCTGTCGTCCCTGGCGTCGAGCAAGTGGGCAGACACCGGTGGCGAAAAATCCAAGTTCGGCCTGTCGGCGGCGCAACTGCTGTCGGTGGTCGAGCGTTTCCGTGCCGCTGGCCTGGACCAGGGCATTCGCCTGCTGCACTTCCACATGGGTTCGCAGATCGCCAACCTGGCGGACTACCAGCACGGCTTCAAGGAAGCGATTCGTTACTACGGCGAACTGCGCAACCTTGGCCTGCCGGTCGATCACATCGACGTCGGCGGCGGTTTGGGCGTGGACTACGACGGTACTCACTCGCGTAACGCCAGTTCGATCAACTACGACATGGACGATTACGCCGGTGTCGTGGTCGGGATGCTCAAGGAATTCTGCGACGCGCAGAGCCTGCCGCACCCGAACATCTTCTCTGAAAGCGGCCGCTCCCTGACCGCCCACCACGCGATGCTGGTGGTGCAGGTGACCGACGTCGAGAAACACAACGACGACGTGCCGAAGATCGACAACAAGGAAGAACTGCCGGAAACCGTGCAGTGGCTGGTTGACCTGCTCGGCCCGACCGACATCGAAATGGTCACCGAGACCTACTGGCGCGCCACGCACTACATGAGTGACGTCGCCACCCAATACGCCGATGGCAAGCTGACCCTGGCGCAAAAAGCCCTGGCCGAGCAATGCTACTTCGCCGTTTGCCGCCGCCTGCACAACTCGTTGAAGGCCCGTCAGCGTTCCCACCGTCAGGTGCTCGACGAACTCAACGACAAGCTGGCCGACAAGTACATCTGCAACTTCTCGGTCTTCCAGAGCCTGCCGGACACCTGGGCCATCGGCCAGGTCCTGCCGATCCTGCCGCTGCACCGTCTCGACGAAGAGCCGTTGCGCCGTGCGGTGCTGCAAGACCTGACCTGCGACTCCGACGGCAAGATCAAGCAGTACGTCGACGAGCAGAGCATCGAGACCAGCCTGCCGGTGCACGGTCTGAACGAGGGTGAAGACTACCTGTTGGGGATTTTCCTGGTCGGTGCCTACCAGGAAATTCTTGGCGATATGCACAACCTGTTCGGTGACACCGACTCGGTGAACATCTATCAGAATGCTGACGGCAGCGTTTACCACGCCGGTATCGAAACCCACGACACCATCGAAGACATGCTGCGTTATGTGCACTTGTCGCCGGAAGAGCTGATGACCCACTACCGCGACAAGTGCGCCAGTGCCCGCATCAGCGCCAGCGAGCGCACCCAGTTCCTCGATGCCTTGCGTCTGGGCCTGACCCGTTCGTCTTACCTGTCTTCTTGAGGTAAGGCACCGCGCCCATCAGGTTGTCTGAAATTTCTCCGTAGGTTGCGGAAATTTCAGATGACCTGGTGCGGGGCTTCTCTTTTGTCACGCGAAATAGCCCACATACCGAGCAATCCAAGCGATGTGGTCTTCTTTTCACGTAGGTCATTTCCTAAGTTGTACTTCGGCACTCTACTCGGCCATGTCTCTCAGCGAGAATCCCCGGCCGCCCCTCCTGTAGAGAATTGCCGATGTTCGATTCAGTCAACGAGCCGTCATTTCGTCTGGATATAGCGGGTCTTCCCGACCCCTTTGAGGTCTTGGCCTTTACCGGTAGTGAAGCGATCAGCGAGCCTTTTGCGTTCGACGTGGATCTGCTGAACGATGACCCGACGCTGGACCTTGCAAGCCTGCTGTACCGCTCGGCCTTTTTGCACTTCGGGCCGCAAGGGGAGGGTATTCACGGGCAGTTGCTTGGCCTCGTTCAACTCGGCCATGGCAATGAGCCCAGGCTTTGTCGTGTGCGTCTGGGCCCCAGGCTTGCTTGCCTGGCCCAGCGCTTCATTCAGCGAATTTTCAGCGATCGCTCGGTGCCGGACATTCTCGCTCAGGTGCTCAAGGAGCATGGGATTGCCGGCAAGGATCGTCGTTTCGACCTCAGCGGCGATTACCCGCCCCGTGATTTCTGCACGCAGTACCGGGAGTCGGACCTGCAGTTTTTCCAGCGTCTATGCGCCCAGGAACGGCTTCATTACTACTTCGAGCACCGTGCGCGCGGGCATTGTCTGGTCTTGGGCGACGGTCCGGGGCAGTTTCGCCGTGGCGAAGAGAGGGTCTTCGAGGATGAGAGCGAACGACCGGGAGTACATCAGTTCAAGCTTCATGGCTGCGGGCAGATTGCCGAAGGGAAGACGAACCTGGCAACGCTGTGCAGCGGTCAACTGATGCCGTTGTCTGGTCATCCGTATGCGGACTGGAATCGTCTCTGGCTAGTGACCCATGTCGAGCATCAGGGAGGACAACAGCCAGATTTTTTGTATCGCAACCAGCTGCGCGTCGTTGCGCAGGAGGTGCCTTTCATTGCGGCTCATCCCGTTGTGAAACCCAGGATGCACAGCCTGCAAAGGGGATGGGTAGTCGACGTCGGTGAATCTCGCCCCGATCCCGGCAGATCAGTTGCCGTGCAGTTTGACTGGCTTTATCAGGGCGAAGGCGCAGCCCCCAGCCACTGTTGGTTGCCGTTATCCGGCGAGCTGGAAAGCGCGGGTGTCATGCCCTTGAGTGAGGGCACGCAAGTGCTGGTGAGCTTTATCGAAGGTGATCCTGATCAACCCTTGATCAGCGGATTTCTTCCCGGACCACCGTCCAGCGCAGAGTCAGCCATGGCCGACCTGCTATCCGCCTCGACCACTGAAGCCAGCCACGCGGTTGATGGTTTATCGGGCTTGCTGCAATCCAGTGAACCCTTGGTGCTCCTGTGTCTACTGCCAGGTGGGGGCAGTTTCAGTCATTGCGCGCAATCCTTATGCACTTGCCGGGCAGCGACGCAGCCTGGTCAGAGCGGTGCGGCATGATTGCCGTTCAGGCGCCCGACTCGACCCCGCAATGGCTGTTGCTCGATGTACCGGGCGTGCCTCAGGCCGGTGCGATGTTGCGGCAACAGTTTGCTCATGTCCGATGGTTCTGGCTGTTCGAAGGCAGCGAGTTTCATCCGTTGCGTGAGCACGGGCCAGTGTTGGTCGACCTTCGCGAATGCCCGGCACTCGCCGAGCTGTACTCAAGTGAGCCACACATATGGGGCGGGTTGCTGCTGGTCAGTGACGCCTCTTCATCACAGCTGCTGGAGCATTTGCGCCGCATGCTCACCGTCACCTTCAGCCTGCATCACCGGGCCTTGTTGAGTTACTACAACCCTCAAACGGCGAGTTACTTTTTCGATGCCTGCGATGCGCAGGAGCTGAGTCGCTGGCTCGGTCCGATCGATCAGTTACGCTGGTTCGGCGGCACCTGGGCCGATCGGGCCATTGGCTGTCTGGGCTGGCAGCAGTTGTTCAATCCACGGCTTGCCGTCAGGCCGCTGGCCATCGAAGAAAACCTCAGTTCGCGTCAGCGAGACACCTTGCAGACCTGCCTGCTGGAGCAGCATGCCTGGCGCTGGAGCCGATCCGCCGGCACCGACTACAACAGCTTGTGGGCTCACCTGCAGGAAGGGCTGGCGCTGGGTTTCAGTGAGCGCCCGGTGCTCGATGGCTGGTTATGGCTGCGCTTGCAGCACCCTGACGCCGTGCCGGGGCAGTCGTTATCGGGAACCACCCAGCAGGAGCGTCTCGATAGCCTGCGCAATCTGTGGCAGAACGATCAACCCTGAATGAGTTGTAGATGTGTCGCTCGTCATCCTTTTAACCAGCCGTCGTTCTTGTGCAAGTACCAGGCGAATGTGCCAAGGGTCAGGCTGCGCAGCATCATGAACAACAGGAAGGTTATCCACAGTCCATGGTTGCCCAAGCCTTGCAGCATCCAGGCGAAGGGCAGCAGCAGGATCACGGTCAACAGCATGCCGTTGCGCATTTCCCGGGCGCGGGTGGCGCCGATGAACAGGCCGTCGAGCAGGTAACTCCAGACCGCAATCAGCGGCAGCGCGGCGAGGTACGGCAGATAGATGAAGGCGGTGTCGCGCACGCTCTGGATGTTGGTCTGCATCTGGATGAACAGGTGCCCGGCGAACAGAAACAGCAGGGCAAACCCCAGGCTTGCCAGCAACGACCAGCCGCACGCCACCACCAGTGAGCGGCGCAGGGCATCACGGTCGCGAGCACCGATGGCGTGTCCGCACAGGGCTTCCACGGCGTGGGCCAGACCGTCCAGCGCATGAGCGGTCAGCAGCAGGCCGTTGAGCAGCAGCGCATTGGCGGCGACCGTGGCATCGCCCAGTCGTGCACCCTGCACGGTGATCAGGAAGAACACCGACTGCAACGCCAGGCTGCGGATGAAAATGTCGCGGTTGACCGCCAACAATGGGCGCCAGCTCTGCCACAACGCCAATGCGGCCCAGGCGATATGGCCGGGATAAGCGCGCAGGGCTTTGCGGGTCATGAACAGGCCGATCAACGCGCCGGTCCACTCGGCGATCACCGAGGCCCGTGCCGCGCCGACCACGCCCCACTCCAAGCCGAGCACAAACCACAGGTTGAGTGCGATGTTGACCAGGTTGGTGCTCAGCAGAATCGCCAGCGGAGCCCGGGCATTCTGGGTGCCGAGAAACCAGCCGACCAGCGCATAGCTGGCCAGCGCCGCCGGCAGGCCGAACAGCCGTGTGTGGAAGAACTCGCGGGTCAGTTGATCCAGCTCTGCCGACGGTTGCATGAAGTGCAACGCGACCCCGCTCAACGGCACGCCCAACGCTCCCAACAGAATGGCCAGGCCCATGGCCAACAACAGACCTTGCAGCAAAATCTGCCGCAACGCAGCGCCATCCCCACGCCCGGCCGCCTGGGCGGCAAATCCGGTGGAGCCCATGCGCAGAAAGCCCATGGCCCAGGCAAGAAAGGTATACAGACTGGCGCCCACCGCGACGGCGCCGAGCTGATGAGCATAGGGCAGGTGACCGATGACGGTACTGTCGACCAGCGCCACCAGCGGTACGGAAATGTTCGAGAGAATCATCGGGGCGGCGAGCGCCCAGACGCGGCGATGGGTCGGACGGTCGCGCCAGTCGGCAATCAGGTTGGACATGCAGGCTCCTTGGGGGCGCCTGCATTGTAGCGACGAACTCGGAATTCGCACCGATCCATTGTGGAAGCGAGCCTGTGTGGCAGCCTTAGTGAATGATCCAGCTCAGCAACCACAACCCCAGCAGCAACCAGATAATCCCCATGATGATCGACGCGTTCATGAAGGCGCGGATCGCCGCCCACAGCAGCATCAGCCCGAGGATCAAGGTGATGATGCTGATGATCGAAGTGTCCATGCCCAATGCCTGGGCTAGCCCATCGACAAAATTGCTGCTGGCGTTGCTCAACAGGTTGAACAGGCCACTGAGGGTATCGATGATAAAACGGATGACCGAACCGATTGCCTGGCCGAGCCATTCGAAAAAGCTGTCTACCTGCATGTGTACGTCCTGATGGAGTGGTGGCGTGGTTGCCGGATCCGAGCCTTGGGCTATTGATCGTGCTCCCGGGTTCCCGTGGAAGCTGCCGAAGGCTGCGATTTTTTTGAGTATGGCGCAAGTACGCAGGTACAACGCTGCCACTTGCCTTCACCCGTCATCCCCCTGAAGCTATACGCCTTCAGGAGAGCCCGATGAACCTTGTTGAACTGACCGAACGCCTGCACGCCATTCGTGACCGCAATGACTGGCGGCAATTTCACAGCCCGAAAAACCTGGCCATGGCCGCGAGCGTGGAAATGTCCGAGCTGGTGGAAATCTTCCAGTGGCTGACCGAAGACCAGTCGCGCCAGTTGCCGGCGGACAAACTGGCCCATGCCGGGCAGGAAATCGGCGACATCGTGCTGTATTTACTGCTGCTGTGCAGCGAGTTGGGGCTGGACATGAATGAAGTAGTACGCAACAAGCTCGCGGACAGCGAACGGCGGTTCAGCTGATGAGCGACCGTCATTTCGATCAGTTGGCGACCCGCTTCGCTGAAAAAATCTACGGTGGCGCCAAAGGGGCGATCCGCCTCGCGGTGCTGCAGGCCGACCTGGCCGAAACCCTGCCGGACCGCCCGTTGCGTGTACTGGACATCGGTGCCGGCCTGGGCCACATGTCGTTGTGGCTGGCCCAGCGCGGTCACCAGGTGACCCTGGCCGAACCCGCCGAGCCGATGCTTGAAGGCGCTCGCCAGCGTTTTGCCGAAGCCGGGCAGACCGCGACATTCATTCAGGCGCCGTGGCAGGAGTTGCTTGGTCAGCTCACCGAACCCTACGACCTGGTGCTGTGCCACGCCGTGCTGGAATGGCTGGCCGAACCCCATGCGATTTTGCCAGTGCTGCATCAGCTGACGAAGCCGGATGGCTGGTTGTCCCTGGCGTTCTACAACCGCGATGCGCTGATCTACCGCAACCTGCTCAAGGGCCATTTCCGCAAGATGCGCAAGAACGACATGGCCGGCGAGAAGCAGAGCCTGACGCCGCAACAGCCGCTTGATCCACGGGAGCTGGCAGCGCAACTTGAGGGTCTGTGGCGGGTCGAAACCCAGAGTGGAGTGCGGGTTTTTCATGACTACATGCCGGTGGAATTCCAGGCCCGCGCCGAACTGCTCGACTTGTTGGAAATGGAATTGGCTCACCGCCGTCACCCAAGCTTCGCCGGGCTTGGGCGCTACTTGCACTGGATCTGTCGGCCGATCTGACCGGAGTGGGCAATGAATAGTCGTTCAGGGTTACTGGTGATCTGTCTGGGGTTGGCGGCCTGTCAGGGCAACAACCCTTACATCGCGACGTCCAATCCCCTGCCACCGGCACCGCCCCAGGCCGCCGGCACTTTCGACCGCAGCGCCTACCCGGCGGCGCCACGGGATTACGGTCGCTACCGCAGCTGGGCCTGGCTCAACGGGCGCCTGCCTGCGGGCACGGCCTGGGCCGATTCGGAGCAGGTGGCCGAAGTCGTCAGCAATGCCCTAGACCAGCGCGGCTTGCGCCCACTGCACGACAACCGCCCGGCGGACCTGTTGGTCAGCGCCGACCTGCGGCTGGAAACCCGCTTGCGTCAGGTGCAGGACGGCTCTGGTTACGGTGGCGGCTATGGCGGCGGGTATTACGGCGGTGGTTACAACCGCTACGGCACGGGTTACGGCATGTACAACAGCGTGCCGGTCGTCCGTACTTATCAGGTACAGGTTGTGGTGGTGCGGGTCGATCTGTTCGACGCGAGCACCGGTCAACCGGTGTGGAGTGCCAGTGCCGAAACCAGCAGTCAGGGCAACCAGAGCGAACGTGCCGATGCCCTGCGCGAAGCTGTCGAAAAGGCCATGTCGGCGTATCCTCCTAGTTAGCTCCCTATTAAGGGAGCGCCCCGCAGGTGCATGTCTTCAATCGGAGAAAAATCATGTTCCGCCGTCTCGTTTTACTGGCCATCGCCGCGCTGCTCACTGGCTGCGCCGCCAACGAGGTCAATCATGACTTCGATGCCAGCCGCGACTTTGCCGCCTATCGCAGCTGGAGCTGGAAAGAGCCCGCCGTGCAATACCGTCCCGACGACCCAAGGATCAAGAGTGACCTGACCGAGCAACGCATCCGCCAGGCCGTTGCCGATCAACTGGATCAGCGTGGCTTGCGTCCGGCCGCCGCCGGCGCCAAGGCAGACCTTAAGGTGCAGACCTACCTGATCGTTGAAGATCGCCAGCAACAAGTGACCACCTCCTATGGCGGCGGTTATGGTGGCCCATGGAACGGCTACTGGGGCGGGCCGATGTACAACGAAACCCGCAACGTCAGCTACAAGGTGGCGACCATCCAGATCGACCTGCTCGATGGCAAGGACGGCAAACTGGTGTGGCGCGGCAGCGACGAGCAGACTCTCAGCCGCACACCCAAGCCAGAGGACCGCAGCAATACGATACGCCAGACGGTTGGGCGCATATTGGCTAACTATCCACCGCGCTGAACCCTGAACTAACCAACACCACAGCCCCCTGTAGGGCGAGCCTGTGGCGAGGGGGCTTGCCCCCGTTCGGCTGCGAAGCAGTCGTAAAACCAGTCACCACTTTCTAAGTTCAAGATTGTGGTTGCTGGTTTTAGGGGGGGCTTCGCGCCCCAACGGGGGCAAGCCCCCTCGCCGCACACGCCCCACAATAAGCCCATTCCCACATGGAGTTTTTGTTGGTGGAGTGGCTAGTTGCCAGCAATCCAGCAAACCCTTGTCTACACTGCTGTTCATCAATGGAGGTAGCCCTCGGCGGTGTGCCGGCAAAGGAGTGCGCCATGTCTCCCTGCTTGCAGTTTCGTAGCCCGGCCCGGCAACGGGGAGCGATCGGTTTGATGGCAGTGCTGACCCTCGGCATGGCCCTGGTGTTCCTGCTGATCGTGGTCGACAGTGGCCGCTTGTACCTGGAAAAACGCAGCTTGCAGCGGATAGCGGACATGGCCGCACTGGAGGCTGCCACGCGCAACGGTGATTGCGCCGTGGGTGCCAGCGCTACCGCCTATGCCACCGCCAGCGTAAACCGCAACGGCTTCACCCTTCCTGACCCCACGCGCAGCCTGGCGGTAGCCTGTGGCACCTTGAGCCTGGACGCCAACAGTCTTCGGGTTTTTGTGGCTAACCCAAGCAGCAGCGAAGCCATTCGGGTGATCGTCAGTCATTCAGTGCCGCAGAGTTTCGCCGGTGGCGTTGGCGCCCTGTTCGGCGGTGCGCCGGCCGGGGCCACCCTCAACCTGACGGCGACCGCCGTTGCGGCGCTGCCGCCACCGCTGGCATCGCTGACCCTGCGCACCACAGCGCTGAGCATCGATAGCAGCAAGTCGGCCACCCTCAATGCGCTGTTCGGCGGTTTGCTCGGCGGCAGTCTGAACGTGTCCGTGGCAGGGTGGGATGGGTTGGTGAACACCAACATCAGGCTGCTGGGTTACCTTGATCGACTGAAGGTCGACCTCGGCCTCAACGCCGCCGGGTATAACCAGGTATTGGGCGCTTCGGTGGCCGTCAGCCAATTGATCCAGACCGCCGTCAATGTGCTGGACCCCGGCGGCACCCTCGGTGCGACGGCGACCATTGTCGGTCTACAAGCCCTCAAGGTGGCCGCTGGCTCCACGACTGTGGTGTTGGGCAATCTGCTGCACGTCGAGAACGGCAGCGACGTCTCAACGTTCGCGACGACTGTGAGTGTGTTCAACCTGATCGAAGGCGTCGTGCAACTGGCCAACAAGAAAAACGGTGTGGTGGCGACAGTGCCGATCAATCTGGCAGGGCTGGCGCAAATCACCGCTCGGGTGCAGGTGTTGGAGCCGCCGCAACTCTCCGCGATCGGCAATCCGAAAAACGCCGCGCTGGATCCGCTGGGGCCCAATCGGATCTACGTGAGAACCGCACAGCTTCGCACGTTGTTGTCGATCGACTTGCCGGCGCTGGACGCCATCGCGGCGCTGGTCAATGCCGCGGCGGATCTGGCAGGACCGCTGACCAACACCCTCAACGCCTTGCTCAATCTCGACCTGGTGGCGGTGCTCAATTCACTGACCTGTGCCATCGGCGTGCCCTGTCAGACGCCCGACGTCATCGTGCTACCGGGGCCGATACGGCTCGACGTGGCGCTGGACGTCGCCAGTGCCGATAGTTACGTCACGGCTTACAGCTGCATCAGCAACACCAACAAAACCCTGACCACCAACACCAGCGCATCGCTGGTGAACCTGAAAATCGGCCGGATCGATGCCGCCAGTATGTTCGGCAGCAACACCGCACCACCGACGGTCACGGTGCTGCCGTTGAAACTGATCGATATCGGGATCAAAACCTGTCGCAGGTTTTTGTTCGTGCCCATCACCTGCGATCCGCGTGTGCCAGGCGTCGGTGGTGGCATCGATGTCGTTGCCGACACCAGTGTGGCGGCGAACACCAACATGCCCCATGTCTATTCCGCACCACCGGCCAACAGCCTGCCGGACATCAACCAGCCGCCGTTTTACTACTCATTTTCCACCAGCAGCATTGTCAGCAACTTGCTCAACACCCCGGTCAACCTTCACGTCGATATGTATGGCCCGTCAGGCAGTCTCGTCGGCGGTCTGGGGGCGATCCTGAGCAGCGTGACCAGTTTGCTGGTCAGCGCAATCAACGGCGTGCTCAACCCGTTGCTCGACAGTCTGATCAACACTGTGCTGATAAGCCTTGGGGTCGACTTGAACAAGGTCGACGTCGGCGCCAACCTCAGTTGTCACTCAGGGCGCGCGTCGCTGGTGATCTGATCGCCCGGGACAATCGGCAACTCGATGCAGAATCGCGCGCCTTCGGCCGCGTTTCTTACGCTCAACCGTCCGCCCATGTTCTCGACGATGCCGTAACTCACCGACAACCCGAGCCCAGTACCGACGCCCACCGGTTTGGTGGTGAAGAATGGCTCGAAAATCCGCTCCAGCAACCGTGGGTCGATGCCGCCGCCGTTGTCCTCGACCCACAGCCGCACTGAATGCTCATCACGTTCGGCGTACAGCGAAATCCACGGTTTGAACGCCGGGTCGGCCTCGCGTTTGCTCAGCAGCGCATCCCGTGCATTGACCATCAGGTTGATCAGCACCTGTTCCAGCTGATCGACGTAACCGCGCACCTGCACATCAAAACCGCTCTCGCTGACCCGCAGCTCAATGCCTTTGCCGCGCAGGCCTTCGGACAGCAGCGCCAGCGTGCCCTCGATGGCTTGAACCGGATTGAACGGCTGCTGCTCGACCTCCGAACGCCGGCCGAACACCCGCATGTGATCCACCACCTTCGCGGCGCGCTGGACTTGTGCGTCGATGCGATTGAGCTTGTCAGTCAGGTAATCGATTTGCGCATCGCCATTGCTCAGGCGCTTGAGCACATTGACAATGGCCATGCGCATCACGTTCAGCGGCTGATTGATCTCATGGGCAAGCCCAGTGGCCATTTCGCCGAGGGTGGCCATTTTCGCGCTCTGGGTAAGCTGCTGCTGGGCGCGCCTGACCTCAGTGTTGTCGCGGCCCACGGCCTGAATTTCCAGCAAACGACCCTGGTCGTCGAACACGCCGCGATCCGACCAGACCCACCAGGCGTGTTCCCGTCCCGGCAGTTGCAGGTTGATCTCCGCAGTGCTGACCGGGAACTCCGGGCTCAGTCGACTGAGGCGCTGGAGGAACGCTTCGCGCTGCTCCGACGACATCCAGCTGCCCAGGTTCACCCCCGGCAGCTGCTCGGGTTGGCATTCCAGATAGGTCGCCAGAGGCCGGTTGCCGAAGGTCAGCGTCAGGTCGGGGCGGTAGCGGCAGATCATCGCCGGGGAGTCTTCCACCAGGATCCGGTAGCGCTCTTCACTCTGTTTGACTTTCTCGGTGGCCAGGGTCGCCTCGGTGACATCCAGCCACAGGCCCACGGCTTCCACCGGCAACCCGAGGTCATCGCGCAGCAGTTTGGCTTCGTCGAGCAGCCAGTGGTAATCGCCGTGACTGTCGCGCAGTCGATAACGGGCGCTCACCGAACCCTCGCGCAGCAGTTGCCGGGTACGCTCGAAATAGCCGTCGCGGTCTTCAGGATGGACCCGCTCCACCAGCGAGCCTGCGGCGCAGTCGGCGAGCGACCAACCGAGCAGCGGCAACAGGCTGTCGCTGAAAAACGTCGGTTGCAGCGCCCCTTCGACATAGCGCTGCACGTAGATCACCGCCGGTGAACTGGCGATCAGGTTGTCCAGCCGGGCATGGGCGGCAGCGGCGTTCTGCTGTTGGTTTTTGATGTCGCTGATGTCGAGCATGAAACCCACCAGCCGACGGTTTTTGCCGATGCCCAACGCCTGGCCTTGCAGTCGATACCAGATCGGCGCTTGCGCCGTGTCGGGGCGATGCAGACGTACGCACAACAGCAACGGCGCGCCTTCGTCTTGCAAGGATTGCAGGCGAATCGTCAGCTCTTCACGGTCGGCGGGATGAATCTGTTCGAGCCAGTCGTGCAGCGGAAAACGAGTGCTCGCAAGGTTCAGCGTACTGGCGAGCGACGGCGCCAATTGCACTTCGGCATGGTCGCTGAAGACCTCCCACCAACCGGTACCGAGCAAGGCTTGTAGAGATTCCAGCCGCTCCAGTTGCAGGTGGTGCTGATGCTCGCGCAAGCGCTCCAGCAGCGGGCCGGCCAGGGCGGCGGTGAGTTGCAACCAGTCGCGCTCGCTCAAGTCGGGAGCACGTTCTTGCACCGGGTAGAAACCACAGAGCAACCACGCGACCACGCCCAGGGCATTGCGATAGGGCACCGCGAACCCTTCGGTATTGCCGAAGATGCTTTGCAGGCGTGGGTGCTCGCTGGGTGTCAACTGTTGGGGGACTGAGCCATTCAAACTGTCGAGGCCGGTGCCCAGGCGTTGATGGGTTTCCCACAACCTTGGTGCATCGAAGGCCGCGTACTGCTGGTGAATCAACCAACCCTCGGCCTGTTCATCGAGCAAGGCCATGGCCATGCACGGGATCTGAAAACGCTGGGCCAGACCTTGCAGTTGTTCGGCCAATACCTCGGGCAGGCGCGTCAGGCTGCACAGGCGCAACTGCTCGCTGACCTGCGCCGCGAGCAACTGGCACTGTTCACGACTGCGCGCTTGTCGACGTTCGAGCAACAGATCGCCGATGTCGATCAACTGCAACAACCATTCTTCGCCCAACGGCTGCACCCAGCCGCGCAAGTGCAGCGGTTGCCCGGCGAGACTAAAAAAGTCCAGGTCCAGATTTTGTCCCTGCCACTCGGCCGGCGTGCCTTCGACCGACAGGGCGCTATGGGGCATGAGGTAATCGAGCAGGTGCGGTGACTGCGCGTCGGGTATCTGTTGCGCCAGCAGATGCCGCAACGGACCGCTCAGCTGAATCACTCGACCTTCATCATTCAGATGCAGCTGCAAGCCGACACGCTGCACGCTCGCAGGGTCTGGCGCGTTCGGGGTCTGTGGCGGGTGACGATTAAGCAGACGCCCGAAGAGTTTGTCCCCGGAGCTCAAAACTGCAGGCTCGATTGGGCCGTGAGGGTCGGCGGCAGATTGGGCACCGAACCGATTCCCGGCAGTACCAGAAACGGCAGCACTTGATTCAGTTTACTGGTGGGGTAGTTGATGCTGACCGTCAGCACGCCGCCGGTGTAGGTGGCGCTGGCGTCGGTGGCCACGTTGAAGTTCAGCGCGGCGGGAATCCAGGCCAGCTGCCGGGTCAGTTCGGTGGTGGCAACGGTTCGCACGGCGGTGTCGTAATTGGCGGTGCTTGGGTCCAGCGCCACGCTGCGACGCACCGCTTCGGCCGTGGATTTATTGAACGATTGCATCAGTAACAGCGGCAGGCTGTAACTGACCAACCCATAAAACACGGCGAAAAAAATCACGAACACCAAGGCGAACTCAATCGCCACGGCACCTTTTTGTTGGCGGGGGAGGCCTGTTTTCATGAGTGCGTCTACCCTGACAATTACTGCGTAGTGTCAGCATAGAATCATTCAGCCAAAACGGACGTTTTTTACCGGATGCAGAGCCTTGTCCTACTCATCTGGCTGACGCTTTGCGCAGCACAGGATGCCCGAGAACGCCACATCGGCAACGGCCTGACCGTTGGCGCAGGTGTGCTGGCGCTTATCTATCTATTGTGGACAGGGACTACGTGGCTGGGGGCCGAGGCGGTGCAGGGCGGCGGGGCTTTGTTGTTGGCATTGGCCTTCACCTTGCCCGGTTATGCAGTGCGACGCATGGGGGCAGGCGACGTGAAGCTGATGGCGACGCTGGGCCTTGCGACGGACGGTACGCACCTGCTCGGCGGTTTCATCGGCGCTGGGGTGGCAAGTGCGCTCTGGCTGCTGCTGGCGCCAAGACTCTGGCTGCATATGGGTCAGGGGCTTAGGGCGCGTCTTCGTTACCTGGAGCCTGGGACGTCAAAAAAGCAGCCCTTTGCGCCGTTCGTGCTGGTGGGTGTGCTGCTCACACTGGCCTGGATGCATTAATCGCAGGCGTCCCCCTGTTCTATGTACATAGTTGGAAAGTGCGTCTACTTTCAAAACAGTTGTTGTACAGCCTGTGGTGTCGGTGTCGGTGTCGGTGTCGGTGCAGGAGCAGCCAAGCCAGACTTGGCATGGAGTGGCACGTGAACAAGCTTACCTCGGCAGTAAAAGTTCTTGTGGTTGATGATGAGCCGTTGATTGTCGAAGAGCTTTGCGAGTTCATCGAGCTCAATGGTTATCGCTGCGTGCCTTGCGTCTCTGGCCATCAGGCGATCGAGCGTTTCAGCGAAGACGTGAATATTGGCTTGGTGTTGTGTGATTTGCAGATGCCTGACATGGATGGCATCCAGCTTGTCCAGGCGCTGCAGCGGTTGTCGGGCAAGCACCGGGCGTTCGAGGCGATCATGCTCACCGGGTATGCGAACAAGCAGGATGTGATCAAGGCTTTGCGTATCGGGTTCGCCGATTACTATCAGAAGCCGATTGATCTGGCTGAGTTGCTCGAAGGTTTGCAGCGTCAGGAGGTGGCCTTGCAGGAGCGGCAGAGAAATCTGCAGTTGGGGCATTTGAGTCAGAAGCTGCAGTATCTTTGTGAATCGATCGATGAGCTTTATCAGGATCTGGACAAGGTTCGTCGGGGGGCGTCCCCGGAACCTGTGTCAGGTTCGGTTGACAGTGTGGTCGGTGAACCGGAGCGGGTGGTGGGGATGCCGGCGGTGTTCAATCAGTTGTCGCCGCGGCAGTTGGAGGTGGCGCAGTTGGTGGGCAAGGGGCAGACCAATTATCAGATTGCCTGTGAGTTGGGGATTACCGAGAACACGGTGAAGCTTTATGTGTCGCAGGTGTTGCGGTTGACGCATATGCATAATCGTACGCAGGTGGCGTTGGCGTTGTCGCCCGGGAATGCTGGGGGGCGGCGGGTTTCTGCGCACTGAGTTTCTGTCTCTTGATCTTGGCGGCCTGGTAGCCGACCAGGTTCTTGTTGGTCGGGTACATATCCATTTCTGCGGTAACGGCTACTTATGGTTTCGCCCTTACGGCGAGGCACTTTTGGCAAACGCCCCAAAAGTAACCAAAAGGTCTCGCCCCGAACGTCCGGCCCCTCGCTAAGGCTCGGGGTTCCTTCGCTCCGGTATTCATCTGGGGGCATCGCCCTACGGTTGGCTTCGCTTCAACCTACATGCGATGTGTTCGACTGCGTCGAACGGCGCTGCGCGCCAATCCCCAGATGAACACCTCCACTCAGCCTCCCGAAGGGGCGGGTGAATCAAGATCAAAAGCGGCAGGCGAGCTAACGCTCGGCCTGTAGTTTGGCGGGTGTATGCCGCTCCCCTGTGAGCTGCCGAAGGCTGCGATCTTTTGATCCTGGCGGCCTGACAGCCGACCTATCTCTCCCAGACATACGCCGACCCACTTGTAGGAGCGAGCGGTGCGGCGATCCGACTTGCCCGCGAAGGCAACCTTACAGGCAACGATGTTTATTGGTCGGTAAAAACGTCAGAACCTTCCCACATGTTTTTCAGGTTGCCCGTCGGAAGCGGCGTCTCTAGCCTTTGTCCGTCGCTGACAATTCAGCGACCGGGCGTCGCGGCTCGATTCTTGAGGCATAATCGCTCCACCGAACAACAACACTTTTTGGTGTCTGTCGTTTCGTGTCATGGCGACTGTGCGCGGGATACCTTCGGGTATGCCGAGCAAGCCTCAGGGGTCGGTCCGCGAACCCGCGTACAGCTGCCACCCCAAATTGCGTCGCGGCAATTTGGAAGTGGCTCCATTTCATCCCGGAGGTGTAATCATGTTCAAAGCCACACCAAATCCCCCTGAAACTGACGACGTTTCCCCCTACGAATCCCCTGATTCCAAAAAACTCAACGAAGCCGCCGAACGCGCGCTCGACCACTACCTCAAGCCACCACCCAAACAACCCGAAGGCCGCAAACCAAGCAGGATGTTTCTGGTCGCCCCGGACATGGACAACGAAAGCCTGCTCGCTCATGTCTGCGAGTCACTGGCCTCAGCCAGCGTCATGACCAGCGACATTGCTGCGTATGTCGACGCCCCACAGCGGCATACGCTCCTGGCGATTCAGCAGGTGATCATGCTGGCCGAGCTGGCGGTGAATCGGGTGCTGGATAACGTCGACGTACCAAAACCCGCGCCACACTGCTAACCCCCTTGTAGGAGCGACCTGTGGCGAGGGGGCTTGCCCCCGTTTGAGTGCGTAGCACTCACAAGATCTTTGGACCACCAGAGATTTTTGGGCAGCTTCGCAGCCCAACGGGGGCAAGCCCCCTCGCCACAGGCTCGCTCCTACAGGATTGTCGGTCTTTCAAGAACCAAACGCCCGCGCCAGCGCGGTGAAGCTTGGTCCGGCCAGCACGATCAGCAATGCCGGGAAGAGAAACAACATCATCACCACGGACATTTTTGCGGACATCTTGGAGATGTATTCCTGCAAGCGTGTCAGGCGTCGGTCATCGAGCAGCAGCTTGAGCCCCAGCAGTGATTTCATCGCGCCGCCGCCCTGGTGAATCAGTTGTTGAAGGATCACGCAGGTGTCGGTGAATTCGTCCACCGCGAGCAATTGGGTGGCCTTGTTCAGTTCTTCGCCCAGTTCTAGACCGGAATCGACCCGCGCCAGTATCAGGCGCAATTCGTGGGTCAGGGCTGGTAGCAGTTGTTTGCTTTCGATGCTCAACACTCGCAGGGACTGTTCCACCGCCATGCCGGATTCGAACAGGATGCGCAGCAGTGGAATGAAGGTTGATACCTCGATCGCCAGTTGTTTTTGCCGCTGCTGCGCGGCGGCGGCGAGTAAGCGTTTGGGCAGCAGGTAGCCGAGGGCGGTGGCGAGGGTTGGAGTGATCCAGTGGTTGTTCACCTGCGGGAAGAACAGGCCCTGGATCAACAGGCACAGGGCCAACGCCAGCACCGGTGTGCCGATCTGGAAGGCGGCGAACAGCGAGCGTTGTCGGGCGCTGCGCCAGCCGAGGCGGTTGAGCAGGGTCTGGGTTTCGTTGTCCAGTTGGATCGAACGCTGACCGATGCGGCTGTCGCCCAGCAGTTGTAGCCAGTGACTGACGCGATGGTCGCTCAGCGGTTTGCCGTCCAGCCGTTGGGCTACCTGGCGCGCACGCCGGTGCTGGTCCAGCAGGCCACTGAGCAGCAACAGCGTGGCCGCCAGAAACAGCAGTGCGCTCAGCAGCAGGGCGATTTTCATACACTTCGCAACATGCGCCACAGCGCCAGGCAGCCGACGACCTGCAAGCCGAACGCGGTCGCCAGCATCAGTTGTCCCGAGCCGCTGTTCCACATGGCCAGCAGGTATTTCGGATTGGACACCAAAAAGTAACCGGCAAGCCCCACAGGCATCAGGCCCAGCACCACGGCGGTGACGCGGGTTTCGCCGGTCATGGCGCGCAGTTGGCGCGCCGCCTGGTCTCGTTCGCGGATCATTTTGATCAGGTTTTCGAACAGCTCACTGGCATTGCCGCCATAGCGGTGATTGACCTTCAGGCCCAGCGCGAACAGGCGAAATTCGTCTTTCTCATACAGCTCGGCGAGGTCTGAAACGGCGTCCGGCAGGCTGACGCCCAAGTGCACGTTGCGCTGAACCCGACCCATGGCGTCTTTGAGTGGCGCTTCGGCGGCGTTGATGGCGCCCAGCACTGCATCGGCCAGGGTGCGTCCGGACTTCAGGCTGCGCACGGTGTGATCGAGCAGCGTCGGCAGTTGTTCGATCATGCGCTTGAGCCGGCGCTGATATCGCCAGCTGATGTACAGCCGCAGAGCCAGGGGCGGCACCAGCAGCAACATCAACAAACCGATCCAGCCCGCGAGGGCAAACCCCAGCAGGACGCCAAAGGCCCAGAGCAGCAGCCACGACCCGATACGTTCGGTGGGACGGCCGAGGCCGGCGCGTAGAAAGGCTCGTTCCAGGCCAGACCAGGATGATTTCGCCACCGTCAGTTGCGGTTGTCCCTGGGTCAGGCGGCCGAGGGTTCGGTCGATGCCGGCCTGGCGCAGACTGTTGTAGAACAAACGGATCGACACCCCCAACAGCGTCAGACAAAGCAGGATGAGCAGCGCCGGTTTGAGCATACCGTGACCCTCAATATGCCAAGGGAGAGAGTGCCGACTCGCGACGCAGTTTGTCGCCGGCGGGGTTGGCTGCCTCGCGCAGAAAACCGCGGCCGGTGTGTCGGTCGAAGCGGAACAGGGTGTTGGTCACGTAGACGTCGTCACGAATACCGACGACCTCCACCACTTCGCTGATGCAGCGGCGGCCATCGGGCAGGCGTGTCAGTTGGATCACTACATCCAGCGCCGCGCAAATCATTTGCCGCAGGGTGCGTTCGGCGATGAGCCGCCCGGTCAGGCCCACCAGCGTCTCCAGGCGCAACAGCGCATCCTGGGCGTTGTTGGCGTGCACGGTGCTCATGGAGCCGTCGTGCCCGGTGTTCATGGCGGTGAGCACGTCGACCACTTCGACGCCGCGAATCTCGCCGAGGATGATCCTGTCCGGGCGCATCCGCAGCGCATTGCGAATCAGGTCGCTGGCCTTCACTTCGCCGTGGCCTTCGGCATTCGGCGGCCGGGTTTCCAGGCGCACCACGTGAGGATGGCCGAGTTGCAGCTCGGCGACGTCTTCGATGGTGACCAGCCGTTCGTGAGGGGCGATCAATTGGCTGAGAATGTTCAGCAGTGTGGTCTTGCCGGTGCCGGTACCGCCGCTGACCAGGATGTTGCAACGCTTGCCCACGGCCTCCTGAATGAACTCGAAGATCGCCTGGTCGATGGTTTGCATCGCCATCAGGTCGGTGCTTTTGAGCATGTCCTTGCGGAACTTCCGAATCGACAGGCATGGGCCGTCGAGGGCAATCGGTGGAATGATCGCGTTGACCCGACTGCCATCGGGCAGGCGTGCATCGACCATCGGCGAAGACTCATCGAGCCGTCGGCCGAGGGGCGCGAGAATTCGTTGCATGACTCGTTCGACGTGGTGGTCGTCGATGAACCGCAGGTCACTGAGGTGCAACACTCCCTCACGTTCGACGAACACCCGGTGCGGGCCGTTGACCAATATCTCGGTCACCGCCGAGTCGCGCAACAGCACTTCCAGCGGACCGAAACCGGTGAGTTCGTCGACGATTTCTTCCGCCAGCCGTTCCATCTCGTAGCGGGAAATCGCCAGGTGCAGACGGGCGATGTACTCGGCGACTTTGTCGGTGACAAACTGCGACAGCATGGGCCGCGACCCTTCCAGCAGGTTTTTTCCGGACTCTTCGATGGCGTCGATGATGTAGCGGTGCAGCACCAGTTTCAGGCCTTCGTGGTCGGTATTGCCGGTCGGCCCGTGCGAAGGCGCGCCGAAGAGTTTTTCCCCGCTCATTGCACGCCCCTCAACCGGTTGAACCAGCCGGCCTTGGGCTTATCCGGGCTTTCGGAGCGTTTGGCCAGCTGCTCGCCGAGGGCGCGCAGGCTTTGGGTCAGGCCCTCGCGCGGGGCCAGCTCGAACAGGCTCAGCCCTTGATTCTTGGCGTTGAGCCGCACTTCCGGGCTGTAGGCAAACACCGCGATCACCTCCATGCCGAAAGTTTTGCCCAAAGTGTCGGAGTCCGGCGCGACGCTGCGCAGGTAGCGGTCCACCAGCAATCTGGCGTGGTCGAGCTTCAGGCCTTTTTCGCGCCAGCGGCTGAGCACCTCAAGGTTGCGTCGGCAGTCGAGCACGTTTTGATCGGTGTACCACAGCAACTTGTCGCAATGGCTGACGAAGGTGCGCAATGCTTCACTGTCCGACTGGCCGGTGAGGTTCACCACGATGTGCTGGAAATGTTGGCGCAAGGCACTGAGCAGCATGTACAGCTCGGCGGCGCTGGTCTGTTCGAGCGGTTCATCGTTGCTGGCGTAGGCGAGGATTCGCAGCCCGGCGTCGCAGGTGGTGAAGGCGCTGTCGATCAGCGTTGCGTCGAGGCGCCTGAGGTGACGCAATGCATCGCCGAAATGAAACGAACTCTCCAACCCCAGCAAGGCCAGGCTGTCGCCACGGGGCAGCCCCAGATCCAGCAACAGCGTTTGCTGGCCGCTCTTTTGCACCACGTGCGCCAGGTGGTTGGCGAGCAACGCGCCGTCGCCATTGCTCTGCGCGCCGTAAAGTACGGTCAGGCCACCTTGTGAAACCTGTTGGGTGTTCGGCGCCACGGTCGGCAGGCGTTTACTCAGGCGTCGCACCAGGCCGGCGACTTCACTGGACCGCGAGCCGTAAGAGACAAAATCCCGCGCTCCGGCGCGCATGGCATTGAGCACCAGTTGGTTGTCCATGCCATCGCCCAGGGCCACGATCGCCAGCATCGGTTTGGCTTCCAGGGCTCCCTCGATCAACGCGCTCTGGGCCACCACATGCTCATGGTCCAGGCCCACGAACACCAGGCTGGCGAAGGTCACGTCCACCAGCGTCAGGAGCTCGTCGAGGTTGCCGCCACCGGCGCTGATCACCCGGCCCAAAGGGGCGAGCGCCCCTTGCAGCCACTCCAAGTCGGTGCTGTTGCGTGTGATCGCGAGGAAGGTCTGGCTCAGGTTCTGGCTTTGGCTCATTGCGATAATCCGCCGTGTTTATCGACGTGGCCGTTTTCGCGGAAGTGCGGCGTGAAACATCTGCGCATGGAGAGTCCTCGCTCGATTCAGGGCGTTTGTTGGGTGACGGCATTGCCGCGAATGACTTCCACGCTCGGCTTGCGCGGTGCTGCGCCTCTGGGGGTGGGGGATTGTGGAGTGCCGGCCAGGGCCAGTTGACTGAACTGCACCAGCTCGCGGTTGGCGTTGGCCAGGCTCGCCGATGAGTCACCACGGCCGGCCCAGTATTGGCTCAGGCGTTGTTCCTCGGCGCTGCGCACAGCCAGACGCAAAACCCCGACCTGTGCCGCGAGCATCAGGCGGCTCAAGAGGGATTCAGGGACGGCAAGCAACACGGTGCGGGCGCTGGAACGCAGTTGTTCCTGCTTGAGTTTCTCTTCATGGCTGAGTGCCGGGTTGGCAGGCTTGCCATCGTTCGTCAGCCCCAACTGCTCGCCGACCCCGAGTACGCGCAACGCCGGGACCACGACCTGGGCCGACTGCTGGAGGTTGTTGGTGTCCATACGCAGAAACAGCAGGACGTCGACATAGTCGCCGGGGCTCAATTGGCCGCCGACATTGATCACATCATCCGCCGCCACGGCGAGGGCGCGTTCATCGGCGCGGATCATCCGCGCCAGCGTACCGCCGGCTTCGAAACTCTGATCATTGAGCCAGCTGCCGGCGGTGAGCGCGTGCCAGGGTGTACGGCCAATGGCTTGATCGAGACGGGTCAGGCTGCCGACGGGGGCAGTACGCAGTTTTTCCAGGGTCACGTCGGCGGCGGTGATCTGCTCGAACGGTGCGATATCACGCAGCAGCACCACCACCGGTTGGCGGGTCGGGTCATCCACCGAGACCTGTATCGAGGGCGTTGATGTGCCGATTTGCGCGACAGGCTCGGGGGCCGGTTGGCGACTCAGCGCCAGCCCCCAGTAACCGGCAATGATGGCGCCTGCCAGGAACAGCCCGGCCAGGCCAAGGGTGACGCGGCTGTTCATGAAGGCTTTCTCCCTTTCCTGCGCGTAACGCCCCCAAGAACTCTAACGAGATGACTTCGCAATCAGGCAGTCAAGAGCGTGGGACTGTTTCGCTATTTGACGGTAGCGCAGGCAAAGCAAAATGCCATCACAGGGCGATAAATATCTGACAAAAGTAACGGGCTGATGCCCAAAGTACTGTTTTGTGACGTTAATCAACCGGTTACTGCTTAAGTATTAATGCGTTCTTACAGTTGTTGGGCATGGGTTTGCCGACAATGCTGATGCTGGCATAGGGGCATCATGTTGCGGTCGTGCAACATCCGCTGTCATTCAGGAGACATGTCATGTTCTTCACTAAGACGGTTCAGAAGATCAAATCCCACATCGCTTTTTACAAAGACCTTGCCAAAGACACCGAAGGCGCTTCGGGCATCGAGTACGCGATCATTGCAGGCATGGTGGCACTCGCGCTTGCGGCGTTTGTGACACCCATCTCCACGAGGGTCTCCGCAATGTTTCTCACGCTTCAAAACGCGCTTTGATTTGAAGGCTGGCAATGGGCAGTCATTTGCCAATCCCGTAAAGGGCCTCTAACGTCAAGGCTCAGTCCATTGCAGGTGTTACCCCATGAACGCTCCAGCCCTCCCTCGGCAACAGCTTCTTCTGGTCGATGATGAGGAGGATGCGTTACTGGAACTGGCGGAGTTGCTGGAGGGCGAGGGCTTTACGTGTTTTACGGCAACGTCGGTCAAGCTCGCCCTACATCATTTGACTCGCCATCCTGATATTGCGCTGGTGATTACTGATCTGCGGATGCCGGAGGAAAGCGGCATCTCGTTGATCAAGCGTCTGCGTGAGCACACGGCTCGTCAGCATTTGCCGGTGATTGTGACGTCGGGGCATGCGGATATGGAGGATGTGAGTGACATGTTGCGCTTGCAGGTGCTGGATCTGTTTCGCAAGCCGATCTATCACGTGCGGTTGTTGGAGACGTTGAACAATTTGTTTCCGCAGCCTCGGGGTTTGATGAGTTCCTGAGTGTACTGTGGCGAGGGGGCAAGCCCCCTCACCACAATCCATCAGGCAACCGGCCGCCACTGCCCCACCATATGCTCGATCTCCCCGGCCCCCATCAACTGGAAATCTCCACTGGACCCCGCCGCGCTGGACATCAGCGTCACCTCGCTGGGCAAACGCACCGGTTTTCTGAACTGCACCGCAATCTCGACGTTGGCCGTCGGTAGATGATCGCTCAGGGCTGCCAGGGTGCGCGCCTTGTTCCACAGGCCATGGGCGATGGCGCTGGGGAAACCGAAGAGTCTGGCGCTGATCGCGCTCAGGTGAATCGGGTTGTAGTCTCCAGACACTTTGGCGTATCGGCGACCAATGTCCGCCGGTGCTTTCCAGTGGGCCACTTCGGTCAGCGCCAGCGTCGATGCAAACGCTTGCTCGACAGGCTCGCCTGCCAGTTTGACCCCGCGACAGAGCATCTGGCTTTCAGCTTCCCACAGCAGCCCCAATTGGTCGTCGAGCGTCGTCACTAATTCGAAGGTCGCGCCCTTGGCATGGGGTTGCAGGTTCTGCACCTTCACGCTGACCCGCACGCGACTCACGCCGCCCATGGGGCGCATGACTCGAATGCGATTGCTCAAGTGAATCAGCCCCAGCAGCGGGAAGGGAAACGCCTTGGCGGTGAGCAGTTGCATCTGCAAGGCAAACGCCAGGATGTGTGGATACGTCGGTGGCAGCAGCCCGTTGTCGGCGAAACCACACACTTTGCGATAAGCCTCCAGGCGTTTCGGATCGACGTTGACCCAACAGTGATAACCCAGCTCAGGCAGTGCGGTGCCAGTGATTTTGCGTCGCGTCGCCGCTCTCAAATACAGCGTCTGCAGGCCCGGTTCGCTATTGAGTGTGTGCCAGTCGGTGGTCATGGTCAGGCTCCCAACACGCTTTGCCCGCACACGCGCAGTGCTTGCCCGGTAAACGCTCCGGTGCCTGGTTGTGCCATCCAGGCCACGGCTTCGGCGACGTCTTGCGGCAGGCCGCCTTGGCCCAACGAACTCAAGCGCCGCCCGGCTTCGCGTACGCCGAAGGGCAGATGCGCGGTCATCTGGGTTTCGATAAACCCTGGTGCCACCGCGTTGATGCTGATGCCGCGCCCTGCCAGCAGTGGCGCCCAGGCCTGGGCCAGGCCAATCAGCCCGGCCTTGCTCGCGGCGTAATTGGTTTGCCCGCGATTGCCGGCGATGCCGCTGATGGACGCCAACAGGATCACTCGGCCGTCGTCGCGCAGGGTGCCGCTGTCGAGCAGCGCCTTGGTCAGCACTTGCGGCGCGTTGAGGTTGACCGCCAGCACCGCGTCCCAGAATTCCGGGGTCATGTTGGCCAGGGTTTTATCCCGGGTGATGCCCGCGTTGTGCACCACGATGTCGACGCCGTCGGGCAAGTGTTCGATCAGTTGCGTGGCGGCGTTTTCGGCGCAGATGTCCAGGGTGATGCTGCGCCCGCCGAGGCGCGCGGCCAGGGCGTCGAGGTCGGTTTTGGCCGGCGCCACGTCGAGCAGGATCACTTCGGCACCGTCCCGGGCCAGGGTTTCGGCGATCGAGGCGCCAATCCCCCGGGCTGCCCCGGTTACCAGTGCCTTGCGCCCTGACAAGGGGCGTGTCCAGTCCATCACCTGCGTCGCACACGCCTTCAAACGTATGACTTGTCCGGAAATGAACGCACTTTTGGGCGAGAGGAAAAACCGCAACGGGCCTTCGAGTTGATCTTCGGCCCCTTCGCCGACATAGATCAGCTGCAAGGTGCCGCCGTTGCGCAGTTCCTTGGCCAGCGAACGGCTGAACCCTTCCAGGGCCCGTTGGGTGCTGGCGGCGAACGGGTCGCTCAAGGTCTCCGGCGCGCGACCGAGAATCACCAGGTGCGCATGGTGATCGAGGTTTTTCATCAGTGGCTGGAAGAACTCGCGCAGCTGTTTCAGCTGATCGACCTGCACCAGGTCACTGGCGTCGAACACCACGGCTTTGAGTTTCTGGCCGTGGCCGGGAATCCACGCGGTGGCCAGGGTCGGGTCGGTGCCGTAGCTGTAAATCGTGTCGGTCAAGCGGTTGGCGAGGGTGCTGATTTTTTCCGTCAGCGGGCCACCGCCTATCAACAGCGCCCCCTCGACAGGCCGCAATCGGCCTGCTTGCCAGCGTTCCAGCCGTACCGGCGACGGCAGACCCAGGGCACCGACCACACGATGGCCGATGGACGAATTGGCGAAGTCGATATAGCGGTCAGACATGAATCACGCTCCAGAAGCCGGGGTTAAAAGTGTGGACCAGGAATGGCAATTAGTCGTTCGATCCACGAGATAAGGCCTACGCTTGAACATTGCAGGTTGGTTTGAGCTTGGGTTTAGCAGGTCTTTCAGGAATTGCAGCCCGCTCCCACAGGGATGTGTGTTCACCATTGACTATCAGAAGGAGCTTTTTTCATGACTCAGCTGCGCCGCGTCGCGATTATCGGCGGTAACCGTATTCCTTTTGCCCGGTCCAACGGGCCGTACGCCACTGCCAGTAACCAGGCGATGTTCACCGCAGCGCTGGAAGGCTTGATCGAGCGCTATAACCTGCACGGTGTGCGCATGGGCGAAGTGGCGGCCGGGGCCTTGCTCAAGTATTTGCGCGACTACGGCCTGACCCGCGAATGCGTATTGGGCTCGCGGTTGTCGCCGACGACGCCGGCCTACGACATCCAGCAGGCCTGCGGTACGGGGCTGGAGGCGACGTTGTTGGTGGCGAACAAAATCGCCCTGGGGCAGATTGAATGCGGCATTGCCGGCGGTGTCGACACGGCCTCGGACGTACCGATCGGCGTCAACGAAGACTTGCGCAAGATTCTCTTGCAAGCCAACCGTGCCAAAAGCACCGCTGACAAACTGAAGACCTTCCTGCAATTGCGTCCCCGACACCTGATCCCGGACTTTCCAAGTATCGGCGAGCCGCGCACCGGCCGGTCGATGGGCGAACACTGTGAATTGATGGCCCAGACCTGGGGCATCCCGCGTGACGAGCAGGATCGGCTGACCCTCGAAAGCCATCAGAAACTGGCGGCGTCCTACGCCGAAGGCTGGCACAACGATCTGATGACGCCGTTCCTCGGCCTGCCCCGGGACAACAACCTGCGCCCGGAGCTGACCCTGGAAAAACTCGCCTCACTGAAACCGGCCTTCGAGAAAAGTGCCAAGGGCACCCTGACCGCGGGCAACTCCACGCCACTCACCGATGGTGCATCGGTGGTGCTGTTGGGCAGCGAGGAATGGGCGAAGGAGCGCGGTTTGCCGGTGCTTGCCTATTGGCGCGATGGCGAGGCGGCGGCGGTGGATTTCGTCAACGGTGCCGAAGGGCTGCTGATGGCGCCGGTGTATGCGGTGCCGCGATTGCTGGCGCGCAACGGCCTGACCTTGCAGGATTTCGATTACTACGAAATCCACGAAGCGTTTGCCGCGCAGGTGCTGTGCACGTTGAAGGCCTGGGAAGATCCGGAGTACTGCAAAACCCGTCTCGGCCTCGACGCGCCGCTGGGTTCCATCGACCGCAGTCGCCTCAACGTCAAAGGCAGTTCACTGGCCGTCGGGCATCCGTTTGCCGCCACCGGTGCGCGCATCGTCGCCAACCTGGCGAAGCTGCTGGACGCGGCGGGCAAGGGCCGAGGGTTGATCTCGATCTGCGCCGCCGGCGGTCAGGGCGTGACGGCGATTATCGAGCGCTGATTATTGAGGGCTAAGCACTGCCGCGTTTTGCTGCGCGGCCAGTTGCCGGTTGCGGTTGGCGTAACCCTCGGCCATCACCGAGCACACGATCAGCTGCAACGGGTGGTAGATCATGATCGGCAGCAGGATCAACCCAAGGCCGGGGTTGGCGCCGAAGATCAGCGCCGCCATCGGTGCCCCGGCCGCCAGGGATTTTTTGCTGGCGCAGAACACCGCGGCGATCTCATCGGCGGGGCTGAACTTCAGCGCGTGGGCGGTGCGGGTGGTCATCCACAGAATGATCGCCAGCAGAATCGCACTGCCGATCAACGCCATGAGAATCACGCTGTTGCCCTGTTGCTGCCACATCCCCGAGACCATCGAGTTGCAGAACGCCGAGTACACCAGCAGCAGGATCACCAGTTTGTCGGCGATGTTGGTGTAGCGCTTGTACCGGGCGAAAATTTTTCCCAGCAACGGCCGCAATAATTGCCCAAGCACCAGCGGCAACAACAGCATCGCGCACAGATCGAGCAGGGTTGAACCCAGGTCGATGCCGCCAGCGCCGCTGCCGACCACGAAACTCACCAGCAACGGTGTCAGGAAAATCCCCAGCACACTGGACAGGCTCGCGTTGAGAATCGCCGCCGGTACGTTGCCGCCCGCGCTGCCGGTCAGGGCCACGGACGAAGAGATGGTCGAGGGCAGGGCGCAGAGGTAGAGGAAACCGAGCATCAGCAACGATGGAATGTGTGAGCCCAGCAGTGTGTCGCTCAGCAGCCAGATCAACGGAAACACCGCAAAGGTGAAGGCTTGGACCATCACGTGCAGCTTCCAGTTTTTCAGCCCGTGGCGGATCTGCTCGCTGGAGAGGTTGACCCCGTGCAGGAAGAACACCAGGAACACGCCGATGTTGATCAC
The DNA here is from genome assembly GCF_016861935.1 of Pseudomonas sp. 008. NCBI lineage: Bacteria > Pseudomonadati > Pseudomonadota > Gammaproteobacteria > Pseudomonadales > Pseudomonadaceae > Pseudomonas > Pseudomonas sp. 008. The sequence continues at coordinate 31,712 of NZ_BOMA01000002.1, read as the reverse complement.
CCACTCGGCATGCATCCCGCCGCCGGTGGCGCCGAAGGTCGGGAAGAAATACGCCAGCAGCGTGGCGATCAGCATGCCGCACAAGAACCAGTCGGTGACCACGCGTTTGAGGTGTTTGAAGGCATGCATAACCGGCACCGAATCCATTTGTAAGAATTGATGACTTAGCCTAACGTCGGCCCTATCAGCCGTCTTGCGACATAAGGCCAATCAATGCCGACTAACGGACAACTTACCCTCGAGCGGACCATCCCGGCGCTGACGGTGTTGCCGCGTCCGTTGTATGCGCGGGCGGAAAGCCTGAACGCCGGTTCGTGGACGCCGCCTCATCGTCATGATTGGGTGCAGTTTTCCTACGCCATCAGCGGCGTTCTCGGCGTGCACACCGCCGAAGGCAGTTTCTTTGCGCCGCCGCAGTGGGGCATCTGGATTCCGGCGGATCTCGAGCATCAGGTCGTGACCTCGATGCGTGCCGAAATGCGCAGCCTGTATGTGCGCCGCGAGGACTGCCAATGGGCGGACGGGCGTTGCCGGGTACTGGAAGTCACGCCTTTGGCGCGGGAGCTGATCAAGCGCTTTTGCCAGTTGCCGGTGGAGTATCCACAGGGCGACAGTCAGGAGGCGCGATTGGTGGGCGTGCTGCTCGATCAGTTGGCGAGTCTGCCGGAGGTGGGGTTTTCCTTGCCGCTGCCCCGGCATGAGCGACTGCTGGGTTTGTGCAACGAACTGATCGAAAGTCCTGAGTGCACGGTGACCTTGCAGGAATGGGCCGAGCGTTTGGGCATGTCGGAGAAAACCCTGATGCGGCTGTTTCAGCGCGAGACCGGGTTGAGCTTCCGCAGTTGGCGGCAGCGCATGCGGCTGCTGTCGTCGTTGAGTTTGCTGGAGGAGGGGGACAGCGTGACCAATGCCGCGCTGTCTTGCGGGTATGACTCGACGTCGGCGTTTATTGCGGCGTTCAAGGGGTTGTTCGGGTTTACCCCTGGTGAGTTGTTCAAACAGTAATTGTGGCGAGGGAGCAAGCTCCCTCGCCACAGGTATCTATTTCGACCAGTTGGATCAGTGACTTCAGGTTCTGAAGCGGCGAACCAACCCGTCCAGCTCATTCGACAACCCTGCCAGGCTCTGAGAGTCCAGCCGCGCCGAGTTTGCCAATTCCGCCACCAACTGCGCATCGCCATGAATCTGGCTGATATGCCGATTGATGTCCTCGGCCACCTGATGCTGTTCCTCAGCCGCCGTAGCGATTTGAGTGTTCATGTCACGAATCACATCCACCGACTCACGGATCTGCCCGAAGCTGCTGCGCGCTTCACCGATGCGGGTCACCGATTGCTGAGACACCTCCAGGCTTGCATGCATCTGCTGTGTCACCTGACTGGTGCGCTTGGCCAGGTTGCCCAGCAGGCCGTCGATTTCCGCCGTGGAGTCGGCAGTTCGTTTGGCCAGGGCGCGAACTTCATCCGCCACCACCGCAAAGCCACGACCCTGTTCACCGGCCCGGGCTGCTTCGATGGCAGCGTTCAGGGCCAGCAGGTTGGTCTGTTCGGCGATGGAACGGATGGTCCCGAGGATCGACTGAATGTCGTTGCTGTCGCGCTCAAGCTGTTGCATCGATTGCGCCGACTGTTCGATTTCCTGGCTCAAGCGATCGACACTGCTCACCGCGGCATCGATCTGCTGCTGGCCTTCACGGGCCTGGCGCTGACCGCTGTCGGCCGACTCGGCGGCCTGGCTGCAAGAGCGCGCGACTTCGTTGGCGGTGGCGACCATTTCGTGGAACGCCGTGGACACCATGTCCACCGCTTCACGCTGACGCCCGGCGGCTTCGGCCATGTCGCTGGACACTTGGGTCGAACTCTTGGAGGTGGCGAGGATCTTGGTCGCGGCGCCGCCGATGCTTTGAATCAGGTTGCGGATCGCCGCCAGAAACTGGTTGAACCAGTTGGCCAGTTGCGCGGTTTCATCGCTGCCACGGATGTGCAGGTTCTTGGTCAGGTCGCCTTCGCCCTGGGCGATGCCTTCCAGACCGCTGGCCACGCTGCGGATCGGCCGCACGATCAGGCTGGCGAAACTGGCGCCGACGATGGCGAAGAACACCGCCAGTACTGCTGCGATGATCGCGATCAGCCAGGTCAGTTGAGTGGCCGAGCTCATCACGTCGGTCTGCTTGATCAGGCCGATAAAGGTCCAGCCCAGTTGCTCCGACGGCCAGATGTTGGCCATGTAGCGCTCGCCATTGAGCTCAACCTCAACCAGCCCTTTGCCAGCCTTGCCGAGTTGCGCGTAGCCGTCGCCGAGGCTGCTCAGGGCTTTGAAGTTGTGTTCCGGCTGCTTGGGATCGACCAGTATGGTGCCGGTGTTTTCCACCAGCATCAGGTAGCCGGTTTCACCGAGTTTGATCTGTTTGACGATTTCAGTGAGCTGCTTGAGCGTCACGTCGATGCTGACCACGCCGCCATTGCTGCCCAGTTTGTTATCGATGGTGCGCACGGTGCTGACGTAGGTCGCGTCATCCTGAGCCCAGTAATAGGCCTCGGTGCGAAGCGGCTTGCCCGGCTTGGCCTGGGCCGCCTTGTACCAAGGGCGCTGGCGCGGGTCGTAATTGCTCAGCTTCGCATCGTCCGGCCAGGACACGTAACCGCCCGCCGCCGTCCCGAGAATCGCATAGGCGTAGGCCGGATGGCTGTTGCCCAGATCCTGGAGGAGGGCGAAGACCTTCTTGTCCATTTCGCCTTGGGGAATGCTCTCGGCGTTGGCGCTCATGTAGGTTTTGAGGCTGTCGTCGGAGTTCTTGATCAGCGGTTGGGTCGCCAGGTACTCAACGTTCTGGCTGATGCCATCAAAGAACAGTTGCATGGCATTGCTGACCTGACGAATCTCGCGGCCACTGCCGTCGACAAAATTGTCCTTGGCGTCGCTGCGCAAGTTCAGCACGACGAGGGTGGCGACCAGCACCACGGGCAAGCAGGCGATGATTGCAAACGCCCAGGTCAACTTCTGTTTGATGTTCATCCGCGCTCCAGTTTTTCTTGTAGGCCCACGCAGTGCTGATGACTCGCGGATTATTGGCAGCCGAAAACGTTTGATATGTCCCGATCCTTGAGCGCGCCTTCTTGATTGTTGTTGAGGCGATTGTCAGACAATTCCTTTTCTCTCTAATGACTTCGGCTGAAGCGCGGGGAAATTGAGGTCTTTTGAGAAAAATCCTGCGAACGCCAGGGATCGAGGTTAGATTCTGTCGCAAATACCTTGGCACTCCGTCGTCAACAAGTGGTTCTCGCTCAGCTATGATCCTGGGCGGTCGATGAGTTTTGCCTGATTAATCCGGCACATTGTGTGCATCTTGATGTTCATGGGAACGTTCATAGGTCGGCAACCCCTCCCCCGAATGAGAGGATTGCCGTATAACGAATGACTTTCGCGTGTTTGGTAATAAAGGACCCACAATAAAAGCTGATGAAGACTCCAAAACGCATTGAACCCCTGATCGAGGACGGTCTGGTCGACGAGGTGCTGCGCCCACTCATGAGTGGTAAAGAAGCAGCTGTTTATGTGGTGCGCTGCGGCAACGAGCTGCGTTGTGCCAAGGTCTACAAGGAGGCGAACAAACGCAGTTTTCGTCAGGCGGCCGAGTATCAGGAAGGCCGCAAGGTGCGCAACAGCCGGCAGGCTCGCGCAATGGCCAAGGGCTCCAAGTTTGGCCGCAAGGAAACCGAAGACGCCTGGCAGAACGCCGAAGTGGCGGCGCTGTTCCGCCTGGCCAGTGCCGGGGTGCGGGTGCCCAAGCCGTATGACTTCCTCGAAGGCGTGCTGCTGATGGAACTGGTGGCTGACGAGTACGGCGATGCCGCGCCTCGCCTGAACGATGTGGTGCTGGAGCCGGACCAGGCACGCGAGTATCACGCTTACCTGATTTCGCAAATCGTGCTGATGTTGTGTACCGGTCTGGTGCACGGTGACCTGTCCGAGTTCAACGTGCTGCTGACGCCGACCGGCCCGGTCATCATCGACCTGCCGCAAGCAGTGGATGCGGCGGGCAACAACCACGCGTTCAGCATGCTGGAGCGGGACGTGGGCAACATGGCGTCGTACTTCGGTCGTTTTGCACCGGAGTTGAAACGCACCAAGTATGCCAAGGAAATGTGGGCGTTGTACGAAGCCGGCACCTTGCACCCGGCCAGCGTGTTGACCGGCGAGTTCGACGAGCCGGAAGAACTGGCGGACGTCGGCGGGATCATGCGCGAGATCGAGGCGGCTCGTCTCGACGAAGAGCGTCGCCAAGCGATTCGGGCGGCGGACGATGCGCCACCAAGCAAAGCCGAAGAACCGCCTCCGCCGTGGATGCAGTGATCGGTTGACCCAAAACCCGGCTTTGGCCGGGTTTTTTACACCAGCAATGCCCCGCACACTCAAGGACTGAATGTGAACTCCATCCGCAATGCTCAGTTGATCGTCGCCGCCCGGCTGATTTCGGACTTCGGCGCTTTCCTCAACATGGTCGCCCTGGCTACCTACGTCTACCTGCTCAGCAATAGCGCCATGAGCGTCGGCATCTTCCTCGCCAGCCGTGTCGCCGGGGGGATCCTGGCCAGCCTGATCGGTACCCGGTTCTATCGCCGCTGGGCCGGGCGCCTGCCGCTGATTGCCTTCGATCTGCTGCGTGCCGGTTTGCTGGGGCTGCTGCTGGTGCTGCCGGTCAGCCAACAAGCGTTGCTATTGCCGCTGATCGCGTTTGGCCTGGGGTTTGGTAATTCGATGTTCGCCATCGGCCTCAACAGCCAATTGCCGCACCTGATCGAAGAGGCGCAATTACTCAAGACCAACGCCTGGATAACCTCAGCGTCCTCTGCGGCGATGGTCAGCGGGAGTCTGGTGGCTGGGTTGTTGGTGGCGGGATTTGGCTTTGAAACGGTATTTGCATTGAACGTGGTCACGTACCTGCTGGCGGCGCTGTTGATTGTGCCACTGCGGTTTTGCGGACCGGCCCCCAGCTGTGATGAACCTCTTCACAAACAGGGCGAATGGCAGGCCTTGCGCCAGGGTTTGCGCACGGCGCCGGTACTGGCGGCGATGCTGGCCGTCGCCATGGCCGACACCTTGGGCAGCGCCGCGCACAACGTCGGTCTTCCGATCATTTCAAAACTGCTCACACCCGAGTCGGCCAGCACCACCCTGGGCCTGATGCTGGCGGTGTGGGCCTGCGGCAAGTTCATCGGTGCGCGAATCGCCAGTCGCCTGAAAGGCACGGACAACGCGCACCTTGAGCGGCGATTTTTCTTTGGCGTGTTGCTGATGTCCTGCGGCTTCATCCTGACGTTTCAGCAGCAGACCCTGTACGGTTTGCTGCTGTTTTCGTTGCCCGCCGGGATAGGCGACGGTTTTTCGGAGGTCGGCCTGATGTCGCGCCTGCAACGTGAACCGGACAGCCTGCGCCTGCCGATTTTCAGTTTTCTGACGCTGCTGCAAATGACCGGGTTCGGTGTCGGCATGTTGATCGCCGCGCCGTTCTATTCCTGGTGGACACCCGGCGCGGTGGTGCTGTTGTTCCACGGCATTCCCCTCACCCTATTGCTGGTGGTGAAGGGGTTGGCGCTCAAGAGTGAGCGGGTTCGACGCAACAACCCGAGGCCAGCTCCTTGAGAATCGGGCAGTCCGGGCGGTGGTCGCCGTGGCAGTGTTCTACGAGGTCTTGCAGGGTGTCGCGCAACTGACCAAGTTCGCGAATCTTCTGGTTCAGCTCGTCGATGTGCTGACGGGCCAAGGCCTTCACATCGGCACTGGCGCGCTGGCGATCCTGCCAGAGGGTCAGTAGTTTGCCGACTTCTTCCAGTGAAAAACCCAAGTCCCGAGAGCGCTTGATGAACGCCAGGGTGTGCAGGTCGTCGTCGCCATAGACGCGGTAGCCACTGTCGGTGCGATGGGCCGCCTTGAGCAGGCCGATGGACTCGTAATAACGGATCATCTTCGCGCTCAGACCGCTCTGGCGGGCCGCTTGGCCAATGTTCATCGGTTGTCCTCCAGGTCTTTGGGCTTCCAGGTTTTCAACAGTAATGCATTGCTGACCACGCTGACGCTCGACAGCGCCATGGCCGCGCCGGCCAGCACCGGGTTGAGGAAGCCGAATGCCGCCAGTGGCAGGCCGATCAGGTTATAGACGAAGGCCCAGAACAGGTTCTGGCGAATTTTCGCGTAGGTCTTGCGACTGATCTCCAGCGCCGCCGGAACCAGCCGTGGGTCACCGCGCATCAGAGTGATGCCGGCAGCGTGCATGGCGACATCCGTGCCGCCGCCCATGGCGATGCCGATGTCAGCAGCAGCCAGGGCCGGGGCGTCGTTGATGCCGTCGCCGACCATCGCCACCACGCCGGTTTTTTTCAGGGCGGCGACGGTGGCGGCTTTGTCCGCCGGGAGTACTTCGGCGTGAACATCCTTGATGCCCAGCGCTTGGGCGACGACTTTGGCGCTGCCGCGGTTATCGCCGGTCAGCAGGTGGCTGCTGATATTGCGGGCGCTTAGGCGTTGCACCGCTTGCAGGGCGCCGGGCTTGAGCGTGTCACCGAAGGCGAACAGGCCCAGCACCCGAGGTTCGGGGCTTTGCTCGATCAACCAGGACAGCGTCCGGCCTTCGGTTTCCCAAGCGCTTGCGGAGTCGGCCAATGGCCCGGCATTCAAGCCACTTTCTTCCAGCAAGCGCCGGTTGCCCAGGGCCAATCGCCGACCATCGAGGCTGCCGGCAATGCCGCGCCCGGTCAGCGATTGACTGTCGCTGACATCGGCCACGGTCAAGCCACGTTCGGCGCAGGCATCCAGCACCGCCTTGGCCAGCGGGTGCTCACTGCCGCGTTGCAGCGCGCCGGCCATTTGCAGCAAGGCGGCTTCGTCACCCTCAATGGCACTCAAATGCGCGATGCGCGGCGTGCCCGAGGTCAGTGTGCCGGTCTTGTCGAACACCACGGCGCTGACTTCGTGGGCGCGTTCCAGGGCTTCGGCGTCCTTGATCAGAATTCCGTGGTGCGCCGCCACACCGGTGCCTGCCATGATTGCCGTCGGTGTGGCCAACCCAAGCGCACAAGGACAGGCGATCACCAACACCGCGACGGCGTTGATCAATGCAGTTTCCAGCGGCGCGCCATACAGCCACCAACCAACCAGGGTCGCCAGTGCAATCAGCAGCACCACGGGCACGAACACCTGGCTGACTTTATCCACCAGTTTCTGGATCGGCGCTTTCGCCGCCTGCGCGTCTTCGACCAGGCGGATGATCCGCGCCAGCACGGTTTCCGCGCCGAGCGCCAAGGTCCGCACCAGCAGCCGACCTTCACCGTTGATCGCACCGCCGGTGACCTTGTCGCCCGGTTGTTTTGGCACCGGCAGGCTTTCGCCGCTGATCAACGCTTCATCGGCGTGGCTCTGGCCTTCCACCACTTCGCCATCCACTGGGAAGCGCTCGCCGGGTTTGACCATGACCAGATCGTTGAGGCGCAAGGCACTGATCGCAACCTCCTGCTCGCGGCCGTCGATCACTTGGATGGCTCGCTCTGGACGCAAGGCTTCGAGGGCGCGGATGGCGCTGGCGGTCTGGCGCTTGGCGCGGCTTTCCAGGTATTTGCCCAGCAACACCAAGGCAATCACTACCGCCGAGGCTTCGAAATACAGGTGCGGCATGCGACCGGCAGCGGTGGTCCACTCGTAAACGCTCAAGCCGTAGCCAGCGCTGGTGCCCAGAGCCACCAGCAAGTCCATGTTGCCGGCACCGGCGCGCACGGCTTTCCACGCAGCGACATAGAAGCGGGCGCCGAAGACGAATTGCACCGGCGTTGCCAGCGCGAACTGCACCCACGCCGGGAGCATCCAGTGCACACCGAAAGGTTGCAGCAGCATCGGCAGCACCAGCGGCAAGGCGAGGGCGATGGCCGCCAGCAAGGCCCAGCGTTCGCGCTGCAGGCGTTGTTGTTGATTATCGGTTTGCGGGTGTTCGACTTCCCAGACGCGGGCGGAATAACCGGCCTTGGTCACGGCGCCGATCAAGGTTTGCGGATCGACCTGGCCGAGCAGCTCAAGGTGCGCCCGTTCGTTGGCCAGGTTGACGCTGACACTTTTCACCCCCGGCACCTTGGCCAGCGCCCGTTCGACGCGGCCGACGCAAGACGCACAGGTCATGCCGTCGATGCTCAATTCGAGGGTCTGCTGCGGCACGCTGTAACCAGCCCGCTGCACGGCGTCCATCAAGGCTGGCAGGCTGTCACTGGGCGCTTGCACCCGGGCCTGTTCGGTGGCCAGGTTGACGCTGACGGCCGTGGCGCCGATGACTTTGCTCAAGGCACGCTCGACACGCCCGGCGCAACTGGCGCAGGTCATGCCGGCAATCGGCAGATCGAAAGTGGTGGATTCGGACATCGGTCACGCTCCCTGTAGAAATTGCCTACAGGATCAACCTTGCCATGCTGGCAAGGTCAAGTGCCATGTCTCAGATCAAAAGATCGCAGCCGACTCAGTATTCCAAAGCCGCAGGCTTGAGGTACATCCCTTCCTGCGTCATCGCAATCCGGAACTTCAACACATCCCCAGCCTTGAGTTTGATGTCCTGCGACCCCGGCGCGAGCATGCCCGGGTTGCAGCCCGGCGCCTGACCCGGCAGCAGTTTGAGGCGCAGGGACACATTGCCCGGCGGCAGGTTGAACGAGGTGCTCTGTTCCTGGAACAGCCGCCCGGCCAACTGATCCTGGATGTACACGCCGATCTCGCAGGAAGTCGACACTTCCAGGCGCTCGCGGGAAATGATCAGCACGCCGTAGTCCTCCCCGGCGGCTTGAACCGAAGGTGTCGCGGCAAAGAGGCTGAGGAAGCCAAACAGGCTGAGAGCTGACCAGCGCATGGCTGAATCTCCTGATGTCGAGTCATAGATGGACGCAGCTTGGCCGAGCGCGACGCCGATTGCCAGCCCGGCAGCTTGATTCAGAACTTGACCTTGCCATGGTGGCAAGCTCGAGACTGCGCGCAACCCTCATATAAGGGCTTCATTAAAGGAGACGTCCCATGCAAGTGTTCAACGTTGAAGGCATGTCCTGCGGTCACTGCGTCAAGGCTATCACTGAGGCGCTGCAAGCCAAGGATCCGGCAGCCAGCGTACGCATCGATCTGGCGGCAAAAGAAGTCGGCGTAGAAAGTGTGCTGACAGCCGATCAGGTAATCGCCGCCATCACTGAAGAGGGTTACGGGGTAAAACTGGTCTGAGCTATTTTTAATAGAGCTATTTTTAATAGTTAGCGACCTAACGGAATGTTCAAGGCGTCCACGTCCGGCTAGACTGTCAGCCTGCCGATCCATGGCTAACCTGTCTGCCCAACCTGGACGCCTGATGAACCTGCGCACAATCCTGATTCTCGGCGCCTTGAGCGCTTTCGGTCCCCTGGCGATCGATTTCTACCTGCCGGCCTTCCCGGCGATGGCGCTCGCTTTCGGTACCGACGAAAAACACGTTCAACTGACCCTGGCGGCCTATTTCCTCGGGCTGTCCATCGGCCAACTGGCGTACGGCCCGGTGGCGGATCGCTTTGGGCGACGGCTTCCCTTGCTGACCGGTGTCGGTTTATTCACTGTGGCCTCATTGGCCTGTGCTTACGCGCCGAGTCTTGAGTGGCTGATCGGCGCCCGCTTTGTCCAGGCGCTGGGTGGTTGCGCGGGCATGGTGATCGCCCGGGCAGTGGTCAGCGATAAATGCGATGCGGTGGGTTCGGCGAAGGTCTTTTCGCAGTTGATGCTGGTGATGGGCCTGGCGCCGATTCTTGCGCCGATGCTGGGCGGGTTGTTGGTCAACACGACGGGTTGGCAGTCGATCTTTCTCGTGCTGACCGGTTTCAGTGCGCTGGCCGGGTTGGCGGTGGCCCTCGGGCTACCGGAAAGTCTACCGGCCCATGTGCCGCGCCAACCGTTGTCGGGCGCTCTACGCCAGTATGGTCGGTTGCTGGCGGACCCGATATTCCTCGGTCATGCCCTGACCGGTGGTGTCGCCATCGCCGGGATGTTTGCCTACATCGCGGGCTCGCCGTTCGTCTTCATCAAACTCTATGGTGTGCCGGCCGAGCATTTCGGCTGGCTGTTCGGGATCAACGCGGCGGGGTTCATCCTGGTGGCCCAGGTCAATGCCCGGTTGCTGGCGAGACGCGGTCCGGCCTTCTTGCTGGCGCGCACTGTCTGGCTCTACCTGGCGGGCGGCCTGGCCCTGTTGGCGGTCAGCTCGCTGCACCCTGCGCACTTGTGGCCGTTGCTGATTCCGCTTTTTGTCTGCATCGCCAGCCTGGGTTGTATCGTGCCCAACGCCTCGGCCTGCGCGATGAGCGGCCAGGGTGCACGGGCGGGCAGTGCCTCGGCGATGCTCGGTTGCCTGCAATTCAGTGTCGCCGCCGGGGCCGCGGCGCTGGTGGGTGTTTTGCACGATGGCAGTGCCATGCCGATGGCCATGGTCATCAGCCTGTGCGCAATTGTGGTGGTGAGCGTGGCGATGCTCACCCGGCGTTTGCAGAATGCCCGGGCGTTGGAACAAGCCCAGGCCTGAGGACGGACTCAGCCAGCAGTGCGCTGCTGACGGCCGGGAATCTGATGGGGCGCGAGCAAGCGCGCTTCAAGCGTTTTAGTGAAGGCCAGGGCTTCGGCTTCACTACGGAACGTCACAGCGTGTTGATCCAGGCGAACCTGCCAGCGGGATGTTGCCAATTCTTTTATCAGGATCTTCATTGCTGAGTTCCTCTTGTGAAAGACGTCTCGCAAAAGACATCACGTAAAAGATTGTTCGCAGAGTTTTCGATTGTAGACCTGAATACGATCGCAATTGTGACAACGATCAACTCTCTGACTGACGGCAAAAGATCGCTGGCGCAGCGATCTTTTGATCTTCGGGTCAGAACCCTTCAAGCACAATCTTGCCCTTGGACTTGCCGCTTTCCAGCCGTTCATGGGCGCGACGCAGGTTGGCGGCGTTGATGGTTCCGAAGTGCTCACCGACCGTGGTTTTCAGTGTGCCGGCATCGATCAGCCCGGCGACGCGGTTGAGCAGTTTGTGCTGCTCGATCATGTCGGCGGTTTCGAACAGCGAGCGGGTGTACATGAACTCCCAATGCAGCGACAGGCTCTTGCGTTTGAGCTTGGTCACGTCCAGTGCCTTCGGATCATCAATCAGCGCCAGTTTGCCTTGTGGTGCCAATGCCTCCACCAATTGATCCAGGTGTTGGTCAGTCTGGGTCAGGCTGGCAACGTGGGTCACATGCTCGAACCCGGCACGTTTGAGTGCTTCACTCAGCGGCTGACTGTGATCTATCACCTGATTGGCACCCAGGTCACGCACCCAACTCTGGGTTTGGGCACGGGACGCGGTGCCGATGACTTTCAACCCGGTGAGCTGGCTGGCCAATTGCGTGAGGATTGAACCAACGCCCCCGGCGGCACCGACGATCAGCAGGCTCTGACCCTCATCGGTTTTGCCTTCGCGTATTTGCAGGCGTTCGAACAACAGTTCCCACGCGGTGATGGCGGTCAGCGGCAGGGCGGCGGCTTCGGCGAAACCAAGGGTCTTCGGCATATGGCCGACGATGCGCTCATCCACCACATGAAGCTCGCTGTTGCCGCCGGCACGGACGATGGAGCCGGCGTAGAACACCTTGTCGCCGGCCTTGAACAAGGTCACTTCGCTGCCAACAGCCTTGACCACACCCGCCACGTCCCAGCCCAGCACTTTGGCCGCGCCAGCTTCAGGCTGCACGTTCTGGCGAATCTTGGTGTCCACCGGGTTGACCGAAATGGCTTTGACCTCCACCAACAGGTCGCGCGGGCCGGCGACCGGTTCTGGCAGTTCGATATCTTGCAGGGATTTTTCGTCGCTGATCGGCAGGGAGGCGTAGTAGGCAATGGCTTTCATAGTGGGGTCCTGGGAGAGAGATGATTTCGATGGCACAGATGATTGGTTATTTCTCTGCAAGATAAAACCCGCTAAAAGAGCAGTCTCTTTCAATATTTTTTTGATAATCGGGGCTAAAGATGTTGCGTTTCGATGACTTGCAGTTGTTCGTTCGGGCGGCGGACCTGGGCAGTCTGTCGGCGGCGGCACGGGGGATGGATATGTCGGCGGCGGTGGCCAGCGCGGCGTTGAAGCGCATCGAACAACAACTTGGCGCACGCTTGCTCACCCGTTCTACCCGCAGCCTGCGCCTGACGGCCGAAGGCGAGGGCTTTCTGGAATACGCCCGGGCTGCCTTGAGCAACCTCGATGAAGGTCGCCGCTTGCTGGCCAGTGGGCAGGATCAGGTCAGTGGGATTTTGCAGCTGTCGGCGCCTTCGGATTTCGGGCGCAACCTGCTGTTGCCATGGCTCGACGAGTTTCAGCGCGAGCATCCGAAACTCACCGTACGGTTGCTGCTGGGCGACCGCATCGCCGACCTGTTCCGCCAACCGGTGGACATCGCTCTGCGTTACGGCGAGCCGGAAGACTCGAGCCTGGTGGCGTTGCCCATCGCCCCGCAGAACCGTCGCGTGCTGTGTGCTGCGCCGAGTTATCTGGCCCGACATGGCGAACCACGGCAGCTGGAGCAATTGGCGCAGCACAATTGCCTGCTGTTTATGCTCGGTAGCCGGGTCCACGATCACTGGAGTTTTCATGACGGCAAACGCGAGGTGAGCCTGACCGTCAGCGGCGATCGCTTCAGTGACGATGCCGATGTGGTGCGGCTGTGGGCCGTGGCGGGAGCGGGGATTGCGTATAAGTCCTGGCTCGATGTCGCCACCGATGTGCTCGCCGGTCGCTTGAAAGTGCTGATGCCTGAATTGCTGTGTGAGCGCGCACCGCTGAATTTACTGTGCGCCCATCGCGCACAATTGAGTAAGCCGGTGAACCTTTTGCGGGAAATGCTTGCCAGCCGATGCGCTCGGATAAGCAGTCAATTTCCGACGATATCGGGTGTCGATCATTAGTCGCAGGCAAATAGCGAAATTTCTGTCAGGAACTATCACCACCAATGGATTCCCGAGGGCAGGAACCGGCGGTTAACCCGCTTATACTAGCGCCCGCCTCATGTACGCGCCGTCGATCTCGCAATGGCGAGTCCACGTTCGAGTCGGTCAGACCCTACGGTCGTCACCGGACCTTCGCTGCACCCGCGAAGCAATGGCCTGGGTGAGTGGGTGGCTTTGCCCGGCTTATGGCGGTTTTCGCGTCTTGGCCGAAGACACATTACTGGTCAAGATGTCTCTGAGCAGTAGACGAAACGATTCAACAGGGAGTGAATACATGGAACATGCACCTTGCATCAGCCAGATTGCCACGTTGCTGGCTGACCCAAAGCGCAGCGCAATGATGTGGGCCTTGATGGACGGCACGGCACGGCACACTGAGGAGCTGGCGTTGCTGGCGGGCCTGTCGCCGTCTTCGGCCAGTGCGCATCTGGGGCGCTTGTCCACCGGCGGTCTGTTGAAAGTCGAAACCCGTGGGCGCAAACGGTTTTTCCGGCTTGCCGCGCCCGAAGTCGGCGCCGCGATAGAAGCCTTGGCCAGCGCTACCCTGGCCAGTGCGCCTCGGGATATTCCAGAGGTGTTCAAACGCACGAGTCCTATCGCCAAACCTCAGGCGGCGCCTTCGTCACTGCTACGGGCCAGGCTTTGTGACGACCATCTGGGCGGCACCCTGGCCGCCGATCTTTACCAGCGTCTGCTGGATGCCGGCTGGATCGAGCAACTCGATCAGCGGGTCATGATCACTCACAAGGGTTCCACGCAATTGGCAGCACGCGGTGTGTTCATCCAGGCGCTGGCCCATCGCAACGGCAGAGTCGCCTGCGCATGCCCGGACTGGAGCGAAAGACGCCCGCACATGGGTGGTTCCTTGGGGGCGGCCTTGTTGCAACTGTTCATGCAGTCCGGCTGGTTGAGCCTGCCCAGTGATTCTCGAGCCTTGCAGATCACGGCCACGGGGCAACGTGAAATCCATCGTTTCGCCAAGGAAACCGAGCTGGAAATGGCGCTTTAGAGCCATTGGGGGGCGATGTCCGGGATTCTTGGCTTCAGGCGTCGTTCAGAGCTGTGGGCAGGTCGTATCCAGCAATAACCCCCAGTCGCTATCGCGCACACTCGATCCGGGGACTTTCGGATTGGGGGAATGTGGCATGGAAACACGAAGCTTCAGCGCGGCGGAACGACTGGAACGGCTACCCATCAGTGGTTATCACCGCATCATTTTCATCATCATTGCCTTGGCGTTTTTCTTCGACTCCATGGACCTGGCGATGATGACCTTCCTGCTCGGCTCGATCAAAACCGAGTTCGGCCTGAGTACGGCGCAGGCCGGGTTGCTGGCCAGTTCGAGTTTCTTCGGCATGGTGGTGGGCGCCTCGCTGTCCGGCATGCTGGCCGACCGCTTCGGGCGCAAACCGGTGTTCCAGTGGAGCATTGTGTTGTGGGGCATTGCCAGCTACCTGTGTTCGACGGCGCAGAACGTCGAAATGCTGACGTTGTTCCGAATCCTCTTGGGGATCGGCATGGGCATGGAGTTTCCAATTGCGCAGTCGATGCTGTCGGAGCTGATTCCGGCCAAGCGGCGTGGGCGTTACATCGCATTGATGGACGGCTTTTGGCCGCTCGGTTTCGTCGCGGCCGGGGTGCTGTCGTACTTCCTGTTGCCGGTGATTGGCTGGCGCGACATCTTTCTGGTGTTGGCGGTGCCGGCGGTGTTCGTCCTGGCGATTCGTTTTTTCATACCCGAGTCACCGCGATGGCTGGAACAGGCCGGGCATCATGATGCAGCGGACACGGTTTTACACCGCATCGAAGAACGGGTTCGGGCTTCATTGGGCCGTTCGGATCTGCCTGAGCCGATTCGCCTGCCACGGGTGGCGAGTCAACCGGGCAACTTCTTCTCCGCGCTGCGGGAAATCTGGTCGGTGCAGTATCGCCGGCGCACGATGATGATCTGGAGCGTGTGGTTCTTTGCCTTGCTGGGTTTCTATGGCTTGACGTCCTGGCTCAGTGCGCTGCTGCAACAGTCGGGTTTCGCCGTGACCCAGTCGGTGTATTACACAGTGCTGATTTCCCTCGGCGGGATTCCCGGGTTCCTCATGGCCGCCTGGCTGGTGGAGCGTTGGGGGCGCAAACCGGTGTGCGTCGTGACCTTGCTCGGCGGCGGCGTGATGGCGTTTCTTTATGGTCAGAGCGCGGTGTTCGGCGGCAACGTCAGCCTGTTGATCACCTCGGGACTGCTGATGCAGTTCTTCCTGTTCGGCATGTGGGCGGTGCTCTACACCTACACCCCTGAGTTGTACCCGACGTCGGCACGGGCCACGGGCTCGGGGTTCGCTTCGGCCATCGGCCGCGTGGGTTCGCTGCTCGGGCCAATGGTGACCGGGCTGGTGTTCCCGATGACGGGGCAGGGCGGGGTGTTTGCGCTGGGGGCGATGTGCTTTGCGATTGCGGCGGCAGTGGTGTGGATCTTCGGGATGGAAACCCGGGGCAAGACATTGGAAGAATTGAGCGAGCCGGTAATCATCAATTAATCACCGAACCTGTGGGAGCGGGCTGGCCCGCTCCCACAGGTTTATCGGCTGACCTTTAAGGTTTCACCAACCGCGCATCCAGGCTGTTCTGCGCCAGACGCTTGGCCTGATCCTGGGTCATGCCCAGATCGGTGTACAGCGCGTGGAAGTTCTCGGTGACATAGCCACCGAAGTACGCCGGGTCATCGGAGTTCACCGTGACCTTCACGCCGCGTTCGAGCATGTCGAGGATGTTGTGCTGGGACATGTGATCGAACACGCAAAGCTTGGTGTTCGACAACGGGCACACCGTCAGCGGGATCTGCTCATCGATGATCCGCTGCATCAAGCGCTCGTCTTCGATGGCGCGCACGCCGTGGTCGATGCGCTGGATTTTCAGCAGGTCGAGGGCTTCCCAGATGTACTCGGGTGGGCCTTCTTCACCGGCGTGGGCCACGGTCAGGAAGCCTTCGTGGCGGGCACGGTCAAATACGCGCTGGAACTTGCTCGGCGGGTGGCCCATCTCCGAACTGTCCAGGCCCACGGCTACGAACGCATCACGGAACGGCAGCGCTTGGTCGAGGGTTTTCTGCGCTTCGTCTTCGCTCAAGTGGCGCAGGAAGCTGAGGATCAAACCGCTGGTGATCCCCAGTTGCTGCTCGCCATCTTTCAATGCGGCGGCGATGCCGTTGAGCACCACTTCGAACGGGATGCCACGGTCGGTGTGGGTTTGCGGGTCGAAGAACGGTTCGGTGTGAATCACGTTCTGTTCCTTGCAGCGCAACAGGTAGGCCCAGGTCAGGTCGTAGAAATCCTGGGAGGTGCGCAGCACATCGGCGCCCTGGTAATACAGGTCGAGAAACTCTTGCAGGTTGTTGAAGGCGTAGGCCTTGCGCAGGGTGTCGACGTCGCTCCACGGCAGGGCGATCTTGTTGCGTTCGGCCAGGGCGAACAGCAGCTCAGGCTCCAGCGAACCTTCCAGATGCAAGTGCAATTCTGCCTTGGGCAGAGCGTTCAGCCAGTCGTACATTTTTGAAATCTCATCAAGTGCAATGAGGGCATTCTACAGATGCCCGCCGAAACAATGAGTAAAACCTGACCAGCCGGTTCATTACACGGCTTCCTGTTCCCGTCGATAAGCGTAGGTGTCGGCAAAGCGCGAGAGCAAGAAGCCGGCGCAAGTGGTGGCCGGATACTTCGCCGGATGCTGTTCGTCCTGGCAACCGGGCAGGCACTCGATGGGGGTGTCGGGATGTGGCTCGGCAAAGAACGGCATCGAGTACCGATCCACTCCCAGCGGGCTGATCACCCGATGTGGCGTCGACAGGTAACGGTCGTTGCTCCAGCGCGCCATCATGTCGCCGAGGTTGACCACGAACGTGCCTTCCATCGGTGGCGCATCGATCCATTCGCCCCGCACGTTGCGCACTTGCAGTCCGCCAGCGGCATCCTGATAGAGCAGGGTGATGCAACCGTAATCGGTGTGAGCGCCGGCACCTTGCTGATCGATGGAGCTGGCAGTGTGGCGCGGCGGGTAATGGATCATCCGCAGCACGCTGACCGGTTCTTTGAAACGGCTATCGAAGAAGTCACGCTCGATGCCCAATGCCAGGGTCATGGCTCGCAGCAGGGTTTGCGCGAGTGCTTGCATGTCGACGTAGTGCTGCTCCATCAGCGATTCCCAACCGGGCATCGACGGATGACGGTTGGGTCCGCGCAAGGGTTTGTCCGCCAGCACCTCGGGATGATCGGCGGGCAGGTGCAGGCCCATGTCGAAGGTTTCTTTCAGATCGCTGGGTTTGCTCGGGTCGAGTTGTTCGGTGGCGATGGCGCCATAGCCGCGGTGGTGGCGGGTCCGGGTGATGTCGATCTTGAGTTTTTCGGCGGCGGGCAGGGCGAAGAAGCGTTGGGCATGTTCGAGCACCGCCTCGATGCGCGACGGGGCGATCGGGTGGCCCTTGATATAGAAAAAGCCCCATTCGCGGCAGGCGCGGTCGATGCCTGTGGCGACCGATTGCCAGGCTTGAGCGTCATCGCTGTAGAGCGGGGCGATGTCGATGATCGGGAGTTGGTTCATGCGAAGTCCTGCATCCAGCAGATGAGCTGTTATGTGGGAGCGAGCCCGCTCCCACAGGGTTTTGTGTTCCTGACCGGAATTACTTCGGCATCTCGGCCTTCATGCCTTCCACGTAGTAGTTCATCGACGCCAGTTGCGCATTGGTCGCGCTCACGCCCGCCGGGATTTTCTCCACGCCAGCCTGATCCTTGATCGGCCCGGTGAATGGATGCAGCGCACCGCTCTTGATGTCGGCAATGATCCGCTCGGCTTCGGTTTTCACCGCGGCCGGCACCAGGTCGCTGATTGGCAGCTCAACCGTGCCTTCCTGCAAACCGCCCCAGTAATCCTGGGATTTCCATGCATGGTCGAGCACACTTTGGGTCGCCTGAATGTAGTGCGGGCCCCAGTCGTTGACGATAGACGTCAACACCGCTTTCGGCCCGAAGTGCGCCATGTCCGATGCATAGCCGACGGCATACACGCCACGCCGTTCTGCTGCCTGGATCGGCGCCGGGCTGTCGGTGTGCTGGAACACCACGTCCACGCCCTGATCGATCAGCGCATTGGCGGCGTCGGCTTCCTTGCCCGGATCGAACCAGGAATTGACCCACACCACTTTGATCTCGGTGCCCGGGTTGTACTTGTTCAGCGCCAGCTGGATGGCGTTGATGTCGCGGATCACTTCTGGAATCGGGAAGGAAGCGACGTAGCCGATTTTCTTGGTCTTGGTCATCTTCGCCGCAAGGAAACCGCCGACGTAGCGGCCCTCGTAAGTGCGTGCCAGGTAAGTGCCGAGGTTCTTGTCCTGCTTGTAGCCGGTGGCGTGTTCGAAGGTCACCTTGGGAAATTGCTTGGCAACTTTCAGGGTCGGGTTCATGTAGCCGAAAGACGTGGTGAAGATCAGGTCGTACTGGTCCTTGGCCATGTTGCGGATCACCCGCTCGGCATCGGCGCCTTCGGCGACGTTCTCCACGTAGTTGGTGGTGATCTGGTCACCGAACTTCTCCGCCAGCGCCTTGCGCCCCTGTTCATGCTGATACGTCCAGCCGTGATCACCGATCGGGCCGATATAGACGAAGCCGACTTTCAGCGGGGCGGCAGCACTGGCGGTCAGACTGGCGCTCAAACCGATGGCTGCGGCGACAGCGCAAAGCAGCTGCTTCAACGGACGTTTGTGCATGAACTGGAACTCCATTTTGTTGTGAGGTGTATCGGGTCAATGCAAATTGCTGACCAACAGGACAACAAAATAAAAAGATCGCAGCCTTCGATACCTCACGCCTCTGTAGGCGCTGCCGAAGACTGCGATCTTTTGATGTTCAATACATCACCGGAGCCAACCCGGTGCAGAGGCTCCAACTCATGCCATCCGCTGGTGCGGACAGCTCACACAAAGCTGTGGGAGCGGGGGAGTGTGTCAGGTACCGGCGATCAACTGCCGAGCCGCCTGGCTGTGATCGGCGATCAACCCTTTCAGATCCAGCCCCTCGACTTGCCCATCGATCACCCGCCACTTGCCGCCGATCATCACCCGGTCCGCCCGGTCCGCGCCGCACAGCAGCAGCGCCGACACCGGATCATGGCTGCCGGAGAAGCGCAGTTCATCCAGTTTGAACAGCGCCAGATCCGCTTGCTTGCCCACCGCCAGTTCGCCGATGTCGCTGCGCCCGAGCAACTGCGCCGAACCCTTGGTGGCCCAGCCCAATACGCGTTCCGGGGTGATCTTCTGCGCGCCATAACGCAGACGCTGGATGTACAGCGCCTGTCGGGTTTCGAGCATCATGTTCGAGGCGTCGTTGGACGCCGAACCGTCCACGCCCAGGCCCAGCAACGCGCCAGCGTCGGTCAACTCGATGGTTGGGCAAATCCCTGAAGCCAGGCGCATGTTCGAACTCGGGCAATGGCAAATACCGGTGCCGGCCGCGCCGAGGCGGGCGATTTCGTCGGGGTTGAAATGAATGCCGTGGGCCAGCCAGGTGCGTGGGCCGAGCCAGCCGACGCTGTCCAGATAATCCACGGTACGCAGGCCGAAGCGTTGCAGGCAGAAGTCTTCTTCGTCGAGGGTTTCGGCCAGGTGAGTGTGCAGGCGCACGTCGAGGGTGTTTGCCAGTTCGGCGCTGGCGGACATGATTTGCGGGGTTACTGAAAATGGCGAGCAGGGCGCCAAAGCGATCTGGATTTGCGCGCCGTCACCGCGTTCGTGGTACTCGGCAATCAAGCGTTGGCTGTCGGCGAGAATCACTTCGCCTTCCTGGACAGTCTGCTGCGGCGGCAGCCCCCCGTCTTTTTCACCGAGGCTCATCGAACCGCGAGTGAGCATGGCGCGCATGCCCAGTTCGCGGACACTCTCGACCTGCACGTCGATCGCATTTTCCAGTCCTTCCGGAAACAGGTAATGGTGATCGGCCGCAGTGGTGCAGCCGGACAACAGCAACTCGGCCAACGCGACTTTGGTGGCGAGGGCGAGTTTTTCCGGCGTGAGCCGCGCCCAGACCGGATAGAGAGTTTTCAGCCATGGGAACAACGGCTGATTGATCACCGGCGCCCAGGCGCGGGTCAGGGTTTGATAGAAGTGGTGATGGGTGTTGATCAGCCCCGGCAGGATCACATGTTCGCGGGCATCGAAGACTTGTCCACAGGGGGCTGACGGCTGCTGGCCGACGCCGAGCACTTCGACGATCAAACCGTCTTGCAGCACCAGACCGCCACGGGCATCGAGCGCGTTGGCCGTGAAAATGGCGAGGGGGTTTTTTAACCAGGTACGGGTCGCAGGCATAGTGGCCGGCTCCTCTGAAAGTGGGGTTCAGGGTTGCCAGCTCAGTGTTGCCCTGTCTGCTGATCCAGGGTCGCCGCGGGGGGCGAGGTGCGGAGTTTCAATCAAAAAAGCTTCGCGGGCAAGCCTCGCTCCTACGGAGTCATGCGTCGGACCTGTAGGAGCGAGGCTTGCCCGCGAAGGCGTCAAATCCAACACCCGATTACCAGGGAATGGTTTCACCCCGGTAGTTCACAAAATGATGCCCGCCCTTGCCGGCATACGCATTCACCTGATCGATCAGCCCGCGGGTGCTGGTTTCCACATCGATGTCGGCACCTTCGCCACCCATGTCGGTCTTTACCCAGCCCGGGTGCAGCGACAGCACGGTGAGTTTCTGTTCGCCCAATTGCGTGACGAAGCTGTTGGTCATCGAGTTCAGCGCCGCTTTGCTGGCCTTGTACAGCGCCAGCTCCGGCGCGTCGGGCATGGTCACGCTGCCCAGCACCGAACTCATGAACGCCAGCACGCCACTGCCTTCACGAATCTGCGCGACGAAACGCTGGGCCAGGTTGATCGGCGCCACGGCGTTGGTGAAGAACAGTTGACCGACCTCGGCCAGGGTCGCGCCACCCGGCGTCTGGACCTCCGGCCCCTTGACCCCGGCATTCACGAACAACAGGTCAAACACCTCGCCCTTGAGCTGCTGGCTGAGGGCGATGACCGCTTGCTGG
This sequence comes from Pseudomonas sp. 008, assembly GCF_016861935.1. Lineage (NCBI taxonomy): Bacteria > Pseudomonadati > Pseudomonadota > Gammaproteobacteria > Pseudomonadales > Pseudomonadaceae > Pseudomonas > Pseudomonas sp. 008. Next base: position 10,655 of record NZ_BOMA01000002.1, on the reverse strand, counting down.
TCGTCCATGTCGAGTTTTTCGATCCGTACCTTGCCCAACGCCTGCAAGGCTTCGGCACCCTGTGGGTTGCGCACGGTGGCGGTGACTTGCCAGCCGTCGGCCAGCAGGGTTTTCACCAGACCGAGGCCCAGTCCCCGGGAGGCGCCGATGATGAGTGCGGTTTTTGCCGTGGACATGAATGGCTTCCTTGATGTCTTGAGAGGGCTTGACCCTGGAGCATACTCCAGGCTTTAGCCTTGTTGCTCCCTGAATGTATGGAGCAATGCCAATGTGGACTTCAACGCAATATCGTCAACTGGTGCGTGGCAGCGGGTGGTACGACCTGATCGTCACGGCGGCATTTGCCACGCCGTGGAGTTTTGCGGCGTTGCATGGCGTGCTGTTAAACCTGAGTCAGACTTTCAATCTGCCCGGCGAGCTACCGCCGTTCGAGCCGATGCACATGCTGATGGCCAATCTGTTGGGTTCGATTGTGTGCGTGTGGGCCGTGCTGCGGATTCGCGATCCGCAGCCGGTGTTTGGGCGATATGACGCGGTGGGGAGGTTTCTGTTTTCGGCTTGGCAGGCTTATGCCCTGGCCCATGGGGCGAGTTCGCTATTGGCGATTTTCCTGTTCTTTGAATTGGCGTGGGGCGTGGCTCAGGTGTTGCCGGTTCGGACGCCTTCACGGGCCACCATTTAATGCCCCGCCCGCCACGGCTGCCCCAACGACACCGGCGCATACAATCGTGTGCGCACGGCATCCCGGGACAGCAGCACCAACACCACAATGGTCGCGACATACGGCAGCATCGCCAGCAGACTCGACGCAATCGCCAGCCCCAACCCCTGCGCCACCAAATGCAGGATGCTGGCGAGACCAAACAGATACGCTCCAAGCAGCAACCGCCACACTCGCCAACTGGCAAACACCACCAGCGCCAGGGCAATCCAGCCGCGACCGGCGCTCATGTTCTCTGCCCACATCGGCGTATAGGCCAAGGACAAATATGCCCCAGCCAACCCCGCCATCGCCCCGCCAAACAGCACCGCCAGCGTACGCACGCGCAACACCGGCAAGCCCATTGCACTGGCGGCGTCCGGGCTTTCGCCGACCGCCTGAATAATCAACCCTACGCGACTTTTCACAATCACCCAGGCCACCAGCGCAAACAGGGCAAACGACAGATACACCAACAGGTCCTGGGCAAACAGCATCCGCCCGATCAGCGGAATTTCACTCAGATAAGGAATCGCCAGCGGCTCGAAACCCGCCAACGGTTTGCCGACCCACGCAGCGCCAACGAAGGTCGACAGGCCCACGCCGAAGATCGTCAACGCCAACCCTGTCGCCACCTGGTTGGCGTTGAACACCAGCGCCACCAGGGCGAACAGCGACGACAACAGCATCCCGGCGAACATCGCCAGCAACACGCCGAGCCAGAGATTGCCGCTGTTCAGGGCGACGATAAAACCGATCACCGCCCCAAACAGCATCATGCCTTCCTGCCCAAGATTGAGGACGCCGCTCTTCTCGCAGATCAACTCGCCCAACGCCACCAACAACAGCGGTGTGCCACAGCGAACCATGGCATAGAAAATATTGCTCAGCAGATCGATATCCATCACAAGGCTCCAGCTTGTACGGCGGTGGTCGAGGTGCGCCGTACCCAGCGCAGGTTCAAACGTGGTCGGTAGAGAATCAGCACGTCACTGGCCAGCAGGAAAAACAGCATCATCCCCTGAAACAATTGAGTGATGGCTTGCGGCAGGTTCATGCTCATCTGCGCGTTTTCGCCACCGATGTACAGCAGCGCCATCAACAGGCTGGAAAACAGAATGCCGATGGGATTCAGCCGTCCGAGAAACGCCACGGTGATCGCCGCATAGCCATAACCCGGCGAAACCTGCGGCACCAGTTGGCCGATGGGCCCGGTGACTTCGCAAACCCCGGCCAGCCCCGCCAGGCCACCGCTGATCAACAGCGCCAGCCAGATCAGCCGCTTCTCGCGAAAGCCGACAAAACCCGCCGCGCGCTTGTCCAGCCCGAGCACTTTGATCTGGAAACCGACAAAGCTCTTCTGCAACAACACCCATACCGCGACCAGCGCGAGCAAGGCGAAATACACGCCCGCATGAACCCGACCGTCCTCCATCAACAACGGCAAACGACTGGCATCGCCAAACATCGCCGACTCCGGAAAGTTGAACCCGGCCGGGTCCTTCAGCGGTCCGTGGACACAGAACAGCAGCAGGTTCAAAGCGATGTAATTGAGCATGATGCTGGTCAGGATTTCATTGGCGTTGAAGCGTGTGCGCAACCATGCGGTCAGCCCGGCCCACGCGGCACCGGCCAGGGTTCCGGTGAGCAGGATCAACACCAGCGCCCAACGGCTTTGCAGGCTGATGATGTTCACCGCCAACGCACTACCGGCCAGGGCTCCGAGCAGCAACTGACCTTCGGCGCCGATGTTCCAGATCCGTGCCTGATACGCCACTGCCAGGCCCAACGCACAGAGCAGAATCGGCAACGCTTTGACCAACAGTTCGGAGACGCCGTACAGGTCGCTGATCGGTGCAATCAGCAAGGTGTGCAAGGTCAGCAACGGGTCGTGGCCCAGCGCGATAAACAACAATGAGCCACAGCCCAGGGTCAACACAGCCGCCAGCAACGGCGAGCACCACAACATCAGGCGCGATTGCTGGCCACGGGGTTCGAGAGAAAGCAGCATGTGAAACTCCGTTAAAGCGTTACGGGTGCAGGTGATTGAGGTACGTCGAACTGGCCGGCCATCCAGCCACCGACATCGATCAGGCGGGTGTCGACGGTGGCTTGCAGTGCTGACAGCCGGCCGCCGCACAGGGCGCCGAGGCGATCGCTGATCTGGAACAGTTCGTCGAGGTCTTCGGAGATCACCAGGATCGCCGCGCCGGCGTCGCGCAAGGCAATCAGCGCTCGGTGAATGGTCGCGGCGGCGCCGACGTCCACGCCCCAGGTCGGGTGCGCGGCCACTAACAATCTGGGTTGCTGAAGGATTTCTCGGCCGAGGATGAATTTCTGCAAGTTGCCACCAGACAGGCTGCGAGCCGCTGCCTGGGCATCGGGTGTCTTGACCCCGAAGCGGCGGATGATCTCTTCGGCCAGTGCCTCGACCTTGCCGCGCTGGATCAGCCCGTTGCTGACCAGCCCCTGTTGAAAGGCGGTGAGCAGGGCGTTATCCGCCAGACTCAGTTCCGGCACTGCGCCATGGCCCAGACGCTCGGCGGGGACGAAGGCCAGGCCGAGTTTGCGTCGTGCATCCGGCCGCAGGTGCGCCACCGGTTGCCCGCCGAAACTGATTTTCGCCCCGTCATTTCCCGGCAGCCGTTCTTCACCGCTAAGCAAGGCCAGCAACTCATCCTGGCCATTGCCGGCCACCCCGGCGACACCGACGATTTCGCCGCTGCGCACCTCGAGATCAATGCCCTTGAGCGAGCAGCCGAACGGGTCCGGGTTGTGCCAGGACAATCCAGTCACGTTCAGAAACGCATCAGCCCCCCTGACCTTCGGATAGTCAGTAATCAGCTCAGCGGCTTCACCGACCATTAACTGCGCCAGTTGCTGGTCCGAACACTCGGCCGGCACGCAATGCCCGGCCACTCGTCCGCCGCGCAACACCGTGGCGCTGTGGCACAACGCACGCACTTCGCCGAGCTTGTGGCTGATGAACAGAATGCTGCAGCCCTCGGCGGCCAGTCGGCGCAACGTGATGAACAATTCGTCGGCCTCTTGCGGGGTCAGTACCGACGTCGGCTCATCGAGAATCAGCAGGCGGATGTCCTGCATCAGGCAGCGAATGATTTCCACCCGCTGACGCTCGCCGATGGACAGGCTGTGGACCAGTCGCTCCGGTTCCAGCGCCATGCCATAGCGTTGGGACACCTCGCGGATTTTCGGTTCAAGCTGCTTCGGCGTACCCACCGCAGCGCCCATCGCCAAGGCGATGTTCTGCGCCACGCTCAGGGTTTCGAACAGCGAGAAATGCTGGAACACCATGCCGATCCCGAGGCTGCGGGCCTGGGCCGGATTGCGCATGGTCACGCGCTGGCCCTGCCAGATCATCTCCCCTGAGTCGGCGTGTGTGACGCCGTAGATGATCTTCATCAGGGTACTTTTGCCCGCACCGTTTTCGCCGAGCAGGGCGTGGATTTCACCGGGCGCAATGCTCAAGTCGATGGCATCGTTGGCCAGGCAACCGGGGTAACGTTTGCTGATTCTGCGCAATTGCAGGCGGGGTGTTTGATCGGGGGGAGGCGCGGGGTTGGACATGACAGGCTCGGGTCGCAAAAGGATATGCCTGTGGATAAAGCAATTTCCTGGCCATTGAGTCAGGAAATCGGCAAAAGCCTGTTGGCACAGGCGTTGCGGACGCTGCCTCGACCTATTCCAATTCCTGGAGAGGCACCACTTGAGGGCAAGCCTTTTGATCAGGCTCCGGTTTTGCGCGTGATCAATTGGTCAAAAAACGAGCAATAAGCTGAAAGCTATGTCGAACAGGGGGCTGCGCCAGCCATGAACGGGTTATCCACAGCTTGTTCCACAGTATCTGTGCGCAAGCCGGCCGTGTGGGCATAAGCACTGAGGGGCTTTCTTCTAATGGCGATAAACCGCTCTAACTGATTGTTTTTACATGGAATAAACGTCGCGGCTGGCAAGTTGGACAAAAAATGAGCAAAGCCCGCAAAGCCGCATGACAGAAGGGTTACAGCAGAATGTGCTCAGGTTATCCACAGCCGGGTGCACAGCAGATGTGGGCAAGTGTCGAGAGCAAAGAAAATCGGGGTGCCCCAAAAGATCGCAGCGGCCACAGGCGCGTAGAGCTGCCGAAGGTTGCGATCTTTTGATCTTAACGCTGCAACAAAATACGCCCGCGACTTAAGTCCGCCAGCTGCGTTTGCAGCGTACTTATCTGCCCGTCGCCAATCGCCAATTGCAGTTCCACACCATTGGCCGTGAAGGTTTCCTCCACCACCAAACCACCCAGCTCCGCGACCCGAAGCTTCACCAACGCCAACTCGCCAAATGCACAGGCACAACTGACCGGCACCCGACTGATCAACTCGACTTTCGGTGCCCCTTGCAGGCATTTGTTGGCACTGCCGCCGTACGCTCGGGCGAGGCCGCCGGTGCCCAACTGGATGCCGCCATACCAGCGGATCACTACGACCGCGACCTGATCGCAATCCTGCGCTTCAATCGCCGCAAGGATCGGCCGGCCAGCGGTGCCACCGGGTTCGCCATCGTCAGTGCTGCGGTATTGATCGCCGAGCTTCCAGGCCCAGCAATTGTGCGAGGCGTTCAAATCACTGTGTTGCTCGATGAACGCCTGGGCATCGGCTGCGCTGGCGATCGGCGCGGCGAGGGCGATGAAGCGGCTTTTGCGAATCTCTTCGCGGTATTCGCAAAAACCGCTGAGGGTAAAAGGCATGGGTGTCTTAAATAGCCGGCGTCAGGCCGCAGCCTTTGAGAATGATGCGAATCAGGTTGCTGCCGGCGTCTTCCATGTCTTGCTTGGTCAACTTGGTGCGCCCGGTGACACGGCAGATCTGCGTGGCAAAGTCGGCGTAATGCTGGGTGCTGCCCCACAGCAGGAAAATCAGGTGCACCGGGTCGATCGGGTCCATTTTGCCGGCGTCGATCCACGCCTGGAATACCGCGGCCCGACCTTGAAACCAGGTGCGGTAGTCCTGGTTGAAATGCTCGGTCAGGCAATCACCGCCGCTGATGACCTCCATGGCGAAGACCCGCGAAGCTTGTGGCTGGCGCCGGGAGAATTCCATTTTGGCGCGAATGTATCGCGTCAATGCTTCTGCCGGATCGTCCTCGACGGTCAGGGTATTGAAGGTGCTGTCCCACAATTCAAGGATGTTACTCAGCACCGCCACGTACAAACCGAGTTTGTTGGTGAAGTAGTAATGCAGATTCGCTTTGGGCAACCCGGCTTTCTGCGCGATGGTGTTCATGCTGGTGCCTTTGAACCCGTGACGGGCGAACTCGTCTTCGGCGGCTTTGATGATGGTCTCTTCGTTCTTCTGACGAATGCGGCCGGCGGGTTTGCCGCCGTGGGCTGGGACTTCAAAGGTCATAGGCACTTCCGAACAGGTAGATGGGTGCAACCAGATGCGTTGATAGCGCACCCACGGGCCTCAGACAAGTCCTATGGCGATAAAACCTTGGGTACCGCTCCCACAAGCTTTCAGCGAGTCGCCGCCAGACTCTCCAAAAAACTCTCCAGAACCAGATGCGGGCGACGGCCCTTGCGTGTAACCGATGCCAGGCTCAGGTCATAAAAGCGCGCCTTGGGTTTCAGTGCACGCAAACGGCCTTGCTGCACCCAGAGGCTGGCGTAGTGATCCGGCAGGTAACCAATGTAGCGCCCGGTCAGGATCAGAAAGGCCATGCCTTCGCGATCCGACGCACTGGCGGTGCAATTGAGCGCCTGGTAATGGGCCTGAATCTCGGCGGGCAAACGGAAGGTCGGGGCGATGGCGTCCTGGCTGTTGAGGCGCTCATCATCCAGTTGTTTGTCGTCGACATAGAACAGCGGATGGCCGACCGCGCAATACAGCAGCGAGCGTTCGCTGTAGAGCGGCTGATACTCCAGCCCCGACAACGCGCTGGCTTGCGGCACCACGCCGACATGCAAGCGACCGTCGAGCACGCCTTGTTCGACTTCATTGGGCGCAATCATGCGGATCTGGATCTGCACGTCGGGGCCGCGTTCCTTCAATTGGGCCAGGGCGTGGGTGATGCGCATGTGGGGCAGGGTGACCAGGTTGTCGGTCAGGCCGATGGTTAATTCGCCGCGCAAGTGTTGGTGCAGGCCGTTGACCTCGGTGCGGAAACTTTCCAGCGCACTTAATAGCTGCAACGCAGATTGGTAGACCTCACGGCCTTCTTCGGTCAGGGAAAAACCCGCGCGACCTCGCTGGCACAGGCGCAGCCCCAGGCGTTGCTCCAGATCGCTCATTTGCTGGCTGATGGCCGAGCGACCGATACCCAGCACCGATTCCGCCGCGGAGAAGCCGCCACACTCCACCACGCTGCGAAAAATCCGCAGCAGGCGGATATCAAAGTCACTGACTTGCGCCAGCGGATCGGGGCGACGGGTACTCATAGTTTAGTCCGGGCCTGACTGAAGGTTAGAAAAGTTGGATTTCACCGACTTTATCCCCGTGGCAATTTAGCTGCAAGAACGCTTTTGATCTCCACGCCGCTTATTTTGCCCTGCGAGGTTTTGCCCATGAACGTGCCTGAAAACGCCCCGACTTCCCTGGCCAGCCAGCTCAAGCTTGACGCTCACTGGATGCCCTACACCGCGAACCGCAATTTCCAGCGCGACCCGCGCCTGATCGTGGCGGCCGAGGGCAGTTGGCTGACAGACGACAAGGGCCGCAAGGTCTACGATTCGCTCTCGGGTCTGTGGACCTGCGGCGCCGGGCACACCCGCAAGGAAATCCAGGAGGCGGTGGCCAAGCAATTGGGCACTCTCGATTACTCGCCGGGCTTCCAGTACGGTCACCCGCTGTCGTTCCAGTTGGCCGAGAAAATCACCGACCTGACCCCGGGCAATCTGAATCACGTGTTCTTCACCGATTCGGGTTCCGAATGTGCAGATACCGCGGTGAAAATGGTGCGTGCCTACTGGCGCCTGAAAGGCCAGGCGACCAAGACCAAGATGATCGGCCGCGCTCGTGGTTATCACGGCGTGAACATCGCCGGCACCAGCCTCGGCGGCGTGAACGGCAACCGCAAACTGTTCGGTCAGGCGATGATGGATGTCGATCATCTGCCGCACACCTTGTTGGCGAGCAATGCTTTCACTCGTGGCATGCCGGAGCAGGGTGGTATCGCGCTGGCGGATGAATTGCTCAAGTTGATCGAACTGCACGATGCCTCGAACATCGCCGCGGTATTCGTCGAGCCATTGGCCGGCTCCGCTGGCGTGCTGGTTCCGCCGCAGGGTTACCTCAAGCGTCTGCGCGAGATCTGCGATCAGCACAACATCCTGCTGGTGTTCGACGAAGTGATCACCGGTTTCGGTCGTACCGGTTCGATGTTCGGTGCCGACAGCTTTGGCGTGACCCCGGACCTGATGTGCATTGCCAAGCAAGTCACCAACGGCGCGATCCCGATGGGCGCGGTGATTGCCAGCTCCGAGATCTACCAGACCTTCATGAACCAGGCGACGCCTGAGTACGCGGTGGAATTCCCGCACGGCTACACCTATTCCGCCCACCCGGTGGCTTGCGCCGCAGGCCTGGCGGCACTCGACCTGCTGCAAAAGGAAAACCTGGTGCAGAGCGTGGCCGAAGTCGCACCGCATTTCGAAAACGCACTGCACGGTGTGAAGGGCAGCAAGAACGTCATCGACATTCGCAACTACGGGTTGGCCGGTGCGATCCAGATTGCACCTCGCGACGGCGATGCCATCGTGCGTCCGTTCGAAGCTGGCATGGCGCTGTGGAAAGCCGGGTTCTACGTGCGCTTCGGCGGCGACACCCTGCAGTTCGGCCCAACCTTCAACAGTAAGCCACAGGACCTTGATCGTCTGTTCGATGCGGTCGGCGAAGTGCTGAACAAGATCGACTGATTCCCTCTTCTATATAAAGGCGTCCTTTCAAAGGACGCCTGTGGACAATTTCAGGAGCCCCGCATGAGCCTCATCCCGCATTTAATCAATGGCGAACTGGTGACCGAAGACGGTCGCACGGCCGATGTGTTCAACCCGTCCACCGGCCAGGTTATCCACAAGCTGCCGTTGGCCAGCCGCGAAACCATTCAGAAAGCCATCGACTCTGCCAAGGCTGCGTTCCCGGCTTGGCGCAATACGCCAGCGGCCAAGCGCGCTCAGGTGATGTTCCGTTTCAAGCAACTGCTGGAACAGAACGAATCCCGCATCGCACAACTGATCAGCGAAGAACACGGCAAGACCCTGGAAGATGCTGCCGGTGAATTGAAGCGCGGGATCGAGAACGTCGAGTTCGCGTGCGCGGCACCAGAAATCCTCAAGGGTGAGTACAGCCGTAATGTCGGGCCGAACATCGATGCCTGGTCGGATTTCCAGCCATTGGGCGTGGTGGCCGGCATTACCCCGTTCAACTTCCCGGCCATGGTGCCGCTGTGGATGTATCCGTTGGCGATCGTCTGTGGCAACTGCTTTATCCTCAAGCCGTCCGAGCGCGATCCAAGCTCCACGCTGCTGATCGCTCAATTGTTGCTGGAAGCCGGCCTGCCGAAAGGCGTGCTGAGTGTGGTGCATGGCGACAAGGCCGCAGTGGACGCGCTGATTGAAGCGCCGGAAGTCAAAGCGTTGAGCTTCGTCGGTTCGACGCCGATTGCCGAATACATCTACGCCGAAGGCACCAAGCGCGGCAAACGCGTCCAGGCGCTGGGCGGGGCGAAGAACCATGCGGTATTGATGCCGGATGCAGATCTGGATAACGCGGTCAGCGCGTTGATGGGCGCCGCTTACGGTTCGTGCGGTGAGCGCTGCATGGCGATTTCGGTGGCCGTGTGTGTCGGTGACCAGGTGGCGGATGCGTTGGTGGCCAAACTGACACCGCAGATCAAGGCACTGAAAATCGGCGCTGGTACAACTTGTGGCCTGGACATGGGGCCTCTGGTCACCGGTCAGGCGCGGGACAAGGTCAGCGGTTATGTTGAAGACGGCGTAGCCGCCGGTGCGAAGCTGGTGGTGGACGGTCGTGGTCTGAGCGTGGCCGGTCATGAGGACGGCTTCTTCCTGGGTGGCTGCCTGTTCGATAACGTCACGCCAGAGATGCGCATCTATAAAGAAGAGATCTTCGGGCCGGTGCTGTGCGTCGTCCGGGTCAACAGCCTGGAAGAGGCGATGCAACTGATCAATGATCACGAGTATGGCAATGGCACCTGCATCTTTACCCGTGATGGGGAAGCGGCGCGGTTGTTCTGCGATGAGATCGAAGTGGGTATGGTCGGCGTCAACGTACCGTTGCCGGTGCCAGTGGCGTATCACAGCTTTGGCGGCTGGAAGCGTTCGCTGTTCGGCGATCTGCATGCTTATGGCCCGGATGGCGTGCGGTTCTATACCCGTCGCAAGGCTATTACCCAGCGCTGGCCGCAACGGGCAAGCCATGAAGCTTCGCAATTCGCATTCCCTAGCTTGTAAGTAGAAGGGCAGAAGGCCGACCTCTTGAGGTCGGCCTTTGTGTTTTCGGGCTGTTTTGACCGATATGACAGAAATGTGAAATTAGAGGTTGACGGCAGATTCTGGACGTCTATAATTCGCCCCACTTCCGGCGCAGTCGAAACGGAAAACTCCTTGGTAAACAACGAGTTACGCAGTTTTCGGCAGCGGTTACGCTTCAGTTCATCGAAGCCAGAAGGAGTTGGTAAGGCAGGGTATTGTCGCCTTATTGACGGTTCGATCTTCTCGGTCGAAAGCGGAGAAAAAGAGGTGTTGACAGCAGCGACTAACGCTGTAGAATTCGCCTCCCGCTAACGAGAGATCGGAAGCGCAAGTGGTTGAAGTTGCTGATGTTTCTTACGGGAAACTTTGAAAACTTCTGAAAATAACCGCTTGACAGCAACAGAGGCTGCTGTAGAATGCGCGCCTCGGTTGAGACGAAAGATCTTAACCAACCGCTCTTTAACA